>NZ_FOMR01000001.1:0-174934 GCF_900112705.1 Lentibacillus persicus
CAAATATCACCGCTTTATTCACAGTACGAATTCCTTGGAACGTTTGAATCAGGAAGTGAGACGAAGAGAAAGAGTCATACGTATTTTTCCAAATACCCAATCCGCCTTTCGATTGATTGGCGCCGTCTTAATGGATGAGGCTGAAAAACAGAAGCAAAAGAAAAATATTATCGGAGTTCCCAACCATACCAAGAAAAAATGACGATTTGGCAGGGTATGGGGCCGGCCCCATACCCTGCCAAATCAATATTCACATAAGAGCACTAAAGGTTGAAAGCTTGTAACCCAATTTACACATAACTATGGACTTGACTAAATATGTGCTGGAGAGAAGAATTATCAGCCCGAGAACGGAAATTTCGTCCCGAGAGCAAAAGTATCAGCTCGAGCGAGGGTTGCGCCTTTTAGCACTTAACGACAATCAGAAAGGGAGAATTTTCACTGGTTCGCACTTCCGCATTTTGTGACAAAATCCTGCAATTCCATTAACACCCGCTGCTCTTCTTTTGTTACAATAAAATCAGTTATACTATCTTTTTTACATAAGGAGGCAGTCAATATGGATTACCGGATAGAAAAAGATACACTTGGGGAAATGAAAGTGCCGGCAGAAAAGTATTGGGGAGCGCAGACACAGCGAAGCAAGCAAAACTTCCCGATTGGTGAGGAAAAAATGCCTATGGAAGTCATTCGGGCATTTGCGATTCTTAAAAAAAGTGCTGCTAAAGCCAACAGCGAGCTGGGCCTGCTTGATAAACAAAAAGCGGATGCGATCGGTTATGCTGCTGATCAGATTGTAGAAGGGAATCTTGACGATCATTTTCCATTAGTCGTGTGGCAAACAGGAAGCGGCACCCAGTCCAACATGAACGTTAACGAGGTTATTGCTTACGTGGGAACAGAATGGCTGAAAGAGCAGGGTAGTGATATAACGCTTCACCCGAATGATGACGTGAATAAATCACAAAGCTCCAACGACACTTATCCAACAGCGATGCATATCGCTTTTGTTTTGAAACTGGAAGATCATGTTTTGCCTGCTGTACAAGCTCTGAAGAAAACAATGGGCGAAAAAGTTGAAAACTTCCAGGAAGTGGTTAAAATTGGCAGAACACATTTGCAGGATGCGACACCTTTAACGTTGGGGCAGGAAATTAGCGGCTGGCACCGTATGCTCGAAAAGTCAGAAACGATGATCTCTGAAAGCATTGCCTATGTCAGAGATCTGGCTATCGGCGGAACAGCCGTCGGGACAGGCCTTAACGCGCACCCTGATTTTTCGGAAGCTGTCACGAAAGCAGTTGTTGAAGAAACTGGTAAAACATTTAAATCTGCTCCGAATAAATTTCATGCATTAACGAGCCATGATGATACGGTTCATGTTCATGGGGCTTTAAAAGGACTGGCAGCCGATTTAATGAAAATCGCCAATGATGTGCGCTGGCTGGCAAGTGGTCCGCGTTCGGGCATTGGGGAAATTACAATCCCGGCTAATGAACCCGGCAGCTCGATTATGCCTGGTAAAGTCAATCCGACGCAGCCTGAAGCCGTCACAATGGCAGCAACACAGGTTATGGGGAACGATGCTGCGATTGGATTTGCAGCAAGTCAGGGCAACTTTGAACTGAACGTCTTTAAACCGGTTATCGCTTACAATTTTCTGCAATCATGCCAGCTCCTTGCTGATACGATGCTTTCGTTTGATGAACGTTGTGTTCAGGGGCTCGAGCCGGATTTGGAAAAAATTGAGACGTATCTGCGCGATTCCTTAATGCTTGTTACCGCCTTAAACCCGCATATCGGGTATGAAAATGCAGCGAAAATTGCCAAAAAAGCATTCAATGATAATTCAACATTGAAAGAAGCTGCTGTTGAGTTGGACTTGCTTACTGAAGACGAATTTGAAAAATACGTTAATCCAAAAGAAATGACATATCCGAAATAAAATGATCTAAACTACAAAAACTCACTATCTTCTCAGGTAGTGAGTTTTCATGTTGATTGGTCATTAATATGGTTTTGATAGAGATTTTAAAGAACACGTCGATATAAGCAACAATTACCAGCTGCATTTTATGATAAGTTTCCGAGTTCTGTTCACAATAATGCGTACAGGAGGTGATAAACATGGCTAATAACAACAGTGGAAATTCAAATCAGCTGGTTGTGCCTGGTGCTGAACAAGCTCTGAACCAAATGAAAACTGAGATTGCCTCAGAATTTGGTGTTAACCTTGGCGCTGATACAACTTCCCGTGCAAACGGTTCGGTTGGCGGTGAGATTACCAAGCGACTCGTTCAGTCAGCTCAATCTCAATTTAGCGGACAATAACAATAATAAATGGCCTCAGAGGGGCACTGCACCCCTATGACAAAGACAGAGGGAAGTTTTAAAAGCTTCCCTCTGCTTGCATCACTTGGTATTTTTTACATTTCCCACGTTATTATACTGAAGTCATCTGTTTTTATCTGCCCCACTGATTGAAGATTCACCGGATACGCTCTTCTGTTTCACGATCAAAGAAAATGGCTTTGTTCATATCAAAGGCCAGCTCGATCGTGTCACCTCCGTGAACGTCCGATCGGGCGTCAACACGAGCAATGAAGTCCTGTCCATTAAATTTCGAGTATAAATACGATTCAGCACCCATCAACTCGGCAACGTCAACGGTTGCTGAGATTTTTGTTTCAGGGCTTGCTTCAATAAATGCCGGCTCATCATGTATATCCTCAGGCCGTATACCTAACACAATATCCTTATCAAGATACCCTTGATCACGCAATGTCTTCATTTTGCCTTCAGGAATTTTAATCGTTGTGTCTTCACTAACGAATGCGTCATCCTTAATCGCACCGGAAAGAAAGTTCATTGATGGGGAACCAATAAAGCCGGCAACAAACATATTTTCCGGCTGGTCGTAGACATCTTTCGGAACGCCCACCTGCTGAATAATACCATCTTTCATGACAACAAGGCGTGTGGCCATTGTCATCGCTTCTGTTTGATCATGTGTTACATAAATCGTAGTGGTTTGAAGACGCTGGTGCAGCTTTTGAATTTCCGCGCGCATTTGGACACGGAGCTTGGCATCAAGGTTGGAAAGCGGTTCGTCCATTAAGAAGACTTTCGCATCACGGACAATGGCACGGCCTAAAGCGACACGCTGGCGCTGACCGCCCGAGAGTGCTTTTGGTTTACGGTCCAAATAATTTTCCAATCCGAGAATGGAAGCGGCGTTCTGCACTCTTTTATCAATTTCGTCTTTTTTGAATTTACGAAGCTTTAACCCAAAGGCCATATTGTCATAGACATTCATGTGCGGGTATAAAGCATAGTTTTGAAAGACCATTGCGATATCACGGTCTTTCGGTGCGATGTCATTCATCCGTTCATCATTAATGTAAAGCGACCCGTCAGTAATTTCCTCAAGACCGGCGATCATTCGTAACGTGGTTGATTTTCCGCAGCCTGATGGCCCCACAAACACAATAAATTCCTTATCCTTAATATCAAGGTTAAAATCATTGACAGCGGTAACATTTTTATCGTATTTCTTTTGGATATGTTCCAAGCGCATTTCAGCCATCTTCGTATTCCCCCTATGTAATCGTTTAACTAATTTTAGCTGACTGGAAGAGACGCTGTAAACGGCTAATGTGCCTGAAAAATTTGATTTCTTTTGTGCATGTTGTTATTCATTAGACTAGCAATACTTGCAAAAATACAACGCCTGATTTGAAGTTTTACTTATTTGGTTGCCAGAATTGCTAAATATACCGTTGCTGCCTGATGGAAGTCACGTATGTCAATATTTGTTTTTTCTTTAAATTTATCAAGCCTGTACTGAAGACTGTTGCGGTGCAGGTACAGTTCCTTTGCGGTCAAGGAAACGTTTAGATTGCAGGCAATAAATGTTTCAGCGGTTATGAGAAGTTCAGTGGCGTCTATAGCCTCAGCCAAAACAGTCCGGGCAAGCCCATTTCGAAAAGCGTTTGTTGTCTGGTTAATCAGCATAAAAGGGAAGGCGTCGACGTAAGTTGTAACGGGCTTACCCGAATATTTCCGGGCGATGACAGCTGCTTCCATGAGCCACTTATACCCTTCTTTAGCATTTTTAAGCGATGTCATAAATGGCCCTACGAAAAAACGGACCTTGACGGCAAGGTCGCTCATGAGAATATCGATGATGGTGTCATATGAAATAGGCTCATCAGGCTCCGTTTCAACAATGATACCTTCATGGTCATTCTCCCATAAAACAGGAACCTCTTTGGCAAAGAACGCGTTCACTGCCTCCTTAAACAAAGAAGGTTCTATCTGGTTCGGCCGAAACGAAAAGTGGATAAAACGGAAGACCTGTGATGAAGGTTCCGGAATACGATCGGCTCGGATATATGTAAGCCAATTCTTTTCTTCAGGTGCTAAATCGGGCAAGGAGTTGCTGTGAGGCCATAAAAAAGTATTTAATAACTGGATATCTTTTGTATCCAGTTCGCTGTTGTGAATGCCAATTAACGTTCCATTTTCGGTCGTAAACCATTGATAGTTATCGTTTTCTTTTTCAGCTGCATCTTCAGATAAAATTAATGAAGAAAAAATATTACGTAATTGTTCAATCATAAAATGCCTCTTTCCCCTGGACTTTTTTCCATTATAGCAATGTATGACAGAATCGAAAATCAATTTTTCCATTTATTCGTCTCTTTACTAATGGTATACAGGGGTATTAACGTCTGTTATAGTATGTTTAGACGAAAATTAAGGAGGACTTATCGTGGCAAATATTTACGATAGTGCATACGATCTTGAAAAGGCAATTCGCAACAGTGAAGAATTCACGAGTTTAAAACAAGCATATGATGCCGTTATGGCGGACGAATCAGCTAAGAAAATGTTCGATAACTTCCGTAACACACAAATGGAACTTCAAGAAAAACAAATGCAGGGTCAGGAAATTTCTGAAAAGGAAGTTGAAGAAGCCCGCAAAGTTGTTGAATTAGTACAGCAGCACGAGGACATCTCCAAATTAATGGAAGAAGAACAGCGTTTGAATGTTGTTATTAATGATGTCAGCCGCATTATTACAAAACCGCTTGAAGAGCTGTACGGCAACCCTGAAGAAGAATCAAACGAATAAACGGTTTTTATCCCTCGCAATAAAGTAGATGTTGCGGGGAATTTTTTTCATATAAGAAGGATTTTTGATAAAAGTCTCGAAATATGTCTTATATAAATTTATTGGAAGAGGTTGATGGCATGCGTACAGTTTTATTTGAAAGCAAAAATAACGTATCGTACGTTTATTTGAACCGACCGGAGCGGTATAACGCTATGGACAGAGAAATGCTGTTTGAATTGAATCATGTGCTGGGTCAAGTGGAAGCGAACGATGATAAAGTTGTTATTTTAAGCGGCAAAGGGAAAGCGTTTTCTGCAGGTGGCGATGTTGGTATGATGGTTGATTTAGCTGGGGAAGACTATTATCAGGAAGTAATGGAACAAATCGAAGAAGTTGTTCTGAAGCTTTACCGGATGCCAAAAATCGTCATTTCAGCCGTACAAGGGTCCGCTGCCGGCTTAGGTTTAAGTGTGGCGTTAACGGCGGATTATACGGTGGCGGATAATCACGCTAAGCTTGGAATGCTGTTTATTGGAATAGGGCTTGCTCCTGATGGAGGCGGACACTTCTGGCTGAGTGAGCGCGTTGGCACACATCGGGCAAAACAGTTCATATGGGGAATGGAGCAAGTTAAAGGAAAAGAAGCTGAAGAAATGGGCTTGGTGGATGTATTGACCGATGAAGGTGTGATGGAGGCAGCTGTACATATTTCCGAGAAAATTTTGGCTTCCCCGATTGTTTCCATGCTAAAGACGAAAAAAATCTATCGGGATCAAAATATCGACAGGCTTAAAAGCTATCTCCAAGCCGAGCGGCAAACACAATGGGAATTGCTTCATACTAAAGATCACAGGGAAGGTGTAAGGGCTTTCCAGGAAAAACGCAAGCCGGCTTTTATTGGAGAATGACACGGTTGCCGGAGGGAGCGGAATATCCCGCTCCGCTAACCCCCGTCATCCCGTCACCGGTGGAAGAGGACGAGTTTTGCGTTTGGTGAAACACAGCGGTGGGTATACTCGCTGTAGCCTTCTTCGCCAAGCCGTGTCTGGCCAATCTTTTTTGCCTCTTCATTATCGCTCGCTTCAAATGATTCATTAAGCAATCTTTCACCAGTCTGGTCAAAAACAGTTAAAAAATAGGTTTTCATCGGAACTTCCTCCCAAATACTTAATCTGCTTAATGTAAACATATCACAAAGCAGAGGAAAGTAGAAGGAATTTTATGATAACAGATGTAGTGAAGCACATTGTAAGCTAAGTCATTAAAGGTTGTCTGGTAAATTTACGTTCGCATTCAGCAGTCATTAATGGTAAACTATTTCCAGATTAGAAAACTAGCTATTTTGCTGGTAACCCCATGAGGAGACCGGTGCGATAAGCAGCATTATTTAAATAACTAAAACCTCTGATAACTACATATGGAGGGATCCGATTGTCTGATGACAAAAATCTAAATAACGAAGAAGAAAAATATGAAGAAGCGGTGGAAAAATTTATTCAGGTAATCGCCAAAAACATGAATCTGTATGGCATTACTTCATCTATCGGACGATTGTATGGTGTATTATATTTTTCGGATGAACCGATGACACTGGATGGCATGCGTGACGCCCTTAAAATGAGCAAAACCAGCATGTCAACAGGTGTCCGGGCGCTGTCCGACATGAAAATGGTCGAATCCACATTTAGAAGAGGGGAGCGGAAAGATTTATACCAATCGGAGGAAGACTGGTATAAATCATTTACCTCATTATTTGGCAATCGGTGGCGGCACCATACTGAAACAAATATTGAAGAAGCCGATGAGACCATAGTGGAACTACAAAAAATTGCGGAGAAAACCAGTGATCAAACCCTCAGGGATAAGATACTCCGTGACATTGAACGCCTGCGTTACGCGAAAGATTATTACAAATGGCTGATGCGTTTTATTCAAGTCGTTGAATCCGGCGAAATTTTTGAATACATACCAAAGAATGTTCAAGGTGAAGACAGAGAAAACGATTAAGATAAAAAGCATGGCGTTATAAAGGGGGAGAAAGCAAATTGAAAAAAGGGATAGGAAACTGCAGTGTCGGGGATGCTTTTGATAACTTTTTATTGATCAAGGGGTCCTCGCGGGGGGTTGCCAGCAATGGGAAGCCGTTTTTGACATTAATATTTCGTGATGCCACAGGTGAGATTGAGGCAAAGTTATGGGACGCAACAAAAGAAGATGAAGAGTTATTTGTTCCTGAGCAGATTGTTAAAGTTTCAGGGGAAGTTAATCAATTTAGAGGCAAACCGCAGCTGAAAATATTTTCCGTCCGCCCTTCACAGCCAACAGATGGTGTTCAGGTATCAGATTTTGTGGAAAAAGCGCCGGTGGAAAAAGAAGCCCTAATGGAAAAGTTAACCGAAGCAATTTTTGAAATGAAAAATTCTTCACTTCAGCGAATTGTACGAGCATTTATCAAGAAGTATCAGGAAGCTCTTTTAACATACCCTGCAGCAGCGAAAAACCATCATGAATATGTATCCGGTCTGGCGCACCACATTGTCAGTATGCTTGCGCTCGCAAAAGAGCTTCATCATTTGTACCCGCAAACGAATAAGGATTTATTATATGCAGGCGTGATTCTGCACGATTTAGGCAAGATTAAAGAGCTGTCAGGAGTCGTCACAACGTCTTACTCGTTGGAAGGTAAGTTAATGGGTCATATCCCAATAATGGTGGAAGAAATTGGAGACATGGCCAAAGCGTTACAAATTGAAGGTGAAGAGGTATTAATTTTACAACATTTAATCCTTTCGCATCACGGTAAAGCAGAATGGGGGAGTCCTAAACCGCCATTAATACGGGAAGCAGAGTTGCTGCATTTAATTGATTTGATTGATGCACGCATGAATATGCTTAACCGTTCATTGGAAAAAGTAAAACCCGGGGAATTCACTGAGCGAATGTTCGCTCTTGATAACCGATCATTTTATAAACCGCTTTTTGAAGAACAGTAAACCGGGAATTTAGTAATTTTGGTCATGCTGCCGCCGCTACAGGCATATACATGAAATAGATTCGTTCATGGACAAGGAGGAAATCGACATGATCCTGGGCGTCCCTTGGTGGGTTTTTATGATGATTCTTTTCATTTTTTTAAGTGGTTTAATGGCTTTTAGAGCAATGAGAGCGGAACAGCGGCTTGAGGAGCAATTTATTGAGCAGGAAGGCAGAATCTATATTGACCGTATGGAAGAAGAACGCAGGGAAAAGCAGAACCGAAAACAAAGGCTGCCGCAATAATTAATTTGTTTACATTAAAAAACTGCTGGGCCACTTTTGTGGTTCAGCAGTTTTTTAATGTTTATTGGTTTAGCCTTGGCCTTGACCTTGACCCTGTCCTTGACCTTGACCTGAATTTTGCTGTTCGAAGATATCTTCCAGACCTTCAGCCTGCACGTTGACGTCAGCTTCCTCAATCATGCTGCTAACTTTCTCTTGAAGCGCTTGAGGATCAATCCGCTGATTTATAATATTACGGCGAATGCTTTCTTTCTCTTCCTCAAACGATCCAATATCCGCTTCAGTTTCCCGCTTGTCGTTTACTTTTATAATGTGAAAACCATGTTCTGATTCAACCGGATCGCTTACTTCATCAGCCTCCATGTTGTATGCAGCATCTTCAAAAGCAGGCACCATATCGCCGGATGAGAAGTAACCCAAGTCGCCGCCATTTTGTGCTGACGCATTGTCAGTGGAATATTCCTCAGCGAGGGAAGCGAAATCACCGCCGTCTTCCAGTTTGGTTTTTACTTCATTGGCTGTTTCTTCATCCTCAACTAAGATGTGCTGTGCTTTAATTTCTGTCTGCATGCGGTCATAGCGCTTCTGAAGTTCTTCTTCTGTTATGTCCATATCTTCGGCAGCTGCCTCCATTTGCAGAAGACTCAGCCGGATTCTGTCGCGATAGGCTTGTTCATCCGAAATACCCTGTTGTTGGAGGAACATCTCGAATTGATCGCCTAATTGGTCTTTTGTACTTTGAACTTCTTTATCAACTTGCTCATCAGATACATCATATTTATCATTGAGAAGCTTAAGTGTCACTAATTGCTGTAAAACCTGCTGTCCGGATTGTGATTTCATCTCCTGGTAGAATTCTTCCTTTGTAACATCTCCGGCGCTGGTTTCGGCTACAACTTCTGAGTCGCCTTCACCTGAATTACAAGCGGTTAACGTGAATATACTGACTGTCAGCGCTGCAGCAATTGCTGTTTTTTTCATTTTGAGCACACTCCTAGATTCTTGTTCACTTTTACATGAGTCAATTTTAATACGTACCATCGATCAGCTTGAATGACGAGCATCAAACGGTGGCATTTAACACTCTGACATATGAAGATACGAGTAATATGAGAACCATTATATTAATAACACGGAACATGGAAGATTGCTTTTTTTCTTTCATTTCCATTTTCGTGCAAAATTGCTGGGTCAGTGAATTAAAAATTAAGAGCACCAGTATTGCATAAAACGGAAAAATCAAATCCATTTCAAAACCCCCTTAAAAGGATACCACATCATCCATATTTAATACTTTATCAAAAGATGCCTGTCATGAACAGTATAAATTTTCAGCGTTGGAATTCCATGAATTGCAGGGTGCAGGCTAATAGTCATATAAGAGCATAACGTACTGCTGTTTTAATAAGCAAAAAAAATCGGCTATATAGCCGATTCATTTTCTTTGCTTATTAGAATTGTAATTTCATTGTTGCTGTTTTCAATATATGAACGTTTTGGTGCTTTAACAATATATCTGATATAAATGAAGTCAGTAAATGTCAGTGCTGTGTGAACAGACGTGAAAATGAGAAAGTACACATAGAAATCACTGAATAAGAAGGTTGCTGCTACCCCTGGTACTGTAATTAATAATGTAGGAGCCATCGCAGCAAACAATGAAGCTTTTTTAGACACGTATTTTTTAGTATAATAATTAACAATTGGAAATAATAGCGCATCGCGTTTATAAATTAGCCGCGCCTGTTTGTTCATTAAAATTAAAGGCAGTATATGCGTGAACGAATGTAGAAACGGCAACAAGCACAATGCTATAATTAATGGCCAAACGCCAGTTTCATCGATGGTAGAGGTACCATGCTTAATTGAAAAAGGTATATATAGAATTATAAAACTCAGCAGGCCGATTAAAAATGATTGCAAATACAACCTGTTTATTCCGAACTCTTTGTTGAAATTAATGATTTGCCAGCAATTCATTTTAATCCCTCCTGCGTAAATGGTTAATCTGATTTCCCTAAAGCATCATAGTACTTCCACTATTAAAAATCAATAGGTTCGACAAAAAAATTTATTCTTTTACAAAACACTGTCATAAAGAGTCTGAAGAATATAACTTTGGGGGTCATTTTGTTGATAAATGAAGAACAGAATGAAACAATTAATTTCCATCTTCAACTGTTATCCAGAACGATTGATATGAATCGGTTTCCATTTACAAAATTGGTTATTGAGAAAAATATTACGAAGTCTGATTATGAAAAACTGTTTAATATGCTGAATGAGTTGGAACGTCAATATAAAAAACAGAAAGAAGAAGGGTTTTTGGATTTCTCTTCTCTTTTAGTTCAATTTGCCGGCATGCTGAATGAAAGATTTGAACCGACCACCTTGGTTTATGCATTAAAAAAAGAAGGATACTATCCTTCTTTAATGAGTGAATTTATAAAAATCTTAGAGTCTTAAGTTTCGTCTTCGCTGTTTTCCAACTGGTTGAAGGAGGTTTCAATCTGCCGGTGAAATCGGATAATTTTATCCAGGCTGTCAATAAGGTCCGGATGATCTTCTGTATCACTTAGTTCCATCTCTGTTTTAATATGGTTTAATGCATCCTTTTGTTGGCCGGAAATACTAATCCACTTACTGATATAATGCGTCATAAATGTTTTGAACAACGCCTCGTTTGCTGCATATAAATCTTTTCGCACGCCTTTTTTCCATATAAGTGAGACAAGCCCATAATTAGATAAGTTTCGTATGTTTGTATTTATGGATGTCTTGCTTTTTCCGAACGCTTCACCCATTTCATCCAAGGTCTTTGGGTCCTTTTGCAAATACAGATAAGCAAACAATCGTGCTTCTGGTCCATTTAACCCAAACAGTTCGATCGTTTTCGAAAACTCCAGGATAATGTTATTAATTTTGTCCTCAGTTGCTAAGTTTTGCATATAATCCCCCTAGTAGAAACGACTGTTTAAAGATTACATGAAAATAAACCTGAATAAAAATGTAGAAGAAACCAGTATAATATCGAAAAATGGAGGAAATTTAAGAATGTGGAAGAATAGTTTTGTACAGTACAAACTGTACAAAAATTACATTTAAAATTTTTGGTATTTAATATTTGAAATTTATGTTTGAGAGTAATATAGTGTTAAGAGTGAGCGATGCGAGGTCGGGTTATAAATCAAGTCAAAAATCAAACCAAATAGCGTTTGGGTTGATTTATGGTATTTATCTGATGAAAAAGTTGCAGGACTATTATCCTTTCCATTTTGTCTTAAGGTCGGTTTGAAAAAAGACTTAATAGAAAGTTAGATTTAAGCGAGCAGCTGAATTATATTTCTTTTTTCTAAACACAACGATTTCGCAAAACAAGGAAGTTAATTCCTGACAAATGAATACCCCGTAATTGGGATAAGAGAGGTGAAAGAATGAGTAAAATAAAGGTGGATCGCTTGACTAAAATATTCGGCAAGCGTCCGAAGCAAGCGGTCAAATACCTGGACGAGAATAAATCCAAAGATGATATTCTCGAACTGACAGGTATGACTGTAGGTGTGAACCAAGCTACATTTGAGGTTGAAGAAGGTGAAGTCTTCGTTATTATGGGTTTATCCGGAAGTGGTAAATCCACTCTTGTTCGTATGTTGAACCGTTTAATCGAACCAACTTCAGGAGACGTTCTGCTTGGTGATGAAAACATTACGACGATGAATAAAGAGCAGCTTCGCGAACTGCGCAGAAAAAAAATGAGTATGGTTTTCCAGAACTTCGCATTGCTGCCACATAAGACGATACTTAAGAATGCGGAGTACGGGCTTGAGATTCAGGGTATTGATAAGTCGGAACGCGAAAAAAAAGCAACTGAGGCGCTTGAATTGGTTGGCTTGGGCGGCTATTTGGATAAGTATCCGAATGAGCTTTCCGGTGGTATGCAGCAGCGTGTCGGATTGGCACGAGCACTCGCCAACGACCCCGAAATTCTTTTGATGGACGAGGCGTTCAGTGCATTGGACCCATTGATTCGTAAAGATATGCAGGATGAATTGATGGATTTGCAACAGCGCGTGCATAAAACCATTATTTTTATTACGCATGATTTGGACGAAGCATTAAGAATCGGTGATCGAATCGCACTGATGAAAGATGGAAGTATCGTGCAAATCGGTACGGCAGAAGAAATTCTGATGGATCCAGCCAATGATTACGTTGAACGTTTCGTGGAAGATGTGGATCTGGCGAAAGTACTGACAGCCGGCCATGTTATGAAACGCGCAGAAACAGTTACAGTTGACCGGGGTCCTAAAGTAGCGCTGAAGCTAATGAGAAACGATGGGATTTCAACTGTATATGTCGTCGATAAGAGGCAAAAATTACTCGGCTATGTAACAGCAGACCAGGCATCGCAAGCCGATAAAGAAGGTAAGACCCTGGAAGAGGTCCTTACCACTGATATCCCAACTGTGCACCAGGACTCGTTGCTTGTTGATCTATTTGAACCAATGGCTGACGATAAAGCACCCCTTTCAGTCGTTGATGAAAACGGTAAGCTACTGGGTATTGTTGTCAGAGGCTCAGTTATTGGTGCGTTAGCCGGTAATAATGAAGTGCTGAATGAAAATGGGGGTGAAGGTATAAATGAATAACGAAGGAACTCTTTTCCCCAAATTACCGTTAGCTGAATGGGTAGAATCATTTGTTGATTTTCTTACTGCTAATCTATCGGTTGTCTTTGATTCAATTTCAGCAGTTGTTGCGTTTATTACAGAGAACTTTGTTGTGCTGCTGGAAATGGTGCCGCCTTTATTGCTGATTGTTCTTGTTGCACTGCTTGCATGGTGGGTCGTGAATTGGAAACTTGGCCTGTTCGCGCTTATTGGTCTTGGTCTTATTAACAACCTTGGTTATTGGCCGGAGACACTTGAAACGGTAGCACTGGTTATTGTTTCTGTTGTGATTTCGATGGTTATCGGGATTCCGATTGGTATTTGGATGTCACAGAAAGCATCGGTCCAGGCCATTGTTACACCTATACTCGATTTCATGCAGACAATGCCGGCCTTTGTTTACTTGATTCCTGCAGTCGTATTCTTCAGTCTCGGAATGGTGCCGGGGGTCGTGGCAACGATTATCTTCTCCATGCCGCCGACTGTCAGACTGACAAACCTTGGTATTCGCCAGGTGGATCAGGAATTGATTGAAGCATCGAATGCGTTCGGTTCATCAACCGGACAGCGACTTGGAAAAGTACAAATTCCGCTTGCTATGCCAACAATCATGGCAGGTATTAACCAGACAATCATGCTTTCATTATCGATGGTTGTTATCGCATCTATGGTTGGGGCGCCGGGACTTGGTACAGTTGTTTATCGAGCTGTAACACAGGTCGCTATCGGTCCTGGCTTTGAAGGTGGTTTGTCCCTTGTTATTCTGGCTATGCTGCTGGATCGTATTACACAGGGAGCAAACGCAAAATAAGGATGTTTCCGGGATGACTCTGCCCTTTTGACAGGGCAGATGCCCGAACATATATATAATTATTATTTTAAGGAGGTCAATTTCTTATGTTTAAGAAATTTAGATTTTGGGGATTAGCTGCAGCCCTTGTGCTGGCAATTACATTGGCAGCTTGCGGCGGTGGAAGTGACGAAGGAAGCGGTGACGAATCCGGCGACAGCGGCAATGGTGAGAGTGGAGACAGTTCAGGCAACGAAAGTGTCGAACTGGGAGAAAGTGAACTCTCTATCCCGTACGTTTCTTGGGCAGGCGCTATTGCTCGTACGCCTTTAGTTCAGCAGGTTCTGGAAGAAGTAGGATATACTGTGGAAACGTCACAAGTTGATGCTGGGTCGATGTGGACAAGTGTTGCCAACGATGACGCATCATTCATGACCGCTTCATGGCTGCCGGCGACACACACATCTTATCAAGAGCAATATGGCGATGATGTGGAAGCTATTGGTGAATTCGTAGCACAGGCACCTCTTGGTATGACAGTTCCATCATATATGGATGTTGAAGCTATCGAAGACTTGAAAGGCAACGAAGAAATTGGTGAAGCAACAGACTGGACAATCACTGGCATTGATCCTGGTGCCGGTGTTATGCAGAGCACGCAAGATGCTATTGACACTTACGGTTTGGAAAACTGGGAACTGCAATCCAGTTCTGAAGGTGCTATGCTGTCAGAACTGCAGTCAGCCATTGAAAATGAGGAACCAATCATTGTTCCGGGCTGGCAACCGCATTGGAAGTTTGCAGAAATGGATCTGAAAATGCTTGAAGACCCTGAAGAAGTCTACGGTGGTGAAGGTGACCGTATCGAAGCTGTAGCACACACAAGCTTCAAGGAAGATTCACCTGCAGCATACGAAGTCGTCCAACGTCTGACAGAAGACTACGATACTGAAATGGAAAACGAACTGCTTGTAGCGATTAATGATGGTGGCGATCCAGCTGAAGTTGCAAGCCAGTTCCTTGAAGACAATCCTGATCTTCTTGAAAAGTGGACAGAAGGACTTGGTGAATAATACACCGGTTTTTGAATAGAAAAGCTGCTCCCTTAAACGGGGAGCAGCTTTTTAATGAAGAAAACGTAACATTAATCGTTATTCCTTAGCTTTTTCTTCTAAGTCTTTCAGGCTTGATTCAATTTGTTCCAGATAATCATGAATGTTTTCCTGATGCGGTTCAATTGTTTTTTTCCACTCTTCAACAGAGTTCTTCATTTCCTGAGTCAATTCTTTGATAAGAACGGCACCTTCTTTTGACGTTTCAGTAAGCTGCTCTTTCAGCTGCATACTGTCATCTTTTAATTTGTCAAGAAGTTCTTTCCATTCAAAGCCTTGTTCTTTGACACGGTTCCTGAGATTTCTCCCCGAATCGGGTGTGCTCAGCAATGTGGCAGCTGCACTGATCGTTCCTCCTACAAGAATTCCCAGAAGTATGGATTTTCCTTTCCCCATAACAGTTAGCGCTCCTTTCAGATTCTCCATATAACTTTACCTGTTTAGAACATAAAAAAACATTCGGTTTAAATTAATTTTTGAAAAAAATCCTCTGACAAAAAATGTGCCAGAGGATTAATCAAGTTTACCGTCTTAACTTAGACGGTGGTTAGTGGGCGGGACTGTTTTAAAATGTTTTGAACGATTGGGTAGATAACAATCATAAATGCTGTATTCAAAGCAGCTGCAGGCAATACAATCGTACCGAACAGAATCAGAAATGCGCCTTCCATCAGACCAATCATGTAGAGTGCCACTGTTAAAAATATGGCACCGCTGATCATTGTCCCGACAGCTGTCATCACTGGCACATTAATCTTAGGATTCACCCGATCCTTTACTAACAAGAGCAACGCGAAAAACAATATGCCGGTAATTGGTTTATCGATCATATTGGCAATCTGTCCGCCGGGTGTCTGTGTGGTTAAAGCTGAAATAACGCCTGCTGCTACAGACAGCACCAAAACATAATTTGTCTTAGGAAACAGCATGATACCTAAAAACATCATAGACAGCAGCATGTCTGGTTTCATTCCGTAAATAAATGGCGGAACGACAAAGTGTAAAACAGCACCAATCCCCAATAACAGTGATAAAAGTACTAAAACCCTCGTATTCATTTATACCTCTCCTCTTCTCGGCTAAGCTAAATTTAGTTTCCAGCTGTGCACTATTGCCAGCTGCGAAAGTATAAAATTATTATAACAGAAAACATCGAAAATAAACAGTGCTGTAATAATTTTCTGACCTTTTCAGGCTGGTGATGTGACGCGCCCGAATCGATCGGTTAACTATGTTTGATTCTGCATACTTACAAAGCTTCATTAATTTCTTGAGCAATTTGCTGCAAATCATCTTGTGAATAATCATCTGAATGGACCTGCCAATTAAATGAAAAGCCGTCATCCTCGCCATAACGGGGCAACAAGTGGATATGTAAATGGAATACTGACTGGTCGGCCGGTTTCTCATTATTATTGAGCAAATTCATGCCGATTGGCTGATATGCTTTTTTAATGGCATTCGCGATATACGGAACGCGTTCAAACAATTTACCGGCAACTTCCGGCGGTGTTTCATAAATGTTTTTGGTATGTGTTTTGGGGATGACCAACGTGTGGCCTTTTGTTACTTGACTGATATCAAGGAAAGCATAAACATCATCATCTTCGTAAACTTTCGCTGATGGAAGCTCGCCATCAAGAATCTTGCAAAAAATACAATCTTCGTGAGCCATGCCAATCACTCCTATACAGGTTTTCATCCATTGTATAAAGAAACAGGGTGAAAAGTAAAGCTTTGTGACCAGCAGCCAAAAAAATAACAGGTCAGACTCACGTTTTAAGTGAGCCTGCCTGCTTTAAGAAGCAAGAGGATGACAATGCATCTAACGTTGGGGACTTCGTAATTCTTGTTAAACCGCATCTGCTCTTTAACGTGATTACAAAAACCAGTTTGTCAGCATCCCAAATGACTTGGGGTTTTGGCAAAAAGGTTTAAAGCATTAGATGGAACGTTAGATCGGCTTTACATCACGTATGATGTTCAGCTTTAAGATCTGTTCTGACAATCACCTAATTGTCGATCACAAACACCTCATTTGTGTGCAATACGAAATTATATGATGTTGTACATCCCCTTAACTTCATTTATAGTCTGTCGCATCGGTACATTTATTATACATATTTATGTTTTTTTATTTAGCTGTTATCGTGTATTATTTTTACCTACTCCGCGCATTAGATGTGAATTGCGACGGAGTGAAAATTAATTAGCCTCTCGAGCGACGCAGCTGGAATACCCGGGTGCTCGCCGTCTGCAGGTGATTTCAGAGAAGCAGGATTCCTCGCAGATCGTAGCATGTTCAGCGAAGTGTTGCTTTGTGCTCGTCGTTTTACGCGGCCCCGTGCTGAAGCATCCGCTCTCCGGAACATATTTTTGTTCTCCGGCACATATTTCAGCTCTCCGGCACATATTTTTGTTCTCCGGCGCATATTTCAGCTCTCCGGAACATATCTCTGCTCTCCGGAACATATTTTAGCTCTCCGGAACCTATTCCCGCTCTCCGGCGCATATTTCTGCTCCCCGCCCCCCGATTTCTGCTTTTTTCAGGAAGCGGTCTGTCCTTCAGAGATATCACAGCAAAGTACGTCGCAGTTTATGGAAACTGTCGAATGGCAACGATGAGTTTGTTTTGTTATGCCGCTGTAATCGTGGTAAAATTTAACTAAGTGAAAATTGGGAGGCGCGCTTGTGGAACCTTTGCTTCGTATCGATAATTTACATGGCGGATATACACATAAAAACGTGCTGCACGGCATTTCGTTCAATCTTTTTCCCGGCGAGATAGTTGGACTGATCGGATTAAACGGTGCCGGCAAGAGTACGACAATAAAACATATCATTGGTCTGATGCAGGCTAAAAAAGGAACGGTCGCTGTTAACGGAAGAACTTTTAAGGAGAATCCTGACACTTACCGAAATCAAATTGCCTATATCCCTGAAATGCCGATCCTATATGATGAATTGACACTGTATGAACATCTGAAGTTGACGGCAATGGCGTATAACATTCCGGAAGATACATTTGAAAAAAGACTTCCGCCGCTTCTTAAAGCGTTCCGGATGGAAAAACGTCTGAAATGGTTTCCGACCCATTTTTCAAAAGGGATGCGGCAAAAAGTTATGATCATGTGTGCGTTTTTAATTGAGCCGCCGCTGTATATAGTGGACGAGCCGTTTGTTGGTCTTGACCCGCTTGGCATAAAGTCTTATTTGCAGCTAATGGATGATATGAAAGCGGACGGTTCAGGTGTTTTAATGTCAACACATATTCTTGCTACGGCGGAACGAAATTGCGACCGGTTCATTATTTTGCATGAAGGTGAGATAAGGGCGATTGGTACACTTGATGAATTACGGGAAAAATTTGATATGCCTCGGGCAGCGCTGGATGATTTATATGTAGAACTGACAAAGGAAGATAGCCATGTTTGACGCACATGCTTTTTTTAAAGAGCGGTTTGCGGCGCATTTAAAGGAAACCAGCCGCTACATGCGTTATATTTTTAACAGTCATATTGCATTTGCTATGTTCTTTTTTGTATCCGTTGCGGCTTATTATTATCAGCTATGGCTGCAAGGGCTTCCGGATGACTTTCCCACAGCAACAATCATTGGCATAACGTTCGGTCTACTGGTCAGCTATAGTCCGGCCAGAACGCTCTTGAAGGAACCTGATTTAGTATTTTTAATTGCTGCTGAGAATAAAATGGGGCCATATTTCCGGGATGCCCTGGTTTACAGTTTTGTGGTACAGCTTTATTTAATATTTCTTGCAGGTGCAGCGTTTGGTCCGCTTTATTTTGCAACTTATCCTGAACGGGCAGGGAATGTTTATTTACTGACATTGCTTATCGTCCTGATATTTAAAGCAGGGAATCTAATTGCTTCCTGGTGGATGCTCAAAATAAGGGAGCCGGGAACTCGACGGATAGACCAGGTTGTAAGACTGCTGCTCAATTTGGCTGTTTTTTATTTCCTTATTGAAGGGGAAACGCTTTGGGCTGGTGTGACAACCGTGTTATTTGCACTGGTGTTCCTGTATGATTTGAATGTTTCCCGAAAGCAGCCGGGGATTGTTTGGGATCTGCTGCTTGAAAAAGATCAAAGCCGTATGCAGACGTTTTACCGGATAGCTAATATGTTTACGGATGTTCCTCATTTAAAAAATCAAGTTAAAAGCAGGCATTGGCTTGTATCGCTTGTGGCAAAAGTTCCATTCTTGAACAAGCATACGTTTGATTATTTGTACCGTATTTCCTTTGTCCGGAGCGGTGACTACTTGGGGATGTATGTCCGACTGATCGTTCTTGGCGGTCTGTTCATTGTTTTCATTCCTAATTTATGGATGAAATTATTTCTTGCGCTATTGTTTTTATATATGAGCGCATTCCAGATGATGACCTTATATTCCCATCATAAAACGATCATGTGGCTTGATTTGTACCCGGTTCCGCTTGAGATCCGGAAACAGTCACTCATTAAGCTTCTGTTTCAGTTGACATTCATTCAGACAGTGATTTTTGGTCTGTTATTTATTGCTTTGCAGGAATGGATTGGAATGGCGGCTGTGTTTGTTGGCGGCATCGTGTTCAATTATATATTTATTCAAGGGTACGTTAAGAAAAAAATTGGAGCATCTTAAACTTAACGAGTGTATTTATCCAGATTGATAGGTTTTAAAAAAAACTGCTCCAAACGATTGGTTTGGAGCAGCTTTAATGGTTAATGAACTCTGGGGTCCGTCAATAATCGCTGAATTTCTTCCTCATGTCCTGTTTCATCGGCAATCATATCTTCAAGCTTAACAACGAGTTCGGTGTAGCCCAGCGCTTCTGCCTGGTTTCTGCGGTTTTCATAACGTTTAATAGTTGCTTTTTCAGCTTCCAATGAGGCTTCCAGTAAGTCTTTCACTTCAGTAGGCTGCGGTACTGAAGCTGATTCAGTTGTCGGTGTTCCGCCTAATGATTTAATCTTTTCAGACAAGTACAAGGCATGACCCATTTCGTCATTAATTTCACTTTCAAAGAAAGGTTTCAGGGCAGAACGATATAAACCGCTGACAACCGCTGCGCTGTACGTATATTGAATTGCTGCTGCATATTCATGTGCCAAATCATCGTTAAGTCCATCGATTAGTTCCTGTAAATCTTTATCCATCTTATATCCCAACCTTTCTAAAAATAATAAGAGCACATAATTAATGTACCCTTCTTGATATTTTTGAAACGTGATTTACTGGAGCTGTGCCCGGGAATTATGACAAAGTAAAATCAGGTATGATAGGATCAGGGAGTGGTACATGTGCGACAAAAACGAAATTATGGGCTCTTACTATTCTTTTCAGCAGTCCTTCTGGTTATTGGAATATGGATTTACCGGATTGTCAGCGGAAGCGTGCTTTACATTGATACAGCAACACGCGGCCTTGTGGAAGCGTTATCGGGTACTGCAACGTTTACAATTTTTCGATGGATTACGGAACTGGGTTCTGGTGAATTTCTGACACCG
Organism: Lentibacillus persicus; assembly: GCF_900112705.1. Lineage (GTDB taxonomy): Bacteria > Bacillota > Bacilli > Bacillales > Amphibacillaceae > Lentibacillus > Lentibacillus persicus. The sequence goes on from NZ_FOMR01000001.1 coordinate 20,482, forward strand.
TTTACGATTATCATGTCTCTTGTAATGTGGTATGTTTTCCGCGACTGGCTTCCGGGATTGGTTTTGGGGTTAGGAACATGGAGTACCCATGGTTTAAATATAATGATTAAACAGATTGTTGAACGTGAACGCCCGAGCATTTTCATCGCAGCGAATGCGGAAGGTTATAGTTTTCCATCCGGTCATGCAATGATTCCAATGGTATGTTACGGCTTGCTTGCTTATTTTGCTGCCAAAAAACTTTTGTCGAACAAGAGTGCTTTAACTGTTCAAGTAAGTCTTGCTCTGCTTGTCTTTTTGATTGGGATCAGCCGTTATATTATTAATGTGCATTATTTATCAGATGTGATCGCAGGCTTTGTTTTTGGGTTCATTTATTTAATGGTTTTAATATATTTGTATAACTGGGTGCAGGCCTTAAAAGGGCCAACAGGAAAAACGTCAGCGTGACAGAACCATAATGTTCACAAAACCGACGAATTTTAATTGATTAAAACACTATTAAAAGACTTCCCTTTTGATTTATAATCAATTTTAGCTGTATAATACGGAAGAAATGAAAGGGAAAGGACGTCCATATGGAAAACGCAAAAACAAACGAAACATTGTTGATGATAATATGGGCGCAATCGGTTGCAGCGGTACTCGGCAGCTTGTTTTTTTCCGAAGTACTCGGCTACGTGCCGTGTGAATTGTGCTGGGTTCAGCGGATATTAATGTACCCGCTGGTGATTATTTATGGTACTTCGCTTATAAAAAAAGATGTATCGATTGCTCTTCCCGGGTTAGTCTTAAGCAGTATTGGAGCAGTTGTATCCATCTATCATTATATGGTGCAGAAAGTGCCGGCACTTCAGGAGGCAGGAGGTTCATGTGGCGCTGTACCGTGTAATACCGAATATGTGAACTACTTTGGCTTTGTCACGATCCCATTTTTAGCCGGTTCTGCTTTTATTATTATTACCGTATTGCATATTTTTATCTTAAAACGGAGGAAAATTAACTTATGAAAAAGAAAATGATTATTATATTAAGTTCAATCGTCGTATTGTTAGTTGCGCTGTATTTTGTTGTTGATTACAAAAATCAGCAGGCGATGGGTGATAATGAAAATCCATATGGAAAAGAAGACTTGGATCAGGCAACGATTGATCAATTAGATAACCCGAACTATCAAAATCAAATTTTGCCGGATGAATTAAGTGATAAACTGGAGAATGGAGAAGACATGATGGTCTATTTCTATGATCCGACATGCCCCCATTGTCAGGAGTTAACGCCAAGGCTTGTCCCAATTGCAGAGGACATGAATGTCGATATGAAGAAGTTGAACCTACTTGAATTTCAGGGTGCTTGGAATACGTACGGCATACAAAGTACCCCGACACTCGTTTATTTTGAAGATGGGGAAGAGGTCGACCGTATTAACGGCGCCCAGCAAAACGAACTGTTCGAAGCGTTTTTCAATGAATATGCTGCTGACGATTCAGGAGATGAACAAGAGGCTGGGGCATAACTTATATTTAACATAAAAGACGAACGATAATTTAGAGGGGGCGGGATACACCGCTCCGGAAATATGCTTCGCTTTCCGCGGGCGGCTGGTGAGCCAACTCGTGCTCGTCGTGTTGCAAGTTTTTCTGTGATGCAGCACTCCTCGCAGGTCGAAGCATACTCGATGAAGTCTTGCTTTGTGCCAAGGCACTTCGTCGTCTCACCTATGCCTCTGTTCCCGCAGGAGGCTACGCATATTTCCTCCGCTAACCCACATTATCGTTCGTCTTTTCTTTCACCTTTAAACCTTTTGTCCCAGGCTCTTATTTTATTTTTCTTCTAAATCAATCATCCGGTAACTGGTTATAAATGGCCGGTCAAGAAAATAGGCTGGCGGTTTCACATTGCTTCCTTCTTTATGTGCCTTCTTGAATTGATCTGATTTTTTCCAGTTTTCAAAGTCTGCTTCTGAAGCCCATTGTGTCATGACAACATATGTGTTTCCTTTCTTTGGTCTCAGTAATCTGAGTGCCTCAAAGCCAGGCATTGTTTCAACATTTTGCTGGCGCTGTTTAAATTTATCCTCAAAGGTTGCCTTGCCGTCATCGGCTACGGGAATATTATTCATGACCACAAAGCCGGTGTCTTTAAGGTCTCCCTGTTGCAGTATGATTTCATAGGATCTCCCGGAAGCAAAGATGCTCTTTTTTTCATCTTCGTAATAGACAAGTGTGCTGGCACTTTCCCGCATAAAATAAAAATTTTTCCCAGGGTGTTTTTCCGGAAGCTTTCTTAAAAAATCCAGCGTCCCGTTTGTCATATAGCCGTTCATATTTGAATCCCCCTTTGTATTTTAGGCTTTTTCGTAAGCATTGTTGTTTCCTTCACATTTGATGTAAAGTGCGAACCAATGAAAATTCTTCCTTCTAATTTCAGTAAGTGCTATACCACCGCTTCGGAAATACACGCCGCTTTCCGCGGGCGGCTGGTGAGCCAACTCGTGCCAAGGCACTTCGTTGTCTCACCTATGCCTGTGCTCCCGCAGGAGTCGGCGTGTATTTCCTTCGCTAAGATTGTTTATTTCTATACTATTATGGAAACAGTAAACACTTCCCAGCGCAGGCAATATACGAAGACTCCTATGGGAACAGCACGTGTCCGAAGACACCTTGAAAAGTGGTCTTTGCTTTTCAAGGTGGCTGAGGCCGTGCCCATGGAAAGCGAAGTATATTGCCGGAGCGGCTTTAAGCACCCATGTGTATTTCCGAAGTGGTGGACGAGGCACTAACTAGTTCGCACTTTATGGATTTTTTGTAACAACAATCTCACAGAAAAAAAGCCTTTATTTACTGTTAGTTTATCATACCCGTTTCTCTAATGTGTTACGCTTAATTTTAAACACCGTACGTTATTTAGAATGATTATCAGATGACAGTGGATATTATTCTTTCGTCACTGCGAGAATTGTCGTATACTAATACTGAGGTGAATTAATAATAAGATGAAGAAGCTTAAATGGCTGCTTTTGTCATTAGTTTTTGTACTTGCATTGGCTGCAATGGGGTATGCGACCGTTCTCTTTGGCGGTGCCCTGATTGTTGATAAGGAAGACATGATTCTTGATGCAACAACTACCATTGAAACAAATGACGGAACAGTCATCGGAAAGTTATATGAAGAAAATCGTGTGCCTCTATCGCTTGATGACATACCTGAACATGTCCGAAAAGCCTTTATAGCAATCGAAGACAGGCGCTTTTATCAACACTCCGGCGTTGACTTCAAATCGGTTGTTCGGGCCGTTTATCGTGATATCATTGCCATGGCCAAAGTTGAAGGAGCCAGCACCATAACACAACAGCTGGCAAAAAACTTGTTTCTGACCAATGACAAAACATGGCTCCGGAAAACGAAGGAAGTTATGGCTGCCATGCATTTGGAACGAAACTTCTCCAAAGATGAAATTCTTGAATTGTACTTGAATGAAATATACTTCGGCGAGGGCGTTTATGGTATCGAAATGGCGTCTCAAACGTTTTTCGACAAGCCGGCCGGTGAATTAACACTTTCCGAGAGCGCACTGCTTGCGGGTTTGGCTAAAGCCCCAAACGGCTATTCACCAATTCGCCATCCGGAAAAAGCGGAAAACAGACGAAATATCGTGTTGCAAGCGATGGAAGATTCAGGCGTAATCTCCTCGGAGGAAAAGACTGCGGCACAGGGTAAAACATTGGGGTTGGATATTCAGGAATACGAGCCGAAACCATGGGCAGCCAGTTACATAGACCTGGTTTTAAAAGAAGCAAAAGACAAGCATCATTTGTCGAATAAAGAAGTGCGCCGGGGCGGCTACAAAATTGTCATCAACATCGACCCTGAAATCCAGCAAATCGCCTATGAAAAGTTCCAGAATGAGACGTATTTCCCGGGTAATACAGAGGGGGTGGAGGGGGCTTTCGTCATGATTGAACAGGAATCGGGGGCAGTCGCCGCAGCTGTCGGCGGAAGGGATTATCAGCTGGGGGACTTGAACCGGGTCCTGGTAAACCGACAGCCCGGTTCAACGATGAAGCCGCTCGCTGTATATGGGCCCGCGATGATGAAGGAGAACTATCAGCCTTATACCCTGATTCGTGACCAGAAAATGGCGATTGATGGTTATACAGCGACAAATTATGACGGGCAATATGATGGTTCTGTGTCCATTTATGAAGCACTGGTAAAGTCGAAAAATGCGCCGGCAGTATGGTTGTTAAACGAGATAGGAATTTCTTATTCTAAAACGTATTTGGATGATTTAGGTTTGTCGGTACAGGACGAGGGGCTGGCAATAGCCTTGGGCGGATTATCAGAAGGGTTAACACCGCTTGAAATGACCGAAAGTTATCGTTCATTTGCCAGCGGCGGCGATAAAGTTGATGCTTTGGCTATCAACCAAATCTATAATCGGAAAGGCGAGGAAGTCTATAAAGGGCAAACAACACCTTCTGAAGTGTTCAGTCAGCAGGTAGCATGGAACATGACGTCGATATTGGCCGATGCTGTTACGGAAGGAACAGGAAGCCCCGGCTATTATTCAAAAGCGCTGGCGGGCAAAACAGGAAGTACACAGCATCCGCACGTTGATGGCGCGGTGAAAGATGCCTGGTTTGTCGGCTATACACCGGAGTATGTCAGTGCAGCATGGATGGGCTATGATCATTCGGATAAAGAACATTACTTAACAGCTGGAAGTGAAAAGCCAACACAGTTGACCAAAGATATTTTATCTGAAGTGGATCAGCAGAGATCTTTAGCTGCATCGTTTGATAAGCCAAAAAGTGTCGCGGAAGTCCCAAAACCAATCGATTTGCCTGAGGATATCACATTGCACGGCGGCTATTCGTTCAGAGGCATTTCCCTTTTTAACGGCAAACTCGAATGGAACACGGCTGAAGATGACCGGATTGTGTATCGTGTTTACCGGGAAGAGGAAAACGGGATAGATGAACGGATCGCTGAAGTCAAAGGCGGGCATGAATATACCATTGACCGTGTTAATATTTTCAGCAGGTCCAGCTACTATGTTGTGCCGTATGATCCATTAACTAAAATGGAAGGCGTTCCATCAAATACGGTTGAACTTTCCTCCTGAAGCTAAAATTTACATTAATTGAGACAAATTGATGACAATCCATCAAGCTTTCTATACAACGAGGCTGAGAATCGCTATAGTAAGTATTGGAAGCTATAGTAGGGTAAAGGGTGAAGTAAGTGTCAAAACAGTTTAATGATACGATTCTAAAAGCATATAAAGGCGAGAAGACTGATTATACGCCTGCATGGTTTATGCGTCAGGCTGGCAGGTCACAAAAAGAGTACCGGGAGCTGAAAGAAAAGTATTCGCTATTTGAGATTACGCATCAGCCTGAGCTGTGCGCTTATGTGACACGCCTTCCTGTCGAACAATACGGTGTTGATGCTGCGATTTTATATAAAGATATTATGTCGCCGCTTCCGTCACTTGGTGTTGACGTGGAAATAAAAAAGGGTGTTGGACCGGTTATTGATAACCCGATTAGAACGTACCAGGACGTCGAAAAGCTTGGGATGATTAATCCTAAAGCAGACGTGCCGTATGTTCTTGATACGATTCGTCTTTTGACAGAAGAACAGCTTAGTGTACCACTTATTGGATTCAGCGGCGCCCCATTCACACTTGCAAGCTATATGGTTGAAGGCGGTCCGTCAAAAAATTACAGCAAAACAAAGGCATTGATGTACAGCCAGCCGGATGTCTGGTTTGCTTTAATGGATAAATTGGCTGATATGACGATTGCTTACGTAAAAGCTCAAATTGACGCCGGAGTGAGCGCTGTACAGGTTTTTGACTCCTGGGTAGGTGCTTTGAGTGCTGAAGATTACCGCTATTATATCAAGCCGGTTATGGAGCGAATTTTTTCGGCATTGCAGACGAAAGATGTGCCACTGATTGTTTTCGGTGTCGGTGCACGGCATCTCTTGCCGGAGTGGAATGATTTACCGGTTGATGTTATCGGCCTTGACTGGCGCACATCGATAACAGAAGCGCGTGAAATGGGGGTTACCAAAGTGCTGCAGGGCAATCTCGACCCGACAGTCCTGCTTGCAGACTGGGAAACAATCGAAACTAAAACGAAAGCGATTTTGGACGAAAGCAAACAGGATAATAAGCATGTTTTTAACCTTGGTCATGGTGTCACGCCGGATATTAAGCCGGCGACACTTAAAAAATTGACTGAGCTTATCCAAACTTATTCAAAACGATAATTTTTAGACTGATGAGGTGTTTCAAATGGGAAAGAAAAAACTGGGTTTACTGGTCATGGCATATGGCACGCCTTATAAGGAAGAGGACATTGAACCGTACTACACTGATATTCGCCATGGACGAAAACCGTCTGAAGAAGCATTGCAGGATTTGAAAGACCGTTATAAAGCAATCGGTGGTATATCACCATTAGCCCGGATTACGGAAGAACAGACGAATGCTTTAGAGGAAAAATTGAATGGGATGCAGGATGACGTTGAATTCAAGGCATACATTGGCTTGAAACATATCCATCCATTCATTGAAGATGCGGTTAAGCAAATGGCTGACGATGGCATTGATGAAGCTGTATCCATTGTCTTGGCCCCCCATTATTCAACTTTCAGTGTGAAGTCGTATAATCAGCGTGCCAATGATACAGCGGCCAAATACGGCATTTCCATTGAGTCGGTGGAAAGCTGGTACAATGAACCGGGCTTTATCAAATATTGGGCTGATGCGATAAGTGATGTTTATGATGCGTTACCTGAAGCGGAAAAGGAAAAAGCCGTTCTTGTTGTTTCGGCGCACAGTCTGCCGGAGAAAATTTTGAAAGATGGCGATCCGTATCCAGATCAACTGAAAGAAACAGCCGAATTAATTTCAGATCAAACAGGCATTCAAAACTATGCAATCGGTTGGCAAAGTGAAGGTAATACGCCTGATCCATGGCTGGGTCCGGATGTTCAGGATCTAACCCGTGATTTGCATGAACAATATGGCTACCGTTCATTCATTTACGCACCGGTTGGTTTTATCGCTGATCACCTTGAAGTGCTCTATGACAATGACTATGAATGCAAAGTGGTGTGTGATGAGCTTGGCGCAACTTATCACCGTCCGGAAATGCCAAATGCGCATCCACAGTTTATTGCCACACTTGCTGAGGTGGTCTTGAATAAAGTGAAGCGTGAAGTACAATGAGTGAGACGAAAAAAATATTAATAGTGGGCGGCGGAATAACAGGTTTATCCGCTGCCTACTATTTGCAGAAAGAAATAACTGAAAAAGACTTGCCGTATGAGATAAAACTTGTCGAAGCAGGAAACCGGCTGGGCGGTAAAATAAAAACGACCAGGCGCAACGGCTATGTGATTGAGCAAGGACCTGATTCGTTTTTATCACGTAAAGAGCCCGGCGTTAAGCTGGTGAACGAGTTGGGGTTAAGCGATCAACTTGTGCGTAACGGTACGGGGCAATCTTATATTTTAGTAAATGGTAAATTGCATAAAATGCCTGCAGGGTCCTATATGGGCATCCCTGTCAGGATGCGGCCATTCTTGTTTTCCGGCATTTTTTCACCTGCCGGAAAGCTGCGTGCCGGAATGGATTTTGTGAAACCAAGAGGCAAAGCAGGCGACCAGTCACTAGGAAGCTTTTTCCGCCGGCGGTTCGGGAATGAACTTGTCGAGAACTTGGTAGAACCGCTTTTATCCGGGATTTACGCCGGGGATATTGATAATATGAGCATCAAAGCAACATTTCCTAACTTTTATCATTTGGAACAAAAACACCGCAGTTTGATTAAAGGGCTGCAAAAAACGACGCCGAAACCACCGAAACAAAAGAAAACAGGTGCTAAAAAACAAGGTATCTTTTATTCGTTTGAAAATGGATTGGAAACATTGGTGGAAAAGCTTGAGTCCGTTCTTGGCGATATTGTGTCACTTGGCACAGGGGTGGACCATATCGAAAAGAAAGAACATGGTTACCACGTGTTATTGAGCGATGGTGACGTATATAAGGCGGATGCAGTTGTGATGGCCACACCACATAACACAGTACCTAAGATCTTCAGTCAGTACAGCGTCTTTGATGACTTCAACGATATTCCTGCAACCTCTGTGGCCAACGTTGCAATGGCGTTTGATGCCTCAGCCATTAAACAGGATATTGATGGAACAGGTTTCGTTGTTTCCCGAAACAGTGACTTTCGAATAACCGCGTGCACGTGGACGCATAAGAAATGGCCGAACGCCGTACCTGAAGGAAAAGCACTCGTCCGCTGTTACGTCGGGAAACCGAGTGATCAGGCCGTGGTGGATTTATCGGATAAAGAAATTACGGATATTGTCATGAACGATTTAAACAAGACAATGAATATTACTGAGGAACCTGAATTCAGTGTCATCAGCCGCTGGAAAAATGCCATGCCGCAATATACCGTCGGCCATACCGAGCGTATAGCGAATGTCCGGGAAACAATGGGTCACCAACTTCCAGGCGTATTTCTGGCCGGCAGCTCCTACGAAGGCGTAGGCATTCCTGATTGTATCGGCCAGGGAGAAAAAGCAGTTAAAGATGTGCTCAAGTATCTACAAGGTTGATTTTGAACGGGAGACCGGGAGACCGGCACCAAATTGTATGTTTGGTGCCGGTCTTTTTGCGATTAAAAAAATTACAGTGGAACGGATATCGACAGAAGGAGCGAAGAATCTTCAGAAGAGAAATTATATCAACGGTAGAATGATAATATCAACAGAAGACCGGGAAAATCAACAGATGAGCGATAATATCACCAGAAGAAAAAATTTATCTGCAGAAGATAGGCTATATCACTAGAAGAATAGTGGCCCTTCAAAAATTGAACTATTAATATGTGGAAATGAGGAATTTTGTGGAAAATCACTCATATACGGCGCGTAGTATTTCCTTCCTTTATTCCGTCCATCGTGTTGAAGATGCATGCTGTTTAAAAGGGTGTGAGCCGTTCTTGGTGAATCAATCTGCAGTATTTCCCGGCATTCTTTATTTGTGATTGTAGGTCCATGAAGAAGAAAATAGTCTAATATAACCCTTTGATGAGCTTTAAAGGATGTTGAATAACAATTTGGGCATTGCCATTTTTTATATAATCGCTTCATAGGGTAATGCTGGCATCTCTCACAAGGTATCCCTTTTATCAAATGTCGTTCAGTTAAATGATGCTTCTGCAATAAGTCTGTCCGAAGTGCAGTATCTTCGTGCAATAACGTTTTGCACAGATTTCTCAAATCCGCTTTTGTAAATTGTTCCTCTGTAAAGTTATTGTTCAATCGATCCAAGTGCTGGTGCAAACTTTCATTGTGAATTATTTTCTTATAAACATCTGGATCCTCCCTGACGTTCTCAATAATCGTTGAGGGAAAAGCAACCACTACAAGGGTTTCAATCGGAATATTATATTTTGCCTTATTTTCCATCCAGCTGACTAGATGTGCTTTTTGGGCTTCAGCCTGAAGTATCGGATCTTTAAAAGACTTCGTTTCGCCGTTAATTTCTTGTGTTAGTTGCTGCTGTTTGGAATCATACTTAAATGTTCCTTTTTTATTTTTAATTTCGAGAATGCAGATGAATTTTTTTGTCAGGAGGAGCGTGTCTATTTGAAAATGAAACGGAGGGTTTGCCAACCGGAGACCTTGAAAAATGAAGAGATTTTTATGTGGGTAAGTAGAAAGTTTGTAGTCAACGTTTCTTTCGCCGTCATAACCGGCTTTTTCCCGTTTGTATGCTGAAACTATGGAATCGTTTAGCCAATATTCTTTTAAAATGCGCCGGAACATTGCCTCATAAGCTAACAATTTATGCGTCTTTGTTCTGTATTTAACTGTTATGGAATTCAAAGTCAAATCACTCCTTTTTGTGAATAGCTATATATTCGACAAAAAAGGATAATTTCCTGCTTTAAGAAGTCAATTTTTTTGTGACAAAATAGCACGATTACAATAAAATGCTACTCGAAAAGAAAGCATTAGCAGAACTTTTAAATAGAACACCAGCAGAAAATGACCAGAATCTGCAGAAGAGAACATAAATCAACAGAAGAATGAGAATATCAACAGAAGACCGGGGAAATCAACAGATGAGCAAATATATCAACAGAAGAAAAAATTTATCTGCAGAAGACTAACGATATCGACAGAATAAAGGGAATATCAACAGAAGCATCACCGTCCTATCTAATATAAAAAAGTGCCCCGGCCAGGACCGGGGCACAGACTTTCTATGCATAGCTTTCTTCCAGTTCATCGACGAGTTTGCCTACATAAGCGACGGCTTCTCTGATTGCTTCGGGGTTGGACATGTCCACACCGGCTTTTTGGGCCAACTCAAGTGGTTTCATCGTTCCACCCGCTTTCAATACAGCCAGCCAGCGGTCGACAGCAGGCTTGCCTTCTTCCCGGATTTTCCCGGCGACGGCTGTGGAAATCGTCAGGCCGGCTGAATAAGTGTATGGGTAAAGCCCCATATAGTAGTGCGGCTGGCGCATCCACGTCAGGCCGGCGCCTTCATCAATTTCCACTGCATCTCCCCAAAAGTTTTGCAATGTTTCGCTTTTCTGCCCGGTTAGGACGTCTTCTGTCAGCGGCGTGCCAGACTCAGCCAATGAATAGACTCTGCGCTGGAATTCACCTTCAAGTAAATGCGTCACAAAGTTATGATAATACGTTTCAAGAAGCTGTGTGATAACCCAACGTTTCATTCGTTTATCATCTGTGTTGGCAATCATATAGTCTGCGAGCAGCAATTCGTTCAGTGTTGAAGGGGCTTCAACAAAGTAGGTTGATGGTTCAGTGTTAACCAGTGACTGGTTCTCACCGGCGAGATAGAAATGGCCTGCGTGTCCCAGCTCATGGGCCAGTACAAACGCACCACGCATTGTGTCTGTCCATGTGATTAAAATATACGGATGAACTCCATATGGTGAAGCACAAAAGGCGCCTGACTGTTTTCCTATGTTATCAGCCCGGTCCACCCAGCGTTCATTGATACCTTTGCGTATAATTTCACTATATTCAGGTCCCATCACCGCAAGTGCCTGTTGTATTGTGTCGGTTGCTTCCTCAAATGTTGTGGAAGGATTGAATGCCGGATCAAGCGGCGCTTTTAAATCATAGAAATGCATTTTTTCAAGGCCAAGTTTTTCTTGCTTGAGCTTGGCAAACCGGCGCATGTGCGGTGCGAGTTCCTCCTGTACGATATCAAGCTGATTATGATACATTTGTTTGGTTACCTGCTGTGAATGCAGCAGCATATCAGTCACGGAGTCGTACGAACGAAGCCGCGACATTGTGACCTGTTTGGTTACTTCAGTACTGTATGCAACGGCATACGTATTTTTATAGTGATTTAACGTTTTTGTAAATGATTCAAAAGCCTGTTTGCGGATAACAGCATCCGGGGAAGTTTCATAGCTGTCTTCGTAAAGGGCTGCTGACATGGGGAGTTCTGTTCCGCTTTCATCTGCTATTGCATCAAATGCCAGATCGGATGATTTGCTTCGTTCATAAATCATAAAAGGCGCGTTATGTACATCGCTGAGTGCAGCCAGCGTTTCTTCGGTTTCCGGTGCCAATACAAATGGTTTCTTCTCGAGAATATCTTCAAGCAGTTTTCGGTACGTTTCCAGTTCGGGTTCTTCTTCGACAAGCGGTTCTAAATGGTCAGCCTGCAGTTCGAGAAGTTCGTTTTCAACGAATGCAAGTTTAGCGCCAAGATCTGCGAGAACAGAAGCTGTGCGGGCTGAATCCGCTTGATTTTGCGGGTCTGAACCATCTGTGCTTGATTTTAATTCCGCATATGTTGAAACACGAATCAGACGGTCTTGGAAACGTTCATAAGCCTTCAGACCGTTTAACAGGTTTTCGACATTTGCTGTGAGACGTCCTTTATATTGTGTCACGTCACTCACATTAGCTTGGATAGCGTTTAATTCCCGCTCCCATTCGTCCCGTGAAGCGAATAAATCAGTCAAATCCCACGTTTTGTCTTCGGCCACTTCAGAACGTTCGAACCGTTTCATTTCATGTGTCATCGTATCAGTCCTTTTCATCCAATTCTTACTAAAGTATAAAGTAAAACTTCATTCAGTGGAAGGGTTTTATTCCACTGAATGTTAGTTGACCTTATCAGACATTTAGGGCCAGTTAACCGCCGTATTCTGGCGGATTAGTGGCCATTATATGGGTGGAAAAGTAAAACTTCATTCAGTGGAAGGGGTTTGTTCCACTGATGAAGAGGAACAAAGGCTAAGTTCGCAACATCGTGTTGCAACGCCTTTGTGACCTGCATCGTGCAGGCCCGAACTTATCAGACATTTAGGGCCAGTTAACCGCCGTATTTTGGCGGGTTAGTGGCCATTATATGGGTGGAAAAGTAAAACTTCATTCAGTGGAAGGAATTCATATTTGGGCGTCGGGCAAGATAACGTATAGCATAAAAAAAGATACAGCTGTATGAGTAGCTGTATCAGTGGAAAAAAAGTATATTATTCATCTACAATGAACTTAGGCTCAAAGCAAGTTATCTTGCAGGAGTGTCGCATTCGTCACACAGATTGCCGTAACAATCCGCTTTTTCTATCATGTCGTGACCGCAATTGCGGCATTTTTTTCTAGGCAGATTACGGAAAAACTCAACAACGTTCATCATATATAACATCCCCTTTGTTGTGTTAAAACTATTGTATTATAACAGTATGTGTGTTGTCAATACTGTGTTACAACAAATTTTAAATTCGAGGTGAAAAATTTATGAAGCTGACGATTATTGGGTATTGGGGTGGCTATCCAGCCCCGGGTGGCGCTACTTCAGCGTATTTATTGGAACAGGATGATTTTACACTGTTAATTGATGCGGGAAGCGGGGCGTTATCCAAACTCCAGCATACGAAACACGTCATGGATCTTGATGCGGTCATCCTGTCGCATTATCACAACGATCATGTAGCCGATATTGGTGTGCTTCAATATGCATGGCTCGTTCAGTCTTATATTCGTGAAAGGAATGAAATTTTGCCGATATACGGGCATACAGAAGACGAAGAAGGCTTTAAAGCATTGACACACAAAAATACAGAAGGCATACCTTATGATCCGGATGCTGCACTGGAAGTCGGCCCGTTTACCATTACGTTTTTGCGGACGGAGCATCCGGTGCCGTGCTTTGGCATGCGGATTACAGATGGCGAAACAGTTCTTGTCTATACGGCGGATACAGCTTTTAAGGAAGAATGGTATGATTTTGCAAGAGACGCTGACTTTCTCATAACGGACTGTAATTTTTATGAGCATCAGGATGGCTCCGGCACCGGGCATATGACGAGTAAAGAGGGTGCTATGATTGCGGAGGAGGCAAACGCTGGAAAGCTTATTCTGAGTCATCTGCCGCAATATGGAGACAATCGAAATCTGGTTAAAGAAGCAAAACAATATTTCTCCGGAAGTATTCAGTTGGCAGCCGAAGATCTCGTGTGGGAAAAGTCATAAATTTTGCCTGGGATCGCCATTTTTATTAAACTGTTAACTAGGACGTTAGAATGACAAGGGAGGAACAAAACGTGAAATTTATTGATAACCAAGGTATCACCGACCCGACTATAAACTTGGCCATAGAGGAATTTATCCTGCAGAATTTTGGGGAACAAGATACATATTTATTATTCTATATCAATAAGCCCTCAATTATTGTCGGAAGAAATCAGAACTCAGTGGAAGAGATTAATACCGACTATGTCGATAAAAATGGTATTAAAGTTGTCCGCAGGCTGTCCGGAGGCGGAGCAGTCTACCATGATGAGCAAAACCTTAATTTCAGCTTTATTACAAAAGATGATGGGGAAAGCTTTCAGGATTTTGCAAAATTCACCCAGCCGATTGTTGATGCGTTGAACAAAGTAGGTGTGCCCGCCGAAATGAAAGGCCGTAATGATCTGGCTGTAGAAGGCCGTAAAATCTCCGGCAATGCCATGTTCTCAACACGAGGCCGGATGTTCAGTCATGGCACATTGATGCTTGATTCAGAAATTGAAAATGTTGTTTCAGCATTGAATGTCAACAAAGAAAAAATTGAATCAAAAGGGATCAAATCGATACGCAGCCGTGTGGCCAACATTTCGGAATACCTTAATGAAAAGATTTCGATGGATGCGTTCAAAGAAATGATCCTGAAACATGTATTTGATGTGGAAGATGTTAACGATGTGCCCGAGTATAAGCTCACTGAAGCCGATTGGGAAGAAATTTATAAAATCTCAGAAAACAGGTATCAAAAATGGGAGTGGAACTTTGGCAAGTCCCCTAAATTTAATGTGCAAGAGTCACATAAATTTGATGCAGGACTTGTTGACGTGCGGCTCGATGTTAAAAATGGCATCATTGAAAACTGCAAAATCTACGGTGACTTTTTCGGACTTGGAGAGATCAGTGACCTGGAAAATGCATTGACAGGTGTACGCCATGAACGTCAGGCGATTCAGGAAGCACTGGCTGATGTTGATGTCCCGCATTACCTCGGTAAAATTCCAAAAGAAGAATTTATGAAAATGCTGTATTAATACAGATGAATTTTTATTAAGCAGTCCAACACAAAATGGACTGCTTTTTTTCTTGGGAAGATATCTTACACAGTTGTGGCACCTTTTAATCTTGTCAAACCCGTAAAATTAAGAAAAAATTGAATTTTCTATTGTCTTTTGCATTTCTTATTGGTAAATTATAGATACGCCTCTTTCTTTTCATGTTTACATGAAAGGATGAAAGATTATGCTCGATAATTATTACGCCCCATCTTATGAAATAACACCTCTCACCATGGCTGTCATCGCTCAGCAGGACGAAAATGGAAACACCACCACGCGTATCCTGGAAGATCAGGAGGAATATTCCATCCATTATACCCCAAGTAAAATGGTTGATAACGCCTGCAAGTTTTTCGGGAGCAGCCTTCGGGGAAGACAGGATGGCACCCGCGACATATGTGGCATCACCCACAAAGCCCCGATTTCAATCGACCCGACCAGCGGCATGTATTTTTTCCCAACAACATCACCAACCAACACGAAATGTTCATGGATCGCCCATTCGCATATTGATCAGGTGAATCAGGGACCTGGGAAACAGACTGAAATCATTTTTAAAAACCAGAAATCCATTATTCTGTCTGTCTCTTTTGGCTCGATGCTTAACCAAGTACAGCGGACTGCACAATACCGCTACTTACTTGATAATCGGATTAAGTATCTGCAGCGGCATAATCCGGAGATGATTGCTGAGCCTTTTGTATAAGTTCCTGTATGATGACCTCCACTTTTTTGCGGATTGCCGGGTTAAAATAATTGCGTTTTTCTTCCCGTCCCCTGCAAAGGAACAAATAGGAAGAAAACGAATCATTTTTATTCAGTGCCATAACTTGAATTTTTTTGTCCCGCATGGTCTTTCGCAGCTCTCTCCGTTCGTTCGCAGCTTCAGCATGCATTTTTTCCAGAAGTTTTATATACGGTTCCTTAATTTTAAAGTTTCCCTGCTCAATTGTTTGAAGATCCTGCTGAATTACCACAATGGCCATCGAAAGAAACAAAAAGCGTGAAGCCAGTTGTAATTCCTCGTCATTTAAATAGCGCAAACCATTCCCTCCGTTCACGAACGTTTGTTCCTTTTATTGTTAGTATATGATAAATTGAACAAAAAATACACTAAAAAACTCAAATTGAGGTAAAATGATAAGAAAGAGGCATCTGTCATTCTACTGACAAAAGATCATCTGGAGGATAATGGGCTGGATATTTTTTACTGTGCACGGCGTAAAGATTGCTATAAAATAAGTATAATGAGAATGACGATGAATGAAGAAAACGCTTTTGAGTAAGGGGACACAAAATAGATGAAGTTGCTGAATATCAGCCTGGCTGACTGGCGGCTGTGGCTGGAACAGGACAAAATGGATGAATATATTTTAAAATTACTGAATGAATATGAAAGTCTTGGCCCGCTGCCGGGGATTTTATTGCCATTTATAGAAGCATTTCTTCCGTTTTTGCCGTTAATCGTATTTGTCTTTGCCAACGCAGCAGCATATGGTTTGTGGAAGGGCTTCATATTTTCCTGGATTGGTGCATGCAGTGGGGCTGTCCTGGTATTTTTAGCCATACGCAAGCTTGGGGATAAGCGTATATTTCAAATCATACGCCGTAACAAGCAAGTTCGCCGGGTAACCGCATGGGTTGAGCGGCACGGTTTTGGTCCGCTCTTTCTGTTAATGTGTTTTCCTTTCTCACCGTCGTCAGTCATCAACATCGTGGCAGGGCTTTCAAAAATAAGTGTTCAGCAATTTATTTTGGCCGTTCTTCTCGGAAAGTCGGTCATGATTTTCTCCCTGGCTTTTGTCGGATCAAGCATCTTTGAATTTGCCAAAAATCCGGTCAGAACAATTGTCGTCGGTATCTGCATAGGCTTGTTCTGGCTGTTTGGAAAATATATTGAAAGGCGGCTTCAGCGAAGAACCGTCATAAAGGAGATTTCTGAGCGGGAAAAGATTAAAAATTAGCCAATCAGGGTATGCTGTTATAAGTGATAGAAAGCGGCTGCATTTATAAGAGAAGCGTGAATTTATTGCGCTGCACGCTTATGTGGATGTTATTCCGTATTCAGTTAACACCCTGGAGGAAGATTGGTATGAAAAAAAGATACTTACGAAAGATTGTCCCGGTCGTGTTGGCAGCTGTGGTTCTGGCAATTATTTTCCGTTCCTCGCTTTTTGCCAGTTACGTGGTTAATGGTGAGTCAATGGAGCCAACTTTATATGACGGGAATTTATTAATGGTCAATAAAGTAGTTTATAATTTGACAGATATTGATCGCTTTGACATTATCATCTTCCGGGCTGATAAAGACGATGATTATGTTAAGCGGGTCGTCGGTCTCCCCGGCGATAAAATAGTTTATGAAAATGATAAATTGTATATTAATGGTGAACATGTGAAGGAGCCGTTCTTAGAGCCGTTTCGTGATTTGAACGATAGTGAACCGTATACGAAAGATTTTACGCTTAAGGGTGTCACAGGCTCTGCAGAGGTACCTGAAGGGAAATTGTTTGTCATGGGAGATAATCGTCAGGACAGTCTCGACAGTCGTGAGATTGGGTTTGTGGACGCTGAAACATTGGTTGGAAAAGTCGATATTAAGTACTGGCCCATTTCAGAGTTGAAATTGAGTTTTGGCTAGGGCATATAAAATAAACGGAAAGTGTATTAAACCTATTTCTCTGATAAAATGAGAAATAGGTTTTTCGTTTTAGACTCTTTTCGTAAACGTTGAACCTTCGTAGTTTCCATAAACTGCGAACTAACTCTAATTTTGAGTTGGTGTGTATCCCGCCGCTCCGGAAATACACGCCGCTTTCCGCGGGCGGCTGATGAGCCTTCTCGTGCTATCGCACGCGAAGTCTCACCTATGCCTTTGCTCCCGCAGGAGTCGGCATGTATTTCCTGCGCTAAGATTGGCTTGAGCGTATAGCATCACAGAAACAGTAAGCATCCCCAGCGCAGGCAATATACGCAGACTCCTATGGGAACAGCACGTGTCCGAAGACCCCGCAAGAAAGCGGTCTTTGCTTTCTGAGGAGGCTGAGGCCGTGCCCATGGAAAGCGAAGTATATTGCCGGAGCGACTTTTAATACTTACCGTAATTAAGAAGGGAAGAATTTTCACTGGTTCGCAGTTTACATCCAGTGCGGAGCAGATAACAAAATCTATGCGAAAACAGTCTTGTTTTAACATCAGTTAATGTTATAAAACAGTCTTTAATTTCAAGGGGGGACTGGATAAATGGGAGTCCGATTTTTATTAGGCAGGGCCGGCGCGGGAAAAAGTGAACGGGTTTTAAACGACATCCGGAAAAAACTCGCGGAAAACCCGCAAGGCTCACCGATTTTTTATATTGTACCGGAGCAAATGACGTTCCAGCGTGAATACGCGCTGTTTCAGGACGCCATCACTGGCAGCATCCGGGCTCAGGTCGTCAGCTTTTCCCGCCTGGCTTGGCGGGTGATGCAGGAAACAGGCGGGGCTACAAAGCAATTTATCAGCTCTGTCGGCACGCAAATGATGCTCCGCAAAATTATTGCCGAAAAAGAAAGCGATTGGCACGTTTTTCAAAAAGCGCTTGAAAAGCAAGGGTTCCTGGAGCAGCTTGAAAACATGATAACAGAATTTAAACGTCACCGTGTGACACCGGAAATGCTTTATATGCAAATCGAACAGATGAAGCAGTTTGTTCATAAAGAACCTGGTGAAGCAGCACTGGAAGGTAAGTTAAATGATTTGGCTTACATCTATGACAATTTAATCCGCGTGCTGCAAGGTAAATATGTGGACAGTGAGGATCAGCTTCAACTGCTTGCAGAAAAAATAAAGCACGCGCCGCTGCTGGATGATGCTGACATTTATTTAGACGGGTTTCATCGTTTTTCACCGCAAGAGCTCCTCGTCGTTGAAGAACTGATGAAAAAATGCCGTTCGGTAACGGTAGCATTGACAACGGACACGTTAAATGACGCCAGCTTGTCCGAACTGGATCTCTTTTACCAGACAAAAGAGACGTGTCGTGAATTACAGGCGATTGCTCATGAAAATGCAGTTCCGATAGATGAAACGCTCATACTCGGACCGGAAGACGGCAGGCTGCATAACCGTCCCTATTTTACGCATCTTGAACAGCAGTTTGATGTAAGGCCTGCCCCTGTTTATGACGGTGAAGTGCCGATTCAGATAGCTGAAGCAGTCCACCCGCGTGCAGAGGTGGAAGGCGCGGCTCAGGAGATACTCCGCCTCGTAAGAGAAGAAAACTACCGCTTTCAGGAGATAGCTGTATTTATCCGCCAGACTGATGTTTATCATGATTTAATCGCCACGATTTTTAATGATTATGATATTCCTGTTTTTATAGATGAAAAGCGCAGTATGCTGAATCATTCGCTGATTGAATTTATCCGTTCGATTATGGATGTGGTGGATGGAAATTGGCGATACGATGCGGTGTTTCGCGTGTTGAAAACAGGATTCATTCCAATAACGGATTCCCGGCATCCGCTCGATAATGACGGTATTGATGAGCTTGAAAATTACGTGCTTGAATACGGCGTTCGGTCACGTTCGCAGTGGATGAGTGATGAGGACTGGGTTTTTCAGCGATTTGCCGGTTTTGACCGGTCGGCGCAGACCGATGCGGAAAAAGAAACACAGAAGCGGATTAACGCATACCGGAAACAAGTTGTTCGGGCTTTAGGAGGATTTGATAAAGCATTTCGGAAAGCTGCGACCGTAAGTGAACGCTGTGAAATTTTGTATACATTGCTTGAAGAACTTGGCGTTCCGACCAGACTTGAAAAGATGCGGGAAACGTTTGATGAACAAGGTCAACTTGAAAAAGCACGCGAACAGGAACAAGTATGGAATGCTGTTATTCAGCTGTTTGATGAGATAGTTGAAATGGCGGGAAATGAAACAATGTCCCTGGAAACATTCCGCTCTGCTGTTGAGGCTGGTTTTGAATCACTCACATTCGCCCATGTACCGCCAAGCATTGACCATGTGATTGTGGGTACGATTGACCGGTCGCGCATAAGTGGAATGAAATGTTCATTTCTGCTCGGTGTGAACGAGGGCACGTGGCCGATGAAAGCGGCAGACGAGGGCATGATCAATGAACAGGAACGGCAGCGGCTTGCCGCACAGGGTTTGGAGCTTGCTGAAAGCAGCGAGCGTCAGCTTCTGGATGATTGGTTTTATATGTATCTCGCATTTACCTCAGCGAACGACTATTTATGGGTCAGTTACCCGCTGAGCGATGAAGAAGGTAAATCGAAAATGCCATCCCAGCTGATTAAGCGGGTGGAAGACTTATTCCCTTCATGCTGTGATCATCTTCTGCTGCAAGAGCCTGATGAACTGTTTGATGCTGAACGTTTTATCACAACCCCGCTTAAGACGAGGGCAGCGCTCACTGTACAGCTGGCCCGCAGTGCAAAAGGCTATCCGGTTAAAAAGGTGTGGTGGTACGTGCTCGACTGGTACATACGCCATCATGCAAAGTACAGTACCACTTATACGATTCTGCAGAGTCTGTATTATCAGAATCTGCCGGTGAATCTGAGCAAACAGACGACCGAATCGCTTTATCCGCAACAGGTGAAAGCGAGTGTATCAAGGCTTGAGTCTTACTATCGCTGTTCCTATCAGCATTTTGCCCAGTACAGCTTAAATCTTCAGGAACGAAAAACGTATAAGCTTGATGCCCCGGATATTGGCCAACTGTTCCATGAAGCACTGAAAAAGATTACCGAATGGATCCAGGCTGACGGCAGGGACTTTGCTCAACTAACGCGACAGGAAAGTGCCGGCTATGCCCGGCAGGCCGTTGAAAATCTGGCGCCGGTCCTGCAGCATCAGATTTTGCACAGTTCAAACCGCTATAAGTATATCCAGAAAAAGCTGCAGGACGTGATCACTCGCGCCACCCACATTTTAAGTGAACAGTCACGGCAAAGTGAGTTTTCACCGGTTGGACTCGAGCTTGGATTTGGGGATAAACAGACTCTCGATCCGGTTTCACTAAAACTTCCGAATGGCTATGAACTGATGCTGCGCGGACGTATCGACCGGGTCGATAAAGCGGAAAGTGCTGAGGGTTTATTTCTGCGGATTATTGATTATAAATCGAGCGAAAAGGGCTTGAGTCTTTTAGAAGTATATTACGGGCTGGCGCTTCAAATGCTGGCATACCTTGATGTTGTGCTGTCCCAGTCTGAACAATGGCTCGGGGTGAAAGCGAGCCCGGCAGGCGTTCTTTATTTCCATGTTCACAATCCGATGCTTTCTGACGCTATGAATCTATCAGATAACGAAATTGAAAAGAAATTATTCAAAAAATATAAGATGCAAGGCTTGCTGTTGTCTGATCAAGAGCTTATCAGGCAAATGGATACCTCGCTGGAATCAGGCGTGAGCGACATCATACCGGCCGGCTTGAAAAAAGACGGTGATTTCCGAAAAGGTTCCAGGATTGCCGATCAGGAAACGTTCAGAAGTCTTCAAAACCATATTCACCATTTGATGATGCAAGCAGGACTGGATATGACTTCAGGCGGTGTACATCTGAACCCTTATCAGCATAAGCAGCAGACAGCATGCACGTTTTGCTCATTCCGGTCAGTTTGTCAGTTTGATCCGACATTGGAAGAGAATAACTACCGCAAACTGACCGATATGAAGGATGAGGAAATTTTGGACATGCTGCGTCATAAGGAGGAATCATAGTGGTCAACTGGACAACCGAACAAGAAGAAGCGATTTATACTGATGGGCGTGATGTTCTTGTTGCTGCAGCTGCCGGGTCAGGAAAGACTGCGGTCCTTGTTGAGCGGATCATCCAAAAACTTGTTCGAAAAGAAAACCCGGTGGATATTGACTCGTTGCTGGTGGTGACTTTCACCAATGCAGCTGCACAGGAAATGCGCAACCGTGTGGCGGAGGCACTTGAGGAACGGTTGGCAGAAGATCCTTCTTCCATCCATTTGAAAAAACAATTATCACTTTTGCAGCGTGCTTCAATTTCCACATTGCATTCATTTTGTCTTGATATTGTCAGACAGTACGCCTATCTACTTGATATTGACCCGGGCTTTCGGATTGCAGACGATATGGAAGCCGATCTCATCAAGCAGGAAGTGATCGATGACTTATTTGAAGAATGGTACGGGAAAGAAGATGCTGAGCAGCAGGAAAATTTCTTTTCAGTCGTTGACCGTTTTTCCAATGACCGTAGTGATGCCGATGTTGAGGAACTTGTTTTCAAATTATATAACTTTGCCATGCAAAATCCCTGGCCGGTCAAATGGCTCGACAGGCTGGCAGATGCCTATGACGTGCCGGAAAACTGGGAAGAGGACGATTTGGGCTGGCTTCAAATTATCAAAAATGAAGTGCAGAATGAGTTGGATGCTATCAATCAGGAGATGCAGCTCGCCATGGAACTGACACGGGCAAGTGACGGCCCTTATCATTACGCTGAAGCCATTGAATCTGATATTGAATTAGTGCACGAAGCAAAAGCCAGGCAAACAAACTGGCGTGATTTGCAGGCGTTTATGACGTCAAGTTCATTTGGAAGGTTATCCGGTAAGTCTGTTGAATGTGATGAAGCAAAACAGGATAGTGTCAAAACGCTCAGAAAAAGTTATAAAGACCGATGGGAAAAAATGAAAAAAAACTGGTTCAGTCGCAACTTGGAAAGCCATGTGGCAGATATGCAGACACTGGCTCCCGTCATCAGACAACTGGCTGAATTGGTGAAGCAGTTCAAAGAACGTTTCAGCGAGCAGAAACGCGAACGCGGGATCGTGGATTTCTCCGATTTAGAACATTTTTGCCTCGAGCTTTTAATGGACGAATCGTCAGATGAAGGAAATGTGGTACCGTCCAATGTCACCATCAGTTTAAGGAATCAATTTACAGAGCTCCTGGTTGATGAGTATCAGGATACGAACCTTGTTCAGGAGACAATTTTGACAATGATAAGCGATTCAAACGGGCCGGGGAACATGTTTATGGTCGGCGATGTCAAACAAAGCATCTACAGGTTCCGTCATGCTGAACCATCCTTGTTCATTGATAAATATAAACGATTTGCGAGTGAAGAACTTTCGGCAAGGCGGATCGATCTCGCAAGTAATTTCCGCAGCAGAGAACAAATCTTGAAAGGAACGAATTACGTTTTCAGGCAGATTTTGGATGAAACGCTTGGTGAAATAAATTATGACAAAGACGCTGAGCTGATTTATGCCAACAACCGGTATGATGCACTCCCGCATCCGGAACCGGAACCTGAACTTGTCATTATCGACCGCGAGGCACCTGAAGAAAAAGAGGATGTCTCACCGGAAGAAGAAAATTATCAAGATTTGGAGAAGGCGCAGCTTGAGGCCCGGGCTTATGCTGAAAAAATTAAAAAATGGATAGGGAAGAAGGACGAAAAACCGCTCCAGGTTTATGATAAAACAACCGATGCCCAACGGGATATGCAATACCGGGATGTTGTGATATTGCTCCGATCGATGACATGGGCACCTGCCATTATGGATGAATTGAAGAAGCAGGGCATCCCTGTTTATGCTGAACTTTCCACGGGCTATTTTGAAGCAATGGAAATAAGAATCATGATTAATCTGCTGAAAGTAATTGATAATCCGAGGCAGGATATTCCGCTTGCTTCTGTATTAAAGTCGCCAATCGTCGGTTTGGATGAGGAAGAACTCGGGCAGGTAAGACTGGCTGACAAACATGGAAACTATTATGATGCGTTAAAAGCCTATTACAAGCAATATAATAATGATACAGCCGTTAAAGCCGGAAATTTTCTGACTCAGCTTGAACGCTATCGTCTTGCTTCAAGGCAGGGCGCACTGTCGGAACTTATTTGGCAAATCTATCGGGAAACCGGTTATTATGACTTTGTCGGCGGTATGCCCGGCGGCCGTCAGCGCCAGGCTAATCTAAGGGCGCTTTATGACCGTGCTCGCGGCTATGAATCAACGTCATTTCGCGGGCTGTTCCGTTTCTTGAGATTTATTGAACGGATGGAAGAACGGGGCGACGATCTTGGGGCCGCCCGGGCGCTCAGTGAACAGGAAGATGTTGTAAGGATTATGACCATTCATAAAAGCAAAGGGCTCGAATTTCCTGTCGTTATTCTCGGCGCAATGGACAAACAATTCAATACACAAGACCTAAGCGCGCGCTATTTATTGCATAAAGACCTTGGATTTGCCAGTAAATTTATCGATCCTGTTAAACGGATTATGTATCCAACACTGTTTTATCATGCGATAAAAGCAGAAAAGCGCCGTGAAATGCTGGCTGAAGAAATGCGGGTTTTATATGTTGCGCTGACGAGGGCAAAAGAAAAACTGCTGATGGTCGGCAATGTCGCATCTTTCGCCAAAAAACAAGCGAAGTGGGAACAGATTATGCATCATGCTGACTGGGTACTCCCCGCGCACTATCGCTCGGGATCGAAAACATATTTGGACTGGGTCGGCCCGGCTTTAATCCGCCACCAGTCCAATGCGCCATTGCGTTCAATGGAGGTTTCTGACCAGGTGCTTGATGCGATTCAAGTTGACCCGTCTGAGTGGCATGTGTCAGTGATCCATGGAAGTTACTACGCGAATTTGGATGAAGAGCCATCGCGTGAAGCGGGCGAACTGAAGGAAAACATTGTGAACTGGCGAGAGCTGGATTTAGAGGATAATGTTTATCATAAAGCTGTTGACAACCGGTTATCCTATGTCTACCCGTATCATGAAGCTGCACATTCCCGTGCTAAACAGACCGTGACTGAAATTAAGCGGCAGCGTGAAATAAAAGATGAATACAGCGATGACCAGCTTGTTCAAGGCTTTCGGCAGCCGATTATAAAACGGCCTGCCTTTATGCAAAAACAACAGACGATAACAGCTGCAGAGCGAGGCACCGCGATGCATACCGTTATGCAGCATCTCCCGTTGGATAAGCCTCTTTCCGGAACAGAAATTGAAGAATTTGTTGAATCACTCGTTGAACGTGAGTTACTTACGGAACAGGAAGCAGAAGCGATTGAGATACCAGCTGTTGAAGCCTTCTTTACGACCAGCATCGGTCAAATGGTGATAAATGCGCGGGTTATTTATCGTGAAGTGCCGTTCAGTTTAACGCTGCCCGCATCAGAAATCTATGCGAACTGGACGAGCGATACGGATGAACGCGTGCTTGTGCAAGGTGTGATTGACTGTGTTATCCCCGGTGAAGATGGCTGGATATTATTGGATTATAAAACAGATGCCATCACTGGTGAACTCACTGAAGCGAAAAAGCATAATTTGCTTAAGCGTTATGAAGTACAAATAAAACTTTACAAACAGGCATTGGAATCAATCTGGAAAGAACCTGTCACAGCAGCTCATCTTTATTTCTTTGATCGTCAGCTGGAAATGAATCTTTGATTTAAATATATGACAAATTTGTTACAGAGTAATGCTAAGTAACTGCTTGCCAAAACCTTGATATATCAGGGTTTTGGCTTTTTTTAACCTGGAAAAAGTGTCAACCTGTTAAGACTGTTGCAGAAATCACTTTTACGTGTGATTTAGTTCACTTCGACAGAGCCTCAAACTGAATAAGATATAACCATAGCCAGTTAAACAAGGAGGGGGATTTACATGGAGGACGTCAAAAAGAACGTACCTGAACAAGAACATAATGAAGACGAAAAGTCGTTAAAGGGAACTTTTGCATCTGTTATGCTTCTCGCGGGTTTTCTCATTGCTTCTTGGGCGGGAGTCTTTCTGCTGTTTATGGACCGGGTGTAATCGAGCATTCCTCGATATTCATTAAGTCCCTGATTCAATCGATGGAGATCTCCTTACCTGCAAGTACGGGGAACATCCGATAATTAAGCAAATTCAGACCTTATCATAGGGAGGGAATGACATGCATCGTTTAGAGGAAATTTGGCTTAGCGTAAGTGCGGGCGTTTTAGTACTATTTATGGTTATTGTAGGTTATCAGGCTTTTGCGCTGGGAATGGGTCCGCCAAGTCACCAGGAAACAATTGATCCACAGAAAGTTGATGAAACAGAACCATTTGATGAACCTGGCGTCTACGAAACAGGCGAAAATGAATACGAAGTCGTAATGACACTTCAGGCATTTAGTTTTACGCCAAACGAAATTGAAGTTCCGGCGGGTGCAGAGGTGACGTTCACGATGACATCAAAAGACGTTACCCACGGATTTCAGGTAGCCGGTACCAATATTAACGCTATGGTTATGCCAGGGCATATACAGAAAATCACGCACACCTTTAAAGAACCGGGCAATTATCTCGTATTGTGCAATGAATACTGCGGAACCGGGCATCAGCTGATGTCAACGGAAATTATGGTGAAGTAAAGGAGTGATCATATGGCGAAACCACTGAAAGAAATTATTAAAGACGACCCGAAAAAAGCCTTGGGTGTTAATCCTGAGGACGCAAAGATTTCAAAAGTATATATTTCAGTAGCTTTTATAACATTACTCATTGGCGGACTTTTAGGATTATTACAGGGTCTTGAACGCGGCGGCCTTTTGCAGCTGCCATCATGGCTGAACTACTATCAGGTTTTGACCGCACACGGCGTTTTATTAATTCTAATCTTTACAGCAACGTTCTCAATTGGTTATTTATATGCCGGTTTTTCGCATACGATAGGCGGCTTGCTTCCTAAAGTACGGAAAATGGCCTGGACCGGACTCGGACTGATGCTGTTTGGCACAGCCCTGGTTGTTGCAACAATTGTTATGAATGAAGCATCGGTACTGTACACATTCTATCCGCCAATGGCGGCATCACCTATATTTTATATTGGTTTAGTCTTTGTTGTCCTTGGTATCTGGTCTTGTGCATTTGGTGTATTTATTAACTATAACCACTGGCGTAAAAATCACAAAGGTGAAGTAACACCACTCTTTGCTTTCTTCACAATGGGGATTTTTATCCTTTGGTTCTTTGGAAGCCTCGGCGTAACGGTAGAAGTTTTTATGCTGATTCCGTGGTCAATGGGCTTGACGGAAACGATCAATGTTATGGTCAGCCGGACACTGTTCTGGAGCTTTGGACACACGTTAGTTAACGTTTGGTATCTGATTGCAACATCAGCATGGTATGTAGCTGTACCAAAATTGATCGATGGAAAAGTTTTCAGTGATAAATTGGCAAGAGTCGTTGTTATCCTGTTGGTCATCTTGAATATTCCGGGCGGGTTTCACCACCAAATTATCGATCCGGGTATCTCTGAAACGGTTAAATTCCTGCACGTCTTCATGAGTGTCGCAATAGCGTTCCCATCACTTATGACTGCATTTGCAATGTTTGCAGTATTTGAGCGGGCTGGACGCAAAAAAGGCGGCAAAGGACTCTTTGGCTGGTTCAAAAAGCTGCCGTGGGGCGACGTTCGTTTCCTGGCACCAATGATTGCTATGATTGCCTTCATTCCTGGCGGTGCAGGCGGCTTGATTAACACAAGTAACCAGATGAACCAGGTTGTTCATAATACATTATGGGTTGTGGGGCACTTCCATATCACAGTAGGTGTTACGGTTGTTCTGACATTTTTCGGTATCTGTTACTGGCTGATTCCGTATATCTCAAAACGCAAGCTGACACCACAGATGAACCGTTTAGGTATCATTCAAACAATCGTTTGGACCGTTGGTATGCTTCTTATGTCAGGTTCACAGCACTTAGTTGGTCTTTTGGGTGACCCACGGCGGACATCGTATACAACATACGGCGAGCACGAGACAGCTTTAAGCTGGATTCCGTACGAATATGTCATGGCATTCGGTGCAACATTGCTGCTGGTTGGTGTCATTATTCAAGTGTATGCGGTATTCAATATGATGTTTTTCGCGCCAAAAGGCGAAACCGAATTCCCTGTCGGTGAAGAAGAAGCAGGGGCAGAGAAGACACCATTTTGGACTGAGCGCTGGAGTCTTTGGATTATCTTACTGCTGATGGTTGTTGCAATGGCTTACGTTGTTCCGATTGTAGACTTCGTCGTCAACGCACCTCCAGGGTCTCCTCCAATTAAGACATGGTAGAATACTGAAGGGGAAGGTCCCGGCTGAAAGTTGTCTTTCGGCCGGGTTTCAGGTAAATCTGCTATAGGTCTGCTAACCATAAACGGTTCCGACCTCATATTTGCTTGTTAAGGGTGTGATCACAATAATCAAAAATGGCCACAGCACAATTGCCGTCTTTATCGTGTTAGTCTTTGGGTTTGTGCTTTTTTATAATGGCACAGATGGTTTTCAAGCTTTTACGGCTGAAAGTGCCCGAACTTATGATATTAATCAAAACCAGCCTGCTTTTACGAATGTAACGCTGGAAGATAGTAAGGAACGAACTTATTCATTTAAAGAATTTGCTGAAGGAAAATATGTTTTCGTCACATTTATGTACACGAACTGTACAACTGTCTGTCCACAGCTGGAAATGAATATGGCGCAAGTGTATGAGCAAGTTCCGGATAAATATATTGGCGAAGATATTGTGTTTTTAAGTATCAGTTTCGACCCTGAGCGGGACGATCCTGCCACATTATCGAAATACCGATCATATTTCGGCAGTGACGGTGAAACGTGGCGGATGGCCAGGGTTAACGATGAAAGTGAGCTGAATACCTTACTGGATAATTTGGGTGTCATTGTTATTCCTGATGGTGAAGGTGACTTCACGCACAATAGCGCCTTTTATTTTATAGGAAAATCCGGTCACTTACTGGAAATGATGGACTACACGCTCATTGATGAAGCGGCGGATAAAGTAAATGAAACGCTTAACAGTGAAGAAGGTGTGTAAGCTATGAAACAGGCATTTTATGGATTGCTCTTATTTATTTTTCTTGCCTTGCCGCCTGTTGCTGCCATTATGGAATCAGTGATGATTGTTCATATGCATATGCAGATGACGCTATTGGCTGTTTCAGGGTTGTTGATGGCGCGTTTCTTTCAAATTAAATTTCCGGGCTTTTTCAGGAAGTGGAATTCAAATGGTGTCCCAGGTATTCTATTATTCGTGATTATATGGAGTTTTTGGATGATTCCGCGCTCAATGGACGAGGCGCTTACAATCCAACTCGTTGAAATATTCAAGTTTATCAGCCTGCCGTTTCTCGCAGGGATTGCTCTTAGAGATAGCTGGACGAAAATCGGTTCGTTCGGGCAGAAAATTGTTTTTGTATTTTTCATTGTCATGTTTTCAATTATGGCGTGGATTTATATTGGTGCCGACAGCCAAATTTGCAACAATTATCTTCAAGTTGAACAGCAAACAGTTGGATGGGGTTCGTTGTTTTTTGGCGTATTTCTGCTGATTTATGTTCTGCAACTGATATTCATTGACCATTCTCAATATGAATAAGCACCTCTTGATTAAGGTCAGGAGGTGTTTTTCGTTGTGATATGATCAGATGGTTTTGTTGGCATTTGCACGTCCTTCTTTCCTATAATTTATTTATGCTGTATTGAGGGATGTGAAAAATATGCAGACGGCGGCACCACTAAAGAGATCTGAACGCATGATGTGGATCGATGCTTCCCGCGGGTTTGCCATTTTAGGGATTTTTGTTGTAAATATCGGTGCTTTCTCAGCGCCGTACTTTTTATACGGGGGTGGGATGGAAGCTTGGAGTAATCAAGTTGATCAAGCTGTGCAAGTCATCATTGATATATTCTTTCAGGCAAGTTTTTATACATTATTTTCAATCCTCTTTGGGTTTGGTTTGCAAATACTAAAAGAACGGCTCGAAGAAAAAGCCATTGCCGTCAAACCGTTTCTATACCGCAGGCTTTTTATACTAATCGGGTTTGGCCTGGTGCATGCATTTCTAATATGGCATGGGGATATCTTGTTGTCTTATGGAATCATCGGGCTGGTTTTCACAGCTTTTGTATTCCATGATGAAAAAACAATCTTGGCTTGGGGATCGCTTATCCTCTTGGTTAGTGTCAGTTTATATACGTTGATGCTTTATAATGTGAGGGATTTACTTGGTACGGCAAATACATTCGAGATTCGTCTTGCCAAGGAAAATTATGCCAGTAATGATCTGGGTGCAATCCTTGGCCAGAACTTAAACGACTGGCTGTATTCGAATAGCGTCTTTTCCTATATACTTTTGGGGACGACTTTATTGCCGCTCTTTTTGTTCGGGATGTATTTAGGCAAAAAACGCTGGCTCCATCGCCCGGCTGATTTCAAACAGGAACTTATGAAGGGGTGGCTGATCAGTTTATTTTTCTTTGTTGTGCTGAAAGCGGGGCCGTATGTGTTCGGCAATCCGGATTGGTTTTCTTATGCACAGGATAATCTAGGCGGCTCGGCGTCGGCATTGTTTTATCTGTTTACGATTACATTGCTGGCACAGCGCAGGTTTGGGGTGAAGCTGCTGAAGCCATTCAGTTTTGTCGGCCGTATGTCCTTGAGCAATTATATTCTGCAGTCGCTTATATGTTTTGTTTTATTTTATGGAATAGGGTTTGGGCTGTACGGTTCGGTGAGACCGGTGGAAGCCATGGGCGTAGTTGTGCTGGTTTACACAGCGCAAATACTTTTCAGTAAATGGTGGCTTGCCAGGTTTCGTTATGGTCCGCTTGAATGGCTGTGGCGAAGTTTGACATATCGACAAAGACAGCCATTGCGTGAGAGGAATTAGAGCTTCTACCGGCAATCTCCCCCGAGTATTCAAACATCCAGCGTTTCCTGGGAAACTCCCATGAAAAAGGCTGCTCGTTTGTTGGAGCAGCCTTGAGGGGATTTCCGTGTTTTATCCTTTTAACACTTCTTTTATCTGATCGATGGCCCAGTCAAGATCGGCTTTTTCTATAATGAGCGGCGGAGCAAAGCGGATGACATTTTCGTGTGTTTCCTTACAAAGCAGCCCGCGTTCTTTTAAAGCTTCACAGTACGGACGCGCTGATTCGGTCATTTCCACACCGATGAACAACCCTTTGCCTCGAACTTCTTTGATTTTCGGGTTACTGATGCTTTTCATCTCATCCATCATATAGTTGCCCAGTTCCAGCGAGCGATCAGCTAAATTTTCTTCTTCAAGAACTTCAAGCGACGCGAGTGAAACGGCGCTTGCGAGCGGGTTGCCGCCGAAAGTTGACCCGTGCGAGCCGGGGTTGAAGACACCGAGTATATCTTTATTGGAAACAACGCACGATATTGGAAAAACACCGCCGCCTAACGCTTTACCTAAGATCAGCACATCAGGGGTCACGTCCTCCCAGTCACACGCAAACATCTTGCCGGTACGTGCCAAGCCTGACTGGATTTCATCGGCTACATATAAGACGTTGTTTTTGGCACAGACATCATAAGCTTCTTTTAGAAACCCTTCAGGCGGTATATTAATGCCTGCTTCGCCTTGTATAGGCTCAAACAGGAAACCGGCTGTATTTTCATTAATAGCTTCTTTTAATGCATCAATATCACCATACGGAACGGTTTTGATACCTGGAAGCAACGGTCCGAAACCGCGCTGGTATTCTTCTTCTGACGAGAGGGAAACAGCGGTCATTGTACGACCGTGGAAGTTGCCTTCAGCTACGATAATTTCGGCTTTGTCCTCAGGAACCCCCTTAACGTCATAAGCCCAGCGGCGGACGGCTTTAATCGCCGTTTCAACTGCTTCTGCGCCGGTATTCATCGGAAGTGTCATTTCTTTGTTCGTCAGTTTGCATATTTTTTCATACCATGGACCAAGCTGGTCGTTATGAAACGCACGGGAGGTCAGGGTAACTTTATCTGCCTGCTTTTTCAATGCATCAATAATCTTCGGATGACGATGGCCCTGGTTTAAAGCAGAGTATGAACTGAGCATATCCATGTAACGATTGCCCTCAGGATCCTCGACCCAGACACCTTCTGCTTTTTCGATGACGACGGGGAGCGGATGATAATTTTTAGCACCGTACTCCTGCGTCTGATCAATAATTTCCTGACTTGATTTTCCCATAGTATCCCTCCGAATAAAAAATGCGACTCACTCATTAGTATAACAGTTTTTATTTAAATTTACTTCCGTTCAATAAATTTTCAAATGATTTTCTTAGTATGACGTGTTAAGATAGATGTTACGATATTGCAGTTGTTCAGAAAGGCTATTTCCCTTTTGAATAATTTTTAATCACGTAAATGTATGATTCAAGGAGGAACAGTAATGAATACGCACTTGCATGTGACATCATGGGTTTTGGCATTCATTCTATTTATCGTTGTGATCGCTCTCAATAAAGCGGGTAAAGCAAAAGCGGCTAAAATCGTTCAAATGATTCTTCGGCTGGATTACTTGTTAATTTTATATTCAGGCGGTGACTTGCTCGCGGCTTATTTCAACGGTGCCCAAATGGGTGAAGCAATCTTCAAAGGGATTGCAGGCATATGGGCTATTTTTGCCATGGAAATGATCAGCCTGAAATCAGGCAGGGAAGAGCCGACTAAGAGCTGGTGGATACAGCTTGTCATAGCGGTTCTCTTGACTTTAATTTTAGGGTTTGGCCGATTAGGTTTTGGGTTTTTGCCATAAGCTTAAATGGCTTCAGGGTTTTCTCTGTTCAGGGGAAATCCTTTTAAAGTTGTAATGTCTTTCTCGGGGCGTAAACCATATATTCTCGTTGAAAAAACGACCTAAGCGGCATGCACGTCATCCGCTTAGGTCGTGTTGTGATTAGTTGCATTTCCTGTTTTCATCCATGTCTTATCTTATAATTGAAAAGGATTATTCCGCCAGTGCTTTAAGCAGGTCATCAATCGTTTTTTCCGAAGCAATTAATCCTTTATTTGTCCAGTTACTTGATTCATTTATCGTATAAACGTTTCCATTTTCCACCGCGGGTGTACTTTGCCAGACGTTACTGTCCTTAAGTGTTTGCAGTCCCGGTTCATTTTCTTCTGCCAAAAGAAATACATGATCAGCTTTTAATTGAGACAATTTTTCCAGGGAAATCGGGTTCCATTGCGTCTCAGCTTTGCCAAGGTCTTTGACCAATTCAGGCTGATTAATATCAAGTTCGGAATACAGGACTTCTGCGCTGTGACGATTTTGCTCAAATAAAAAGAATTGATCGCCTTTAGCCCAAATGGCTGCGACTGTTTCGTCGCCGATGGCATTGTTTAATGTTTCTTTGGCTTTGGCAACTTTCGCATCATATTGGTTCAGGACTTTGTCTGCTTGCGATTCCTTGCCAAACATTTTGCCGAATGTTTCGATTTGCTTGCGCCAGTCATTAGTCGTTTCTTCGGTCATGATGTATGTTGGAGCGATTTTTTGGTAATCTTCATAAGATCCTTCATAACTGTCTGTACCATTTTCTAAAATAATTAAATCAGGTTCATGTTTTAGCACCTGTTCCTGGGGCATATTCCACTCGATCTTTGGAACCTCTTTTATCTGATCTTCGAGGTAGCCTTGGACCGTTTGCCCAATCGCCCATTTAGCAACCGGTTTAACATCCAGTGCAAGCAACGCGTCTTCATGGAACGGAGCAAGGACACGCTGGGCGTCTCCGGGGATGGTGATTTCTCCCTTAGCACTATTCATGGTCACGTCTGAATTCTGATTCTTACTCTGTTCACTGGAATTACTGTCCGTATTGTCGCCGCAGGCTGTCATCAGTACTGTTAACAAAAATAATAAACCGATTACAAGAAAGCTTGATGTGTTTCGTTGTCGCATATGTAAGTCACCTCCATGTTATAATAGTTTACTACCGACAATGATAATCATTTTCAATTAATGCGTCAATTTTTTTGACAAGCGACAGGGGTGGAAAGAAGCAAGGAGTCAATTGTGTTTACATATTTATGTTTTTCCGGCCCGGTTTAGCAAAGATTCTTCGTGATTTTAAACGAGAAAGAAATCAATGTAGAATGAGCGGGAGTAAATTATGTTTTCATTTATTCAGCATTCAAAGTTTATTAAACTGATAATCGTTTTTTTGACAATAATCGCCTTGGGAATTTCCATAGGTTTTTCTGTTTCATTTGGGGCCGCTGATATTCATCTTTCGGTTGTATGGCAGGCAGTCTTTAATTTTAACGAAAACCTTACATCTCATCAGGTCATTCAAGAGTTACGGTTACCGAGAGCGCTTGCGGCCGTAATGACAGGTGCTTTTCTGGCGGTTTCCGGGGCAGTAATGCAAGGATTGACCCGGAATCCGCTTGCCTCACCCTCGATAATGGGGGTGACCCATGGAGCAGCGTTTGCGCTTGTCGTGGTGATGGCGTTTTACCCGGCAGTATCTAACTTTGGGATGACGATTGCTTCATTTGCAGGTGCCGGGATTGCCGTTATATTGATTTTCATGATCGGATCTTTTTCACCTGGCGGCTTGACTCCGGTTAAACTTGCGCTGGCAGGAGTGGCGATCGGTACGTTGTTAAGCTCACTTTCATCGGTCATTGCACTTCATTTTCAACTGGAAAAGCAGCTGGGATTCTGGATGGCGGGCGGACTAGCCGGAACAGACTGGACGTCCAACAGAATTCTGCTTATCTCAGGCGTTATTGGTATGCTGATTGCTCTGATCATTTCCAAATCGATGACCGTGCTTAACCTGGGAGAAGAAGTGGCTGCAGGGTTGGGACAAAATACGATACTCATTAAAATAATGGGCATACTGACCGTATTGTTACTCACCGGGGCGGCTGTGTCTGTCGCAGGTGCCATTGGCTTTATTGGGCTTATAATTCCGCATATGACCCGTTTTATAATCGGGACAGATTACAGGTGGGTTATTCCTGTTTCTGCGTTGTTCGGAGCATTATTGCTTGTGTTGTCGGATGTCGTTTCAAGAATGATTAATGCCCCATATGAAACGCCGGTTGGTGCAATCACATCAATTCTTGGCGTTCCTTTCTTCCTTTATCTTGCCCGGGGAGCAAAAAGGGGTGGTAACGAATGAATACACGCAAGATGCGACGCATGACAGGGATAATTGCGTTACTCATGCTGTTAATTGTTGTTATGTTTTTTATCACGCTTGGAACAGGTGTCGTTAATATTTCCCCTCAGGAAGTTATTCAAACACTGCTGGGAAACGGGACAGATCAGCAGGAGCTGGTGTTATTTGAATTCCGCCTGCCAAGAATTATTTTAGCTCTTTTAATCGGCATTGGTTTGGCGGTTTCCGGGGTGATACTCCAAAGTATAACGCAGAATGATTTGGCCGAACCGGGTATTTTAGGTATTAATACCGGAGCAGGGTTTGCTGTTGTGTTGTTTATATTTTTTTTACAGGATTCAATGAACAGTGTGCTCTCTTTTTTTATCATGCCATTATTTGCATTAGCAGGTGCCTTGTTTGCAGCGTTATTAATCTACGTACTCGCGTGGAAAAAAGGTGTTAATCCAATCAGGCTGGTGCTCGTCGGAATAGGTATTAATGCAGGTTTCTCTGCGGCATTGGCTATCCTTCAGCTGAAGATGAGCCCGCAGGATTTTCGCCAGGCCACTGTCTGGCTCTCCGGTGATATATGGAATGCTAACTGGACGTTTGTACTTGCATTATTGCCGTGGATCCTGATTTTTGTGCCCTATGCTCTGCAAAAATCAAATACCCTCAATATTATGAATCTGGGGGACGATGTTGCTGGAGGACTCGGGTCAAGCGTGGAAAGTGATCGGCGCATACTCTTAATTATAGCCGTGGCATTGGCGGGCGCCAGTGTTGCGGCTGGTGGCGCTATTGCCTTTTTGGGACTTGTTGTACCACATATTGCCCGAAGAATTATTGGACCACTGCACCAATATACGATTCCGATATCAGCATTAATGGGCGGCTTGCTTTTAATGGTATCGGATACGATTGGAAAAAATTTGTTAACACCGATGGAAATACCTGTGGGGATTGTTGTCGCGATTCTTAGTACGCCATATTTTATATATTTATTAATCAAGGAAAAATGAATTCAATTATGAATGATTTTCAACAATATGCCAATCAGCATTGACTATCGGAATTAAAAGTTAATAATAGAAAAAGAACATCATGCGCATATGAAGGAGTACATATATGAAACATTTAACAATGATTATTGCGGGTTTAATGCTGGGGTCCTTTTTAACAATACCTGTCTCGGCGGCAGAAGAGACAGCGGCTGTAAACAGTGAAATCTATTATGATATTCTGGTGGACCGTTTTAATAACGGCGACCCAACCCTCGATAAACAGGTCGACCTTGACGATCCGTTAACATATCACGGCGGAGATATTCAGGGGGTTATCGACAAACTTGATCATCTGAAGGAATATGGCTATACAACGTTGGTATTATCACCGATTATGCAAAACGCATCAGACGGCTACCACGGGTATTGGATTGAAGATTTTTACCAAGTGGATGAGCAATACGGGACAATGGGTGACTTAAAGAAACTGGTGGAAGAAGCGCACAGCCGTGATATGAAAGTTGTGCTCGAATTTGTGACGAATTATGCTTCCGAAACGCACCCAATGACAGAAGACCCTGCTAAAAGCGATTGGTTTAAAGAAAATAATGGGTCTGATACGTCTTTCCAGTGGGCTGATAAGACGGTCAGTTTGAATCAAGGGAATCCGGAAGTGCGCGATTTCATGAAAGATGTAGCGGACTATTGGATTGAGGAAGCCGGGATTGATGGCTATATGTTTCATGCGGCCGATCAGGCGGATACCGGTTTTTTAAACGATTTAACCACCTCGCTTCGGGAAAATAATCCTGAATTTTATCTACTGGGTGATGTTCTTGAGGATGAATCATACAATGGCAATCTTACTGAAAAGACAGCTATTCAAGCGACAGAAAATACTGAGCTGTTTCAGCCGGTGACAAATGTGTTTGCTGAGGCTGGGACACCGCTTACTCAAATATATGAAAACAATCAAGGTCATCATAGTCCGGAAAGCTTAAATTATGTTGATACGCCGTATATGGAACGTTTTACGCAAAAAGCTCTGGAAAATGGCCGGAAACCACTGACGACATGGAAACTTACGTTAACGTATTTGTATACGGCGCCGGGTGCACCACTGATATATCAGGGAACTGAAATTCCGATGGGTGGCACAGATTTTCCTGAAAGTCAGAAGCTGGTCGAGTGGAACAGTGCTGATGATGATTTGGAACAATTTACAAATCGGATTGCCGCTCTGCGTTCTGAATTCCCTGCTTTAAAGTACGGTGACTATGAATTAGTGGGCTCGAGCGGAGCGATGAGTGTATTTAAGCGTTCATATGAAGGGCAGTCTGTCTACGTTGCAATTAATAATGATACTGAATCACAGGTAATTCAAGTTGATACCATTGAAGCCGGTAAACAGTTGGACGGTCTGCTTGGCGATAATCTCGCACGGGATAATGGTGAAGGGGTAATCAATATTGGGCTGCCGCGGGAGACATCTGAAGTCTATGTTGTCGAACCGGAAACAGGCATTAATTGGGTTGTTGTTGCCCCGATTGCCGGCATATTCTTATTATTCGTTGCAGGTGTTATTTATTTATCAAGAAAGCAAAAAAGGCGGGAAGCTGAGGCGTAATGCACAGTTTCCGCCTTTTTCTTGATACCTTTATTATGCAAATTCATGCGAGGATACAGCCCCTTGCCGGTGAAGGTAATGGTAGATTTTTCGATAAGCGAGGATGTCAATCTCGCCTGCAATGTATTTTTGCTGGTAAAAATCGAGTAAAGCATCAATCGATTCCGGCGGCCGTTCCCGGTCAGTTTCAAAGATCGTGATAAGTTCAAATATACTCACGTGACTCCCCCTTTAATATTCCCGTTATAGGCTGTCCTACCGAAAATATATGCTGAACACGCGAGCAACATGAACGCTGAGATTATTTTTTGATCAATTGTCGGTGCAGAAAAATTTATTGCAAGGCGATTATTCAACTGTCTATCAGAAAAAGATAATCATCGGACCGGTTTAAAGAAAGGCTGCGGTATGTAAGGTGTTCAGTTTCCCGGTGACAAGGTATAGATATCGTCAGAAGAGCGTGGATATCAGCAGAGAGCGTGGGTATCAACAGAAGAGCGTGGATATCAGCAGAAGATCGTGGATATCAGCAGAAGAGCGTGGATATCGTCAGAAGAGCGTGGATATCAACAGAAGAGCGTGGATATCGTCAGAAGAGCGTGGGTATCTGCAGAAGATCATGGATATCGTCAGAAGAGCGTGGATATCAGCAGAAGATCGTGGATATCAACAGAAGAGCGTGGATATCAGCAGAAGATCTGAAATATCAATAGAAGTTCAAGAGTATTGACGTTGGCAGTACAGGTCACGGTCAGGTTACAAACGAAACGGGATTTAACTTACACAGAAAAGGGTATCCAGCAAAAGAGGACACCCTTTTCATGTCATTTTCTTGAATTACTTGTAATCGTTATTTAAAAAGAATATGGCGATTGTGCCCGGGCCAGCGTGAGCACCGATTGTAGCGCCGACCATTTCGATCAGGATGTCATCTGGATTGAATTTCGCTTCGATGGCATCTGCTAATTTTTTTGCTGTGTCATAGTCATCGCCATGGCTGATGCCAATCGTCTGGTTAGAAAAATCCTTACCGCGTTCTTCCATAATTTCAAGCATACGGCTGTGTAATTTTTTTGTACCGCGGATTTTTTCGAGCGGTATAAGTTTGCCGTCTTCCACATGCAAAATCGGTTTAATTTTAAGAAATGATCCGACAAACGCGGCTGTTTTACTGACACGCCCGCCGCGGTACAGATATTCAAGGTCGTCGACGGTGAAAATATGTTCCATATGTTTGGCATGATAGGTTGCTGTTTCAATAATTTTTTCTACCCCGGCACCGTCGTTAGCGAGCTGCGCTGCACGAAGAACTGTAAGCCCGTAACCGATTGAAGCACATTTTGTGTCGATCACATGCAATTCAGCATCAGGGTAGGTTTCCTTGATTTCCTGTTCCATCATCTTGGCCGTTTGATATGTACCTGAAAGTTCTGATGAAAAGGCAAGGTATACTAATGGTTGCTTTGATTCAGCATAGGATGTAAAAATGGTTTTAAAGGACTCTGGGGATGCTTGAGATGTTTTAGGGCTTTTGCCTTCCCGCATGGCGTCATAAACTGTTTTCGGCTTAATATCGATAGCATCCTTGTATTCCTCATCGTCCATATGAACTGTTAAAGGTACCATTTCAATGTCATATGATTTATAATGGTTCTCTGACAGATCAGAAGCGGAGTCTGCGAGGATTTTTATGTTCATGTTTTCACCCTCATTCACTTGAATTAGTTATTGATTTTAGTTTAAAGCTATATTGAAGAATAGTCAAAAAATAGTAATATACGTAATGGAGATAAGGAGGGCACCGTTTGTTTTTAGTCGAAGCAAGACGAATTATCATTGTGTTTTTCGGAGCTGTGCTGAACGCCCTGTCACTGAACTTTTTCCTGATTTCCGCTAATGTGTATGCCAGCGGTTTTACAGGGGCTGCACAGTTGTTCTCAAGTATCTTTAATGATTTTCTAGGAATTGGTTTATCAACCGGTATCATTTTGTTCGTATTGAATATCCCGGTTGCCATTCTGGGGTGGTACAAAGTTGGAAAAGGGTTTACGATCTACAGTATCATATCCGTCATCGTGACAACTTTTTTCCTTGAAGCATTGCCTGTTATCGAGCTGTCTGAAGATATCATACTAAACGCGGTGTTTGGTGGTGTGCTCGGTGGTGCCGGTGTCGGTCTGACATTGCGTCACGGTGCTTCGACAGGTGGCATGGATATTGTGGCAATGGTGTTGTCCCGTATGAAAGACAGACCAATCGGTATTTATTTTTTAACGCTGAATTCAATTATTATCGCTATGGCTGGTCTCCTTTATGAACCGGAAAACGCATTATATACATTGTTGACACTTTATGTAACAA
This sequence comes from Lentibacillus persicus, assembly GCF_900112705.1. GTDB lineage: Bacteria > Bacillota > Bacilli > Bacillales > Amphibacillaceae > Lentibacillus > Lentibacillus persicus. Next base: position 60,084 of record NZ_FOMR01000001.1, read on the forward strand.
CGCGCGTGATTGACGCGCTGCACACACGTCATGCAAAAGTAACAGCTATGATAATTACACATAAACCTGAAGAGCTGCAGAAAGCCATTCATGAAACAATGGTGCGCGGTATAACGATTATCCCGGCAAAAGGGGCTTATACGCGCGATGATAAAAGTATGATGTATCTCGTAGTGACGCGTTATGAATTGTACGACCTTGAGCGGATTATCGGGGAAGTTGACCCGAATGCGTTTACCAATATTGTGCAGACAACGAATGTCTTCGGATCATTCAGAAGGGATTAGTATAGTATTTGTAGAAGTTCAATTATGGTGTCGCGGACCATAATTGAACTGTTTTTTTATGGGGAGGAGAGTTCAAGTGGATAAAAAAAGATTAAGAAAAATGAGGATAAAGCAGGTATCTGTCATAAATACTTTAATTATAGTATTCATCATCATTTTCTTTACGTTTGTGGGTGGCCTTGAAATAACCCAATCACAATTTTTCTTAATATTAGGGATTATTATTTTAGCACAAACGCTGGTAAGATGGTTCAAACGAAAGTCAACGAAATCGATTATTCCTGTTTTTGAACAAGTCGCAACTTATGAAAAGCAAAAGATGGGGAAGGAGTGGAAAAAGCAGTATAACACAGGTACAATTTCGAACTTATTCCTGAGTGGAATCTTTTTGTTGCAGGCATATTTGTTCACCGGCGTAAATGATAGGGGTATTCATATAGATAAGGGTTTCATGCTCGTTACATTTCTGATTTCTGCGGTTATAATTAATGTGGCATTATATTTCCATATACGGAAAGTCGATCAATCACATACTGCATCGGAATTTAAAGGTTATACGCTGAAATCCTACCTTATAGGAGCGGCAGGGGGGGTGGCATTAACTTTCATATTTTTTACCGGGCTGATTTTTTACGTCCTGACTTTTCGTTAAACTGTTACTTTTAACATTTTTATGGCGAAATAATGCGCTTGAAACCATAAAAAACCATCAAAGCGCCTTGGCGATTTGATGGTTTTATTACCAATATGTATTTTTTAGTAGCCGTATGCTTCAATAACGTCGATGACTTTTGGCTGTAATTCGTCCCATTCGACATCAAATGCTTTGTTGACGGTAATAAAGTTCTGATAGCCAAAGACGTTGTCAACGCCGTTAACTTTCATTAAGTCATTCATAATGTCATGCTCACTGGTGTCGCCAGGCATAACAGAGATACTGCTTTCCCCTTCAAAAATCAGGCTGTCAGTCGTGAACTTCAGTGCATTTGGGTTTGGTGTCGCTTCAGCTCTTACGCCCATAGTTTATACCTCCACTTTTAAACATACTTTATTTAATTCTAACAGAAAAAAGGATAAAAGGGAAACACCCTTGCTTGTGTTCAGCAAGGGTGTTTTAAGCATGTTAGAATCCCGAGCTTCATCAACTCCGATGAATGGCAGATCGTTAACATGCCTTTGCTGAAGAACATCTTCAGCCTAACGGACTAACGGAGGTTACTGCAATTGATTTTTTTGTTTCAATTGCTGCTCAAGTTGTTGGAGCTGCTGCTGTTCTTCGGGTGAAGCCTGGTTTTTAGCGGCCTGGATTGCATTTTGTGCAGCCTGCTGCTCCTGCTGATTAGCATTGCCTTGAGCATTCGTCAATTGATTGACGGCATTTCTGGCGCGCTGCATAAAGTTGTTATTTTGCTGCTGTGCCATTTCTAAACCCCTCCTATCGTGTGAAGGTCAGCCTGGTCGTGTGTGTCTTTCGCATCAGCGTAACGCGTTCTATACGGAAAAACTTCATCGTGCTTTTTGACAGCATCAGCACTATGCTGACTGAAGCGTCGTGATTTACTTTGTTTTCCCATCGGCAATCCCCCCTGGAATACACCATGTTCCAGACACATGCTCAACATTCACCAAAATAAATAAGAAGTGAACGCTAACTTAGCGCTCACTCCTAGTTTGGTCGCGTAGGCCGTATTTATAACAGGAAAATATTAGAGGTTTTTAATCCCGGGTGAAGACTTAATGACATTGGATGAAAGGTTTAAATAATCATCCAGAAATGTGCCGATTCCATCGTTTTCGTTTTCCTCAGTCACGTGCTTTGCCACCGATTTAAGCTCACTAATAGCATTCCCCATGGCGACGCCGACACCGGCGTAATCAATCATTTCCAAATCATTGTCCTCATCACCGAATGCAATAATTCGTTCTTTTGGTATATGATAATAATGGGCAATTTTTTTCAATCCGACAGCTTTATTCAGCCCTTTTTTGACAATTTCAATGATGTTCCAAGGCGCGCCCCATTTCCGATGTTCAATCAGCTCTGCATGATAATCATTAAGATGACTTCTTATTTTGCTGATATTTTCTTCTTTTGGGTGGATCAGAATTGAAGTAGGATCTTCCTGGAGTTTATTCTTCAGGCTGCCGACTGTAAAAGGTGAGTCCTTACGGGAGGACTGAAAAATATCAATAATGTCTTCATCATATTGGTCGAGGTAAACGTTGTCCATTACTTCAGCCACGATATTATTAACGTCAAGGTCGTGGCATGCATCAACAATTCCATGGGCCGTTCTGACCGGCATCGGGTTATGAAGCACATCCCATTTTTTATCTGTCGGATGATGGACCAGTGCCCCGTTAAAGTTGACCATAGGGGTTTTCAGCCCAAGTGTATGATAATAATCGATGCTCGCACGATGCGGCCTTCCTGTTGCAATGACGACAATATGCCCTTCATCAAGCGCTCGTTTTATCGATTCTTGGTTACGCAGACTTATTTCTTTATTATCAGTCAGCAGTGTTCCATCAAGGTCCAAAGCGATTAAATGCTGTTTTTTCATATTATTTCACCTCATATGCTAATTAGTTTATAAGTGATCAATGGATATGTAAAGGCATTCGTTTGCATTTTACAAAAACTTCATATTATGATAAATGGTACAATTCATTTTTCAGGAGAGGAACCAATTTTATGATAGGCGTATATCGCGAAACAATTGCAGCGATTCCGTGTTTAATTGTTATAGATCATTCAAATGAAAACAAAACATTGCCGACGATTACATATTTTCACGGCTTTACCAGTGCGAAAGAACATAACCTGCCACTGGCTTATTTATTGGCGGAAGAAGGTTTTCGGGTTATATTGCCTGACAGTATGTTCCACGGAGAAAGGGAGCAGGAGGTGTCCAGCAAAAAGAAACAACTATCATTTTGGGATATTGTTATGCAGAATGTAGAGGAACTGGCTGCTATAAAAAATGATTTAGAGTCGAAAGAACTTATACTCGACGGCCGTTTTGGAACTGCTGGAACAAGTATGGGAGGCATTACAACTGCAGCAGCACTTTCCCGGTATTCATGGGTCACAACAGCAGGCATTCTAATGGGGTCACCAAAAATGACAACATATGCTAAAACACTGGTTGACAGCTTCAAAAAGATGGGGGCACTGCCGGTTACGGACGAGGTTATTGAGCAATTATATGTGCGGCTTGAGCAATATGATTTATCCCGGCATATCGACAAACTGAATGAACGTCCGATACTGTTCTGGCATGGTGAAAGCGATCCCGTCGTACCGTTTGATCATTCATATACATTCTATGAAGAAGCAAAAAACTATTATTCAACTCAGGAAAACATTCGTTTCATCAAGGAAGAAAACCACGGGCATAAAGTGAGCAGATATGCTATATTGGAAACAGTCAAATGGTTTAAACAGCATTTGTAACGACTTGTCTAAAGTGTGATTAAAATCATTTAAATACAATGCTGAATATGTTTAAATATAACTATGATGAGTGAAGGAGGGATTGGCATGGAAACAGCTCTCGAAGAAAATATTATGGGAGCACTTGAGAATGTTATCGACCCTGAACTGGGTATTGACATTGTCAACCTTGGGCTTGTGTATGGCGCTGATCTAAATGATGATGGCGTCTGCATCGTTACCATGACGCTGACAGCAATGGGCTGCCCGCTGGCAGGTCACATTGAACAGGATGTCAAGCGTGCGCTCTCAGATATTCCTGAAGTACAGGAAACAGAAGTGAATATCGTATGGGACCCACCGTGGGATAAGGATAAGATGTCGCGTTATGCCAAGATTGCGCTTGGTATACCGGACTAAGTTTAGGGCACGAACTTTAATAAGGTTGATTCATGACAGTGAATCGGCCTTTTTTTAATAGTGAGGCAGGCGCTCTAAAACGTCATTCGTGAAATTGGGGTTGAATGCATGCAAATTTGCCAGATTTCCGGTTATAAGGGGTCGGGGAAAACGGCCCTTATGACTCATTTGGTCCGGCATTTTTCTGAAGCAGGATTAAAAGTAGGGTCATTAAAACATCATGGACATGGCGGAGAGCCGGCTATGCAAACGGGAACAGACAGTCAGAAACATTTGGCGGCAGGATCAGTTATCAGCGGGGTACAAGGCGAAACCGTCTCACAGTTGACGTTCAATACGCCATTTGAACTGGATGATTTAATCCGCATGTATGCCAGTCTACCACTCGATTTAGTATTGCTTGAGGGTTATAAGCAATATCATTATCCTAAAATCGTGCTGATTCGAAATGCAATGGATCTGTCGCTATTGGATGAGCTTTCGAATATAATAGCCGCAGGTTCATGGGATATGACGTTGCTGGAAGAACGACAGTACCCTGTTTTTGAAATGAAAAATATGCAAAACAACATATCAGTTATTGCTGAATATATAAGAAGGGATGCTAATGGATAAAAAAGTCTGGTTGACAAAAGAACCGATTGATCCCAATGACTGTATCGAAAAAGTGGTCCGAAATGAGGCGGGGGCAGTCAACACGTTTATTGGTACGGTTCGGGAATTTACTAAAGGCAAGCGGACGTTATTTCTGGAGTATCAGTCATACGTTCCGATGGCTGAAAAGAAATTGGCGCAAATAGCCGATGAGATCAAAACGAAATGGGGTAATACCGACACTGCGATTGCTCATCGTATCGGCAGACTTGAGATTACAGACATAGCGGTCGTTATCGCCGTGTCGACCCCTCACCGGGCTGATGCGTTTGAGGCAAGCCGTTATGCGATAGAACGTATTAAAGAAATCGTGCCAATTTGGAAAAAAGAACATTGGGAAGATGGAACGAAATGGTTAGGCGATCAGAAGGAAAATAAGTCCTATGCGAAGAATATGCCATCAGAGGAGGATATGGACCATGATTAACGTTTTGTTGTTTGCTGACCTTCAGGAAGCTGTCGGGAGCGAAGAGGTTAATGTGGAAGCAGAGGGGTTATCTGTGAGTGAGCTAAGAACAAAGCTGAAGGCATCATACGATCTTACTAATTTGGATAATGCTATGACAGCGGTTAACGAAGAGTACTCGGATGAAGATACGATGTTAAAAAGTGGTGATACTGTCGCATTTATACCGCCGGTCAGTGGCGGATAAGGCTTCAATCGCACAAGGTATTGGTGTTCCGCAATACGCGGGTTTTTTAACAATTTTTTATGCCGCGGTTCTCGTTATGTTATGCTAAGAGAACAGCGGCATGCTTCAATGCAATAATTTTTTCAAAAGTATCATTTTCTTGTGAAATCACGCAATTGCTTATTGACGCGAAAGACTAAATTAGTGTAGGATATATCATAATCTTATAATACTTTAGTCATATTGTCATATATTGAACGTTAAGAAAGACTGGGAGGTGGATCAGCTAAGACGGTCATAACCACATCTGTTGAAATGTGATGGTGACAAACGTTATTGCCCACCGAATACAAGACAAGGGTGAGGCATTTGTTTAATTTCTGCACTTTAAGCATTTAAAGTGCAAAAGCAATTGTAATCATTTTTATTATAGAGGTATAGGGGGAATTGAGATGAAAAAATTAATTCAGGTTCTGATAGCTGGCATGGTTATCAGTTTATTAGCTGCTTGCGGATCCGATGATGCTTCATCGGAAGAAGGTTCATCAGAGGAAGGTTCTGAAACATATCAGGTAGGTGCCACACAAATTGTCGAACACCCTTCACTGGACCAGGCTTATAAAGGGTTCCAGGATGCATTGGAAGATGAAGGGTTAGATGTGGAATACGATTTCCAAAGTGCCCAAAACGATCAGAATAACGTACAGCCGATCTCCAATAACTTTGTTGCAGATGGCGTTGATTTGATATTTGCCAATTCTACTCCGAGCGCTCTTGGAGCACTTCAAGCGACAGAAGATATTCCGATTCTTTTCACATCTGTAACAGATGCAGCCGGGGCAGGATTAGTCGAGTCTATGGATGAGCCCGGGGAAAATATTACGGGTGTCCTCGACCTGCATCCGGATGCTATTAATCAAACGGTTGAATTTATTGCTGAGAATTTCCCTGAAGCGACAGTGGGTACCGTTTATAATGCAGGCGAACAAAACTCCGTTGCACAAATCGATGCTGCTAAGAAAGCGATGGAGGGGACTGATTTAAGTCTTGAAGAAAGAACCGTTGCCAACGCATCAGAAGTTAAAGATGCAGCAACAACATTGGTAGAGGATGTTGATGTTTTTTACATTATTACGGATAACACCGTTGTTTCCGCATTGGACAGTGTCGTAGGAGTTGCCAATGAACAGGATATTCCGCTAATGGTTGGCGAACCCGATTCATTGAAAGGTGGCGGATTTGCCACTTACGGCATCGACTATCATACAATCGGCTATCGAACCGGTGAAATGGCAGCCCAGATTTTAACAGGTGAGAAAACGCCAAAAGATATCCCTGTAGAGTATCCACCTGAACTTCAGCTCTTTATCAATGAACAAGCTGCTGAGGAGCAGGGTGTAGAATGGAATGACAGCTGGGACGAAGAAGCTGAGCTAGTTGAAGCTGAATAAGATAAATAATGCACAATCGATGTAAACTTCGAACCAGTGAAAATTCTTCCAACTGATTTCAGTAAGTGCTATGCCACCGCTCCGGCAATATACTTCGCTTTCCATGGGCACGGCCTCGGGCCAACACGATGTTGGTCACAAAGGCGTTGCCAAAGGACAAGGAAAGCTGCGGCAGCGATACATCGCACGAAGAAAAAGTGGTTTTCTTTTTCGAGGACGTGGCGTTCTTAGCCTTTGAACCTTACTGCTTTTCAAGGTGGCTTCGGACACGTGCGGATCCCTTGTAGTCTTCGTATATTGCCTGCGCTAAAAAGTGCTTACTGTAGTTTTATCTGTTTTACGAGTAACGCAACGTTATTTAAACACTTACGTAAGCAGCTGGAATATGCGAGACTCCTGTGGGACAGCGAGCCTAAGAGACCCCGCAGTGAGCGGTTTTTGCTCACGAGGAGGCTCGTGGGGAGCCCACGGAAAGCGAGTATATTCCAGCTGCGTCTCAAGAAAGTTATCCCAAACTATCCAACGAAACTTTTCGTCGCAGTTTATGGGTTTTGTGTCATTAACAACAATTATTTTGAAACAGTCAACTTAAGAGATTTTTTTGGCCGGGCAAGGCGGCGTTGATTGTTGTCTTGCCGTAAGGAGGCAACTATGATTATATCATTATTTGGTGCAATTGAATCAGGACTTATTTATGCCATTATGGCTCTCGGCGTCTATTTGTCTTTTCGCATCCTCGACTTTCCGGATTTAACGGTGGACGGCAGCTTTGTTACCGGTGCTGCAGTAGCAGCTATGCTGATCGTCAATGGCACATCGCCTGTTATCGCATCGTTAATGGCGGCACTCGCTGGGTTTGTTGCGGGGTGTTTAACCGGCGTTTTGCATACGAAAGGTAAAATTAATCCCTTATTAGCCGGGATCATTATGATGACAGCTCTTTATTCGATTAATTTACGGATACTCGGGCAGCCTACGCTATCCATGTTAAACGAAACAACGTTGTTTCAACAGATAGAATCCCTCTGGGCGGCAACAGGTATCGACGCCTTTTTTAACGGGATATTAACATCGATGGGATTGGATCAGACCCCTTCGACATGGATTATTGTCTTCAGTATGATTCTTGTTACCCTCATCATTAAACTTTTAACCGATTACTTTTTAAAAACCGACGTTGGTCTTGCGCTTAGAGCAACAGGCAATAACCAAAAAATGATCCGCAGCTTTTCAGCAAACACTGACACATTGATCGTGGCCGGCATTGGCTTGTCAAACGCTCTTGTGGCTCTGTCAGGTGGTTTGGTCGCTCAGCTTGGCGGTTTTGCGGATGTAAATATGGGTATCGGTATGATTATTATTGGTCTGGCATCGGTTATTATCGGTGAGTCAATTTTTGGTGTAAAATCCATCGCCCGGGCGACATTGGCTGTTATAGGCGGTGCCATTATTTACCGGATTTTTGTAACGATGGCGCTGCGTGCTGACTTTTTGGAAACCGGCGATATGAAACTTATCACGGCAATCCTTGTTGTTGCGGCACTAATCACACCGAAAATAATTCAAGCGCGCAATGAGCAAAAAAGACGTGCGCAAAAAAAGGCTGAATTGCTGCAGCAAAAAGCCAGGGAGGTGTAACGATGCTTCAATTACAGGATATAGCGATTACGTTCAACGAAAATACTCCGGATGAAAAGCGGGCATTACGATCAATTGACCTTGAACTGCAAAAAGGTGAATTTGTGACGGTTATCGGAAGTAATGGCGCGGGCAAGTCCACAATGATGAATGTTATCTCGGGAAACATGGAACCGGATGTCGGCAGCATCATTGTTAATGACAAAGAAGTCGTTAATCTCCCTGAATACAAACGATCACATTTCATTGGACGCGTATTTCAGGATCCCATGGCTGGAACCGCTCCTGCTATGACCATTGAAGAAAATTTGGCGATGGCTTTTACGAGAAATAAAAAAAGAAAGCTCAAACCGGGTGTTACAAAAAAACGGCGGGAATTGTTCAAAGAGTACTTGGCTACTCTTAATTTAGGACTGGAAAACCGTTTGACCGCAAAGGTAGGTCTGCTTTCGGGCGGTGAACGCCAAGCCCTTTCACTCTTGATGGCGACGTTTACCGAACCGGATATTTTGCTTTTGGATGAGCATACAGCAGCATTGGACCCTTCAAGGGCTCAATTAATCATTGATATTACCCGGGATGTCGTCAGCAAGTTTGATCTTACGACACTTATGGTGACGCACAATATGCAGCAGGCGCTGGATTTAGGCGACAGATTGCTCATGATGGACAAAGGCGAAGTTATCCTCGATATACCAAAGGATGAAAAAGATAAGCTCACAATTGAGGACTTGATGCAGGAATTTCAAAAGAAACAAGGAAGCGATTTTGAAAGTGACCGGGCAATACTGGGCTAAAGGATCAATTAAAAGCGTGATACAGCATTTTCGCTGTATCACGCTTTTTTGAATTGGTAATTCACGCAAATCCGAGCTGCTCTTTACCGCGATCGCTTATTTGGTCCGGTGTCCAAGCCGGATTCCATACAAGGTCTACTTCAATCTCTCCGACACCTTCAACTTTTTCGACACGTCGTTTTACGCCATTCATAATGCTGTCGTGCATTGGACAACCTGGTGTCGTAAGGGTCATGATAATTTTTACATTATTTTCAGCATCACCAGTGATGTCATAAACAAGTCCCAAATCCATAATATTAATGCCGAGTTCCGGATCGATTACTTCAAATAAAGCCGCACCGACTTTTTTCTTCAGTGACATATTTGCCACGCTCCTTTCTGACTATTACTTAATCCCGCATCTAAGAGTCAGTAATCCGGCAGAAAACGGCGGCTATCTGACTCTAAATGCCCGATTCTGTTCGGGCCTGCAGGATGCAGGTCACAAAGGCGTTGCCACAGGACGTGGCGGTTCTAGCCTTTGTTCCCCTTTATTCAGCGGCAAAAAAAGCATTCCAGTGAATCAAGTTTCACTTTACCCCGCATCTAAGAGTCAGTAATCCGGGAGAAAACGGCGGCTAACTGACTCTAAATGCCCGATTCTGTTCAACTAACATTCAGTGAAGAAAACCCGCTTCACTGAATGAAGTTTCACTTTACCAAAACGCGGATAATTGATAAGACGTATAATAAAGACGTGAATGCAAGCAATCCCTGGAAAGTAAATACCATGATATTGATATAAAGCAAGCCGCTTATGCTTAACCCGGCTATACTGATAATGAACAGGGTGAAAAGCAGGACACTTAACTTCTCATTAATCATATCTCTTAAAGTCGGCACGTCTTCTTGACCGATCTTATTCGAATATTTATGCGTCCACCATAGAAATGGTACAATTTTATACAGGTAGCCAAGAATGCTGAAAATAATCCAGCCCATGACATATAAAAAGATCAGCCAGCCCCAAACGGCTACTTCCTCAATGCCATAAAAACTGAAAACCGCAGCAAGCATATGGACGCCAAGCCCGTTCATAATAGCGACCAGCGAGAATGTAAATGGTTTATCGAGGTTTTTCTTCAGCCGTTTAGCAAGTATTTCGCGAATATCCAGGACGAAAAAGAAGAAACCAGCGAGCATTATAAACCAGCCGATTGTTTCCACGAACGATGCTTTCAGCCAAAACGATCCAATTAATATAATTAGGCCAGCGGTATATGCGCCAAATGCCGGTTTTGCCCATTTCATCGAAAATCCATGGGAAAGACTAAACATCGGGACCAGTTTATAGGAAAAACCAAAAATCAGCAGCGTGAACCAGCCCGAAACACCTAGTGCTATATGTGATGACAAGATTGTACCATGATTAGCTATGCTGCCATCGGCGAGATTCCATGCGAGCAGGAACCCGGCAACAATCGTCAGAAACAAACTTATAATGGCACCGAGTATAAATGCTGTCATCATATTCTTGTTTTTTTGCCTCGAAATGGTTAAGACCATCTGTATAATGAACATAACAATGCCGGCAATTGCGATTATTCCACCGTACATAGCGTATTCAGGGGCGATTCCTAATAATATGGAAAGCGCTGTAACACCAACGGCGGTGACGATAAATTGAATAAAGCCAAATGTTTGGTTCCAGGTGGGCGCAAGAAGGGCGACCGGGACAAGCTGATACATGGCGCCCATTGCAATCATGGCGGCATAGCCCACTATAAGAAAGTGAGCGCCCATCCAGATGTCCGGTATCCGAAACTGTCCCATAGCCATCACATCATTATTTAAGAAAAGGATGATTTGTGATATGACGAAGGCCACCAGAGCATAAAGGATAAACGACAGCGGCAGCTTAATATTCGTGCTCGATTGCATGCTTCCGCCAGTTATCATGTTAATCACCAGATTTCGTTATTGTAATTTTGAAGCTGCTATCTTCTTGCGCTTCGGTTTCATGCGCATATCCAAGATCATCGAGTTCTTCATATAAAAACAACGGGCGGCGGTCATTAATAATTGACAGCGAGTCGCCGTCGTTTAGCTTATCCAACGCTTTTAAAGTGCGCATCATCGGCTGTGGCGGTTCAAGACCGCGATTATCAATTATCATTTTTCATCACCTTCTTCCTTCGTGTAGATAACTTTCCAATGTTTCTTCTCAATTTTCTCGGCTTCGTATGTAAAGCCGCGCCGTTTCAATATTTTATGCAATGGAAGCGGATTGAATGGTGCATGCAGGAGAAATGATTCCCCGTCTTTTAAACCCTTGACGGTCCCCATGATTTTATCGAAAGGTTCTTTTTTCATAGCCAAATCTTCACGAACGTCCAGCTCAACCAAATTTTCCGGCTGCTGCATGTCATCACCTCGTTTTAAATTGTGAATCTAACTTTATGATAATAATTTTCAATTTGGAAAGTAGTGACGTGTGTCACATTTTTCAACGCATCACGGTTTTTCGCGTTCAAAAAAATATTAAAAAAACCGTCGCGTTTTCTCATAGGAAAATGCGGCGGTTCAGGTTAAAGGTCTGGCTGAATCATTTTGTCAAAATAATTCCTCTTCCAGTGCATCAATATCCAACATAATGGCACCGGACTTATCAGTTGTAAGTAGATGCTGTTTTTTCAATTGTGTAAGCGTCCGGCTCACTGTTTCGCGGCTTGAGCCTATCATATTGGCAAGTTCACGGTTGGTGAAATTGGTGCTTAATTTCGTCATGCCATCGCTTGTTTCTTTGCCGTATCCTTTGGAAAGGCGGATCAGCAGCATAATAATTTGTTCATACGTGTTATGCAGCAGTTTTTCTTCGAGACGTGCCTGCAAATCAACAATGATATCACCGAGTACACGAAAGAGTTTTACACAAATTTCCGGATGGTTAACGAGGAAGCTTTCAAAAGATGAAATCGGGATATAAATTAACGTCGCATCTTCAATAACTTCAGCATGAGCCGGATAATCGTCCTGCCTGAAAAAACCCTGGTGCGGAAACATATCACCGGTCTGGAGGACGTTTACAATCTGTTCTTTTCCGTGAAAATCGGTTTTATATATTTTCACTTTTCCCTGGTGTATAAAGTAAACATTCGTTAATGGGTCGCCTTGCATAAATATATGAGTGCGATGTCGATACGTACGATTTTTGGCTAAATCGACAATCGGCTCTATTTCGGAGTCAGTCAATCCTTTAAATAAAGGAAACTTCTGGAGCAGGTCTTTCACTGCTTCTGATTTCATAAGGCCAGTCCCCCCCTTAAAATCTTGCATATCCAGAATGCCATAGTATACCTATTCTACCATACCATAAATTGCTATTCCTTCAATTTGTATAAACTCTGTAAGTGTGGGCGTGATGAATATCATACGCATATGGTGCGTCGGGTCACATCTGATGATGCGATCATCCACTATGATGAAGCTATGAACAAGAAAAAGACCAATATTTATGGAGGGATTTAATATGAATGATACACAGTTTACTGTACAAATACATGCACCTGCAATCGACCCGCGTCACAGACACCCGAAAATATTTGAAACGTTTGACGGCTTGAATTCCGGGGAGTTTATGGAGCTATCCAATGATCATGATCCTAAACCGCTTCATTATCAATTTATGATCGAAAGAGAAGGGACGTTTTTATGGGAGTACCTTGAAGAGGGCCCGGCAATGTGGCGGGTGGCGATTGGGAAAAAATGAAATGGCAGGCGGCATGCTGTTTTGTTGATTACAGAAGGTAGACCGCTATTCCATTAGCGGGGATCACGCGAAATTCAGCTGGACCAACCGAAATGAGGGTGGAACTAACCGAAATCGGGACGGGACTACTCGAAATTGGACGATGACCAACCGAATTCCGGCTGACATCACGCGAAATCCGGTCCGTGCCACGCGAATTGATAGAATATCACGCGAATTGGCGGTACTTTTGTCTATTTTATGACAGATCAACATTAAGTGAAAGAAATCACATCTCGTCCTGCCCCTGAACGGCTATAGTGAAGGCAGTACTTATTTCAGGAGGGGTAATATGTTTCCAAGGGACTACAATGAAAATCCGTTCATCGTTATTTGGGAGCTGACACGTGCATGTGAACTGAAGTGTCTGCATTGCCGGGCAGAAGCGCAGTATCACCGGCACCCATTGGAATTAAATTTTGAAGAAGGAAAAAAACTGATTGATGATATATATGAAATGGCTAATCCAATGCTTGTTTTTACAGGCGGCGACCCATTAATGCGTCCGGATGTGTTTGATATTGCCGAATATGCGGTGCAAAAAGGGGTGCGTGTCTCGATGACGCCATCTGCCACACCGAATGTTACGAAAGAAGCGATGGAAAAAGCGAAAGATGTCGGGCTTTCACGGTGGGCTTTTTCAATCGATGGACACTGTGCCGAAGTTCATGACCACTTTCGCGGGACGTCAGGGTCATTTAATTTAACGATGAACGCGATCAACTATCTGCATGAATTGGAAATGCCCCTGCAAATTAACACCGTTATATCCCGGTATAACGTGGATTATCTTGAGGAAATGGCTCAAATGGTGGAGGATTTAGAGTGTGTTCTTTGGAGTGTCTTCTTCCTGGTGCCGACAGGGCGGGGGAAAGAAAGTGACATGATTTCACCTGCAGAACACGAACGGGTCCTGCGCTGGCTGTATAAGCTTTCAAAACGTGTGCCATTTGATATAAAAACAACAGCTGCACAGCACTACCGGCGTGTGGTCATCCAAGGCAAAATCCGTGAAAATAAAAGCGCCGATGACACGATTCGTTATGAAGATGCCTTGATGAACGGCAAAACAGGCCAGATCGACGGTCTTGGGCGGGCACCGAAAGGCGTGAATGACGGCAATGGGTTTGTATTTATTTCACATACGGGAGACGTTTACCCGAGTGGTCTTTTGCCGGTTAAAGCCGGGAATGTCCGTCAAACACCGCTTCCGACGATCTATCGTGAATCGGAAGTTTTCCGGAATCTCAGAGATCCGGATAAATATAAAGGTAAATGTGGCGTGTGTGAATTCCGGCACGTCTGCGGCGGTTCGAGATCACGTGCATATAACGTGACGGGCGATTATATGGAAAGTGAACCGTACTGTGTATATGTGCCGAAAGCTTGGCGCGAGGAACATAGACGTCAGACACGTGAAAAAGCTTCTAACCAATAATTGGTTAGAAGCTTTTTCACGACCTATTTCTCCTAGTGAAATAAATTGCGTGGAAAATTTTGAGAATCGGTCGGGCGAGTAGTTGGGCACTGCCGATAATAAATAAAACAGCTCCAGCGGTTTTCAATGGCTCAAAAAGAAAAAACACACTGCCCACCAAGAAAAAAATCCCTAATACAATGTCATTTGATAATGCAATAAAACGATATTTTTTATTAAAGGAGAATTCGAATGTGCCGACTTGAACATCCAAATAATTTTTTTCATCGTTAATTGAGGCCATTATAAATCCCTCCACGGATAAACTACCCCGTGGAGGAACATTGTAAACCATAAGATATATGCATACTTTTTCGTAAATCTTAGGTCTGCTGATGTGAAAAGTGTCTGTTATTTATACGTGTTGCTGCAATCTATAAAAACAGAATCACGAGCAGGCCGACAGCAAAACAGTAATATGCAAAATATTTCAGGTTGCCGCGGGCCATAATGTTCATGAACCAGCGCAATGAGTAATAGGTGGCAACAATTGAAGCCGCAAATGCGAGGATTGCAGGAATCGCCACAACACTTAAATTACTGTCACCACTAATCAAATCACCCGCTGATAGGACGGATATCCCAAGACTGACAGGGATATACAACAGAAATGAAAATCTCAGTGCCGTTTCCGTCTTCATGCCCACCAGCATTGCTGCAACAATAGTGGCACCGGAACGGCTGATGCCCGGGACAAGAGCAACTGACTGGGCAAAACCGACGATAATCGCATCCTTAATTGTTATGCCGCCGTCATTTTTGCGTCCTCTCAGGTTTCGGATAATCCATAACGCAGCTCCAGTTATTAAAAGCGTGAATCCAACAACTGCAACACCGCTAAGCTGACTTTCAATATAGTCTTCAAACAACAAGCCGATAATACCGGTTGGAATCGTTGCAATAACGAGAAAAAGGATAAATTGAAAATCGCTTTTTGAGTCTTCCGCCCGGGTTGTGATGTAGCGGATTCCATTTTCGACCAACCGGTATATATCATGCCGGTAAATAATCAGAACGGCAAGGAGCGAGCCGAAATTAACCATGATTTCAAATGAAAGACCGTCTATACTGACATTAAACAGTTCCCTTACAATAACCAGGTGGCCGCTTGATGAAATGGGTATTGGTTCTGTGAAGCCTTGGAGAAGACCAAGGACAATATATTTTATAAGCAGCCAAAATGCTTCGATTGTTTCCATAAAATGTCCTCCCGGTGAGACCACATTCTCAACGTCCAAGTGTCACCAACCCAGTTGCTTATGAATAGGCTGATTGGTGAGGAGGTTGAAAATATGAACTATAATCATCAACATATGTATGACCTGTGTAAAAAGCATATGCATTCTTATGTCCTTGCTGAAGTGAATGACGGTAGTCAAATCGACGGTATTATTACTGGACTCGATAATGAATACGTCTATATGGCTGTGCCAATTGAGCCCGAAGAACAGATGCAGATGTCTGAGAACCATCATCATTGGGGTCACCGTCAGTTCGGATTTGGCTACGGCTATCCAGGCTACGGTGGTTACGGTGGCTATGGCGGCTACCCGGGTTATGGCCGTCCGAGAAGAAGACGGTTTAACCGGATTATTCTGCCATTGGCGGCATTAACCGCATTAAGCGTTCTTCCGTGGTATTAGTCTTTCGTTAACGAATCAATGCAAGAAGCTTCGTAAAACACAAAACCCTTGCCATTATTACCTTGAAGGCAAGGGTTTAATCATATAACTTGATTCATTTTGAATTGCTTTCCACGGTAAATGTTATTGTTCTTCCCCGTTTTTTAAGACGCCTTCGCCAAGTAGAAAAACAGCCAGTGACATCAGAATTGCCACAACGAACATACTTGTCACATCAAATGCATTGCCTGCCATGCTTGTTAATACATATGAAATAACAGCACTAATCAGGATTGCCCAGAAAAATGTCCAAAAGAATCGCATCGTTAAGTCCACCTCGATTTGTAAAAAAGTCAGTTGTTTCTTATTTAAGCGTTAGTATATAAATAGTTTATCAAATCGATTTAAAAAATAAAAGCATTTGTTTGAGGAGCTGAGCAAAATGGGATATTATGTTGAAAATTGTTTTCACTGGATTGGCTTCCATATTGTAAATCATTTGCTTGAAGACGGTTTTTCTGTGGATGGGTTCAGTGAATTAGATACAGATAAAAAAGAAGCGTTGTCGATGTTTGTGGGACGCAATGAATTATTCAGGCTGCTTGGAACTGATGAGTCAAAGAGCGAATACGATGCCGTTATACGTGTTAATAATGGTGTCGTTACAATGGAGACACAGCGGTCGGTAACCATTAACTTGCCGCTCGTATTCGGGGAGTGGGCCCCGATGAATTCTGAAGGTATTTATTATGAGGGAAAATTAATTCGATTTGATTCGCAGCAGTTTAAGCTTGAAGCTATTTATATAGAAGAATTCCTGAAAAGTTTTTGGCATTGGATGAGTGTTTCTGAGACCCCCTCCATAATTAATGTCAGATCGTATAGCAATCGCCGGGCGGGGGGTGCAGACGAAGCGAATGCTGTTTATATCAGGAGAATCCGCCCGCTGGAGGAATATGTGGAATCAGTCAAAAAGCATTACCAAAAATATAAGAAACTTTACCCCGCATGTAATGGACAGTAACCCGCCCAGTAACGCCGGCAAACTGTCCCTAAATGCCCGATTCTGTTCGGGCCTGCGGATGCAGGTCACAAAGGCGTTGCCACAGGACGTGGCGGTTTTAGCCTTTGTTCCCCTCCAATCAGTGGGAAAAACCACCCCACTGATTGGAGATTCACTTTACTTAATGTCATGAAAATGTAATGACACTGAACGTTTACGGGGAAGGCCTTAACCGCTACAATAACAGATAACGAGGAATTAATTTTTAAAATGGAGTGGACATGTTGAAAAGGCTATCAATCGTTGTATTGGCTACATTTATATTGATTTTTATAGCGGGATGCAGCAATTATTTTAACTCGGGTAATTTGCAAAATGCCGGGATGCTTGTCGAAACAACTGTACATGACCAGCCTTGGGATAAAAAAGGGTATGAAGGTTTGCTTCAAATAGAGGAAACGTTTAATGTTGATGTCTTTTATAAAGAAGGCGTGAAGACGCAGGAAGATGTAAGAAAAGCGGTTGACGAGCTGGTCAGTGATGGTGTGAACTTAATATTTGGGCACAGCAGTGCTTATGGCCAATTTTTTGAGGACATTTCGCAAACCTATCCAGAAGTGCATTTCGTTTATTTTAATGGCGGGCAATTTGGTGAAGACGTAACTAGTCTGAATTTTAACGCACATGCGATGGGTTTTTTTGCAGGAATGATGGCCGGCGAAATGACCGAAACTGATCATGTTAGTGTCATTGGTGCATTTGAATGGCAGCCTGAAATCGAAGGCTTTTTTGAAGGTGTTACATACCAGAACTCGGAGGCAGAAGTGGATTTCAATTATGTCAATGACTGGAATAGCAATAAATTGGCAATGGAAATGTACGAAACAATGCGGGATGACGGGGCGGACGTTATTTATCCCGCCGGCAATGCTTACAGTCATGCAGTCATTGAACAGGCAAATGAGGACGGCATATATGCGATCGGTTATGTGGCTGATCAATCGGAAATAGCTGAAGAAACCGTTCTGACAAGCACCGTGCAGCATGTTTCAGAGTTATATACACTGGCGGCAAAGGAATTCAATGAAGGGGACTTGCGTGGGGGCGTTATGACTTATGATTTTCAGGATGATATGATATCGCTTGGAAAATTCAGTCCGGATGTCCCTGAGGAATTTAAAAACATGATACAGGAAGAAATAGAGGTGTATAAAGAGTCAGGACTACTCCCGCACGAAGCCGATTACGAATAGAATATACTTGCACAAGAGTGATTTATGCATTAAAATTAGTACCAAGTCATAAGAATTGATATTAAAGTTAGTTCAAAAATAGACTGCCGTAATTAGCTGTGAAACACCTGTTTCAAACAGGCTTATTTAATCATAATACACAATAAGGAGATGGGCGTATGGGCGTCGGACTGTTGGGCACCGGGCATTATGTTCCCCCTAAAGTGCTTACGAATAAAGACATGGAGAAGATCGTCGATACCAGCGATGAATGGATCAGAACACGAACAGGTATTGAGGAAAGACGGCTTGCAGAAGATGACGTTGACACGTCGGATATGGCTTACTATGCTGCACAAAACGCTTTAGATGAAGCTGGTATGACGGCTGAGGAGCTTGATATGATTCTTGTTGCCACTGTCACACCGGACACACCATTTCCATCCGTATCGTGTATGCTGCAAGAACGTTTGGGAGCCCGGAAAGTGCCTGCAATGGATATCAGTGCTGCATGTGCTGGCTTTATGTATGGTATCATTACAGCTAAGCAATTTGTTGAAACAAATGCTTATAAAAACATTTTGGTTATCGGAACTGAGAAACTGTCCAAAATAACCGACTGGTCTGACCGAAACACATGTGTCCTGTTTGGTGATGGGGCAGGCGCTGCAATTGTCGGGGAGGTATCAGCCGAGAGAGGTATTCTGTCATTTGAGCTTGGTTCCGACGGCTCAGGCGGTAAATATCTTAAACAAGAGCGAGAAACCGAAACACTGTTTATGAACGGCCGGGAAGTGTTTAAGTTTGCGGTAAGACAAATGCCTGATTCAAGTGAGAAAGTTGTTGAGGAAGCTGGGTACAATAAAGAAGATGTTGACTATTTAATCCCACACCAGGCAAATATCCGAATTATGGAAGCAGCCCGTGAACGATTGGGAATAGCCCCTGATAAGATGGCTGATTCCATTAAGAAATACGGAAACAATTCATCTGCCTCCATTCCAATTGCTTTATCGGAAGCCGTGAAAAGTGGTAAAATAAAAGATGATGATTTACTCGTTCTTGTTGGTTTCGGCGGAGGATTGACATGGGGAGCTGTTGCTCTGCGCTGGGGCCTATAATGATATACACTCAATAGGAGGAGCGAATATGGCAGAAAGAAGAGTCGTCATTACCGGTCTGGGAACCATTTCACCGAACGGTAACGATGTTGAAACAATGTGGCATAACGTTGTTTCGGGAAATAGCGGCATCGATTATATCAGCCGGATAGAAGAAAATGAGCTATCGGCGTCGGCAGCTGCTGAAGTAAAGGGTTTTGATCCGACAAAGTTTATAGAAAAAAAAGATGCCAGAAAGATGGACTTATTTACACAATACGCTGTCGCAGCGGCCCGAATGGCAGTTGATGATGCCGGTCTCACCGTAGATGAAACCAATGCAGACCGGGTTGGCGTTTGGGTCGGCTCAGGCATTGGCGGAATGGGCACACTGGAAGACCAGCATACAAAACTGATGGAAAAAGGCCCGCGCCGGATAAGCCCGTTCTTCGTGCCGATGATGATACCGGACATGGCAGCAGGACAGGTTTCGATTCAGCTCGGCGCCAAAGGGATTAACTCGTGTACCACAACAGCCTGTGCGTCAGGCGCCAATTCAATCGGTGATGCGTACCGAGCCATTGAGCACGGCGATGCGGATTATATGATTGCCGGCGGGACTGAAGCACCGATTACAAGTCTTGCCTTCGCAGGTTTTTCATCCATGAAGGCCTTGTCAACCAATGATAATCCCAAAAAGGCAAGCCGTCCATTCGATAAAGACCGTGATGGTTTCGTGATGGGAGAAGGTGCCGGCATTTTAGTACTGGAAACACTTGAATCAGCGCTTGAGCGCGGAGCCCGTATTTATGGTGAAATTACCGGCTATGCAGCAACCGGTGATGCATACCATATCACAGCTCCGGCTGAAAATGGCGAAGGTGCTGCCCGTGCAATGAAACAGGCCGTTCAAGACGCTGGTATATCGTTTGAACAGGTTGATTATATTAATGCTCACGGTACGAGCACAGCCTTGAACGATAAATATGAAACCCAGGCGATTAAAGACGTTTTCGGTGATCATGCCAATAAATTAGCGGTATCATCCACAAAGGGTGTAACCGGTCATTTACTTGGTGCAGCAGGTGGTCTTGAATCGGTTATTTCAGTAAAAGCGATTGATGAAGGCATCATTCCGCCGACCATGAATTACGAAACGCCGGATCCGGATTGTGATCTTGATTATGTTCCAAACGAGTCAAGAAAGCAGGATGTCAACGTCGTCATGAGCAATTCACTCGGGTTTGGCGGTCACAACGCCACGCTGATTTTTAAAAAATATCAATAATTGAACGGGTTGCAAGCGATTTTCGTCCTTTGTCCCGGCCTCTTTTTTCTTACGAGGAAAAAAATGTCACATTACATTTAGCGTGCTGAATCACACAATATTCAGTGCGCTATTTTTAATTTGGATGGCAATAGGGGCAATGGAAGTATTCATTTTCTCTAAGGTTTTATAAGAGGAGGCAAAGGGAAAAAGAAAGTAGACCACATAAATGATGAAAGGACGATATTCTCCATGCCCCTAAAAGCATTATACTTAAATACGTCGTTAAAAAAGGGTGGAGAGACTTCTAACACCCGAGCTCTTATAGGAAAGTCCATAGAATGGATGAAGCAGGAAAACGTTGATACAGAAGTCCTCCGGGTTGCCGATTTTCACATAATACCTGGAATGAGCCCTGACATGGGAAATGGTGATGAATGGCCACGAATAATGGATAAAGTTATGCAATCGGACATAATTATTATGGGTACGCCAATCTGGAACGGAGAAAAAAGCAGCCTGGCATCAGTTGTGATGGAACGGTTATACGCGCAAAGCGGCGAAACAAACGAAAAAGGCCAGGCTATTTACTACAATAAAGTATTTGGATCACTGGTAACAGGGAATGAAGATGGAGCGAAAGCGGCAGGAAGGTCCATTCTTTTTGGCATGATAAACATCGGATTTACGGTTCCGCCTAACGTGAATGCTTATTGGGTCGGAGAGGCAGGACCAGGGCCATCATACATTGAAGCAGGACAGGAAAGTGAGTTCACGAAAACAAATACAAAAATGATGACGTATAATGTCATTCACTTTGCCCGTATGCTTAGAAAAAATCCAATCCCGGCAGAAGGTAACTTGATGTAGAAGATGTCAACAGACATTATCTTTTTTGTGTTTAGCTTTAAGCTATACACGAGTCTGCCTTGAACTGAAAATCAATATTCATGAATAACCTTTCCCTGCATAAAAATGAGCTGGCGAGCGTCCAGGCTTTCAATTTTCCCTTAGACCGGGTTATTTAGACCATAGGCTAAAGGTTTACAAGAACGAAACGGATTAGTTATATTATACATTAATACTGAAATTAAAAATAACAGGGGAAAGGGGATTTAAAATGGAGGTAAGATACCCGATCGGTGAGTTACAAGTTCCGGAAAAGGTAACATTTGAACATGTACAAGAGTGGTTAAAACAAATTGAAACATATACAACGCGTTTACGAGAAACAGTCGACTCATTAAGTGATGAAGAATTAAACAAAACATATCGTGACGGCAGCTGGACAGTTCGCGGGCTCGTTCATCATATTGCTGACTCTCAGTTGAACATGTATCAACGTTTGAAGCTGGCTTTAACAGACGAGAGTCCAACAGTGCCCGCTTTTGATCAGGATGAATGGGCTGTTCAACCGGATACAAAGCTCCCAGTAGAAAGTTCGATAAAAATGTTGGAAGGTATAAATGAACGCATTGTATCTCTGGGTAATAACTTAACTGCAGAGCAATTAGATCGATTTTTTGTTCATCAAATTAATGGTGAAATAACCGTTGCCACAAAGGTCGCAAAATTAGCTTGGCATGAAGAGCATCACTTAGCCCATATAAAGATTGCATTATCAAAATAGTGGATAAAAAGTTCTCAATAAGTTCAATCAGGGGCACAGTTCTGCAAAAGGAATTGTGCTCATTTTTTTGGTTTAATAACATTCATTTCAACGAACGAACACTTTCTTATTCATGAATGAATTTTTCAAGCATAAAATGAATTAAATGAATCGGACAAGCAAATCTGACAACTGTTCTAATAAGGCGGGTGGGCGTGTTGGTGTTTATATTTATTTTTCTGGTTGGATTTGGACTGGCAGTCTCAGGCGGCGTAACAATTATTGCGTATATGAATTTTTTGCCTGTTGGTGTGTCGTGGGGAGACTATTTCGTTTTCATTGCCGGCCGTCCCGAATGTTATTTATTTCCGATTGGGGTTTTTTTAATGGCCATAGCCCTGTTTCAATATCCAAACAACCTTTAATTTCCCTTGATTCGAATAAAATTTTTCATGATGGTCATAATGTATTTTAAATACATTTTCTCTAAATGAGTCATTCAAAGTGAGGGTTGTTTATGCTGTATTTACACGATGTGTGGGTGAACTGGTTTGAAGGAGAAGAAAACGGTTATAGTGTCTGCTATTTTCACGAGTGGCGAAAGAGTGACGGAATCGAACTGCTGGATCAAGTTCCGTTATTATACATAACTGAGGATCTCTATGACCATATTGAAAATGACATGCACGATTTGCCGGAAGACATGATGGATCAAATTTATAAGCGCGCTTATATGCGTAAAGGGCAAGAGCGATCCAGCCTTGAGTTTGCAGCTGTGGTGACAGATGGCCGGGATGTTCTCGCGTTTGATACAATCGGCTATCAGATTCCTGTGCGGAAAAGCCGGCTGATTCCGCGGCAGGAACAGCTTGTGTTTGACATGATTAAAACAACGAAACCGGATACCTTTAATTTTGAAGGAAAGCGTGTGGAAAAAGAATATCATATGCTTTCGATGGAACCGAAACTTGTCCATGGTCTGACGCGGCGTGAACGTCAATTGAAGCAGCTCTTGATGATTTCACTTGATCAGCTGCATACGGTCAATAATTTGGAAGAACTGCGGTATTGGCTGACAGAATGGGACCCGAAGCAGTATCCTTATATACGCTATATGGATAATGAAACGGTATGGCATGCATTGTATGAGGGTGTTAAATACGGTTGGAGTCAGTCACACGAAGATTTATGCGTTAAAATGATAAAAGGGCAGCCTTTCCTTGAAAAAATGTGGGAAGCAGAACAGGCCCCCGCGCAAAATACATCGAAATAAAGGTAAATGATAAATGGCGGGTACTGCGTAAAGCAGCCCCGTCATTTTCGCTTACCGTTTTTTCTTGACGCGTCCGAGGCCCATGGCTTTTTTGGCTTTGCGAAGCATCTTATTAGCTTCATAAGCAGCTTTATCGGCACCGTTGTCCAGGATATCATCCAGCTTTTCGGAATCAATCAAATCATAATAGCGATCCTGAATTGGTTTAAGAATATCCACTACTGCTTTGGCAACATCCGCTTTGAACTCACCATAACCTTTGCCTTCATATTTTGCTTCGAGTGTTTCAATCGTTTCACCTGAGCAGCTGGCATAAATCGTCAGCAGATTTGAAACACCGGGTTTGTTTTCCTTATCAAATTTTACAATGCCTTCAGAATCGGTAACCGCACTTTTAATTTTCTTTTCGATACGTTTTGGTTCATCGAGCATTGAAATAAAGGCTTTTTCATTTTCGTCGGACTTGCTCATCTTTTTGGTCGGCTCCTGCAGAGACATGATTCGGGCGCCAACTTTCGGGATGCTTACTTCAGGAATCGTAAAAATATCGTTGTAGCGGTTGTTAAACCGTTCTGCCAAATTTCGCGTCAGCTCAAGATGTTGTTTCTGATCTTCACCGACAGGGACAACATCTGTTTTGTACAATAGAATATCCGAGGCCATTAGAGGCGGATAGGTTAATAGTGCTGATGATACAGCTTCTTTGCCGGCGGACTTGTCTTTGAATTGGGTCATTCGTTCGAGCTCGCCGATATAGCTGATCGACTGCAGCATCCAGCCCAATTGTGTATGTGCCGGAACTTCCGACTGAATAAATAAAGTCGACTTATCAGGATTGATGCCTGAAGCAAGATACAGCGAGGCCAGTGATCGGATATTCTTTCTCAATTCCAGTCTGTCCTGTGGCACGGTGATCGCATGCTCGTCAACGATACAAAAAAAGCAGTCATTACTCTCCTGCAGTTCGATAAAATGCTGAATTGCTCCTAAATAATTGCCTATTGTTAAGGTGCCGCTTGGCTGAATTCCTGAAAAGATTGTTTGCATACTGCGTCACTCCTTCATTTACAATAAAAAAGATTCATTTATCCCCCTGACAAAAGGGACGAATGAACCGCGGTGCCACCCTGGTTATCTTACAAATTGCAAGATCACTTTTTTACAACATAGCTCAAAAGTCCAATTCCAATCTGCCTTGATGCTTGTTTCCACCAGCCACAAGCTCTCTATAAATCAGCGGACAGTTGTACTGCGCCTTTATCGTTGCCTATTATATCGATTTTTTACTATTATATAAACCCTAGTAGACAAATGCAAGTGTTTAACCTCCCTCAGTATAAATTCTCCCACTTTTTTATCTTGAATTTTTATTTCATTAAATAGTACACCAATCAGAAGTAACACGGAGAATTTGAAAGGAAACGAGCAATGTTTACGTTTTCATGCCGTTTTGACATTAAAAGTGTATATGTTATGATTCGTTTTATTGAAGACGGACGTTGCTTTTGCCCTTTAAAACAATGCATCAGCACGATTAAGGGATTAGAAAAATAAAGCTTGCCGCCATTCATATATGGCAGCAAGCTCATTTTTTTCTAATGGAAAGGCGAAAGTGACTGCAATTAAACAATACACATTAAAGGGGTGCTACATTGAAACTGCAAGAAATGAAACAGAGTTGGTTTGGCAATGTGCGGGGTGACGTACTTGCCGGGATAGTTGTGGCCTTAGCTCTAATACCTGAGGCGATAGCTTTTTCTATTATAGCAGGTGTTGATCCGATGGTTGGCCTTTATGCATCGTTTTGTATCGCGGTGGTCATAGCAATTGTTGGGGGCCGTCCGGGAATGATTTCCGGTGCAACGGGAGCGATGGCGCTGCTGATGGCTGATTTAGTTGCTGATCACGGGCTCCAGTATCTATTGGCAGCTACAATTTTAACAGGCATCATTCAAATTATATTTGGTATTCTTAAACTGTCGAGAGTCATGAAATTTGTTCCGCGATCCGTTATGGTCGGCTTTGTTAATGCACTTGCCATCATGATATTGACGTCGCAATTTCAGCACTTTGTCGGTGAAACATGGGTCATGTATACACTCGTTGGTTTAACATTGGCTATCATTTATCTTCTTCCGCGTGTTACTAAAGCTGTTCCATCGACACTCGTGGCAATTATTGTTGTAACAGCAATTGCCATTTATGGTAATCTGAATGTCGGAACTGTAGGGGACATGGGAGCATTAACGCAGCAGCTTCCTGTATTTTTAATACCCTCCATTCCACTAACCATGGAGACATTGATGATTATCTTCCCATATGCGCTATCTTTGGCAATTGTGGGTCTGCTGGAATCGCTGTTAACCGCTAATATTATTGATGATGCAACAGATACAGAAAGCAATAAAAATACTGAAAGCAGCGGACAGGGAATTGCGAACGTCGTAACAGGGTTTTTCGGTGGTATGGCTGGCTGTGCCATGATCGGCCAATCGGTTATCAACGTTAAATCCGGAGGCAGAGGAAGATTGTCCTCGCTAGTGGCAGGCGTATTTCTCATGTTTCTGATTATTGTTCTTGGCGGCTTGGTTGTTCAGATTCCTATGGCAGCTCTCGCCGGTGTTATGATTATGGTCTCAATCAGTACGTTTGACTGGTCATCGGTTCGCCATTTAAACAAATTGCCGAAAACCGATGCAACGGTCATGATTGTTACAGTAGCCATCGTTTTAGTTACGCACAACTTGTCTATTGGTGTGCTGGCAGGCGTACTATTAAGTGCAATATTCTTTGCTGCAAAAATTTCTAAAATAAATGTAACTGAAGAAATGGATATACGGGGACAGAAGAAAGTGTATCGTGTCGAAGGGCAATTGTTCTTCGCTTCGGTCAGTGAATTTCCGGCTAAGTTTGATTTTGCGGATTCTGTCAGTGAGGTTGTCATTGACTTGACACATGCCCATCTCTGGGATGATTCAGCGATAGGCGCGCTGGATAAAATCGAAATGAAATTTGAAGAAAATAATATAAACGTCACTTACTTGGGGCTGAACGACGAAAGTAAACAATTGAAAAAACGTGCCGGTGGGCTATCGAAAGCATCGGGACATTAATGGTAAACTGTATAAGGGGTGAACGATATGTTTAAACGGATACTGTTAGCCACGGATGGATCGGAGCATTCGGTACGCTCGGCTGAGCATGCGATTCAGCTTGCGAAACAGTTTAATGGCACGATTGACGTTGTCTATGTAGTGAATGAGGAGACATCCAAGCACGATGTCCTGCATAATGGCAGCAAATATGAAATTGAGCGTAAACGTAAGGAAAAGGTTCAGTTGGCGCTGGACCAGCTCGACGGAACAGCTATCGATTATAATGTGCAAATACTGCACGGCGAACCAGGACCTTCGATTGTGGAATATGCGAATAAAAATGATGTTGATTGTGTTGTGATTGGAAGCAGGGGCTTGAATAATTTGCAAACAATGATTTTAGGCAGTGTCAGTCATAAAGTCGCTAAACGGGCGCACTGTCCCGTCCTGATTGTGAAATAACGATGCTTCTGCAACCTTTAAAAAATGACTGCAAATCAATTAAATAATGGAATAGTTACAAATTGGCTGAATATATATAGTCTTACGGAAATACTTCCACAAGGCAATGTTCAGCCAATTATTATTGTCAAATTTTGAAATTTGTTGTTCTATTATGTATTAATTTCCTTTATAATAGATTTAGTAGAATTATAGAGTATAGGAGATTGATGGATAATGAAGAAAAAGCACCTCATGATGACTGCTGCAGCAATTATTCTCCTTTTCATCGTTGTGGTTTTGCCACTCACCTCTCAAAAAACGAGTGGTGAAGAGACACTGCGGGCAAGTTCACATAAACAAAGCAAAACGAGTGTAGCCCCGATTAACAATGATCAAAAAATGCAGCGTTTTACATATGATTCCGGGCTCGATTTTGAATACCCGGATGCTGTCAGAGGGCTTTATGTTACGGGGCCATCAGCCGGCGGCGAGCGATTTAATGAGCTGGTCAATATGATTGATTCATCTGATCTGAATTCAATGGTTATTGATATCAAAGAAGATCATGGCAACCTGACAATCTCGGTACCGGAAGACTCGCCATACTCAGACGCGGCTGTTAATTATATTGATGAACCAAGAAAAATGCTGGAGTATATGGAAGAAAAAGGTATCTATCCGATTGCACGTATTGTTGTATTCAAAGATTCGGTTCTAGCTGAGAAGCGTCCTGAACTGTCATTCAGAAAAAATGGCGACGTATGGACGAATAATAAAGGAGAAGCATTCGTTAATCCATTTCAAAAGGAAGTATGGGAATACAACTTGGAGATTGCAAAAAAGGCGGCTGAACTTGGTTTTGAGGAAATTCAATTCGATTACGTGCGTTTCCCTGAAGGTTTTGAGCACAGAGATAAAGAACTTGACTACAGCCAAGGGGATTATAAAGATGAGGATATAAGCAATGTGAAACGCCGTGTCAAAGCAGTCACTGAGTTTGTGGGATATGCAAGAGAAGAACTTGAGTATTATGATATTGATGTTTCGGTTGATATATTCGGCTATACAGCGACGATAGAAGAAGCACCCGGCATCGGGCAGAACTTCCCGCAAATTGCGAGCAACGTGGATGTTATTTCGTCAATGATTTATCCAAGTCACTGGACATCGTATTTCGACATCGATTTTCCTGATAAAGAACCATACAAGACGATCAACGAATACGCGAAAGTTGAAAATGAAATTCTTGGTCAATTGGATAACCGGCCTGTATCACGGCCGTGGCTTCAGGATTTTGAAGCCCCTTGGCTCTATAGCGGAGCGACAAAACAGTACGGCAAGGCAGAGGTTGAAGCACAAATTAAAGCGTTGAACGAAAACGGTATTGATGAATTCCTGTTATGGAACGCCGGCAATTCATATACGAAAAATGTGGATTATACGCCGATGGATTAGAAAAACATGAATGTAGAAATGGCGTGTAAGCGACTTTCCAAAAGTATCAGTTATATTAAACCCGGGCTTTTTTGAATAAAACCCGGGTTTTTTCATTATAATAAGTCTATACACCGTTAAATGAGGCTAAATAAGGAAAGGCAGTGTTATAAGCGATTTAACAATGCACGCCGTTACCGTTATAATGGAAAAGACTACTAAACGAAGGAGTAGATCTATGAACTGGTATGAGAAACTGAACAAATACTTCCCCATTGAAGAAATGAAGTCCAAAAAGCATATGGAAATGCTGCTGAAAGAAAAAGGGGATGTTTACCATAAAGATGAAGGCCCATACCATGTATTAATGTACGCTGAATTCGAATCATTTATCTTTATCGATTACGTTTGGGTTTCCTCACAGGCAAGAGGACAGGGAATCGGCCATAAATTGATTGAGAAAATGAAAGAACGGAAAAAGCCTATCCTGCTTGAAGTGGAACCTGTGGATTACGATGATACTGATTCGGCTAAACGGCTGCACTTTTATAAGCGAGAAGGTTTCAGCCACGCACAGTATATCGATTATAACAGGCGTTCACTTGCTACAGACGAAGAGACACCGATGGAGATATTATACTGGTCTCCAAATGACGATCCGGAAGAAAAAATTTATGAAAAAATGAAGAAAATGTATGAAAAGATTCACACGTATAAAGACGAAGAAATTTATGGCAAGGCGTATCAGCCCGTCGATGAGGTCCTGACCTACGATGAAGAGCGTGATTCAAATGATATTCTTGAAAGCTTGACTGAAAAAGTATAAGAACAATGTGGTTAGTTATCAGTTAGCCTCTTGTTTTTCTCAAGAAACAAGAGGCTGAAATTTTTGAATGAAAAGGTTTAATTAAAAAGGAAGTAGGGTATGTTACAACTAAATGAAAACATTTTGTGACACCATACATTTTATTGTCAATTTTTTTCGGAATCCTCTACCTTTCGATTGACAAATATAGTATAATTGTACATAGTAAGTTATTTAAACTTATTTTAATTTAATAATTAAGTAATGTTCATAAAATGTTTGTATATTCTATATTGAGGAGTGATTGTTACGTGGTAACACTTTATACCTCACCAAGTTGTACATCTTGCAGAAAAGCAAAGGCATGGCTGGAAGAGCATGATATTCCGTTTACAGAGCGCAACATATTTTCTGAGCCGCTGACACTTGATGAGATCAAGGAAGTATTGCGAATGACGGAAGACGGCACTGATGAAATTATATCAACGCGATCCAAAGTATTTCAAAAGTTGGACGTTGACATTGACCAGCTGCCGATGAAAGACTTGTTCAATTTAATCCAGCAGAATCCTGGCTTGCTCCGCAGGCCAATTATTCTTGATGAAAAACGGCTGCAAGTAGGGTATAACGAAGATGAAATTCGCCGGTTTCTGCCAAGAACAGTGCGCACGTTCCAACTGCGTGAAGCACAGCGGATGGTTAACTAGTATAAGCGATACGTCATTCAGCGGAAAAGGTTTTTTCGCTGAATGTTAGCTAAACAGACATTTACGGACAGCAATCCGCCGCATGTTGGCGGTTACTGGCCGTTACAATCAAAAACGCAGGTCCTTCCAAATTAGGGCTGCGTTTTTTCGTTACAGAACCGCTGTGTAATCACCGATAGGCGTGTTTTCCGGCGGGTGATTGGTAATTCCAGCCATTCATTTTGTGTTCAGACTTTGCTGTGAGCGTCTTTAATGCATCACGTATTGTATCACTCGAATAATCAGAAATAATAATTTTTCACAAATAGTGACAAGGGAAAGAAAATCGGTTAAAATATAAAATTAATCATCGGATTAGGCATATAAATTTTCAAATCCGATGAAGGTATCATACAATATAGATAAGAACAATGAGTGGTTATAGATGTTAACAAAAAGGGAAAACGTATAATAAATGATTATGTATTAACTCTTCCACCATTTGGCTTTAACCTGGATGTCTTGATTCTTAAACGAAGGGAGAGAAATGAAATGGAAATAGAGCGCATAAATGAAAATACCGTAAAGTTTTATATTACGTATGTTGATATTGAAGATCGCGGTTTCCAACGTGAAGAAATTTGGTATAACCGTGAACGGGGAGAACAATTATTCTGGCAAATGATGGAAGAACTTAACTATAAAGAAGACTTTAATGTTGATGGGCCGCTTTGGATTCAAGTGCAGGCCATGGACAAAGGATTGGAAATTGTGGTGACAAAAGCACAAATCTCCAAAGACGGGGAAAACATCGAATTGCCGGATGAAAATGGAAAAACGGTTGATGTTTCTGTTGATAACAAAATAGAAGATGTGCTGGACGATAAGTTTGGTAAAGATAATGATGAGAACGAAGAGGAAGAAGACGGCAATCTTGCTTTGATTGTGCGTTTCAGTGACTTTGAAGATGTCATCCAGCTAAGTCATTACTTCCAGGGTAACGAAGAAGAAATTGATAACATGCTTTACCATTACGATGGCAGCTATTACTTGTTTATTGAATTTCCGGAAGAAGATGATGACAGACAGGAAGATCTGCTTAGCCAAATATTTGAATTTGCTTACGATACAGACGTAACCATTCATTTTCTTGAAGAATATGGGAAACAAATCTTTGAAAATGACACATTCAAACAAATACGAACACATTTCCCTGCAAATATCCGACGCTCTGAATAAAACGGAGTGTCTTTTTTTTGAATCTTTTTGCAGGGTTTTAGCATTATTTGTCGAATATAAGTAGCAGGAGGTGAATGATTATATGCTTCAGGCAAAAACTGAATATGGCAAACGGGTAGTATTGGCGCTTTTCACCAAACGAGAGATTAAGGCGTTAAAACAGCACACCCGATTTTTCTGTCCGGCATGCAATGAACCTGTCGTGGCGAAAGCAGGATCAAAAATCACGCCCCACTTCGCACATAATGCACGAAGCAATTGTCCTGCCCGTGACGGCGGAGAAGGTCCATATCACGAGAAGGGAAAGCTATTATTGTACAATTGGCTTAAACATCAGCAGTTAAATGTCAGTCTGGAGGAATATTTGCCGCAGAGTGGTCAGCGTCCCGACGTACTTATCAGGCTGCAAACTAAAACCATTGCCGTGGAATATCAATGTGCCAGAATTACCCCTGACGAAATAATTGAACGCACACGCGGCTATGAAAAGGCAGGCATCATTCCAATCTGGATTCTGGGGGCCAACCAATTTAAGCGTTGTAATCAAAATGAAATTAAAGTAGACACATTTCTTCTTCACTTCATTCATCAGTTTTCTGCAGATTTTCCACTTACTTTATACTTCTTCTGTCCCGACACACTCAGCTTTATAACATTTCAGGATTTATACTTGTCAACACAACGGCAGGGGATAGGCAACGTCACCATAAAAAAATTAAACACGATAAACTTTACCAATCTGTTTAATAAGACATTTTTGTCACAGAAAGAACTGCTTCAAAATTGGTTGATAAAGAAACGTTTAATGCGGACACGCCCCTCCAGACGTGCATTTGGACAGGAACTGGTATGGCAGCAATGGCTGTATATCAACGCATTAAATCGCGATAGTCTTCCAGCGCCGATCTATCTCCCCGTAACCGGACAATATCGAATGAAAACCCATCCTTGGGACTGGCAAAGCCGGCTATGTATTGAGGTCATTGACCGTATGAGGCCTCATGAACCGTTTAGTGTCAAGCGATGTATGCACCTATTGCGTCCTCATATCCGACCTTCCCATTCATTTCCTCTTATCAAGTCATCATTAAATCCTGTTTATCAATACCTCAAGCTTCTGGAAGAACTGCAGGTAGTTCAAGAAATTTCCCCACACCAATTCATCAAAAAAGAATCGTTTGTGTTTTACGAACATATTGAAGATGCGCTTGACGGAGATAACATGCTGATAGCTGAACTGATGAAGCAAAACACGGGCATGTTTCCCGGGTAATTCGTTATACTAACAGTGAGGCAGGATTTTTTTAACAGAAAGTAGAATTAAAAGGGATAGCAGGAATATAAGGAGGATTTTAATATGTCAAAAGCAGCGAAAGAGCTTCCGAAACGAGAGGAAATACCTGAAGAACGCAAATGGAAGCTTGAAGATATTTTTGCAACCGATGATGAATGGGAAGAGGAACTCGAAGCGCTCAAAAAAGAGTTCCCGTCTATTGAGAAATTTCAAGGGAAAATTGGTGATTCGGCACAAAATCTGTATGATGTCCTGAAACTGCAGGATGCGTTGTCAGAACGGCTGGGCAAATTGTTTACATACGCTCATATGCGGAGTGACCAGGATACGACCAATTCAACCTATCAGGCGATGGAGTCTAAAGCTGAAAATCTGCTGACCATGGCTTCAAGTTCAATGAGCTATATCGTACCGGAGATTTTGGGAATTGATGAAAACCGGCTGCGTGAATTTATGGCTGAACATGACGACTTGAAGTTTTATGAACATGTGCTGGATGAAATTAACCGCCAGCGTCCGCACGTTTTAAATGAGCGGGAGGAAGCCTTGCTTGCCGAAGCTTCCGAACCAATGTCGACGGCATCCAATACATTCGGTATGCTGAATAACGCCGATTTAACATTCCCGACGATTCAAAATGAAGACGGGGAAGACGTCGATCTGACACATGGCCGGTATATCGGGTTTATGGAATCGAGTGACCGTGAAGTCCGGAAATCGGCTTTTAAAGCGATGTATGAGACATATGATAAATTTATTAACACATTTGCATCAACACTGACAGGAGCAGTAAAAACTGACAATTTCAATGCCAAAGTGCGAAACTATGATTCAGCACGTCAGGCAGCACTCGACAGCAACAATATCCCTGAGACGGTCTATGACAACCTTGTTGAAGCTGTCAATGAACGATTGCCGCTTCTGCACCGTTATATGCGCTTGCGTAAAAAGGTTCTCGGATTGGATGAACTGCATATGTACGATATTTATACACCGCTTGTGAAAGATGCTGATATGGATGTTTCGTACGAAGAAGCACAGCAATATATACTGAATGGACTGAAACCGCTTGGCGATGATTATGTCAGTGTGCTGAAGAAAGGGTTTGAAAGCCGCTGGATTGATGTTGATGAGAATAAAGGAAAGCGCAGCGGCGCCTATTCTTCCGGTGCATATGGCACCCATCCATACATTTTGCTGAATTGGCAGGATAAATTGAATGATCTCTTCACATTGGCGCATGAGCTCGGTCATTCGTTGCATAGCTATTATACGCATAAGACGCAGCCATTCCGCTATGGCAACTATTCTATTTTTGTAGCCGAAGTAGCCTCAACAACCAACGAAGCCTTGTTAAATGACTATCTGTTAAAAAATGTGGACGATGAGAAACAAAAATTATATTTATTAAATCATTACCTTGAAGGCTTCCGCGGCACTGTTTTCCGTCAGACAATGTTCGCTGAATTCGAGCATGAAATTCATAAGCGGATGCAGGATGGTGAAGCGATGACAGCGGAATCCTTAACGGCTATTTATCATGATCTTAATAAAAAATACTATGGTGAAGATGTTGTGTCTGATGAAGAAATTGGCAAGGAGTGGGCACGTATCCCGCATTTCTATATGGATTATTATGTGTATCAATATGCCACCGGTTTTTCCGCAGCAACGACGCTTGCAAATAATATTTTAAATGGGGAAGAAGGGGCTGTTGACCGCTATCTTGATTTTCTGAAAGCCGGCAGCAGTGATTACCCGATTGAAGTGTTGAAAAAAGCCGGTGTGGATATGACGCAAAAACAACCGATTCTTTCAGCACTCGATGTATTCGAGGAAAAACTGAATGAAATGGAAGAGTTGCTGTTGAAATAAATACAGCATAAAAGGCTGTCACCCAATAGACGGTGGCAGTCTTTTTTTGTTCTTTCATATGATATACTCGATGAAAGATACTTGGATTAAAGCAGCTTGGAAAACAACAGGGATGGGATTACATTGCGTTTGAAAAAAGTACTGCCAATTCTATTTATTATCATGTTTCTGGTGATGGCCGGTTTCGGAATTATTATCCCGGTTCTGCCGTTTTATGCTGAAGAATTGGGAGCATCACCAACTGAGCTTGGGCTATTAATGGCGGTTTATTCATTAATGCAGTTTATATTTGCGCCGATGTGGGGCCGAATATCGGATAAGGTCGGTCGTAAACCGGTCATTATGGCTGGTATTTTTGGACTTTCGCTGTCATTTTTTATGCTGGCACTCGCTGAAACACTGTTGATGTTGTTTATTGCCCGGGTTATCGGCGGTTTTTTATCGGCAGCAAACATGCCGACTGTCATGGCTTACATCGCGGATATTACAACAGATGAAGACCGCGGGAAAGGGATGGGGATAGTAGGGGCTGCCACAGGTCTCGGTTTTATATTTGGCCCGGCAGTTGGCGGCGTTTTTACAAACATTAACCTGGAAGCACCATTTTATATAGCGGGTACTTTATCATTTATGACGCTGATTCTCGTATTTGTTATCCTGAAAGAATCAATTCACCTCTCTGAACATAAAGCAGGTGCAAAGAAAGCATCGACATGGGGCGCTTTATTGCGGGA
Source organism: Lentibacillus persicus (assembly GCF_900112705.1). Taxonomy (GTDB): domain Bacteria; phylum Bacillota; class Bacilli; order Bacillales; family Amphibacillaceae; genus Lentibacillus; species Lentibacillus persicus. The sequence continues at coordinate 95,378 of NZ_FOMR01000001.1, forward strand.
CCCGCTGGCTATGCTGTATTTTTTGCAATTTTTTATTTCATTATCACTATCAGGGCTGGAAGCGACATTTGCTTATTTTGCAGCGGAAAAAGCCGGATTGGACGCCGTCACGCTCGGCTATATTTTTATGATTATGGGGCTGGCAAGTGCAGCCGTTCAGGGGTCGATGGGAACGTTGACAAAGAAATTCGGGGAACCGCTTGTCATACAAGGAGGTATCGCTGTTTCAGCTATTGGTTTCGGACTGATTCTATTTATCCAAAACTTTGCCACTGCGGCTGTTTTCCTGGCTGTGTTCGGTGTCGGAAATGGTGTTATCAGGCCAAGTGTCTCCTCGTTGTTGACGAAAATATCCAAAATGGGGTATGGCGCAGCGACCGGTTATTTGTCGTCGTTTGACTCGCTCGGTCGCATTATCGGACCGGTGCTGGGCGGATTGCTTTATTCAATTGCTGTCGGGCTGCCTTATATTTCCGGTGTGTTTTTGTCAGTGTTTGCTCTCGTGCTTTTCAGAGTTTATGCATCAACGTTACAAAAGGGAACAGGGCCGGTTAGCCACGCATCCGGCCGCGGTACACATGACGATGCGTAAATGAGTAAATCGTTAAATAAATCGAGATGAAAAGCATCGGAAGCGTGATATACAGTGGAATCAGCTGCATCAGACCCAGCAAGTTTGCAAAAGCGGCAAACAAGGTCATGATCAAAAAAACAAAGGACAGGAATCCATTCATGTCATCAGCTCCTCATTGTGTGTTGTGGGCTTTTGAAACAAAGCCCCCGGCGCACTTTCCCCCGGATTGGGACGCTAGTAAATCGTATGTATCAAACATGTGAAATAGAACTGTGACATTTTTGTGAAAAGGTGATCACACTTATTGATAAAATCATGGCGCACTGATAATATATATAATGTGAGATGAATCACAAACAAAACCCCTTTGTTTTTGATCATGAAACTTTCTCCCATCCCCCTTTGTTTATACAGAGACGGAGAACGACAGGATGTACGCTGCCCCGTACATCCTGTCTTTTTTTAGGCTGTTTTTGCATAGATTGCTGTTCTCTGCTTCGTACTAGATGGAAACTGCGACGTAATGAAAATTTCATAAGCCTCTCTAGCGACGCAGCTGGAATATACTCGCTTTCCGTGGGCTCACCACGAGCCTCCTCGCTCGCAAAGACCGCTCACTGCGGGGTCTCTTTGGCTCGCTGTCCCACAGGAGTCTCGCATATTCCAGCTGCTGGTGTGAGTGTATAAATATCATATCTGATTAAACCTGTAAAACTTCAATGAGCAATTGTCAGCGGAGGAAACACATGCCGACTCCTGCGGGAGCATAGGCATAGGTGAGACCCCGCAGGGCGTAGCCCGAGGAGGCTCACCAGCCGCCCGCGGAAAGCGGCATGTATTTCCGAAGCGGTGGACGACGCACCAACTTAAATTTTAAAGTTAGTTCGCAGTTTATGAAAACTGTGAAGGTTATAAAGCACAAAAAAACTCAAAGCCGTTTGTCTGCTTTGAGTTTAATGCTGAATATATTCCCAGAATGTGCCATATTTTACCGGGATCTTTTTCACCGTTTGACGTAATTGCATTTTTTTCATTTCGCGTTCTGTTTTAGCGATGGACCAATCGTACACAACTGCTATTTCCTTGCTGCCGACAACCTGATAGTATTGCACAAAGCTTTCGAGCGGCGGTTTGCTTGATGGAAGCGGATCTTTCTGCAGGATTTGCTTTAATATCTGAACATAAATGTCATACGGATAAAGCCCTGATATTTTGATCCCCTGTCCGTCTGTACGCTGATTGAAAAAGACTATTGAGGGGATGTAGTCAACTTCCATTTCCTGCGTCAGTTTCAAATCAGACTGAAAAGCTTTTTTTGCTGTCGATGAAAATAAATCATATTCAAATTCTTCGACGTCCAGCCTGGAATCCTCGGCACATTTCATTAAAACCGGCACCTCAGAAATATTCTGCTTTCCCAAAAATGCACTTTCCTGCACCTTGCGTAAGAATGTTTTGCCGGCTTTTTTGCCTTGCAATTCAGCAGCTTTGATGGCAAGTGAAGCAAGCCAGGGTGAAGATATATCATTTTCTGTCCACAAATCGCCATCACACGACATGCCTGTTCTCGAGGCTGTCTTTTCCCATATTTGTTTCAGCTGTTTCGGTTTATCAAATATATCCTTGTTTAACGAATTCAATTGGCCGCTTAAAATGGGCCGTAATGTGAAAAAACGGCCATATTCAACGGCCAGTTTTTTCAAGTATGGTTCCAATGACCAGCACTCCGGACAAAGCGGGTCTATAAATACGTATATTTCTACCGGTTTCTGAACAAAATCGATATAGCTATATTTTGACGATGTGTTAGTGCTATTGGAACTTGATAGTTCTTGTTGCTTCCAATTCACACCGATTCTCCTTTCCGGTGGATCCTTATAAGTGAGCGAATTATTAAAACCATTATATAACTTCGGGATCCATTTGCTGCCTTATATCAGCTTGATAATTCCAGTCTTATTTGTCAGGCGTATTCATCATATGGTTGGCTGTCATGGTCAATTTTTCAAATATAGCTGCACGGTAGGGTTCTTCAATTTCTGCTTCGGTCAGAGCGGCGTCCATACATTCGAGCCATGCATCACGACGTTCAGGTGTGATTTCAAATGGCAGGTGACGTCGGCGCATCATGGGATGTCCGCGGTCTTCGGTATACCACTTGGGTCCGCCAAAAAATTGGGTTAAGAACAGCCGCTGTTTTCGGGCTGTTTCGGTCAGGTCAGCCGGAAAAATAGGAATTAATTTTGGATGGCTGCCGACGCGTTTATAAAAAGCGGTTACCAGATTGTTAATTGTTGGAAATCCGCCGATTGCTTCATATATTGTGCCATGTTTAACCATTAGTCAGTGCTCCTCATATGTTTGTATATATTTTAGCAACGACGGTGTTTGAGGGCAACTAATCTGTTTAAGTGTGTGCATTAATGACGCGGGATTGAATCGAAAAAACGCTGAATTTTGTTAGGCGTATGGCGTTTTTCGATTCCAAATTCTGTAAGAAACTTGCGCATTGTTTCCTGTCCTGCCGTTTCAGAAGCTGCTTCTATTTCAAGTTCATAATCCGCATGACCATGGTAAGTGCTGTAATCAAGTACAAGCACCGTCTGGTTATATGTTAATTCCCGACGTTTTGTTTGCAAGCTGCCTAAGTAAACAAGATTTTCGACGGTGATACCTTTTTCAGCAATCCGTTTTGCGGTATTATTTTCATTGGACGGTTTTCCGTTAATCCAGGCATCAGCTTCCTCTGCTGTGAGTTTATCGTGCGTTTCAAGCAGACCGGTGGCGTTCGGCTCTTTGAGTGTCAATGTGTATGTGCCGTTTTTTTCTCGTATTCTCAACGCGCAGCCCAGTTTTTTCAGGCTGAAATCTTCCGTTTCAAAATAGTGGTTTGTTTGGGTTTGTCCTTTTTCCGGAAAAGGCAGTTGTTCAAGGAGCCGGTTAAATTCGTCTTTTATTAATAAATTTTTATATTCAATTTCTATTTCCTGCGCCAACGCTATTTCCTCCATTTCAATGACCATTTTCCAGAGATATTCATTCTGGTGTTTAGTATGGCGAATGATGGCCAAATATGCAAAGAATAGCTGTTTGTTATGTTATGATAATTGAAGGGAAGAGATGATAGACAGGTGGTGTAACTCATGAATTGGGAAGCAATGCTTGCTCCATATGCACAAGCGGTCGAAGAATTGAAGATTAAATTGAAAGGTATTCGTAAACAGTTTGAATATGAGGCTAAAGATTCACCAATCGAATTTATAACAGGACGCGTTAAGCCAGTCCCGAGCATTCTTGAAAAAGCCGAGTTAAAGCGGATACCGCTGGACCGGATAGAGGAACTTCAGGATATTGCCGGTGTCCGGGTAGTTTGTCCGTTTGTCGATGATATCTACACCATTGTTCATATGATCCGTTCACGGGAAGACTTGGAGATTGCCGAAGAGAAAGATTACGTCTCACATAAAAAAGAAAGCGGCTACCGTTCTTATCATATTATTATTCGTTATCCAGTGGAAACGATTAATGGTGTTAAGATTGTCATTGCAGAGATTCAAGTCCGGACGCTTGCCATGAACTTCTGGGCGACAAATGAGCATTCGCTGAACTATAAATACAAAGGCAATATTCCGGCAGATATTAAATCAAGACTGCAGCGGGCGGCTGAAGCGGCATTTAAACTTGACGAAGAAATGTCAATCATTAAAAATGAAGTACAAGAAGCAAAACGGATATTCCACCGAAAGTAAGGAGGCTGTACTGTGAAATTTGCAATCGTGTCCAAAGGTGACGACCGATCCAACTCAATTCAGGCAACAATGAAGCAATATCTGACAGACTTTGATATGGAATATGATGAAAAAGAACCGGACCTTGTTATATCAGTCGGTGGTGACGGGACGTTCCTTGAAGCATTTCATCAATATATCCATTGTCTCGATTCAACTTCCTTTATTGGCGTACATACGGGTCATTTGGGTTTTTATGCCGACTGGACCCCGGAAGAGGTTGAAAAACTGATTATTGAAATTGCGAAAACCCCTTTTCAGGTAGTCGAGTACCCGCTGCTTGAGGTGACGATTCGTGATATAGACGGTGCTGAAGAGAGCCGGTATCTGGCCTTGAATGAAGCGACCATTAAGACAGCAGAAGGGTCTGTCGTTTTTGACGTGGAGATTAAAGGAAACCATTTTGAAACATTCCGCGGGGATGGGTTATGCATTTCGACGCCATCGGGCAGCACTGCCTATAATAAGGCACTGGGCGGCGGAATTATCCACCCGTCACTTGAAGCAATTCAGCTAACAGAGATAGCGTCGATTAACAATCGTGTTTTTCGGACGATTGGCTCGCCTTTAATTCTTCCGCAGCATCATACGTGCATGCTGAAACCGATCGGTCGCAAGAAAACGTTTTTGATAGCAGTTGATCATTTCACGAAAAATTACTCGAACGTTAAATCAATTCAGTGCCGTGTTGCTAAAGAGCGCGTGCGATTTGCCCGCTTCAGACCTTTTCCGTTCTGGGATCGGGTCCGCGATTCGTTTGTTGCGGATGAAGAAATTTAGCAAGGAGGAAGCAGCAGCATGAAATGGACGATAACCGAACAGCAGGAAGGCTTCATGATACGAAGCTTTCTGCAACGGGAGCAGAAGTTCTCCAAACGGCTGATTAAGCATATCGTTCACGGTGGTGGCGCCATAAAGGTGAACGGCATGCTTAAGACGGTGCGGCATGTATTGGAGGCTGGTGATGTGGTGACTGTTACATTACCCGAGGAGAAAAAGGGTGCTATGATGGTGCCCGAGAAAATACCACTCAATATCCTCTATGAAGATGATGCTGTTCTGGTTATCAATAAATCACCCGGACGGGCGGTCATTCCGTCCTATCAGCACACGAGTGGAACAATTGCCAACGGGGTGTTAGCGCATTACGAAGCACAGGGCCTTCCATATACTTTTCACGTCGTAACGCGGCTTGACCGTAATACATCAGGTGTCATGCTGATTGCCAAGCATCGGTGGAGCCATTCAATTTTATCAAATTCTCAAAAGGCCGGACAGATTAACCGCAGTTACTATGCAATCATTGAAGGCCATTTACAGCAAAAAAATGGAACCATCGATGCACCAATTGGGCGCAAAGAAGGATCCATTATCGAGCGGACGGTTACCGCAAGCGGTAAACATGCGCTTACCCATTATAACGTTATAACTGAATATGCCAATTATACGCTTGTTCAAGTAAAACTCGAAACAGGCCGTACACATCAAATACGTGTGCATTTTTCCCATATCGGACATCCGCTTGCCGGTGATGATCTGTATGGGGGAGAGACGGGCCACTTTTCCCGCCAGGCGCTGCATTGTCACCAGTTAGCCTTTGAGCACCCGATTACAGGCGAATGGAAAGAATTCACCGCTGAACTGCCCGATGATATGAAGCATTAAAGATGAACTATTTTGAGGTAGCGTAGCATTTTTCCGCAGCGGAGCACCCCAAATCCCTTCCTAACTATAGTTCGTTTTAGCTTAATCATCTAAATAGCTGCACGTTACATGTCCGACTGCTTTTGCTGCTGTGAGAATCGCATCTTCATCAATATCAAATTTAGGATGATGATTAAAATACGGTTCTTCGACGCCTTTTGGTGTGCAGCCAATATAGAAATAAGAACCGGGTATTTTCTCCAGGTAATAGGCAAAGTCATCCGAAGGGGCCAATTTTGGAAATTCTTTCACGGCCTTGATGCTTTCATCGTTAGTATTTTCCAATGTTTCGGCAACAAAGTCGGTCAGTTCCGGATCGTTGTATAATGGTGGATAGTCCGGTGTGTAGGTAAGCTCGCACGTAACCCCGAACATTTCTTCCAGCCCGTTCACAATCCGATGAAATTCTTTGTCAATGACGTGTTGAACTTCGTCATCGGAATAGCGAATATCACCTTCAATTTCGATACTGTCCTTGATAACGTTAAAACTGCCTTTACCATCAAACGAACCGATTGTCACAACCCCGGCAGCCATCGGATCGACTCGCCGGCTGACAATCGTTTGCACGGCATTTACAAATTGAGCACCCGCGACAATGGCGTCATTGGCTTTATGCGGGCTTGATCCATGACCGCCGCTTGCCTGTATCTGCAATTTAAAGTACGTTCGGCCGTTAAACGAATATCCGCTATGATAGCCAACCGTGCCAGCCGGAGCAAGAGGCAGCACATGAATGCCGAATATCGCCTCCAAATCGTCCAGCTTGCCCGTTTCAACGATACTTTTTGCCCCGCCGGGCGGCTGTTCCTCGGCATGCTGGTGAATAATTTTAATGGTTCCTTTGATATTTTCTTTTAATTGGATAAGACAGTCAGCCAAAATCAGCAAATACGCTGTGTGGGCATCGTGACCACACGCATGCATGACGCCTTCATTTTTGGATTTAAAGGGCACATCTGTTTCTTCCGGTATGGGGAGTGCGTCAAAATCTGCACGAAGCCCGATCGTTTTTCCTTCCTGGCCGCCTTTAATTGTGACGATGATACCATGGCCGTTCCCGACATTTGTTTCAATGTCAACGTCTTTATCGTGATAAAAATCCTCTATATACTTAGCCGTTTCATCCTCTTTGAATGAAAGCTCCGGATTTTCATGTAAATAACGGCGGATTTCAATCATTTCGTCTTTCTGGGACTCGAGCATCTCCATTAATTTCGCTTTCATACGTTAATATCCTTTCATAAATGGTTTTGTCCTGCATGGTTCACGAAAATCAAAACTCAGTTACTCCTCCAGTCACGCTGTTGGGACCGCTTTGCCAAACTGCCGGCTGCAACGCTGAACAGACAGAAGATAAGGGAATGAGGCTCTATGAGGTTAAAAGAGAGGACGCACTGGGCAGTCCCTGTGCATCCTCAATCAAAATACTGAAATTTTTCGTTTATAAATGGCTGTGCTGATGGGACGGAAATGGTCTTCTTTTCCGGCAGCCGGAATGCGGTCAATTCGTTGCCAAAAACACAGCCCGTATCGATGTTAATCGTGTTATTAACCATGCGCGGCTTCATAACGGGTGTGTGGCCATAGATTATCCACTGATCGCCATGGTAATTCTGCGCCCAGTCACGTCGTACCGGCCGCCCGTCTTGATGAAACGCACCAGTCACATCACCATATAAAACAAAGCTTTTTACTTTTTTATCATGACGCCCGATGTATGTTTCCTTAATGCCGGCATGGGCAACAATTGCATTTACTTCAGGCAGTTCAAGATAAAGCGGAGCCTGCTCGTATAATGTCATGAACTGGGCTCTGACCGTTTGCTACTCAGTCTCCGGCAACGTGTTGTATTCCTCCACAGTTGTTTCAAGACCATGCTTTAATTGAACGTTATTACCGAGAAAATAGCGGTACAGTTTATTGCAATGATTGCCGGGGACGTAATAGGCTTTGTTAGATTTGACGACCATGTTATAAACAAGCCGTATCGTTTCAATTGAAGCAGGACCACGATCGGTAATATCTCCCAGAAACACCGGGATGCGTCCGTCAGGATTGACATACACATGATTTTTCAGCTTGTAATTCATCACCGAAAAAAGCGTGTGCAGTTCATCCAGGCATCCATGTACATCGCCAATAACATCATAGTGCATTCGTTTCTCACCTTGTTTCAAACATATATTCTTTTGTTCTTGAGTGAACATTGAGCACAATACCGATGGCCAGCATATACGTCAGTGTCGAACTTCCCCCATAACTTAAAAATGGCAGGGGCAGCCCGGTAATCGGCAGCAGCTGAATCGACATGCCGATATTTTGGAAAATTTGATAGGCGAACATGCCGATTATTCCTGTAATGAGGTAACTGCCGTAAGCATCATTACTTTGAATGGCAATGTGGATCAGCCGATAAATTAACAAGAAAAAAAGTGTCACGACGATACTGGTGCCGATAAACCCAAACTGTTCGGCGATTGCTGTGAAAATCATATCGGTGTGCCTCTCCGGGATATACACTTCCATGTTGCTCGTACCTTTGCCAAACAATTGGCCTGATCCAACTGCAAGCATGGCTGTCATCAGCTGATAGCCGGCATCAGGATTTTCGTCCGGGTTCAGCCAGCCGGTGAATCGGCTCGCGACGTGACCGAGACCGGTGTTTTCTAAGTATGCCCCAACTTGTACGGGATAAAAAATCCAAATGGCAGCAACCAGTGAAGCCGTGGCAGCTCCCAAAAAGAAAAGTACGAACAAAATTCGCCATCTGATTCCTGATACAAGAATCATACAGCCTGTAATGGCAGCGATAACCAAAAATCCGCCCAAATCCGGCTGCTCGACCAGAAAGAACATGATTGGTGCAGCAAGTGCAATAATTTTAGAAAGCAGGCCAATGTCACTTTTAAGCGTTTTATTTACGTATTTTGCATTATGCCGCACAATTACGTGGGCATGCGTCAGGACTAAAATAACTTTAATGAACTCACCCGGCTGAATCGTGCCGATAACCGGAAAGTTAAACCAGCTGACTGCACCATTTGCTTCGTGTACGATTCCTGCAGGGAACCCGAGAAAAAGCATAAGCAATGACAGGACCCCAATTCCGTATAGAAACCAGGTAATCTGATGGAAACGGTCATAGTCAATCAGCATGACAGCACCAATAATAATACCGCCGCCTATATACCACATAGCCTGCCGGATCCAGAAGTTGGACCCTTCATATTTAGCCGGCAAGGATGGCTCGATAATATTTAATGTAAAAATACTGACCAGACCCAGTAATATGAGAATGGATAGCAATGTATAATCTATATTTAAAGTTGATCGATTTTGCATTATTTAACCTTACTTTCCATAAATTCATGTTGATTTTGAATTGTTTTTTAAAAGTACATTTATGTTGACGTTTTTGAACACGCGATAATAGGGAATAGTAATCCACTATATCCTTAGTTTACACGAAAACAATCGATAAATTAAGTATTCTAGTGAAAAAAACGACGTAAATGCTATAATACTAATATTGTGAAGGGGTGTGGTGATATGGAAAAGAGCAATACTGAGCAATTATATGAAGAAGAAATGCAAATGTTTGCTGATGATGAACAAATCGATTCATTCCGCGAACAGTTTTTAGATATGCATCCGTACGATCAAGCCTCGTTTTTCATTGAGATGCCGAAAGAAACCCGTTTAAAAATCTATACATATTTATCACCGGAAGAGCTGGCCGATGTCATGGAGCATATTGAACTTGATGACATCAGACCGCTGTTTACTGAAATGGATCCGCGTCTGGCGGCAATGGTTTTAGCCAAAATGGCGACGGATGATGCGGTGGATATTTTAAATGAGCTGGAGAAAGATGTTGTTGTCAGTCTCTTAACGATAATGGATGATAAAAATGCTTCAGAGATAAAAGAGCTGCTGCATTATGAGGAAAAAACTGCCGGCAGTATTATGACGACCGAATTCATTTCGGTATATGAAAATAAAATGGTCAAAGAGGTCATGGAATTTTTAAAAGCAGAGGCGCCTGAAGCCGAGACGATTTATTATTTATATGTCGTTGATGAAGATAAGCATCTTGTCGGGGTAACATCACTGCGGGATTTAATCATTGCTGATCCTGATACACAGGTTTCAGAGCTGATGAGTGAAAATGTGCTGTCAGTCTCTGTGGCAAAAGACCAAGAGGAAGTTGCCCAAATGATTCGCGATTATGATTTTCTCGCGATGCCTGTTGTCGACTTTCAGAATCATTTGCTTGGTATTATAACGGTCGATGACATTCTGGACGTCATGGAAGAAGAGGCAAGTGAGGATTACTCCTTGCTTGCCGGTGTATCAGACATGGACCGGCCGAAAGACAGTGCCTTCATCTCGGCTAAAAAACGTTTGCCCTGGCTCGTTATTCTGCTGTTTTTGGGGATATTAACCGCAAGTCTTATCGGACAGTTTGAACAGACACTCGAACAAGTGGCAGTGCTGGCGATATTCATACCGCTGATTGCCGGGATGGCCGGCAACACAGGGACACAGGCGCTCGCTGTTGCGGTCCGCGGTATCACAACCGGTGATTACGGTAAACAGGGCAAGATGAAATTGATTGCCCGCGAAGCAGGAACCGGCTTAATTAACGGCATTGTGTGCGGGGTACTGATTACGGGGATCGTCTATTTTTGGCAGGACGATTTCTTTCTCGGCGTGCTCGTCGGGTTATCGATTATGGCGACGCTAGTTATTGCAACTTTGGCAGGGGCTCTCGTGCCGTTGCTGATGGACAGACTGAATATCGACCCCGCCGTGGCATCAGGTCCATTTATTACAACGATCAATGACCTGATCTCGATTTTAATTTACTTTGGGCTTGCCACGACATTTATGCAATATTTGGTATAAGCAAAAGGACCATATCATCCATCATAAGGGAGGTTTGGTCCTTTTTATAGTTAACCAAAACTGGCAGAAAACAACGAATTGTTGAAATTTAGATTAATTCGCTATATACTTTGTTCAACAATGTTGAATTTAATGAAACTTGTTGTCAACAAATGAAATCGATTTCACTTAATGGAGGTATTATATATGACATCACGTATTTCAAAGTTTTATCAAAAGTCGCCGGAGGAGCGTTTAAATACGGTCAGTGAATTTGCGGGTTTGTCCGAAGAAGATAAAAAAACCTTGTCAGGGGAAACGCCATTTAGTATAAATCAAGCGGATCGGATGATTGAAAATGTTATCGGGACATTCCCGGTTCCATTAGGGCTTGCGACGAATTTCAAGGTGGATGGCAAAGATGTCTTTATTCCGATGGCAACAGAGGAGCCTTCCGTCGTAGCGGCTGTCAGTCATGCAGCAAAATTCGCATATTCTGCAGGCGGCTTTCATACATCCTATTCAGGCTCGATTATGCGAGCTCAAGTTCAAGTGACGGGCTTGACTAACCCTTATTTTGCTCTGGCTAAGATTTACGAAGCAAAAGAAGAATTATTGGTCTTTTGTAATGAACAAGATCCGACGCTTGTTTCATTTGGTGGCGGAGCAATTGATATAGAAGTTAAAATGGCTAAGGGCGCGTACGAAAATATGCTCGTGGTCCACCTTATTGTTGATACAAAAGATGCCATGGGTGCCAATACAGTTAATACGATGGCAGAGGCAAGTGCACCGTTAATTGAAAAAATAACCGGCGGACAAGTGGTGCTGAGAATTTTATCGAACCTGGCTGATCGTCGTGTTGTCCGTGCAAGAGCGGTATTCGAGAACCCGTTTGGAGATGATCATGAGGCCATTTCCCGTTTTTTTGCTGCATATGATCTGGCTGTTCACGACCCGTACAGAGCGACGACCCATAATAAAGGAATTATGAATGGCATCACTGCAGCGGTTATGGCTACCGGGAATGATACCCGGGCGATTGAAGCAGGGGCGCATGCCTATGCGGCAAGGTCCGGGAAATATCAGTCCTTGACGCACTATGAACGGGCTGAAAACGGTGATATCCACGGCACCATTGAACTGCCGCTTTCCGTCGGTTTAGTAGGCGGTGCGACACAGTCCCATCCGGTTGCCAAAACGGTTACGAAACTATTAAACGTCAAAACAGCTGAGGAACTTTCAGGAATCATCGGATCGGTAGGGCTTGCGCAAAATTTTGCGGGATTGAAAGCTTTGGCGACGGAAGGAATACAGAAAGGTCACATGAAGCTGCACGCCAGAAATATGGCTGCCATGGCAGGCGCCAAGGAAAACCAGATTGACAAAGTATTAACAATTGCCAGCGAAGAAGCGGGAGCCTACACATTTGATAAGATAAAAGAGATTGTTGAACGGCTTCAGGCCGAAGTTAACTAAAAAAACCGGTCTGGACGACTGTACTCAATAAAGGGGAGTGAGGAGATTGTCTGAAGAAAATAAATCATTGTTTGATATTTGGGGAGATAATGTAAACCTTAAAGATTTACTAATCGCGATGCTTATCTGTATAGGGATGACGCTGGGCGGCTATGTGATAGCGCCCGGTGAAGACCCACAGCCGTTAATCGCTGGGCTTGTTGGCGGCGTAATCGGTTTTATTATCAGTTCAATCATTATTAAACCGAAACGAGAGATCAACGACATTGAGGAGGAATCATGATGGACCCGGTCATAATCGTGCAAATTATTATAGCATCCATACTGGGTGCCGGTCTCTATACACTGATAGGCATTGCGCCGGGAACTGATGAAACCGCAGTCCTCGCTCCGGTCACCATCGCTTTGGTGCTGTTGGGGTTTTCCCCATACGTTATTCTGGCATTTTTTATATCGGCTATTGTGGCCAAAAAACTGACGGACTCAATTCCTGTGGCTGTAGCAGGTATACCGGGCGGCGTGATGTCGGCGCCAATGGTTGAGCATGCGATGACGCTGAAAGAACACGGGCTGCCTGATCACTCGATTAAAAAAATGTCATCCGGTTCAGTCATCGGAACATTGGTCGCCATACCACTCAGCTTTATTGTAGGAAGCTTAATTATTCCATATGCGGATACAATCAGTGAACATTCGGGGTTGATTTTTACACTGGGAGCTGTATTATTGGCGCTGCTAGCTAAAAATAAATTACTATCTTTATTGATTATTATCCCGTTTGGCATCCTTCTGCAGGGGCTGCAGCACTTATATTGGGGACTGGATGTTATACCTGAGGATACTTCAATCTTTGTTTCTTTTTTCCTCGGCATCACGATTGGCCCGATCGTGATTTCATTAATCGAGCTGATTGATAAAAACCATCGTGACAGTCTGCCGTTTTTAGGTAAAAAAGAAATTCAAATTAAGAACACGAAAAAAGAAAAGGGACTTCCGAATCCTATTAAAATACTGGATAAACACGAAACGGGGAGTTCCGCATTTGGGAGTATCATCGGAACGTTCACTTTTTTTCTGACACCGGTCGGTATGACGGTGTTTATTGGCGAATTTATGACACGCCATGTGAAGGACCCGGTCAAAAGGGCCTCAAGGGCTTTAGCGACAATGGACGGTGTCACAAACGCGTCATACATCTCAGGAACGTTGATACCGCTTATCGCAATCGGTTTGCCAATGTCACCGATGGCAATAGGTCCGGCGGCAGGGTTGTTTAATGCGCCACCGGAATTCACCCCGGAACATAATATTCATCATTTGCTGACACCGGTGGAGATGTTGACTGTTTCCGTAATAGGTGCTGGAGTCGCTTTACTAATTACGTATTATATTATAATCCGGTACGCGCAAAATATCGTCCGGTTTGTTTTTAAACATATACCACATGAGGCACTGATCGGTTTATTCTCCGGTCTGGTTGTCATGCTGGCCTTCATGGATGCAGGTTTGCTCAATATTTTTGGTACACTTCTGGTCGCATTGGTAGCCGGCTTGCTATATAAAAATGGTGTTAACTATGGCGTTATGTTTATGGTCCTATACGCAGCGCCATGGCTGCTTGGGCTTTTTTAACAGACCTCTTTAGGCATACACACATTTATAAACCGCTTCATATAATAGGCTGACGAATGGATTATAAAGGAGCGTATGACAAATGGGAAATCGCAAACAAGCTAAAAGCCCATTACTGTACATTCAGCAGCCGCAAATTAAAACGCCTGAAGCCTCGATGCAGAGTCACTATATGACCTCAAAGAAACAACGTGATACGAAGGTGCAGAACAGTATTAAGCGCCCTGGAAGCCGGCAAAAATTTACTAAATTGAAGGATGATGATCAAGAAGAAACATTCGAACTTTCTGGAGAGAACGAGAAAGAGCAATCTGAGGACCATCGCCCCCGGGAAAAGAAAAAATTTAAGGATATGACATTAGATGAACGTGTTGAGTATTTTCTGGATACGCCGGATCATGCGCCTATCATGAAATGTGAGGTGAAGACAGAAGGGCGAAATTATCGTGGGATTATTGTTGATTATCAAGATGATAATGTTTACATGCGTGTTGGCAGGCGCACGACACCAACATCAATTCCCTTTGAGACGATTAAAGAAATTAATTTAATAGGGTTTTAAATTAAACAGAAAAAGGTGCTCCACCAGTAGATGGAGCACCTTGTTTTGAATCATTAGTGTGTTTAGTTCAACGCGTTTACAGCTGGCAGGCACGTCACATGGCAGAAGCAGTTCAAGTCAACCGTTATGCAGATACCTGTGGCACTTAGTGATTTTGTCTTCTGATCAACAGGGTCTTTTGGACAATCGTCGTCATCGTAAGGGTCTCTTAACAGTTCAACAACTGCACAGCAATCATCGTCTACCCGCTTAACACGGAAGAAAAAGCTGGATGTCATCTCGCCGATATCATCCGGATTAGCACCGAAGCCTTTGAATGGTTTGCAGCCATCTTTGCAGTAAAGAATTAGTGGTACAGTATCCAGTCCGTTGCCTGCATCTGTTTCACCGAGTAAATCACTGATGGACTGTTCGCAGCTGGTTGAGCAGCAATTTTCAACGACATCATTTTGTGCTTCTACAATTTCCTTGAGTATATCACAGACACAGTTGCCTGTATGATGTTCTTTTCCACAACCCATGAATTAATCCCCTTTCTTTGTTTTATTGACCTGATGTCCCTAATAGAGTATGTATGAATAGGTGGATGGTGTGGGCACACGTCAGTAGTACCGGAAGAATTTCAATGACAAATCCCCATACGGCAGTTTGACGGGGCACAGTGGAAATGAAATACAGTCGAAATAGGCGTTCGCCTATACTTTATGAACCTGACTGCATAGGCTAATAACGTGACGATTCCATTTGTTAGGAGTGTTGATGGCGTGTCTGATAATAAAAAAATTATTCATGTAAAAGATTTAGTGATCAAAGCGGATAATGTTCATATACAGCCAAGCCGGCCGCGTTGGGACCCGTTTTTCGGCCCGCGTCCGAACCGACGGGAAGAAGCGGGGGAGAGAGCGAAGCACCAGGACAGAAGCGATTATTCAGAAGACAAGCGGGACAGCAAACCATTTTACAGGTTTTAAAAAATGAAGACAGCTGTTCCTCACGGCTGTCTTTTTCTTAGGATGTAAAAGGCAATGGTTTCAGAAATGCCAGTAATTTTTTATAAAGAGGGCATATTTTTTATGTAAAGGGGTATAGATGACTAAGAGCATATGCATGAAAAGCGGAAAGAGGTGTCAGTGTATGGGTTATATTCTGCCGATAAACCATTATCAGTATTATGATTATCAACGCCGGACCATAAAGGAGAAACAGGATCCTATTCATATCGAAAAACCGTACAAAACGATCCTGAGGACGGAATATAATAATCAGCTTCGAAATCAAACCGCCACTGGTCAAAACAATAATACGGATTTAAAACTGACCAAACCTAAATCCCCCGCCGCTGAAAAAATGTATGCTGAACTGACAGGAAAAGGTCAACACTTCAGCACAACCGTATAAATTGCCAAGAAGGTCTTATGGCCTTTTAAGATAGATGAAGGGAACTGTCGCATGATCGAACAGTTCCCTTTAATTTATGATCGATTTAAGTTGTCGGTCCGTCCGGCTGCCAATTGTCAGTCTTTTTGCTCCGGTTTATAATGATAAAGCGCTATGAATAATTTTTGCTGATTTTCCTGCCATTCAGCATAAAACACATCTCGAACTGACTGGATGTTCTGGCGATGGAGTTCTTCTTCCAGCCACGTCTGACTAAGGTTCGCTTCTTTCAGGTTGTCCCATACAATTTCCCCGTCACTGATTACCACTCTGCCAATTTTGACAGGCTTCGGTGACACGTTTAGATCAGCGTTCGTTGGTGTTTGATATTCCGGTTTTCTAAGGACAGAGACGGTTCCATCCGCTTCAAGAATGGCATATTCAACCTCTTCTACTGAAAAGACGTCTTTGGAACGGAGCATATGCTGCAATTCATCAATATCAAGCCGGTTTTGTTTCAGTTCATCGTAAACAATATGGCCCTTATGAATAACCATTGATGGCCGGCCTTCCAATATATGGCGTGACCCTTTATATTTTTGGGTAATTAATTCAGTAATATAGAGCATTGTACCCCAGAGTGTAATCAGAAAAGCAATTTCCGGAATACCGGATTCTTTTTCAAATAATGCATTGCCGACAAGCTCACCTATAATGACTGCGGATATAAAGTCAAACGGGGTTAAAGACGAGATCTGGGTTTTGCCAAGAACCTTAACGAGCACGAATAAAGCAACAAAGCCAAAGACAGCATCCGCAAACATCAGCAAGTACTCATTCAAGTCAATTGCCTCCCTTTCCATACTTTTCATAGCATAACCGCATGCGACATTTATCATGCAGAGGAAAAACAGGAGACAAAATTCCATAAAAAAAGGTATCCATTGTCAGCAGGGACAGGATACCTTTTCATCAATTCAGTTGTTTTGTCATGGTAACGTGCGGAATGCCCGCATCGATAAACTCATCCGATATAACCTTATAGCCGAGTTTTTCATAAAAGTTAATTGCCGGTGTTTGGGCATTTAACTTGGCTTGATGATAGCCCTCATTCGTTATAATCTCTTCCATCGTTTTAATCATATCAGCGCCATACGACCTACCGCGCTGATCTTTCAACACACAAATTCGCTCAAGCTTGCCGTAACTGTCGACGAACCTGATCCGGGAAGCAGCAATTGGCTCACTCGCGTCATAGCCAATTAAATGAATAGCCTCATCATCAAATTCGTCAAGTTCGACTTCCGGTGGAACCTTTTGTTCATCAACAAACACAGTTGTTCGCACATCAAATGCCTGCTGTTTTTCTTCGGGTGTATTGACGAGACGAACAATCATACGAGTTCCTTCCCGAAAACAAAGGATTCATATACAGTCCAAACCTCATTATCGAGCTGATAGACGAGATGGAAACGGTCAATTTTGTCTTCCAGTTGAATATCTTTCATGCTGAGGCTGCCATAGACATCCGAGTATTCATCTTGTGATAGTTTTTGTGCAATGGTGATGTGTGGTACAAACGAATACGTTTGATTTTTCGGGAATTTGCCTGATTGCATCGCATCAGCTAAATCGTGCAATTCCTGAATCGGTTCAACTTTTAAATAAATGGTATTGGTTACAGGTGCGAATGTGCGGACTTTGTTCACGTTTAGTGTGAAGGGGTCCGTGTCATTCGCAATATGTTTCAATTCTGTAATCAGTTCATAAATCGTTTCATCATCTGCTTCAAATGCTTCCTTCAGGGTCACATGTGGCGGGATCAGGTCGTAATGCGGGTCATAGCGCATTCTGTAGGAATTAATTTCATCCTGAACCGGCTTTGACGGAAAAATCACGATTCCGTATTTCATCATACAACCTCCTTTTTTTAGTGGTGCTATAACTGTTGGATTTCATGTATACCCTCAATTATAACAAAAAATGGATTGAATAGTGAAATAAAAAGTTAAAAGATTTTAAATTGGGTCGAATATACTGGTGAATGCTCTGGTTAAATCTTTCTGCCAATATTTCCATGTGTGATGACCGCTTTCGAGCTCGTGATAAATGTAATCTGCGCCTTTATTGTCCAACAGCTTATGCAAATGACGGTTAGGTTCCAGGAAGTCTGAAACACCCCCATCTGTTGTCTCCACAGCGGTTTCTTCTGTTCCGATGGTATGATATATGGCAATCGAGTGAAGATTTTTAGCTTCACGGACAGCCTCGATAACCGTATCATTTACGTATGGCGACTGCATGATGACTTTCCCGAAAGTGTGCGGGTATTTTAAAGCTGTGATGAGAGCCAGCGTACCTGCCAGCGAGTCACCGACAAGCGTACGGGACTGGCCCATATGATACGTCGGGAACAAATCATCGAGCAAGGGGGCGGCCTCATGCACAAGAAATTTGCTGTAGGCGATGCGCTGTTCACCATCAGGATGATACTTTCGGCGCCGGTCATGCTTATCCTGGTACTGAATGCCCACTAAAATCGTATTGGAAATCGTCGCGTTTTCATGGAGGCGGTCTGATAAGGTTGCAGCCCGCCCCAGCTGGTAATAGTCGTCGCCATCCTGCATAATACAAATCTGGTACTTATAGAGCGGTGAAAATGATTCCGGCTGATAAATTTTCAGTGTCATCGTTTCATTTAAATAGCTGCTGTTTAGCTGCTTTTCAAACATCGTCCCTTTGCGTCCGATTGTTTACACCTCATTTTCAAAAATTTATTATATTCATTTGCTATGCACGCTTTTTCAACTGTTCCTTGTATAAATTATAATACTTTCCGTGCTGGTGTATTAACGATTCATGCGATCCCTGTTCGATGATTTCGCCATTTTCCAGCATGATAATATTATCCGCTTCCTGGATTGTGTTGAGGCGATGGGCAATTACAAAACTTGTTCGGCCTTGCATAAGCCGCTTAAGCGCATCTTGAATCTGCAATTCCGTGACGGTATCGATGTTACTTGTCGCTTCATCCAAAACAAGAATGGAAGGATCTGCGAGAATCGCGCGTGCAATCGTGATCAGTTGTTTCTGTCCTTGACTGATGCCGCTGCCTTCCTGGTCAAGAACGGTGTTATACCCGCTGGGCAGCCGGTCGATAAACGAATGGGCGTTAGCATTTTTCGCGGCTTCGACAACCTCTTCATCTGTTGCATCAAGCCTGCCGTACCGTATATTTTCTTTGATCGTAGCATGGAACAGAAAGGCGTCCTGCAGTACAAACGCCATCTGTTTGCGGAGACTGTCCCGGGTTATAGATTTTAAATCGATGCCATCAAGAGTGATTGAGCCGCTGTCGTAATTGTAAAAACGTGAAATTAAATTGATGATCGTCGTTTTGCCTGCGCCGGTGTGACCGACAAACGCCACCGTCTGCCCCGGTTCTGTTGTAAAGTTGATATTTTTCAATATAGGTGTGTTTTCATAGGCAAATGAGACACTGTTAAAATCAACACGGCCATCTGTCGTTGTTATCGCGCGCGCATCTTTTTCATCCGTTTCTTCCTGTTCCTGATCAATAATGTTAAATACACGCTCAGCACCCGCCACAGCCGAAAGCAGAATATTGAACTGGTTTGACAACTCATTGAGCGGGCGGGTAAATTGCCGTGCATACTCGGTGAAAATGACGATGACACCGACTGTAATAACCCCTTGGATTGCAAGGATACCGCCGGCAAGTCCGATCAGACCAAAACTTAAAAAGTTCAGCATGTTCATGACTTTTGGAATAAAACCGGCAAACGTTTGCGCCCAGAATCCTGCGTGCTGAAGGTTCGCATTATGCTCGCGGAACTCTGAAATAACCCGTTTCTCCTGTGAAAACGTTTTGATAACGTGCTGGCCTGAGACCGTTTCTTCGACATAACCATTCAGATTGCCGAGGTGTTGCTGCTGCAATTTGTACAGCGGCCCGGTGCGATGTGTGATCCAGCGAATTGCCATAAACATCACTGGCACAATCCCCATCGTAATCAGGGTCAGTAATGGACTGAGAACAAGCATGACAACGACTGTGCCGGTTAAGGTCAGGATACTTGTGAAAATTTGGATAACCGACTGGTTCAGGGTGTTGTTAATGTTGTCAATATCGTTGGTGATCCGGCTCATCAACTCACCATGCTGCCGTTTATCGAAAAATGCAATCGGCAGTCTGTGGAATTGGCGAAACAGATCTTCTCTTAATGAGTAGACCGTATTTTGGGCAATGCCGATCATCCAATAGTTCTGGAAAAAAACAGCCAATGAATGCAGCACATAAATAACCAAAAGCCATATGAGCAGCATGCCAAGCCCGGATGGCTCCTGGGTCACGATAAAATCATCGATTGCCATACCAACCATGAATGGACCGGCCAGACTCATGGCTGAACTGAGAACAACCATGAGAATGACAAGAAGCAGCATCCCTTTTTCACGTGCCAAATAGGACCAAATGCGTTTCACTGTACCTGCTGTGTTGCGGGCACGATCGGTCTTATTTTCTTCCTGCTTGTTGCGGAGCTCGTCGATTGGTATCCTGTCGTATTGAAAAGGGGTTTTAACGTGTCTGGTCTGCATAGGTGTACTCCTTTCCGAACTGTGATGCGACAATCTCCTTGTAAAGATCAGATTCTTCTACAAGCATATCGTGTGATCCAATCGCAAGCGTCCGGCCATAGTTAAGCAGTAAAATTCGATCGGCGCTTATAGCAGTCGCAATTTTTTGCGTAATAATCAACGTTGTACAATTATATTGATGGATTGCTTCAAGCAGCTTTGCCTCAGTAGCGAGATCCAGTGCACTCGTGCTGTCATCAAGCATTAAAATTTTGGGCTTGCGGATTAAAGCTCGGGCAATTGAAATCCGCTGCTTCTGCCCGCCTGATAGGTTAACCCCTTTCTGACCGATTTTTGTTTCATAGCCATCCGGGAGATTCATGATCGTATCATGTATTTGGGCGTCTTTAGCTGCTTGAATGATTTCTTCTTTTGAAGCATTCGCTTTCCCCCAGGCGATGTTATCGGTGACAGATCCGGTGAATAGAAGCGGATTTTGCGGCACATAGCCTATGCCTTGTCTTAGGTTCTCCAATTTGTAATACTGAATCGGCGCCTCATCAATATAGACTGTGCCTTCATATGTATCATATAACCGCGGAATCAGCTGAAATAAAGACGTTTTGCCGGAACCGGTCGCGCCCATCACGGCCAATTTTTCACCGGGCTGAACGGTAAACGAGATGGATTCCAGCGCTTTGCCAGGCATCATAGGGTAACTGAATGAGACATTTTCAAACGTGATTTTTCCCTTCCGGACACGTGCGTGATCCCGGGCATCTT
Organism: Lentibacillus persicus; assembly: GCF_900112705.1. Taxonomy (GTDB): domain Bacteria; phylum Bacillota; class Bacilli; order Bacillales; family Amphibacillaceae; genus Lentibacillus; species Lentibacillus persicus. The sequence goes on from NZ_FOMR01000001.1 coordinate 116,766, forward strand.
TGTTATCAGTCAGATCAGATTTCACATGCAGGACGTCTTCAAGCCGTTCGGCCGATGCTTTTGCCCGGGAGAAACCCATGATAATGAATGTAAACATCGAAATCGCCATGGACACGCGCATGGCGTAATTGACAATCGCCACCACATCACCGGTATTCGTTTCACCGGCAACCGACAACGTATTACCGTACCAAATAATGAAAATAAGACTAACGTTCATGACAAACAATAGTATCGGCATGGATGCTTCGATAAACCGAAACGTCTTACGCATCGTATTGGCCAGTGCTTCATTCGCATCCATAAAGCGCCTTTCTTCATGATCCCGCCTTAAAAAAGCTTTAATCAGCCGCATGCCTGCAAGGTTTTCCTGCATAACCTGGTTGACGTTATCAACATAGTGCTGGACCCGGTCGAACAGTCGGGTCGCCACTTTCAACACCCACAGAATGAAACCGACAAGCAGCGGCACCGTTACGAGAAATATAAGTGCCAGTCTGGGACTGACGATAAATGACATGATAACACCGCCGACAGCAATGAGCGGGGCCTTCGCCATAATTCTCAGTGCCATGAATATCGTGTTCTGCAGCTGCCGGACATCGTTGGAAAAGCGGGTGACAAGTCCTGACGCCGGAAATCGGTTTAAATTTGCAAACGAGAAATCCTGAATTTTATTAAACAGTTCTTTACGCATATCATAGGCAAACCCGAGGCCGGTATGGGCAGCATAAAAGGAGTTGACAATCCCTGCTATAAAAGCAACAAATGCCATTGCGATCATAATACCGCCCCACATGATGATGTTGTCCATATCCTGATTGGCAACGCCGTCATTAATCATTTTTCCGAGGAAAAACGGCAGCAGCAGTTCGACCATCAGTTCTATTAATGTTAGCGTATACGCTAGCGTGATGGGGATTTTATAGGGTTTTAAAAACGATAAAACATGCTTCAAGCCGGTGACCTCCGATGTTTATTTACAACGTTATAAATTAAACGTCGACATACGCTCCAAAATGAGTGAATGCCGAATTTTAAAAATTTCCTTCTATTATTATAAAGGCAACTAACGGATTAGCCAATGCATTTACTTCGGAAACAGAAATAATTGCCGGATGGCTCTGCGAATGTGACGTTTTGAGCCAAAAATTTGTGAACTTGAGCCGATTGTGTGACATCTTGAGCCGATTGTGTGACCATTTCAGCCAAATACCGGGACACCACTTATAAAGTGAATCTTCAATCAGTGGAGGATCTCCCCACTGATTGTTAGATGAACGAATCGGACATTTACTGGCAGTTGAACCCCACCTTATCACCATCGTATACTCGACCATTTGAGATGGGGTCATACTGCCAGTTACATGTGGGATAAATCCGATCAACAAGGAAGATACTATGGATAAAGTGAGGGGTTCTCATGCTGCTTTTCATAGGGAAAACACTTCTTTTATATTTTATTACGATTACCATTATTCGCCTCATGGGGAAGTCGGCATTTGCGCAGTTAACAGCACACGATTTGGCGGGGATCTTTTTTGTCATTACGCTTGCTTCGGGGCCAATCATTACAGACGACGTTGTCCGGACAGTGGCCGGTCTCGCTGTTGTTGTGTTGGCGCATATCGGCTTCTCGCGAATGATGCTTATTAATCGGTTAAGAAAAATGTTTATTGGTGAGCCGACGATTGTTATTAAGCACGGAAAAATTGTCAGAAAGAATTTAAAGCGAACGCATTTTACACTTTCCGAACTGTTATCTGAAGTGAGGGAGAAAGGGTATCCGGATATTTCGTCAATTGATTATGCTATCATTGAACCGAATGGCGGTATTGGTGTTGTGCCATCACAGGTACACGCTCCGGTAACACCTGAGCAGTTGCAAATAGACACATCTTACGCAGGGATACCTGTCGCAGTCATTATTGAGGGGAAAATAATGCAGCAGAATCTTAAACTTATAAATAAAGATGAGGGATGGCTGAAACGAAAGTTAGGTGAAGCCGGGTGCCCTGATCAAAACAGAATTTTTTATGCCGCTGTACGCGAGCGTGATTATTCGCTGATTATCGATACAGGCGAGGGGAGCATTCAAGATTGAGTGTTGCCCTCTTATAAAAAAAATCTATTGACATAACGCGTAAAATTTTATATAGTAATACTTGTCGAAAAAACATCTATAACTATACGATTCCGTAGCTCAGCTGGGAGAGCGCATGCTTGACAGGCATGAGGTCAGTGGTTCGAGCCCACTCGGAATCATTAAAAAAATGGCACCATGTTAAATGGTGTCATTTTTTTGCGTTGACCTCAAATTTTAAGTGACTGCACTGTATCGGTGATTAATGATTGCATAGATTACCTTTTTGGCGATACCTTTCATTTGCGAAGTTTCCCTGTATTGGACATAAACTTTGTTCGGGATATTGTCAATTTCAGTTATTTTTCTTACGGCTATCTCCGGTTTGCAGTAGTTATCGATTCCCAATCGAGGTATAATGCCAATGCCTATACCGTCCTCAACCGCTTTGAGGAGCATCTCGTTATTATCAACATCGACCCGTGTGATATTTTTGGCTCCGAGCAGTTGTTTATCAATCATACGCCATAACGTCGAATTGCGTTTATAGCTTAGCACTGTTTCGCCCTTCAAATCGCTTGTGGAAAGTATGTGTTTATTGCTTAGCCTGTGATCGCTTGGGAGGACGCATACAAGATTATTGTCAAACAGATATTCCGATGTGATATCAGGCGTGTTAGTCAGGATTTCACGTGTGAAAATTAAATCGATTTCGCCGGCCAGGGCTCTTTCATTCAGACTGACAGAGTCGTGGCCTTCAATTATTTGAATGTCGATATCTTTGACCGCTTGGATTGTTTTTAATACCTCAGTAATAAATGAATACGAATACCCCGGTGTGAACCCGATTTTTATACTTGGGTTTTTGAGCATTTTTGGGATTTCTCTTGAATAATCCATATAGCTTAAAATATTGTGCGCGTAATCCGTAAAGAGTTCGCCTTCCCTCGTGAGAATGATTTCATGGCCATTGCGCTCAAAAAGGCTGCAATCGAGAATTTCCTCTAATGTTTTTATACGTGAAGTGATTGTCGGCTGCGTGACTTCCAACATAATCGCAGCTTTGGAATAACTTTTGTATTGGGCGACAGTTAAAAAGGTTACTAACTGACTTTCATTCATTCAATTCCCTCCAGAATTTACGTGTATATGGTAAGCGGTTAATTAAGAAAACGTTTGCAAATAAATTTACATCTAATCTTAGTTCAATTGAAAACACTATGTCAATAGTGTTAATGCAAAAGTAAAAATATAAGATGTTTTCTGATATGTTATAAAAATATTTTTAGTATTAATAGGAAAATAAAAAAAATTCAATTGGAATCATAAAAAATACGCCTTTATAATACTTGTAAGCCTTTTCAGCCTAGGCAAATTTAAAATGGTGCAGACAGCAAGGAGATGATTCTTTCTTAGATGCTATTTGAAAGTGCTTACAAATGTTTGATGAAAAGGAAGGACAGACATGGAAGACAAAAGATTGAGTGAATCATTAAATGGAAAAGTTGCAATTGTAACAGGTTCTGCAAGAGGCATATAATGCTGCAAAAGGCGGCGTACATGCCATGACGACAGGACTGGCAAGAGAATTTGCAGCCCATGATATTACAGTTAATACCGTTGCGCCGCCTGCTGTTGACTGCGACGCATTGGATCGAATCCGGGAGCGGGATTCTGAAATGGTTGATAAGTATATCGATATCATTCCAAAAGGAAGAGCTGCTGAAGTGGAAGAGGTTGCGGACGCCATATGGTTCCTGTCAACAGAAGGTGCTTCGTTCATTACGGGACAGGTGGTCAGTGTAAACGGTGGAAGCAACATGCTTTAAACTTGCTATTAACTTTATGAAAATGGAGGGCTTGAAATGAATCGTTATATTCATGATGACATTGATAAAAATGAATTTTTGGTTCACCGAAGTGTATTTACCGATCGTGAAATCCTGGCAAGAGAACGTGCTGAAATTTTCAGCAAGTGCTGGCTGTTTATCGGGCACGAGTCAGAAGTCCCTGAAAAAGGCGATTTTAAACGGAAAAAAGTGGGTGGCCGAAATCTGGTGCTGGTTCATAGTCAGGATGGTGTCATAAGAGCGTTTTTTAACACCTGTCCGCACCGTGGCGCATTGCTTTGCAGGGATGATGAAGGCAACTCCAGAGTATTTCGCTGCTTTTATCATGCATGGACCTTTAAAAATGACGGCAGTTTAACCGGTATGCCGGGAAGAGACGGTTTTCCGGATGATTTTAATGATGATGGTTCAAAAGATATGAAAGCAGTTAATCGCCTGGAAAGCTATCGCGGGTTCATGTTTGTCAATTTTGATGATGATGCTATTTCGCTGTATGACTATTTGGCTGATGCAAAAGAGTATCTCGACCTGGTTGCCGACCAGAGCGAAACGGGCATGGAAGTGCTTGGAGGTGCACAGGAATACAGCGTCAGAGCTAATTGGAAGCTGCTGACGGAAAACAGTGCCGACCTTTATCATGGGCTGCCAACACATAAAACGTATTTTGACATTAAGAAACAGCAGGACCCTGATCTTAAAAAAGTCGGTCTTGACGGTGTCGGGAAATCCTTGGGGAACGGCCATGCAGTTGTCGAGTATACAGCACCATGGGGCAGACCTGTTGCACAGTGGACCCCAATCTGGGATGAAGATCTGAAACGGGATATGGAAAAAATGAAAGAAAGATTAACTGAACGGTTTGGCGAGGAACGCGCCGATCGGATCGCTAATCACAACAGGAACATCATCATTTTTCCGAATTTGGTCATTAACGACATTATGGCTGTCACGGCCAGAACGTATTATCCGACTTCACCCGGCTATCTCGAAGCGACGGCATATGCGCTAGCTCCGAAAGATGAAGATTTGGCGCATCGAATGGCGCGAAATAATAACTTCTTGGAGTTCCTTGGACCAGGCGGTTTCGCAACACCTGATGATAATGAGGCGCTGGAATTATGTCAGGAAGCCTATAACAACAATCAGGAAGTTGAATGGAACGATGTCTCCCGTGGAATGGTTCGCGGCGAAGAAAATGCATTGGGAACAGATGAGCTGCAAATGCGCAGTTTCTGGCGGGAGTTTGATGCACGGATGAGTAAGTCATTTGAGAAGGAGGTTGCACGGTCATGACGGTCAAAACGCTGGAGCGACAAGAGGTTGTCGATTTTCTGTATGAAGAAGCACTTTTGCTCGATGAATGGAAATTAATGGAGTGGGCGGAACTGTTCACAGATGATGCCACGTATAAGGTCCCGCCTTTGGGCGAGCCGGATGCGGATGCCCGGACATCCTTATTTTATATTCATGATGACAGAACCCGAATTCAAGACAGGGCGGAAAGGCTGCTGAAAAAAGAAGCCCATGTGGAATACCCGCATTCAACGACTGTACGAAACTATCATAATATCATGTTGAAAGATCTGGATTCGGACATCATCAAGGCAGCCTGTAATTTCACACTTCACCGTACTAAACGGGAAGTGGTCGATACCTTTATCGGCAGGCACACGTATGATTTAGTTCAGCAGGACGGCGAACTTCGTATTAAAAACAAAAAAGCCGTCTTAAAACTGGATAGTCTGAGACCGCACGGGAAAATCAGCCTGATTCTATAGCAGCTTTGCATTGGAGGTTTTGACGAATGAATTATAACAGCGACGTTTATGATATTACCATCATCGGCGGAGGACCGGTCGGTATGTTCACTGCTTTTTATGCAGGAATGCGGCAGATGAGCGTTAAAATAATTGAAAGCCTCCCGCATCTGGGCGGCCAGCTCGAAGCGTTATATCCAGAAAAATATGTCTATGATGTTGCCGGACTGCCGAAGATAACTGGAAGTGACCTGGTAAACGGGTTAGAGGAACAGATGAATCAATTTGAAAATGACGTCTGCCTGAATGAAGAAGTGCGGGAAGTAACAAAAGAAGACGGCATTTTCGAAATAACGACAAACGCACAGACGCATTACTCAAAAACAATTATCATAACCGCCGGCAATGGCGCTTTTAAGCCAAAAACTATGAAACTTGAAAATGAAGAACACTATGAAGGTAAAAATCTTCATTACAAGATTGAACGTCTTGAAGACTTTAAAAATAAAGATGTATGCGTGTTCGGGGGCGGTGATTCAGCGGTCGACTGGGCATTGATGCTGAAAGATATTGCGTCCAACGTCTCCATTATTCATCGTCGGGACAAGTTCAGGGCACACGATTACAGCGTTAAAATGATGCAGGAGTCATCGATTAACGTCCTGACCCCATATGTCCCTGTCGAGTTAAATGGAGAAAAACACATTGAAAACATCAAGCTCAAACAGCCAAAAGGTGAAGAAACACTGCACGTTGAGGCTGACGATTATATTGTCAATTACGGGTTTATTTCCAACCTTGGTCCGATTAATGATTGGGGTCTGGAAATCGAGAAAAATCAGATTGTTGTCAACTCAAAAGCCGAAACGAACATTCCGGGCATCTATGCGGTTGGCGATATTTCAACGTATGAGGGCAAGGTGCGCTTAATGGCAACAGGGTTTGGTGAAGCACCGATTGCCGTAAGCAGTGCAAAAGTATTTATCGATCCGAAAGCATCTTTCACCACCGCACACAGTACAACGATTATGGAAAAGAAAGCGAAGAAAGAAAAGAAAGCGAAAGAAGAAAAGAAAGAGAAAGTGGCTGCACAATAAACAGCTTGCGAGGCCGCTTATTGTGTCAATAGCGGCTTCGTCAGAACTAAAAATAAAATACAGATTCAACAGGAGGTTATGCAAGGTGTCAAAGGTTACAGAAGACGTGCAAACTAAACAAACCGTTCAAGAGAGATTGGAAGAACAGCTGCGGGCAGTGGCGCATATCGGCCACGTTGAAATTGGTGTTACTAAATTTGAAGATTCACTATGGTTTTATACAGACGTTTTGGGACTTGTTTTATCAGAAAAAGAAGAAGGCCGCGCCTATTTGCGCGCTTGGCAGGATTTTGATCATTATACCCTGGTTCTCCAGGAATCGGAGAAGTCTGAAGTGAATCGCATGAGCTGGCGTGTCGCCTCAGAGGAAGCCCTGGACTTATTCGAAAAGTACTTGAAAGATACAGGTATTGATGTTGAGCGCATCGAAGCCGGCCAAAAGAAAGCGCTGGGAGACACGCTTCATTTCAAATCACCATCAGGCTTGCCGATTGAATTATATTGGGAAAAAGAACTGTTTGAAACGGATGACCCTCAATTGAAGTCAAAATTACCAAGCCATCCGAGCAAATCACATCTTAAGGGTGTCTCACCGCGTCGCTTTGATCATGTTAATATCATGGTTAATGACGTTAAACAGGAACAGGAATGGTGGACTGATTTACTGGGGATTCACCATCGTTACTTTGTTCAGAACAAAGAAGATGAACGGTTGGGTTCATGGCTGAGCAAAACGAATATTGCGCATGAAGTCGCATTTATGCGGAATGCCAATCAGAATGGCGCGGCATTTCACCATTTGGCTTATTTTCTTGATTCCCCGGACGAATTAGTTCGTGCTGCCAACATAATGGCCGAAAATGGCATCGAGATTGAATGGGGTCCAGGTAAGCATGGCACAAGTGGGGCACAATTCATTTATGTATTTGAACCATCAGGACATCGTGTGGAACTATGGACCGGAGGCTTTCTTATTTTTTCCCCGGATTGGAAACCGATTGAATGGAAGTCAGATGTCGGTGAATTAGGTATGGAAATGTGGGGAAGCAACCCGCCCGAAACCTATTATACATACGGTGTTGATATCGGGGAGTGACGGCGTAAAAGGGGCTGGGGCATATATAAAAGGCGAACAATAATGAAGGTTAGCGAAGTATATTTCCGGAGCGGAGTATCACGCTCCCCTCTCAATAGTCGTTCGTCATTTCATTTACTATAAATCTTTTTGCCCCAACCCCATCAAACTATGAATGCTGGGAGAGTTCGTATTGACACAAAACTTAAAAGTGGATTTTCATACGCATGTGATATCAGAGGATTTTTTGAATTTAGCTGAAAAATATGGCGATGACCGCTGGCCCGTTTTGGAAAAAACGTGCGATTGCGGGGCGAATATCATGATAGCCGGCAAGAAATTCAGGGAAATTACCAATCATACGTGGGACCCTGAAGAACGCATCAAGGATATGGACGAAGAAGGCATTGATGTTCAAGTATTATCGCCGATCCCGGTAACATTCAGTTACTGGGCTGAGGCTGAACAAGGGCTGGAAATGGCCCGTTTTCAAAATGATTTTATCGCGACAACCGCCCGGAATTATCCAACCCGATTTGTTGGGTTAGGAACGGTCCCTCTGCAGGATGTTGACTCAGCCATTGAGGAAATGGACAGAGCAATCCATGAATTAGGGCTTAAAGGGATCGAACTGGGGAGTAATGTTAACGGTAATAATTTAGATGATCCATCATTACGGAAATTTTTCCAGTATGCTGAGCAATGGGAAGTGCCGTTGTTTATTCACCCATGGGCGACAGTTGGCCGTGAGCGTATGCCGCGTCATAATTTCATGTATATGGTTGGGATGCCTTCTGAAACGGCATTAGCGGCTGGAAGCATTATAATGAGCGGAATGCTGGATGAGTTTCCAGCTTTAAAAATATGTTTTGCACACGGTGGCGGTTCACTGCCATATTTGCTGCCACGCATGGATAAAGGCTGGAACGTCTGGCCGCACATTCGCAAGACCGAGCATCCGCCAAGTTATTACGCCAAACAACTCTATTATGATTCACTTGTTTACGAGCCGGAGAATTTACAGTTTATGGTGGACAAGTTTGGGGTGGATCAAATTATGGTCGGCACAGACTACCCGTTTTTATTACGCGAGGCTCCAGCTGGGGACATTGTCAGAAAAATGACGTCATTGAACAACGATGAACAAGATAAAATCAGAGGTTTAAATGCTTTGGAGTTTTTGAATCTCGATAAAGAACAATTTCAGCAAGAACCGGATGCGAGTAAACAACACTCGTAACATAAAGGAGGAGATTGACATGGCATTTGTTATTACATCACCTTGCCTGAATGAAAAGTCTGCAGAATGTGTTGAAGTTTGTCCCGTTGATTGTATAGAAGAAGGCAAAGACATGTTCTACATTGATCCTGATGTCTGTATCGACTGTGGTGCGTGTGAAGCTGCATGCCCGGTCGAAGCGATCTATATGGAAGAGGAAGTACCTGAAGAAGAAGAAAAATATATCGATCTGAATCGCCAGTTTTTTGGCTGACTTTGGATGAGCAGCCGTAACCCAACATTGGGTGCGGCTGCTCATGTTTTTGTTAATGGAGATAATTATTTAACATTACTTGTCTTCAGCGATTTTCTTTCGGTTTGGAGCCAATGGCGGCTGTTCAAGCCATTTATTCTTGGTCATTAAATTGAACCATTCCTTTTTAACCATCAGATTTTTTAAAATGATTTTTTCATAAGCGGTAACAAGGTCTGTCCGCATGGCAGATGCAAGTCCGGCCCCATGGTAGGACTGTGATGATTCTAATAAGAAACCGATATGATGCAACATCAGCTTGTCTGAAAAGGGGGTGCTCTGTGAATTGGTTACTTCGGTCTCCCATGAGGTTGGTACAGGTAAATTATCGCTTTTGAGTATTTTGGTTAATGATTGAATGTGCTTATCCGCCGTTTGCTGTGCTTTTCTCAAAAACTTCCGGCCCTCTTGTGACTGGGTTACTTGGCAGAACCCGATGATTAGCGATTTCTCCAATATTTTCTTTTTTATATTCATTGACAGTGCAATAATTTCCGTTGCGGCTAAAGGTCTGTTATCGCCAAGCTTGCTGTTGATGAATTGCTGCCCGGTGATAAATTCAGGGTTTTCCTCCGGGTAGAAGTAAGGGTCTCTTTGAAACATTCCTTTTTCAAGAAGCAAGTTGGTTGTCCGGTGGTACATCGACATTCCATCCCTGATGCAGGCATCATAAAAGTCTCTTAAATCTTGCCGTACAGAGGAACTGAGTGATGTAGTGTGGCCTAATAAACCGTGAAGCGTCATAATATGTAAATAATGCAAACAGAACGTATCTGTAAACAGTCTTTTGGCGTTGTTCGTAAGGTCTGACTCGTTAAAGCCGATAGGCAGCGGGAACGACTCGTTTTCAATGAACGCTCCAATCTGGCTTTTTTGCGCATTAAATATCTTGATGGCGTCGCTGAACAGTTCTTTAATGTTTTTATCTTCTATAATGGAAAGCATATATTTATTTACCATATCCACAGCAGTTCCATTGACATATTCGCCCCACAATGTCCCTATTTCAGAAGATGTGAGTTTTAATTTTTCTTTATCCATATTATCACCTCAAGTACATGTTTCCCTGGGGCGGGGCATTTTATTAGGGGAATCGTCCAGCAAAAATTTATGTTAAGCAGGTTAAGTAAGGCATAAATATGGGAAAAGACAGGCAAATGTTATTTAATTAACAACGAATTTGAACGGGGGAGGCGGGTTAAGATGAAAGAAATGACGGGTTTTATTTGTGACGAAAGCTATTTTTGGCATCAGACTGGAAATGGTGCGCTTAATTTGAGTTCGGGCGGCTGGATACAGGCGGACACACATGCGGAAAATCCGGAAACGAAGCGCCGTGTCAAAAATTTGCTTGAAGCTTCAAAATATATGGATGAATTACATCAGATTTCTCCGAGATCAGCATCCCGCACTGAAATAAGTATGAATCATGAAACGCATTATATTGACAAAATTAAAGAATTAAGCGATGCCGGCGGTGGTGATGCAGGTGTGCATGCGATTGTCGGACCGGATTCGTTTGAAATTGCTTTAAAATCAACCGGCGGTACATTGACGGCGGTTGAAGCGGTGATGGAAGAGAAAGTGCAAAATGCTTATGCGCTCGTCAGGCCGCCCGGTCATCATGCTGAACCGGAGGAAGGCATGGGCTTTTGTCTGTTCAATAATGTGGCGATTGCGGCAAAATACGCCCGTCAAAAGTATGGTCTGAAACGTATTGCGATTTTGGATTGGGACGTTCATCATGGGAACGGGACGGAAACCGCATTTGAAAACGATAATGACGTATTGTTTATATCGGTGCATCAGGAAAATATTTTCCCGAAAAATCGCGGCGACATAACGTTCACTGGAAAAGGTGACGGCGAAGGATATAATGTTAATGTTGAATTGCCGGCCGGAACTGGTGATGAAGGTTATTTGCATGCATTTGAAGAATTGATTGAGCCGATTATTGGCCAATTTGCGCCGGAATTGATTTTTATCTCTGCCGGACAGGACGCAAGCCGATTCGATCCGATTGGACGGATGCTGGTGACATCTAACGGCTATTTTGAGATGAGTCAGCGGATTAAAAAATTGGCTGAGAAGCATTGTGAAGGTCGGTTGATCGCTTGTCATGAAGGCGGATACAGTACGGCTTACGTACCATTTTGCACGCTGCGGATAATCGAAGCAATGCGCGGAAAAAATAGCCAGGTCAATGATCCGTTTAAACTCGGGTTTCATGAAGGGCCGATCTATCCTCACCAGCGGGAAGCCGTCAAACGAGCAGTTGATATTCAACGGTCTTATTGGGAATTGTAATTGGCAGTTTTGGCAAAGGCTATTAACTACATTTTGATGTTTTGCCTTCACAAATGGTGTGAAGTGCGACATAGAAAGTAAGTGCTATGACACAGCTCCGGAAATAAACGTGGGTGCTCGTCGTGTTGCCAGCTTTTCGGTGAAGCAGCACTCCTCACAGGTCGCAGCGGGTTCGGTGAGGACTTGCTTTTGTGCTCGTCGTGTTGCCACTTTTCGGTGAAGCAGCACTCCTCGCAGGTCGCAGTGGGTTCGGTGGATGTTTTACTCATCGCTTTCCGCGGGTATGCTCTCCGGCCCATATTTGTGCTTTCCGGCTCATTTTACCGTTCACCGGCTCATATTTCCGCTCTCCGGCCCATATTTCTGTTTTCAGGCCCATGTGTCCGCTTCTCCGGCTTTTTTCAGGTAGCGATCTGTCTATCCGTGAATATCATCGCAAGATATTTTGCAGTTTATTGATTTTGCCTTTTGTAAACGCAGTTAATAAATAACAATGCGCCAAACGCTTTAGGCTATTAAAAATTATGATACAATAAGACAATCAATGGATAATACTAACTAAACTGCTGGCAAAGGAGAAGTACGTTGAAGATAGGAATCGATAAAATAGGCTTTTATGCCCCCCACTTATACTTAGATATGACAAAACTGGCTGAAACCAGAAACGTAGACCCTGATAAATTCACAATCGGCATAGGTCAGGAAAAAATGGCGGTTCCGCCGATGACACAAGATGCTGTGACACTGGCGGCGAACGCAGCATTAAAAATACTCGATGAAGCGGATAAACAAGCGATCGACTTTGTCATATTTGGCACCGAAACGGGCGTTGACAGTTCCAAATCGGCTGCCGTCTATGTGCACGAGCTCCTTGGGTTAAATCCATACGCCCGGGCGATTGAAGTCAAGCAAGCCTGCTATGGCGCGACTGCAGGCATTCAAATGGCAAAAGGCCACATTGCAATGAATCCAGAGAGTAAGGTGCTTGTATTGGGTTCAGATATAGCCCGCTATGGACTCTCCACTCCGGGGGAAGCAACTCAAGGAGCAGGAGCCGCAGCACTCTTAATTAGCGCAGATCCCCATATCATGGCACTGGAAGACGAAAGTGTTTATTTTACTGCCGATGTTATGGATTTTTGGCGGCCGGTATACTCTGATGAGGCTTTTGCGGATGGAAAGCTTTCCAATGAACAATATATCGCCTTCTTTTCCGAAATCTGGAGCCGGTATAAAGAAAAATCCGGTCTCGATTTGAAGGATTTTGAGGCCATCACATTCCACCTGCCGTACACGAAAATGGGCAAAAAAGCACTCAAACCAGTCCTGGAAGAAGCCGATGCGAATATTCAGGAGCGGCTGAAGACAAACTATCAGGTTAGCACCGGATATAACAGGATTATCGGGAATGTTTACACCGGCTCGCTTTATTTAAGCCTGCTTTCGCTGCTTGAACAGCAAAATGATCTTGAAGCTGGTTCGCGAATCGGGATGTTTAGTTACGGTTCAGGCGCAGTGGGTGAGTTTTTCACCGGTATTCTGCAGGATGGTTTCAGAGAACACCTCCAGGTTAAGCAGCATCATGACATGTTCACGTCCCGAAAAGAAGTGACGGTCCCGGAGTATGAAGCCATTTTTGAAGAAAAGCTGCCGACAGACGGGTCAACCATTAAGCTGGATATTAATAATGATCCCGCAGCGATTTGTTTGGGAGGTATCAGTGATGATAAACGGCAATATGTGAACAAATTACAATAGAAGAAAGTCGAAGCGCCGCCAGTTTTTGTTCAGGAAAACTGGCGGTTATTTTACGTCTGAAAATAATCTTTAGTTCTTGTCATTTTGGACACACTATTTTCAGGTGATAATGATGAAAGCAAACGAGGTTGAAACAAAGCGTTTCGATAAAGCTCTGGATGAAATTCTTGATTTGTTTAATAATCTTGAAGATGATAAACCGGTTATCAACTTTAACACGGAAGTTTTGCAAAATATCGAACGCGCCAAACGGAAATATGGCAGCGGCATGGTTGATGAAAAGATTAATACGGTCGTTCATGAAATGCTCTCCTGGCTTGATCTTGAAGATGCCCCGACGCCTGATGAAGAAACAGAGGCGAAAGACGAGTAGAAGCTGATTCGGTTGCTTTTAACTGCAACAATGTGTCACGCTATACCTAATAATAAAAAGCAGGGGGCGTTAGCGATGAAAGGTATTCTTGTTAAAGAAGGTGAGAAACGGAACACGCTGGAATTGACCGATATGCCGAATCCTGATATTGGTGCCGGAGATCTACTGGTAAGGGTCGACCATGCGGCTGTGAATCGGACCGATATTTTGAACAGAGAAGGGAAGTCAGGCTATGCGGCGAACCCGATTTTGGGCGTGGAAGCAGCTGGGATTGTAGTTGATCCCAATGGTCATGAGTCCTTTTCGGATGGTGACCGAGTGATGGGGCTTGTCAATGGTGGCGGTTACGCTGAATACGTACCGATGCCGGCAGACCGTGCGATGAAGATTCCGTCAGCCCTCTCATTCGCTGATGCAGCTGCTATCCCGGAAGTTTTTTTGACAGCTTATCAGACGCTTTATTGGATCGGGAAGCTGCAGAAGCACGAAACGGTACTTATTCATGCCGGAGCCAGCGGTGTCGGGACAGCAGCCATTCAAATGGCAAATCAGCTATCTGAGGCTCAAGTCATTGTTACTGCGGGTTCAGCGCGGAAATTGACATTCTGCCAGGAGATTGGTGCTGATGTCGTGGTTAATTATAAAGAACAGGCGTTTGACGAAGAAGTGTTAAAAGCGACCGCTAATGAAGGTGTCGATCTCATTCTTGATTTCATCGGTGCCGATTATTGGGACAAAAATTTTAAGAGCATCAAAAAAGGCGGCCGCTGGGTGCTGATTGGTATGCTTGGCGGTGCCGAGTTGAAAAATTTCAATCTCATGACGCTTATGTCAAAGTATATTCAGCTGACAGGGACGTTGCTAACACCGCGAAGTGATGTATATAAAGCCGAATTAAGCAATGAATTTACCCAGGCTGTTATGCCGTATATGGAGGAAGGCAAAATTCGTCCAATTGTTGACACGGTCTTTCCGATTGAAAAAGCAAATGAGGCTCATGAACATATGGAAAACAACCGGAACATCGGAAAAATCTTGTTGAATATGAACAGGCAGTAAAATTGAATCGGTCTATTTGTAACAAGCTGTGAATCTTTTCTGGGTTCACAGCTTTTTTAAATAAAACAGGCGAACACCTGTTTTATTATTATTTAGTGTGGTATAATAAGAACAACAGTTCCTGTGGAGGGTGATCGATTTGGAGCGATTGCTATTAAAGGCAGTTCAAACGCGTCAAAAGATTGAAATGATTTATCTTAACAGCGATCAACGGGCAAGTCATCGAATTATTCGTGTGCTGAGTTTTAGTGAAACGATGGTGACAGCATTTTGTTTTAAACGCGGTCAAATAAGAACGTTTAAAAAAGACAGAATATTATCAATTCAACCATATTACGCAAGACGTCCCGGAGCTTAAAGGCCTAAAATAGAAGCATTCGGGCGTAATTCTTATCATATGCTCGCATAATAGCGTACAAGCTGTTTATTTTGAATAAACGCCCTGAATTTAAGTGAATACCAAATTTTCAAAATAATGTGTTTGCTGGTAATATTGTTTTATGTTAGATAAATAGAACTATTTTTAGGAGGGGACTTTTAGTGTTCAGAAGCAGATGGAAGCAACTTAGTATTGTATTATTTTTATTCGCTTTGATTGGCTTGCTTGCAGCTTGCGGCTCTGACGGCGGTGAGGCTGACGGTTCAAGTGACAGCGAAAGTGGCGGGAGCGGTGATGAATCAAGTGGCGAATTAAAAGATTCATATGTTCTTGCAACAGACTCTTCATTTGTTCCATTTGAATTCAAAGAAGATGGGGAGTATGTCGGGTTTGATATCGACTTGATTAACGCCATAGCTGATGAAGCAGGCTTTGACCTCGAAATGGAAGTAACCAACTTCGATGGTATTATCCCAGGGTTGCAGACAGGCTCTTTTGACCTTGCTATTGCCGGGATCGGTATTACAGAAGAACGTGCAAAAAAAATAGATTACAGTGATCCATATTTTGAATCCGGTCTGGCAATTGGTGTATCGGAAGACAATGAAGACATACAGGGGATTGAAGACCTTGAAGGGAAAACAATAGCCACCCGCCTTGGTTCAACAAGTGCAGCTTATATTGATGAAAATATCGATGGGGCAGAAGCAAGTCAATTCGAGCAGCTTGATCAGGCGTACTTAGCTGTTGAGAACGGCAGTGCGGATGCCATTCTGTATGATGATCCGAACGTCAGGTATTATATTCAGACGCAAGGTGACAGTCTGAAAGTCGTGGGTGACCTTTATCAGGCAGAAGATTATGGTATTGCCATTTCCAAAGGGAATGACGCACTTGTTTCCGCAATCAACGATGCATTGGCGGAAATTAGAGACAACGGTACGTACGATGAAATATACGCAAAATGGTTTGGTGAAAAAACTGAATAATACCAACCTCATCAATGAATATCAATTTTAAAAGAACTAAGGCTTATCGCCGTTAGGATTGATAGGCCTTAGTTCTTCTATTTTAGTGCACAAAAATTGTAAAAACAACTGTGGCCATCGCTGTCGGCATAGCGATGTGTCTCGTTTTAGAGGAAGGTGATAGTATGATCGGGCAGTTTGACTTTACATCTGTCGTCGAGTTTTTTCCGCAGTTATTTACCGGTTTATATTATACGCTATTGATATCGGTTGTCGGTCTCATCATTGGTTTTGTTCTTGGGGCCATTTTTGGTCTGGGACGGATATCACGAGTAAAAATAACACAGTATTTATCGATATTTTATATTGAAATTATTCGCGGCACACCGGTGCTTGTTCAAGCAATCTGGATTTACTTTGCCCTGCCGCTGATTATCCAGTTTGAGATTGAATCGATTGTAGCGGGTATTATTGTCATTGCACTTAATTCAGGCGCTTACATAGCAGAAATTGTGCGCGGCGCCGTTCAGTCGATTGACAAAGGACAAATGGAAGCAGGCCGCTCATTAGGGCTTAATCATAGGCAGACAATGCGTCACATTGTTTGGCCACAGGCGTTTAAACGCATGATTCCGCCACTTGGCAACCAGTTTATTATCAGTATTAAGGATACCTCGCTATTATCCGTTATCCTTGTGCCGGAGTTGATTTTTCAGGGGCGTCTGATTGCAGCGAACCATTTTAATGCCGTTGAAATTTATACAACGGTTGCTGTCTTTTATCTTGCTATAACATTGACGTTATCCTTAGTTCTGCAGCGGCTGGAAAGGAGACTGGATATCTGATGATTGAAGTAAAAGATTTACACAAAAGTTTTGGTGATACAGAAGTTCTTAAAGGCATCGATTGCATAATTGAGCCGTCTGAAGTGGTATGTGTTATCGGACCAAGTGGGTCTGGAAAAAGTACGTTCCTGCGCTGTTTAAACATGCTGGAGCCGATTACAGGCGGCGAAGTGATCGTAGACGGTTATAACCTGAGTGATCCGAAAACGGATATAAATATGGTCCGGACTGAAGTGGGCATGGTATTTCAGCAATTTAATCTTTTCCCGCACAAAAAAGTCATTGAAAATCTTATGCTCGCTCCTCAAAAGGTGCGTAAACTTTCTGCTGAGGAAGCGCGCGATCGCTGTATGAAATTGTTGGAAAAAGTCGGAATGGCTGAAAAAGCTGACCAGTACCCGCAGCAGTTATCCGGCGGCCAGCAGCAGCGCGTTGCCATTGCCCGTGCCTTAGCGATGGAACCTAAAATGATGCTGTTTGATGAACCGACATCAGCTCTCGATCCGGAACTCGTTGGCGAAGTGCTCGAGGTTATGAAACAGCTGGCCAATGAAGGTATGACGATGTTCGTTGTAACACACGAAATGGGTTTTGCCCGTGAAGTTGGTGACAGGGTTTTGTTTATGGATGATGGCGTAATTGTGGAAGAAAATAAGCCGGAAGAATTATTTTCCAATCCTCAGTCGGAGCGTACGCAGGAATTTTTAAATAAAATTTTGTAATTTTAATCATTGTGAAAGGCTTAAGGACAGGCTTTGAAGGCCTGTTCTTTTTCGTTGAACCACAAATGTTTTGAGTGCCTATATGTTTGAACGGCCGTCTATTTTGATTTATTCCGGAGCTTTTTTTAATTTAGTCGCTGTTTTATCACGCTAATACCAATTAAAGGTGATTAAATAGCGTTCATACTGATTAATCCATTTTGACGAATACTGGAATTCTCTTTATTCTTAATAAGAATGTTTTTTTAAAAACTTAGGAGGTGGAATCATCTTAAACGGCAATAGTAGTGTCATGACGAAAACGAGGGAACAAGAAGGGGTACATTATTTTCGCAAACCAACCAAAGAGGATGGCGCAGACGTTTGGGAGTTGATTAAACAGACAGGGGTATTGGATCTTAATTCATCATACAGCTACCTTATGTGGTGTGAGATATTTTCCGAGACATCAATCGTGGTTGAGCGTGAAGGTAATAAAGTTGGATTCATTTCAGGGTTTATCCACCCTGACCAGCCGGATACGCTGTTCATTTGGCAAGTAGCTGTCGATGAATCCGAACGTGGTAATGGATTGGCAACCCGTATGTTGTATCAACTGCTTAAACGGGAAGGTTGTGAAGAAGTTGACAATGTGGAAGCAACCGTCTCGCCTTCAAATAAAGCTTCACAGCAATTATTTAAAGGCCTTGCGAAAAAATTAAATACAAAATGTGTGATTCATGACTATTTTACATCTGATGATTTTCCAAAAGAAGGTCATGAAGATGAACTATTGTTTAAGATAGGACCAATTCAAAAAGATAAAATTACGGTGGAAGGGTGAAATGGTGACCACAACAGTATTAGAACATGACAAAATGAAGACTTTTGAGGAACTGGAATCAACAGTAAGGAGTTACAGCCGAGGCTGGCCGACTGTTTTTGAAAAAGGAAAAGGTTACAAAATCTGGGATACGGATGGAAAAGAATATATTGATTTCTTTGCGGGCGCAGGGGCTCTGAACTATGGCCATAATGATGATACGATTCAGGAAAAAATGATCGAATATATCCGTGATAATGGTATTATTCATAGTCTTGATATGGGAACGACTCCGCGAAAAGAGTTTCTTGAGACGTTCAAGAAAACGATTCTCTCACCGCGTAACCTTGATTATAAAGTCATGTTCCCGGGGCCAACAGGCACGAATTCGGTTGAAAGCGCACTGAAAATAGCCCGTAAAGTAACCGGGCGTGATTCGGTTATCAGCTTCACAAATGCGTTTCACGGCATGACAATTGGGTCGCTCTCTGTGACGGCTAACTCATTTAAGCGTCATGGTGCAGGTGTTCCGCTCCATCACTCAGTGTCCATGCCATTTGATGACTATGTTGAAGATCAGAATACGATTGCTTATCTGGAAAGATTTCTCGAAGACCGGGGAAGCGGTGTCGCGCTGCCGGCAGCGATTATCCTTGAAACAGTCCAGGGAGAAGGCGGCATTAATGCAGCGAGTATGGAATGGCTTAAAAAAGTAGAAGAACTTTGCAAGCAATGGGACATTCTTTTGATTATCGATGATGTTCAAGCTGGATGCGGCCGGACCGGCACATTCTTCAGCTTTGAACCGGCGGGTATCGATCCTGATATTGTCTGCTTGTCAAAATCAATCGGCGGTGCTGGCTTGCCAATGGCGCTGACACTTATTAAACCGGAATACGACCAGTGGGGACCGGGCGAGCATAATGGTACTTTCCGCGGTAACAATCTGGCGTTTATCGGTGCAACACAAGCACTGACATTTTGGGAAAACGATGAATTTTCCAAAGACGTTCTGGAAAAAGGTGACGTGCTGCGTAAACGAATCGAAGAACTGGTTGAAAAGTACCCTGAACTCGATGCGCACCATCGCGGAAGGGGGCTGATGCAAGGGATTGCCCTTGGCAAACACGAATTAACGGATGACATTTGTGCTGAAGCATTTGAGCGTGGCCTTATCGTTGAAACGTCAGGTCCGAACGATGAAGTCATCAAATTCCTGCCACCGCTTATTATCGATAAAGAAGGTCTCGACCAAGGGATGACAATCCTGGACGAGAGTATAAAGGCAGTTCTTGCCAAGTAGTAGACCATTTCAGCAGAGTTTTGCTCTGCTGAAATGAGCGTTTACATATAAGCTAGTATTTGTGTGTTTATAGACGTTTTTTCTTTACTAAAATGGGTAATTTAAAAATGTAACTTATACCAAGAAATGAAAGAGGGGCTAAAACATGATTGTAAAATCACTTGAAGATTTAATCGGAACAGAAGATGAAACGTATGATGAGAATTGGTCGAGCCGCCGCTTTATCCTGAAAAAAGACGGTGTAGGCTTCAGCATGAACGATACGATTATTAAAGCCGGAACCGAAAACTACTTCTGGTATAAGAATCATATTGAAGCTGTTTATTGCATTGAAGGCGAAGGAACACTGGAAAAAGTCGAAACCGGCGATGTTTATGATATTAAAGCAGGCACGATGTATTTGTTGGATGAACACGATAAACATATCCTCCGTGCCAAAACGCAAATGCGGATGGTCTGTGTGTTCAACCCGCCGCTTGTCGGTAGGGAAACACATAACGAAGAGGGCTATTACCCGCTATTGACTGAATAGGCAGGCTCATATACCCGGATTATGGTGATTATCCATAATCCGGGTTTTTTGGCAGTTAAGAAGAAGCTGGGACATAACTTATAATTTCAATATAAAAGACGAACTATACGGGGCTTAGCGGAGCAAATGTCTACAGCGGGGTATCCCGCCTCCTCTTGCTGATAATAGTTCGTCTTTTCATTTATCTAACTTTTTTTGTCCCTTACTGCATAAGTGCAACTTAGGCGTTCGCCATTATAACTTGGCGATACGTGAAGTTTTCTAATGAATGTATTTCATTTTGCGCTAGGAATCGCTGTAGTTTGCAGCGGTCAGCTGTAGTTAAGCGAATAATCGCTGTAGAATGCGCGGGAATCGCTGAAGAATGAAAGAGAATCGCTATAGTTTGGACCATAATCGCTATAGGTTTATAATAAAGCCTCTTATCGCCGTGGGGGGGTCGTTTTTGCGGTGGATTTTTTGTATTCGTGGTCGTATACGCTATTTCCGTCCAGTTCATTGAAGTGAAGTATGGGTTGCTTATCTGTTACAATAATGTTGAAAACGAAGCCAATAGAGGATACGGAAAAGTGATATAGAGGTGAATAAAGTGACAAAACATATACCTTTAAACGTGCTTGATCTTGTCAGCATATCAGAAGGACAAACAAAAAGTGAGGCGATTAACCAAGCTCTGGAAGCGGCTCAATTGATAGATAAACTTGGGTTTAAGCGGCTCTGGTTTGCAGAGCACCATAACTCGAAAAATTTGGCATCCATGGCAACTTCCATCCTTATTGCCCAGGCTGCAAAGGTGACGGAAAAAATTCGTGTTGGCTCCGGCGGTATTATGCTGCCCAACCATGCTCCGCTTCAGGTAGCTGAGAACTTTGGCACACTTGCACAATTGTTTCCTGACAGAATTGATTTAGGCCTCGGGCGGGCGCCGGGGACCGATGGCCGGACGGCTCAGCTGCTTACGCGTTCAGGTGGTGACCCGCAATCGTTTGCTAATTCTATTCTGGATCTCACTGGATGGTTCAGTGATGAGGGTTTGGCGCATAGTACACCAATAACTTCCAATGTAGGGACGGGAACGAATATACCAATGTGGGTCTTAGGTTCAAGTATGAATGGTGCCTCGATTGCCGGCCAGCTGGGTTTGCCTTTTTCGATTGCTTCACATTTTACCCCGGACAATTATAGAGAGAAGATTGATCTGTATCGTTCGACATTCAAATCGACCGCACCAACGGCACAAATTGAAGAGCCTTATGTCATGGCGGGGATTAACGTGGTTGTTGCGCCAACGGATGAGGAA
This sequence comes from Lentibacillus persicus, assembly GCF_900112705.1. GTDB lineage: Bacteria > Bacillota > Bacilli > Bacillales > Amphibacillaceae > Lentibacillus > Lentibacillus persicus. Next base: position 138,508 of record NZ_FOMR01000001.1, read on the forward strand.
GCACAGCGAATTTGGACCACGACACAGATGATGTTATTGGACTTGCAAACCGGGAAACAGCGATTAATGCAGCCGCCTGTGAATCCTGAAGAGCTTGGAACAGAACAGGAAAGAGCATTTATGGAGTCGATGTTCAGTGTCAAAGCGGTCGGTTCTCCGGAAACAGTGCGTAAGAAATTGGAAGAATTTACTGACCAGAGTGGGGCTGATGAACTGATTGTTATAACTTACGCTTACGATCCGGAAGACAGGAAGCGGTCGATGAAAATGCTCGCCGATCTCTGGTTCTAAGCCAGTGACCCACAAATTAGGTGATTTTTAATAGAAGCCTATTTATATCAAACAAAAATGACTATCGAATCAATCTATAATTTGATAGTCATTTTTGTTTGATGTTATAAACTGCTAGTCATCCGACCTAAGCCTTTTCCAGACCATACAAAATCCATGGCGACGGCAGCTCAAACTGGTGATTTTCGGGCAGGGTCTCCGCTTCCTCTTTCGTCAAGTCCATCCATATATATGTTTCGTCATCCGTCTGCGGTATGAGTTTCGTGTAGTCATTAGCGATCGTCTCCCACAACCCGGCCTGGGACACCATGTCGCTCCAAGGATACACAGTATGTAAATAATGATATTTTTTTTGATCGTGTTTGGTGAGGACGAAACGTGTTTTGTCCGCGTTTTCGAAAAAAGCCCACTGTTTCAGCTTATCTTCCGGGAACAAATCTGCTGAACCGGGGAATGGATAATAGCATTCGTATGGAAAAACCGCACCTGTCTGAATGTATGCTTCGTTCACCCATTCTTTTTTCCGTTCAAGGTCTGTAACAGGTGTCCACAGCTTATCCCCCGATTCGAGTGCTGAGGTGTCTTTTGTGAGAGCTCCGTGCAGTGTTATGTGTGGTGTAAGACCAATTTTCTCCAGAACTCGCTGAGCCGAGATATTATGCTCCTGTGTATTGGCCCCAACCCATTGGATACCATCGAGTTTCTGGACTTCCGACAATACATGATTCATCACGTCAGTGGAGAAGCCATTGCCGAGAAACCGGCAGTCGCTTCGCAATCGTCCCAGCATGGCATAGCTTTTGGCATAAATCGAATACCCGCCGACACTGACTAATTGGCCATCAAGGAATAAACCGTACAGTCGGTTGTTGCCGGAGGTCAGTCGGTCAAATATGCGTCCAACGTAATCAAACTCAATGCCGGTGTCCATCTGTTCATAATCGTAATAGTCGTTTTCATTCAAGATACGGATTGTCTTAGTCATCTGGTGCACACTCCCTGGTATTTTCTCAAATAACAGATTAACAGAATATTAGACGCTCGTTAAACATTTTATCCCAGAAACCTTCAGCTGAACCATTTTAGTATATGGCGGTGGGACATTTTTAACGCTTGTATCAATTTTCAAACAGAATGGGTTGCCACGTGTTTGATAGCGTTCTATAATGAAGGATATATTTATAATTGAGGAGATGGTGTCAGTTGCCAATTAATGTGCCACAGGAATTGCCTGCGAGCGATGCACTGAAGCAGGAGAAAATTTTTGTTATGGATGAGGACCGTGCCCGGACGCAGGATATCCGTCCTCTTAATATATTAATCTTGAATTTGATGCCGGAAAAAGAGCGCACGGAATTGCAGCTGCTGCGGTTATTGGGGAACACGCCGCTTCAGGTGAACATCAGCTTTCTCCGAACTGCAACACACCGTCCGACGCATGTGAGCCCGCATCATCTGGAAAATTTTTATACGACATTTGAAGACGTTAAAAATCGTCGTTATGATGGTTTGATTATTACCGGAGCGCCCATAGAGCATCTTGAATTTGAGGATGTTGCCTACTGGGATGAACTGACCGAAATTATGGACTGGGCCGATCGGAATGTGACGTCAACGTTCCATATTTGCTGGGGCGCACAAGCCGGGTTGTATTATCATTATGTTGTGGAAAAATTCGAGCTTCCGGAAAAGTGCTTTGGCATTTATGAGCATAATATTTCAGATCAGACGGTTAAACTGGTGCGCGGCTTTGATGACGTTTTTCAGGCACCGCACTCACGGTATACAACCGTCTCAAGAGAAGCGATTGAAGCCCGGCCCGATTTAACGCTTTTATCCGTGTCTGAGCAAGGGGCTCCGTTCATCATCATGTCTGAAGACGGTAAAAATATTATGATTACCGGCCATATGGAATATGACGCAGCAACACTTGCAGAGGAATATGAACGGGATCACAGCAAAGGGCTTGAAACGGCAATGCCGGAAAATTATTTTCCTGATGATGATGTGACAAAGGATCCACCTCATAAATGGCGTTCACACAGCCATTTGCTGTTTTCAAACTGGCTCAACTACTATGTTTATCAGGAGACCCCATTTGAATGGGATTAAATTGAAAATTGCTTTAAGCCCGTGAGTTGCGGGTTTACAGCAATTTGTTTATCTGATGGTCGTTGGTGTAACCGGTTTGCGCGTTAATCCAGTGACGATTCCAGCAGGATGCCTTTATCTTTAAGCATCTGACACGCTTTATCAAGTTGTTGTTCCGTCTCAGCTTCAATGGTATGCAAGTGAACGCCGGCGGTGAGCTTGGACAGCAGAGACGCCCCGGTTTGGTTTATCTTCTTGAGAAACGCGTCCACATCAAGCCGGTTTTTAATCATCAACGAGCCGGTTAAATCACCGTAAACCGGGTGCTCAACCATTACATTCCGGACGGTGACGCCATGATCCACAAGCGTATAAAGCTCATTTCCCGTTTCCTCGAATTTGTGCGATACGGCAATGACGCGGGAAAATTTCTGATTTTCATTGGTTTCCTCATAGTAAACATATCCGCGGGAGGTCGCGATAATCGGTTCACCTTTTGCTTTTAACAGCGAAATATCCTGAACAATTGCTTGCCGGCTCACATTCATTTGCCGTGCCAACATGCTGCCTGAGTGCGGGTCACTGCTCGCTTTCAGCACGTTCAATATTTTCTTGCGTCGCTTTTCGCCTAACACTTTGTTTCGTTCTTCCACATCCAGCACCTCAATGTAGCCTTTTGTTCATTATATCAAATCAGCATCATGGATACAGCATTCTATAAAAAAGTTCTTGATTTGTTCGGTTACATGTGTAATTATATGTGTAAAGACACATGTAAAGTTTTGTTTTTGGTGCGTTGTTATTTTAAAACACTTTACTATGTTCAATACCTCACAATTAAGGAGTGGAGAAATGGTATGGAAAAACAGGTGTCAAAATTTGGATGGGGGCTGCTGATTATCGCCTTAATTCTATCAGCTTATATTCTTCCATATACGATTCTATCAGACGTACAAGCCTGGTACGGCAGCTTTCTAGTATGGGGAATCATCGGTGTTTTAATTATCATAGCCAATATCATGATCACAAGGGATTGGGGGAAGTAGAATGAGTACGAATCTTGTAATATGGGGAATTATTATTTATTTTATTATCGCTTTAGGCATTGCGATCATGTCAAGAAAGGGCGATCGCTCGGATATGGCGGGTTTCTTTCTCGGCGGGCGGAACATGAATGGTATTCTGTCAGCACTTAGCTACAGCGCAACAACGTATAGCGCATTTATGATGGTTGGCCTTGCGGGGCTTACGTATCAGGGCGGTGTTGGGGCACTCGGTTTTGAGATCGTTTATTTTACCGGGGTCTCATTAGTTATTTTGTTCGGTCCGCGTTTTTGGCGGGCGGGTAAAAAATATGGCTATGTATCACCGTCGGAAATGATCGGCGGGCGGTATGAAAGCAAAACGGCGGCCGCAGCTGTGTCACTGGTCAGTTGTTTGTTTTTGATTCCATACAGTGCTGTACAGCTTGCCGGTGTTGGGTATCTGCTTCAGGGTATTACCAATAATGCGATACCATTTACAGCAGGTGTGGTGTTTGCAACCGTTATGGCGATTTTATTTTCCTATACGGCTGGCATTCGTTCTGTCATTTGGACCGATTCATTGCAGGCGATTATTATGATTATCACATCTACGATTGTTGTTATAATGGTTGTTCAGGGGCTTGGCGGATTTGGACAATTTTTTGGCAATCTTGAGATAAGCCGTCCGGAATCGCTCTCAGTACCGGGTAATGGTTATTTTGATTTTCTGACGTTCCTCGGGCTGACGCTGCCGTGGTTTTTCTTCAGTTTATCCAACCCGCAGGTGAGCCAGCGGTTGTTTATGCCAAAATCGCTGAAAGGGTTGCGGCAAATGCTGATCGGCTTTTTGATATTTGGTTTCATTTATACGTTCGTATCTGTCTTATGGGGCTTTTCGGCCATGCAGATGTTCCCGAATCTCGAAACAGCAGACCTGGCTACACCCCAGCTTTTATCGTCTGAACTGGTACCGCCGCTGCTTGGGGTTATCGTTATGATTGGTATTATTGCTGCAGCGGTATCAACAATTGATTCGATCATGCTGACTTTATCGTCAATGTTTGCCCGTGACGTGTACGGCAATACGAAAGGGAAGCCAAGTGATCGAAAGCAATTAAAGGTAGCCAAAATGGTTATTCCGGTTATTGCAGTATTGGCTTTCGCATTTGCCGAACTCGAGCTTAACCTTATTGCAGTGCTTTCTGTTGCTGCCTCATCCGGATTGATCGTGACGGTGCCGTCATTTTTCGGGACGTTTTTCTGGAAACGCGGCACCGCTGCAGGCGTTATCAGCAGTGTCTCAATCGGTGCGGTGCTTGTTCTGTTGATTGAGTTTTCATCTATCAAACCGCTGGGGCTTGCATCCGGTATATGGGGGCTTCTCGTATCGACGACGATTTTTGTCGTTGTCAGTTTGGCTACCAGGAAACCTAACGAAAATGCCGATGCGTTTATAAAAATAATGAAAGAAGAACGTAAAGCTTCATGAACCTGAGTATCACGCCAATTCGGAGAGGATCACGCGAAATTTTAAGGAGACCAATCGAAATCGGGGAAGAACCAACCGAAATTTCAAAGAGACCAACCGAATTCGGGACAGGACCACGCGAAATCCTCCACACACCACGCGAATGAGTGTCTGATTCGGGCTTGCCGTGTACAAAGCAGTCTGAAAAGCCATTAATATGGAAAAAGATCGGCCTTAAGCAGATTTTTAAAAAATTTGCTTAGGCCGATCTTTTTTGAATTCTCACTTGAAAATAACCGAATCGTATAAAAAGACGCATTATGAAACAACCTAAGATGTGTTCAACCAGCTGCAGCAGAAAGGATGCACCCGAATGAAAAATGGGCAAAAGGGGAGACTGCCACTGAAAAGAAGGCGGCTGAAACAGCAAAAAGCCAAACAAGCTGATAAAACTGCCAAGCTTGAACCGTCAGTTGACAGCAAGGCGCCGCTTTCTGACAGCTTACGTGCTAATGAGAACACATTTCGGTCGATATATGACAACAGTTCTGATGTAATATTCCGGCCGTTTTACATAGGCGAACAGGTTAAAGCGCTGCTTATTTATATCGAAGGTTTGTCAAATATTGAAGAAATCGATGACAGTGTGCTTTCCCCGCTCATCAAATCAAAAGCTGATGGTGACACGACTGTCGACACATTAATTAATAAAAAAGTGGCAGTCTCTGACGTGAAAAAAGTTACGACGTTTTCGGACAGTGTAAAAGAGATTGCATCCGGCAGTCCGGTAATCATTGTTGATCAGCAAACGAGCGGTTTTGCACTGGGGCTTTCCAAATGGGAAAATCGTTCGGTTGAGGAACCCCAGGCGGAAATGGTGGTCAGAGGACCGCGTGAAGGATTTGTTGAAACGATTGGTGTCAACACGTCACTTATTCGGCGGCGAATCAGAAGTCCTAAACTGAAAATGAAAGCGATGGAAGCCGGCGAATATACTAAGACAGCGATTAAAATTGCTTACATTGATGGCGTTGCAGATCAATCAGTCATAAAAGAAGCTGCAAGCCGAATAAACCGGATAGACGTGGACGGTATTCTGGATAGCGGCGTTTTGGAAGAGTATATCGAAGACCACCCACAGTCACCATTCCCACAGGTGTTGTCAACCGAACGCCCCGATATCGTTTCCGCAAACTTGCTGGAAGGCCGTGTCGCCATTTTGGTTGACGGGTCACCATTTGTCTTAATAGTTCCTGCGACCTTTTATTCATTGCTTCAGTCTAGTGAGGATTACTACGGACGTTTCTTAATCGGCACATCGATTCGCTGGCTGCGTTATTTTTTTCTTCTGATTTCGCTGTTTTTGCCTTCATTATATGTTGCATTGCTGACGTATCATCAGGAAATGGTGCCGACCACGCTATTATTCAGTATTGCAGCTTCACGCGCCCAGGTTCCCTTCCCGGCACTGATCGAAGCGCTCATGATGGAAATTACGTTTGAAGCGTTGCGCGAGGCCGGTCTGCGTCTGCCGAAACAAGTGGGCTCTGCTGTTAGTATTGTTGGCGCGCTGGTCATTGGAGAAGCAGCCGTTTCAGCAGGTATTGTGTCTGCCCCGATGGTGATTGTGGTTGCATTGACGGGCGTGGCATCATTTACGATACCGCGTTATTCAGCATCGGCCGCCGTTCGCATGCTCCGATTTCCAATGATTTTTCTTGCAGGAACACTCGGTCTTTTGGGGATTATGCTCGGAATTATTGGCATTATTGTCCATATGGCAACGATACGTTCATTCGGTGAACCTTATCTCAGTCCAATGGCCCCAATGAAATGGCGGGGCATGAAGGATGTTCTGATTCGTGCCCCTTGGTGGAAGCTGAACACAAGACCCCGCTTTACAGGGGAAACAAATGATTATCGGCAAGCTGATAATCAAAAACCATCACCGATAAGAGGTAAAGACTAATCGGCGGCTAAGATGGAGGTGACAAACGTGATTGAGAATGGAAGAATAAGTGTCTTGCAAATGGCGATTCTTGTTTATCCAACGATCATTGCCACAGCAATCCTGCTTCTTCCGGCCATAACAGGGGATCAGGCTAAACAGGATATGTGGCTGTCACCAATTTGGGCATCTGCTGCAGGTTTTTTGGCAGTCTTTCTTGCTATCAGGCTGAATAATCGCTTCCCTGACATGACAATTATTCAATACAGTGAAGTGATAGTGGGTAAATTTTTAGGAAAAGCAATCGGGCTGTTATTCATCCTTTTTTTAGCCCATAATTGCGGGGTTACTTTAAGAGAGTATGGTGAGTTTGTCAAAGGAAACTTTCTCGAAGATACTCCGCTCGCCGTTATTATTGGAAGCATGATTTTTATATGTGCACTTGCCGTAAGAGGCGGAATTGAAGTAATGGCCAGAAGCGCGCAAGTGTTTGTGCCTGTGGTGACCGTGTTATTTATCGTGGTCCTACTCTTACTCATACCGGATATAACCCCGGGCAATGTGCAGCCCGTCTTTAAAGATGGCATAATGCCTTCTTTAAAAGGTGCAACTGTGGCAGCAGGCTGGTTTCTTGAGTTTTTTGTGATAGCGTTTATGCTTCCTTTTCTGAGAAATCGGAAAAAAAGCGCGAAATGGAGCATCATTACGGTTGTTGCCGTTATAATTACCATGGTTGTTACCAATCTTGTGACGTTGTTTATCTTCGGTGCGCTCACCCCGACATTCACCTATCCCGTCATGGAAGCTGCCCGGTATATCAGCATCGCTGAATTTATTCAGCATATGGAATCGGTTGTTATGGCAATCTGGGTGGGCGGTATTTTTATAAAAATATCAGTGCTTTTGTATATCACCGTCTTGAGCACTGCACAATGGGTGAGGTTAAGCGATTATCGTCCGATTGTTTTTCCGTATGCGTTTATTATTGGCGTGCTCGGACATTGGTCTGCAGAAAATGTCCAGGAACTTGAGAAATTCCTGAAAGAAACGTTTCCAATATATGCACTTCTATTTCTGGCCCTCCTGCCAACAATGCTGTTGGTGACTGCAGCGGCAAGGGGATTGAGGTCACAAAACACCGATAATCGAACCAGCAGTGATGCCTCAGCAGGAAAGGACAGGTCTAAATGAGACGGCTTATGGTAATGAAAAAATGGCTGATAACACCCGTCGCTATTCTTCTGATGCTATTGCTTGCAGGGTGCTGGGATCGGACGGAAATAAATGATTTAGCGATTATTGTCGGTCTCGGCCTGCATGAAACAGAGGATGAAGAGGTTCAACTATCAGTGCAGATAGTTAATCCTAGTTCAATGGCAAGTGGGCAGAGCGGTAATAGCGGACAGCAAGGGACAGGTCAGCTGACAACAATGGAAAAAGAAGTCGGTAAAACAACTTTTGATGCCAGGTCAAAACTGCAGGAGAAAGTTTCACGAGAGTTGTTTTCCGGCCATAATAGAGTAGTGTTCATTAGTGAAAAATTAGCTGAAAAAGGAATACGCGATCATATCGATTTTCTCGCTCGCTATACCAGACCGCGCTTGAGATCGTATGTTTATGTTACAAAGGGTGTTCCGGCCGACTTCTTTAAAGTGATGCCTGATCTGGAATCCAGCTCGGCTGAAACAGCCCGGGAACTTGCAGATTTAAGAATCGGGATGAGTGTTGAAGTCAAAGAATTACTGCAAATGACAGCTGACGCGAGTGAGAATGCGGCACTGCCAATTATCACAATCGAGGGAGAACCGCCCCACTCGTATGGGTTAAGAGTCCAGGGAGCAGCTGTATTTAAACACGGAAAAATGGTTGGACAGCTGGATGACAGTGCTACGAGGGGTGTCATGTGGATTCGTGACGAAATTGAAGAAGCTACCATCATGGTGCAGCCCGAGGGCGAAACCGGTTATATTTCTTTCCTCGTTTTAGATGCAACGACGAAGCTTGTTCCCGAAATTAAGGGGGACAATTGGACAATGACCGTGCAAATTAATGCGATCGATGATGCGGTTGAAAATCACACCACGTTGGATTTAATGAAGCCGGATACGATAAAAAGACTTGAAAAACAATTGGAAGAAAAGGTCGAACAACGTATTCACATTGCGCTGGAACAAGTCCAGAAAGATATGAAGGCAGACATTCTTGGATTCGGTGAATCATTTGACAGCAAGTATCCGGATAAATGGGAAGCGGTTAAAGACAATTGGGATGAAAAGTTTTCCGAAGTAACCGTTAATATTGAAAGTGATGTGGAAATAAAACGGCCCGGCAGGTCCACATCACCACCGGCACTGCCAGAAGATGAGGTCACAAACGAATGAAAATAATAAGCATCATTTTAACGGCTGTGGTTGTTATTTTAATAACATTGTATGAATGGCCAAGCACAAATGAGGACATGAAAAAGGAGAGACGAACCTTTATCGTTTTAACAGGGGGCGGGTTTCTTCTGGCGGTTGTGCTGATCATTTTCCCGAATCTTTCCGGACCCACCGAATTTGTCAGTTGGCTGTTTAAATCGGTGGGCGGATGGATGACGGGGGAATGACCTTTTCAGGTTTTTCGCTTAAAAGACCAGCAAATCGGCTCAAAAAGAACTGAAATGGGCTCAAGTTGGTACGGATTTCGCTCAAGTCGACAAATTTTTCGCTGAAGTTGGTAGTCGTTGGGTCGCAGGCGTTTCCGCGGAGCAGCACTCCCCGTCGGTCGATACTGCTTCGATGCAGGAACGTTTTGTTGCTCACAAGTATTTCCGGATGCGCTGGAAGTTTTGCTAAGCGCTGGAGATTACAATTTGTGCGCCTCCGAATTAATCAAAAAAATTTTAAAGGATTTTGCCCAATCGTGTCGAATGTATTATTATGGTCGAAAATTTAATACGAAAGGTTGTGTGCTATTGTATGTTAAACCACTGACGTTTCCGCTCCACATCCACAAGGCGCTCGCTCTTGATAGGCGTATTGCTGCAACCCATCCGCAGAAACCTGCCATCAGTAAGGCCGCTGCCAATCTTCTCTCGGGCCACAGGGGTGAGGAATCCCTCCTCTACCATTTGAACTTTCTACCTGAAGATGACTTCCGAATCTACCACTACTTAAGAATTCCTGACGAGAACGGCCATTTTCAAATGGACTTCCTTCTTTTATCACTTTACTTTTTCCTGATTATTGAGGTTAAAAATATATATGATCACGTGAATTTTGACGAGATGGGACAGGCCTACCGTGAATCCGCGGATAAAGTGGAGGTCTTTGGAAATCCCGTAGATCAAGTTTATTTGCAACAAAGAAGGTTGTTATCATGGCTGCGTGCGGGGAATTTCCCCGCCGTGCCAATCGAAAAGGTTGTTGTTTTCAGCCAGGATAGTACGTATTTGAGAAATCTTACCAACAATTCAACGATTTCCGAGACGGTCATGCATCGTCATAAATTCCTTCCAATGATTGATTTGTTCAGCAAAAAATATACGATGAAATGCTTTTCTAATGATCAGTTAATAGAGCTGTCTCAATGTTTGCTTGAAGCTCACACACCTGAGGTTTATGGCGGGGTTGAAAAATTTGGAATAACAATGGAGGATCTCGTCAAAGGTGTGGCTTGTCCGGCGTGCAGCGGCGTCCCAATGCAGTGGAAAAGTGGTAAATGGGTGTGCATGGGTTGCCAATTTAAATCAAAAACAGCACACTGGCAGGCATTGACAGATTATCGCTTGCTGATTGGTGAGTCGATCAATAACCGGGAAGCCCGGGCCTTTTTGAAGCTTAATTCCAACAGTGTCACAAGGAAGTTGCTGCATTCGCAAGGGTTGAAAAAGTTTGGCACCGGGAGTGGGTTGCGCTATCGGCTGGGTGAAGAGTAACTATTAAAATAGCATTTTCGCTTAAAGGATCAGCGAATCGGCTTAAAAAGCTCTGAAATCGGCTCAAGTTCACGTGAATTTCGCTCAAGTCGACAAATTTTTCGCTGAAGTTAGTGCTCTCCGGGTGGCAGGCGTTTCCGCGGAGCACTTCTCGCCGGTTAATGCTGATACGGTGCCACTCACATATTTATAACCCACGATATACTTATTTTGTACTATAATAGAGAAAGATAGAATTTGCCGTAAAAGGGGAGAGCGGTATGAAATTATTCCATACGGCGGACTGGCACCTGGGGAAGCTTGTTCAGGGCGTCTATATGACGGAGGACCAGCGTTACGTGCTGGAACAGTTCGCACAAGCAGTAGAAGAGGAAAAGCCGGATGCGGTAATAATTGCCGGGGATTTATATGACCGGGCGGTGCCGCCGACTGAGGCAGTGCATTTGCTGGACGAGACGCTGAGTAAAATCGTGCTGGAGTTAAACATACCCGTGTTGGCGGTGGCAGGCAATCATGACAGTCCGGCGAGGCTTGATTTTGGCAGTAATATTATGAAGCAAAACGGGTTTTACATGGCAGGTCACTTCGATCCTGAATTTAAGCCTGTTGAACTCTTTGATGAACATGGACCGGTTCATTTCCACCTGGTGCCGTATTGTGATCCAAGTGTTGTGCGCACGATGACTGACGATGATACAATCCGCAGCCATAATGATGCAGCCCGGAAAATCACCGAAATCATTCAGCGGGAGATGGATCCTGACGCGCGGCATGTGTATATTGGTCATGCATTCGTCACACCATTCGGCGAGGAAGAAGCGAATACGAGTGAGTCGGAGCGCCCGCTGTCGATTGGCGGCGCCGAATATGTTGACGCGAGAAACTTTGACGCATTCGATTATACGGCGCTTGGGCATTTGCATCAGGGACACCACGTTAATCATGAAACCATCCGGTATTGCGGATCCATCCTAAAATATTCCATCTCTGAAGAACATCATCAGAAAGGCTATTCGGTTGTAGAACTGGATGAAGACGGCAATGTAACGATTGAAAAACGCACGCTTAAGCCAAAACGGAATATCAGAACGGTTGAAGCGACAATGGAAGAGTTATTAACCCATCCGGCCAGTGACGATTATGTATTTGTGCGGCTGTTGGATGAAGCGCCGGTATTATCGCCAATGGAGCGGATCAGGTCGATTTATCCAAATGCCATGCACGTTGAGCGCGTCAGTTTTAAGACGGCCCATGACCAGTCTGAATCATCGAGCAACACAAAACGCACGGAAATGAGCGATCTCGATTTATTCAGGAACTTTTATAAAGAAGTGAAGGGTTACGAAGCTTCAGCGGATACAGAGTCACTGTTTAAGGACATTCTCGACGAACGCTTAAAAGAAGAACGTGAATCGAAACCGTCCAAAGATATGGTAAAAAATTAGTAAGGGGGGGATAATCAATGCGTCCAATAAAACTGACGATGACAGCATTTGGACCATATAAGCAGACTGAATCGATTGATTTTAATGAGCTCGATGGCAATAATTTGTTTGTGATTGCCGGCAACACCGGGTCAGGTAAAACAACGATTTTCGATGCAATTTGTTTTGCATTATATGGCAGTGCCAGCGGAAGCGACAGAGAAGATAACCGGATGCTTCGGAGCGACTTTGCACCTGATGACACGCATACAGCAATTGAATTGGAATTTGAAATACATGGCCATTACTACCGCGTGCTCCGGCAGCTCGGTCATGTTAAAAAAGGAAATAAATCCAAGACCGGTGAACGATATGAATTTTATGAGAAAGTAGACGGTCAGGAAGTGCCGTGTGTCGACCGGCAGATTGTTTCGGAGATTGATCGTAAGTTAGAATCAATCATTGGGCTTACGCAGGATCAATTCAAGCAAATTGTGATGCTGCCACAGGGTGAATTTCGAAAGCTGTTGACCTCTGAAACGGAAAATAAAGAAGCGATACTGCGACGGCTGTTTAAAACGGAAAGTTATAATGCGATTAATCAACTTCTAAAAGACCGCAAAAGTCAGGCGCAGGAAGCATTTAGGCAGCTGCAGCAATCGCGGGATCATCATATAAACAGCTTACATACAGCACTGCCTGAACGGGAAGATGCTGAATTGTTTGATGTGCTCACGAGCGATTACTACAATACGAATCAGATTATCGATGGTCTTGATAAAGAAATAGCGTATTATACGGATAAAATATCGGCCGATGAGCAAGCGTATCAAACGGCATATCACAAACATGACAAAAAACAGACCGAGCTGAATGAGGCAAAGGCACTGAATAATCAATTCGCCGACCTCGATCAGAAAAAGACCGAATTGAATAATTTGGAGAAACAAGTACCGGCATTCAAGGAAAAAGAAAAACAGCTCGCAAACGCTGAACGGGCAAGTCATCTGGAAATCTATGAAAAGCAGGTCACTGAATGGCAAAACGATGAAAAAACGAAAAATACGGCCTTACAGCAAGCTGAAACGACGGATAGAGACGCACGGGTTAAACTTGATCAAGCCTCGAAGGTCTACCAGCAGGAGGAAGCGAAAAGCAATGAACGTGACGAGGCAGCACGCCAGCTTGAACGATTGAAAGGGTTCCTCCCGACCGTGAAAGAGCTTGATAAAAAGAAAAATGACCTCATAACGCTCGGCGAAAAAGGCAAGCAATCAGCCAAGGATCTTGAAAAAGTTAAATCTGAACACGCGAAACAGACAGAAACCGTCGAAAGCACTGAAAAACAAACGAGCGAACTTGACCAAGCTGTCAGTCAGCTCCCGGATAAACATCAGGCACTGATGGAAGCCCGCGAACAGTATAAAGCAGCACATGAATTTGCCGAACTTGAAACCAAACAATCCGCCTTAAAACAGGATTTGGAACAAAAAGAAAAAGCCTTTATGGCAGCCAAGCGAGCATACAACGCCAAAGAAGACGTCTGGCTGAACAATCAGGCCGTTGTGCTGGCAGGTCATCTGCATGACGGAGAATCCTGTCCTGTGTGCGGGAGTACAGAACATCCGAATAAAGCAAGCCAGCATGGTGAAATGGTTACGCGTGAGGTGCTTAATGCCCTGAAAAAAGACATGGAAGAAAACGAGAAGAATTTTCGCGCAGCCGAAGCTGAATACAAAACAAACGCCGATCATCTTGCACAGAAAAAGCAAGAGCTTGAGCAGTATGACATTCCTGCCGACAAGGCTTTAGAGGTCCGTGACCAGTTATTTGAAAAAGGAACCGGACTCAAGCAAGAAGTCGAATCACTGAAAAAACAACAGGAAAAACTGAAGCAGCAAAAAGAAAAGCTGGAAAAAGCCAGGGAAGCATTAAAAAATCTTGAATCGCAAAAAGATCAGCTCGATAAAGCGCATCAACAACTGCAGTCGGAGTATCAGTCAGCTCATGCTGTTTATAAAGAACAAGTGCGTAACATTCCTGAAGATGTCCAGAAACTTACGGCACTGGAAAAACGGATTACTGAAACGGAAGCGCACAAAGCGAATCTTGAAAAGGCTTGGGAACATGCACAACAAGCGCTCCAGCAGGCAAAAGAAACGGCCGCCAAAACACAAGCGGATTTGACCAACGCAAAAAATCAACTGAGTGAAACAAACGAAAAACGCAAGAAAGCTGAAAAAACATTCCATGAAGCATTGGAAAAGGCAGAGTTCGAATCAGAAGACGCCTACCGTCAGGCCAAAATGATGTCCTCAGCGCGTGAAGAACTGAAAGAGGCGATCAGGCAGTTTAATGACAATCTGACTGCCAAGAAACAGCAGGTACATGAGCTTGCTGAAACTTTGAAAGATCGAAAGCCCGCCGACCTCGAAGCGCTTGAAGAAGAACGGCAGACATTGAAAACGGCGTACGAAGCAGCATACCGAACGCTCAATCAGTCAAAGGATTACCGCGTGCAGGCGATGACGATAAAAGAAAATATTGAAACCGCACATGAACAGGCTGCCGAACGTGAAAAGGAATTCTCCGTTATCGCTGACTTGCATGATGTGCTGCGCGGCCAGAACGATCAGAAGATTTCGTTTGAACGGTATTTGCAGATTGAATATTTGGAGCAGATTATTGACGCTGCCAATATTCGATTAAAACGTTTGTCCAACGGGCAATTCTCATTGCGGCGAAGTGATCGTCAGGAAGCGCACGGGAAGCAAAGCGGCTTGGCACTCGATGTGGATGATGCATACACCGGGCAGCGGCGTGATGTTAAGACCTTATCAGGCGGTGAGAAGTTTAATGCATCGCTCTGTCTCGCCCTCGGTATGTCGGATGTCATCCAAAGTTTCCAAGGCAACGTCGTAATCGATACAATGTTTATCGATGAAGGTTTCGGCACACTTGATGAAGAATCGCTGAATAAAGCAATTGACACATTAATCGATTTGCAGCAGTCAGGCCGAATGATCGGTGTTATCTCACACGTGCAGGAGCTGAAGACCATCTTTCCGGCAATGCTGGAAGTTCAAAAGACAAAAGAAGGCCACAGCAGAACCGAATTTGTAGTAAAATAAAACCCGGCTTAAATGGAGAAGCACTGCTTCTCAGAAAACACTTGCCACACGACGAGCACCGTGGTAATTGTGAACTTTAAGGAAAATTGTGTAGATTTGAGCGGAAATCGTGTGAACTTGAGCCGATTTCACTGCTATTTGAGCCAAATCTGTGCCCGTTTGAGCCGATTCCGTTACATCATCAGCCAATCGAGTCGCTAACGAGCATGACGGCAGGAATCGGTGTACCGATCAACCCCCCTTTATGCTTTCACGCATAAAGGGGGTTTTTTGGTGTGTCAACCCTGTCTGATTTAAATAAATTACAAAAGTTTTGTGTTTTCTGATAAAATGAGGATATAGACTCAGAAAATAACCGCAATCCATGAAAAAAGAACGGCAACGATTAGCATTCCTTCATTTGACTGCAATAGTTTGTATACCCTGTTCGTTATGATGAAACTGAGCATGCTTGAATTGTTAAGTATTTGCTTTAAGGGGGTGGTTCCAATTGGTTATGTTAAGCACGATAATGTGCTGATTCACTGCCATTTTATTGAGTCTGAAGACCCGGAGGCGAGTGAAACGCTCATTCTGCTTCATGGGCTCGGACCGGATATGAACAGCTGGAATTTTATACTGCCTTATTTTCGTAAGCACTATCATGTTTTACTCTACGATCTTCGCGGGTTCGGTAAAAGTCAGACAAACGCTGAAAATGTTACATTGACGAAACAGGCTGATGACTTGGCGTTTCTGTTAAGCGAATTCAATATAGGCGATTATCACGTTATTGCCCAGGGTTTTTCGGGCTTTATCGGCGTCAAGCATGCCACTGACTATCAGAATGAAAACCTTCAAACACTGACGCTCATGACGGCACCTGTTTATTTCCCGACACAGCTGGGTAAAAAAATCATTCAGGAACGCAAAGCATTCGTTGATAATGCAGGCTCGCTTTACCCATTGGCAAAGCGGCTCATTGATCAAATTTGTTACCCGCTCACTGAAGAAAAAGCCTCAATTTTACTTGATGGGTATAAGCAAGTGGCGCCGGATGTTTATTTTCAACTGTTCCGGAACCATTTTGCAGGTAACGCAGCGGCGCAGTTAAACCGGATAAATGTTCCGACGCTACTTTTATCAGGTGCTGAAGATTATTTATATCTGCCCGAACTGTTTGGTGCAACGCTGCAATTTTACCGGAATGCGAGGCATTATGTTGTGCCTGATGCGGCGTTTATGATGCAGTTGGACCAGCCGGAGCTGACAGCGGATTGGATTCATAATTTTATCCAAAAAAGTAACGGGCAAACATCACCTGAGCGTGATCAATACCGAAAGACACTTGCCAGTGAACTGTATACGGAAATGCATGATCTTATCTCACAGCATACAACCGCACATCTCCACGTTAATGTAATGGATGGTTTCAGTGTCTATTTAAACGACGAGCGGATATATGGTTTGTGGGGAAAACGCAAAGCGAAACAGCTGCTCGTGTACCTCGCACTGCATCAATCGGCGACAAGAGAAGAATTGTGTGATTTATTCTGGCCGGACAGTGGGTTGCAAAGCGCGAAAAACAGTTTGCGCGTCGCGTTGCACCATTTGAAAAAAGCGTTGGAAGCGGGTAGTAATTATGGAATTCTAATAACTGAAAAAGACATGGTATTTATACGGGGAGAGGTCTCCTCGGATGTGGGCGAACTGATGGAGCAAATTGAAAATGCTCACCTGAACGAAAATGAAGCCGTGAAAACCGCTTTATACAGTCAACTGCTTCGGAATATCCCTGTTAACCCACTTCCCGGTCTGTATGAAGAATGGTTTTTAGAACTCCGAGGTGATCTTGAAAAAGAGTTTGGAATGATGGCGCTGTTTCTCGCAGACTATTATGTGAATCAGAACAACTATACAGAGGCGCGGCATTATTTAAAAATCGCATCCCGGTACAGTCACGACGAAGAACATTTGGAAGAACGTTCTAATAAACTGAGAAAGCGTATTAAATAATACTTAAGCTGGTAATGAATCGGTAATGCTGTTTTTGGTAGGATAAGTCCTACCTATAATTTAACGTCACTGATCAGTAAAAGGCAAACCCATCGAAAGCTGGGGACGCAAAGTCACAGGTCTTCCATGACAGGGTGATGACGGCTGGACTGCCTGCGGTACAATCGTACCAGAAGGAGGGGCATATGAACGAGAAGGTTCAAAATATTTATGATAAAGAATGGGTCCTCCTAATAAAAGAAGCACAGCAGCTGGGGTTTACGATTGAGGAGGTCAGGCGGTTTCTGCAGGGAAATGTCCGGGTGGAAAAGGATATAAAGGAAGCTCATTTGCAGGATTGAGCATATGCTTGTTAACGGAAATCTGTGAATCGTATTCGATGATGAATACGATTTTTTTGTTTGCAATTTTAAATGTTATTCATTTTTAAACGAATTGTAATAATTGTAAAAATAGTCAGCTTATTTAATTTCGAAACGGTATGTTTACAGAAAAACGTCTTTTACAATGACGCGAAGCTTTGTTAAATGATTGGTGAAATTTGGGAGAACATTTAAGCAGCGGTATTAAAAATGTTTGGAAACGATGTGAAAAGGTTATTTGTCTGTAAACATAAAAGAAAGCTTGGTGGTAACTTGGCAGAAAAATCGTATAACAGCAGGAATGATACGAGCACGTCCGCTGGAGAAGGAAACAGTAACCAAACCGCTCAGGCTGAAACGGAAACCTCCAGCAATGGTATGCGCGAAGCAGCTATTGGGAGCGTGATAGGCGCAAGTGTCGGACTGCTGGCGAGCCCGGAAGCCGGGAAGCGGTTTGCTGGAAAACTCGGCCAATCTGAAATGCTGAAAAGCTGCTCCAACGAGCTGCGGCGAACGGCCCAAAGCATGCTGACCGAACAGGCGGCAATGCTGATGCGGCAAGGTGCTGTCACACTTTTCCAGGCTTATCAGACAAAAACAGCTGATAGTGGAGATGACAACGAGAATTACCGGTTGAGCGCGGACCACTATCATGAGCTGAAAGCGGAAAACGATGCGCTTAACGACAGATTCAACCGAATAGAAGATAAATTGAATACATTGCTTGAGAAAATGGACACGTAAGCCGTCCAGCGAAAGAAGGTGAACGATGGCATCAGGACCAATTAAGCGAACAGCCGGAAAGTTAGCCAGTAAAGCAATGGAAAAGGCACCGGATGAGTGGAAAGAACAATTAATAGATGAAGCACACGAGAAGTCGGTTGAAATGATCGAAGAAAAAGCTGAATCTCAGGCGAACGATGCAGCTGAAAATCTTAAAGAAGCGAAAGATGAAACATCAGAAAATGTGCATAAAAAAGCTGAAGAAGCAAAAGAAAAAACGCAAAACGCTTTACTGACGTTACGCGATAAACTGAAAAAAGCAAAAGAAACAGGCGAAGAACTGCAGGAAAAAGTCGGATCTTCCAACAACAGCAGCAAAAAGGTCAAGGGCGTGCACGATATTAAAGGCATTTCAAACATTAAGAGCGCCACAAACATCAAAGGACCTGCGGAAGTGAAGAAATCATCCGACATTAAATCTGCAGCTGATATAAATAAATATTCTGATTAACGCGTTAGAGAGGAGAATGAATCATGGCAGTACAAAAATCAACTGATAGTTCAAGTCTGGCAGAAGTGCTTGACCGTATTCTTGATAAAGGGATTGTAATTGATGCTTATGCACGCGTGTCCGTTGTCGGTATTGAAATATTAACCGTTGAAGCACGTGTGGTAATCGCAAGTGTTGATACGTGGTTGCGTTATGCCGAGGCAGTCGGACTGCTGCGTGACGATGTTGAAGAAGAAGGACTGCCACAGCAACCAAACGAGCGCAGCGCCCAATTCAGTATTTAACAGCAGAGGCAAAAAGAGGGTAGGATATAACTAAAGCGAGTGTGTTGGGAAAGACGAACAAAGCGATGCGTAAGCGGAAGAAATATACGGAGACTTCTGCGGGAGTAAAGGCATAGGTGAGACCCGGAGGGCGCCAGCCCGAGGGGGCTCACCAGCCGCCCGCGAAAAGCGAAGTATATTTCTGGAGCGGATAATTTGCACACCACTTATTTTGTAAGTTTGAAATTCCCTGCTTAACAAAAAAGCTTATGCCCCACCTCTTTCTGCTATTGCTTTACAGGAGGAAGCTTATGGAAATAAAAGAAGTGATGCAGACAGTCAGTGAATTTTTTGAAGCGCATGTTGCACCGCCGCATAAAATCATCTCAGTTGAAGCGGGTGAAAAAAGCGGGTGGCAGCTGACAATCGAAGTCATTGAAGAAAAAGAATACATGAAAAAGTATGCCAAAGATGAAATGGTCGGCGTATACGAAGTTCATGTCAACGGCGACAAAGAAGTCACTTCTTTTAAACGGCTGGAAATTCGCTACCGAAGTAAAGTTGAACAATAACGAAGTGACTGGAGGACGAAACAAATGGACGACGTAAACGAAACAGGCATTTACGTTTTTTGCGGCATCCAAACAACCGAAGAAAAAACGTTCGGCTCGTTCATGCTGGAAGACACCGAATATGAGACGTATACACTGCACTACCGTGACGCCGCCATGGTTGCTGCTGAAGTACCAATGAAAATCTACCACCCCAACAAAGAAAATCTTATGATGCATCAGGAAGTCATTTCACGTGTCATGGAAAAGAGCGATACTGTCATACCGATCAGCTTCGGCAATATTTTTAAATCAAAAGCCGATGTCGAAGTCATGCTGGAAAATCTTTATCCGCAGTTTGAAGAGCTTTTTCCAAAAATCAAAGGCAAAATTGAAGTCGGTTTAAAGGTGATCGGGAAGAAAGAATGGCTGGATGAGCGGGTGAATCAAAACCCACACGTGGAAAAACGTCCAGCAAAAGTCTGAAGCAGCCGGTTACTACGACCGCATTAAATTGGGTGGCGCGGCAAAAGAGATTTTCAGCCAACTTCAGAAAGAAGTGAAGGATGATATCTTCACACCGCTGGAAGAGCTGGCTGAAGCAGCCGTTACTAATGAAGTGCTCAGTGAAACGATGCTGCTCAATGCTTCTTTCTTAATTGATAAAGACAAGGAAGATGAATTTGATGCGTTAGTTAACGAGGCGCATGAACGCTGGAAGGACCATAGCGATTTCAACTATACCGGGCCATGGCCGGCGTATAACTTTATTAATATCCGATTAAGTGTGGAGGCGTCTTAATGCTGCATAAACTGGCAACCGGTCCATTGAAAATGGTGACAAAAGTCGGTGAAAAGGTAAAGGAAGAAGTCGATAAGGAGCTGTATGACCTGCCGACAATCCAAAAGAAACTGGCCCAGTTGCAGATGCGTCACGAACTGGGGGAAATCCCTCAGGATGAATTCCAGGAACAGGAAGAAGAATTGCTGCTTCGCTATGAAACCGCCAAAAGGCGGGAAATCGAACAATGGGAAGAACTGACGAAGAAAGAAGAGTGAGTTTATGACGGCGAAAAAAATTTACGTGTACGGGTTTATACCAACGAGCGAATTAAATAATGACACGTTTCCCGAACATGAAGGCTTTGATGAAGCTGAAAATCTTTATCCATTAACATTCGACAGCATAACGGCAGTCGTCTCAAAACTGGATCCTGACAGCTACACCGAGGAAATTATTGAAGACAAGATAAATAATGACCTTGCCTGGCTTCAAAAAAAAGCGTTCCATCATCATGAAGTGTTGATGATGCTGAACAAGCTTTACACCGTCATTCCTTTATCGTTCTGCACGATTTATAACAGTGAAGAGCGCGTGAATGAGACCGCCTCGTCACAGGCAAGCGATCTCGAGGATTCTTTTAACGAAATCGCAGGACGTGAAGAATGGAATCTGAAAATCTATTACGATGAAGATAAATTGAAAGAAGAAGTCAATGCCAACAACCCGGTTATGCAAGAAAAACGGGATGAAATTGAAAAATTATCGCCCGGCAAGCAATTTTTCGAAAAGAAGAAACTCGATAAATTGGCTGAGAAAGAGATGGAAAAGGAATTAAACACAATTTGTGAGGCAGTGCATCACGATCTTTCCGAATTGGCTGTCAGGGCAGACGTCAAAAAGCTGCTCGGCAAAGATGCGACAGGCCGAAAAGATGCGATGAGCTGGAACAGTGTTTATTTGCTGGAAAAGCCGGATGTCGATGATTTCATCAATACGGTTACTGAGAAAGAAAAAGAGTTGAATCAATCCGGGTTAAAAATGGAAGCGACAGGTCCATGGCCTGCTTACCATTTTTCAAATCTCCAGAAAGCAGAAAAGTGAGGGATACTGGTGCCTTCAGTCAGAGAAACCATTGAAGATAAAGAAGTGGGTTTAATTGATGTATTGGATGTGATTCTCGATAAAGGCGTCGCGATAAAAGGTGATCTCATCATCTCGATCGCCGGCATTGACCTTGTATACCTGGATTTGCGGGTGTTGATTTCAGCGGTTGAAACACTGGTGCAGCAACAGGAAAACGAACGCGGCGGACTCACGTCAGATCGCTTTGACGCGGAAAGGAGAGCGATAGAAGATGCCACAGGACATTCGGGAAAATGGGCAGACTGAACTTGCTCATGAAGAACCGAAAAGCGGCCGCATAAACCTTGATCCGGATAACGCTCAAGATGGGCTTGCCCAGCTTGTCATGACCGTTATCGAGCTTTTGAGACAAATCGTTGAACGGCACGCAATACGGCGTGTTGAAGGCGGGACACTTACTGAACAGCAGATTGAGGATCTCGGTGTTGCGTTAATGGATCTCGAGAATAAAATGGAAGAATTAAAAGACGTTTTTGACCTGGATGATGAGGATTTAAATATCGATCTTGGCCCGCTCGGAAATCTGATGTAATAAGCGGCCGTTTTGAACAAGGAGGCAGTTATAGATGGCAGTTGAGAATCCGGTAGATACAAGCACCATCGTGGACGTACTGGAAAAAGTACTCGACAAAGGTGTCGTCATTGCAGGTGATATCCGGGTCGGAATTGCCGATGTGGAGCTTTTGACAATCAAGATCCGACTAATTGTAGCATCCGTTGATAAAGCAAAAGAAATTGGTCTCGACTGGTGGGAATCCGATCCTTATTTAAGCTCAAAAGCACATGAAAGTTCACAGGTGCTGGAAGAGGAAAACAAACAGCTGAAAGAACGCCTGGAAGCACTCGAAAATCAAATGACACAAACACAGACTGTAAACAACAGTGAAGGAGGCGTTTCAAATGACACAAGAAACCGATAAAAATCAGGCACCCGAAAAAAGCTCCGGCGCAGGGACGATTACCCGTGCAGCAGCCGGTGGTGTGTTAGGTGCCGCAGCCGGCTATATATCTTCAGACAAAAACCGCAAGAAACTGAAAGACTCGATCAGTAAAGAAAAATTAAAAGATACTGGTACGAAAATCAGTGATACGTCCAAACGGCAGCTGAAGCAGCTGAAGGATGCCGGCAAAGAAAAATCCAACCAGGCGATTAATCGCCTTAAATCATCGTCATCCCCGCAAACGGCGGAGAATTTAACGAACGATGACGATGAAAACGAAGGCTATACAACATTGGAGAATGGCACCGATAACGAAAGTGACAGCGATTATGATAACTTGAAGCTGGAGAATGAAGAGCTGCAAAACCGTTTGAACGGTCTTGAGGAAAAAATGGATAAGCTGATTGAATTGCAGAGCAAATCGGCAGATGCTGAAAAGACGCAAGAAACGTCGAACGGGCAAGCTCAGGATGAGTCGAGCGGAAGCCAACCAGAGAAGTCAGCCGGCAAAAGTACGAAAGAAAAATCAACGTCAAACAAGAACGGCAACAGCCAGAAACCCTCTAAAAAGAAGAAGACATCGGAAACGCAAAACAGTAAAACAAAAACCGAGTCTGAAAATGCTGAAGCGGAAGAAGAAACCGGACTGGACAGTGACGATGACACATCAGCTTAAAAAGGGTGAGCAAAATGAGTGAAGAAACGAAAGACAATATATTAGAGTCCTTTGTACGAGCAGCGAACAAATATGATTTCGAGCTGGATATTTCATTGCTCGTCAATGGGGCTATCGTGACAGGCACGCTGATTTCTGCTTCGAATTATTTTGAAGCATTAAGCGAGTCGTTTAAAGACGGAAGCGACGTGGCACAACAGCTTGGCGATATGCTGACGGAAAGCGGTGAAGCTGCCGGTTCAGATAACAGTTCAGAAGTGCACTACATTCATTTGAAAGATACTGGAATCTATTGCGGTGACAATAAGCCGACCCCGTCGAAAGGCAAAATCATATGGCGGGGAAAGTTACAGGAAGTCGACAGCTTCTTTCTCGGAAAAATTTCTGAGACAAAATCCAAATCATCTTCATCCGCGTCTTCAAACAGTAAAAACTCCTGAACGCTTATAACGATAAACAGTTTAGAACGAACTATACGGAGGTTAGCGAAGCATATTTCCGCAGCGGTGTACTGCTTCCCTCCTAAAATAGTTCGTTTTTTCATTTATTTTAAATATTTTTGTTCCAGCCCCGCTGACATTTAGTGTGAATTCAACGATCACCGACGCTGTTGGACATTTTAACGCTGCAGATTATTGAAAAATCGCTGTATATTGCAGCGCATCGCTGTAGATGGCACTATAATCGCTGTAGAATAAGCATGAACCGCTGTAGATCAATTGAAAATCGCCACAGATTTAGCAAGAATCGCTGTAGATACAACCCAACAAGGTATAACGCTCCAATAAAGTTTGCTCGGCGTGTCGATTAATCCAAAGCTTTTGATATATTGCATATTTCATTATTGTATATTTTGATGTATACTGGATTTACATAAAACGATTGTGTGGAAAGGCTGATCGACATGCCAATACCTGTGAACCATTCGAGACCTGTTCGTCAATCTGCGAAAGAAAGCGCTTTTAACCAGATTCAGCAATGGATCATTGATGGGACATTGCTCCCGGGTGAAAAGTTGAATGATACAGAGCTTGCCAACGCCTTGGGGATAAGCAGAACACCGGTCCGTGAATCGCTCCAGCTTCTGGAAGTGCAAGGGTTTGTCAAAATGTATCCGGGCAAAGCGACACAAGTAACTGAAATTGAACGTGAGGCGATTAACGACCTTCTCCCGCCATTGGCAGCACTGCAGTCGTTATCCGCCGAGCTGGCCATTGACCATCTGACCGAGGACCAGTTGGAACAGCTTGAGCGCGTTAATGAACGATTTGCAAAAGCGATCGATTCTCATAATGACTATGCAGCACTAAAAGTAGATGAAGAATTTCACCAGGTAATCGTTGATATAACGCAAAATAGTTATATTCAAAACATCGTCGAGTCTTTGCAAGCCCATGTGCGCAGACATTTCTTTCACAACTCGATTATATTGGCCGAAAAATCGGTTGAAGAACATAAGGCTATTATTAGAGCGATGAAGGATGGAGACAAATCTGACGCATCAGCCATCATGAAACAAAACTGGCTTCGTACATTACAAGATTTTAAGTAAACCCGAAAAAATCCGGCCCCACTCACGATAGAGCGGACCGGATTTTTATTGTCATATTCAAATAGCAACGCCCGTGCTACTTTATGATGCATGGACGGCGGCTGTTTTTTGGAAACGGCTGATAACGCCGGTAACGAAGATAACAACGATTGCCGGAAGGAGCCAGCCAAGGCCTTGATCGTATAATGGCAGTGTTTGTTCATAGAAAGCGAGAACAGGCTGTATCCAGCTGAAATTCTCCATGCCCAGCGATTGAGCGAGTGATTTAAGTCCGTCAAAAATACTAATTAAGAAAGTAACGGCAATCGTTGAGCTGTAAACCATCCGGGAATGATTGAACAATGGTGACAAAAATGTCAGAAGCATCAGGACAATCGCGAGTGGATACAGGAACATCAAAACCGGTACAGAGAACGCGATAATGTTTGCCAATCCGAAATTAGCAATCACAAAAGTGATCGTGGCAAAAAAGATAACCAGTTTCTCGTAACTAATTTTCGGAAACAGTGTATGAAAATATTCAGCGTTGGCTGTTGTCAGCCCGATAGCTGTTGTTAAGCACGCTAATGTAATGGCAACCGCCAGCAGAATAGATCCAAATGTTCCGAAATAATGGGAAGCCGCACTGCTTAGAACGGGCCCGCCGGTTTCAAATATCCCAAAAATTTGTGTGCTTGTTGCACCCAAATAGGCAATTCCAACGTATATTGTACCGAGCAGCAATATGGCAATGCTGCCAGCTTTAATCGTCGTTCTCAATATACCTGTTGTGGACGTGACCCCCATTGAGCGAATGGCATTAATGACAATAATACCGAATACCAATGATGCAAGTGCGTCCATTGTATTGTAACCTTCAAGGAAACCTGTTATAAATGCGCCGCTTTGATACGCTTCTTGTGGAGATTCCACCGCTCCCATTGGGTTCACGATAACCGTCACAAGCAGTACAGCGAGCAAAATAACAAGTCCGGGCGCCAAAAACTTCCCGACGTTATCAACAAGTCTGGCAGGCTTTAATGAAAATAAAAGAACAACTGCAAAAAACAGTAACGTAAAAATAAATAATCCAATTTGCTGTGATGATTCACTTATAAAAGGTGAAATACCAACTTCAAACGCAACCGTGCCTGTACGCGGGGACGCGAAAAATGGCCCAATGGTTAAATAAAGCAGGGACGTGAAAAACACAGCATACACCGGGTGCACCCGGCTTGCAAGTTCCTGCAGATTTGCACTTCCCGAAAAACTCATCGCAATGATACCGAGCAGCGGCAGTCCAACGCCTGTTATGAGAAATCCGATAACCGCAGGCCAAAAGTTGGTTCCTGCGTTTTGACCAAGTTGTGCCGGAAAAATCAGATTTCCAGCTCCAAAAAAGAGTGCGAACAGCATGACACCTATTGCTGCATAAGATGAAAAAGACAATTTATTATTCATGATCTGTACCTCCTGTGATGTTTGTAACGCTATACTTATATGCAATATATCGATGGAATCCATCATACTATCTTCCTATGTAAAATGCAATATATTACTTCAAATTTTTTGACGATTAACGTAAATTAAAAAACATCGCGTTTAACCATTTGTCATTCAGCATATTTCCAATTAAAGTGAACTTAGTGCCATCCAGCCAACCCGTGTTTAATGACATAGAAAAAAAGGGAATTAAGATATTATCTGAACAAGTTTAGCTTATAATATAAAAGCAGGGGGGTGAGAACGAATGATTGGAAGACGAATCCGGCATACAAACCGCTATCGTGAAATTTTAAATGCCTTAATGAAAAACGGATTCAGTCATTTCCTGTTTCGGGTAGGGCTTGCGGATCGCAGCCTTGCGAAAAGTCTGAAGGCCGAAGAAATCGATCCGAGTTTAAAGAATATCGGAAGGCGTCTGCGCTACGCGTTGCAGGAGCTTGGCCCAACTGCCATTAAACTGGGGCAGATTGCAAGCACACGGTATGATACGTTGCCGGATGAGATCACATCTGAATTGGAACAACTGCTTGATCATGCACCTGTTCTTGAATTCGAACATGTTAAACAAACGTTCGAGGTTGAATTCGAAGATACACTCGATAATTTATTCGACTATTTTAATCCGGAACCGATGGCAACAGCCTCTATTGGACAGGTCCATGAAGCGCGGCTTTTCAATGGCGAGGAAGTAGTCGTTAAAATACAGCGCCCGGGTCTGAAACCTAAAATGGAAACCGACCTCGAGATTTTGCGCAACATCGGCGAAATGCTGGAGGAAAGAACCCTTTGGGCCCAGCGTTACCGGGTATGCGATATGATTGATGAGCTTTCTGATATATTGACGAACGAACTCGATTACATAATGGAAGGACGGAGCGGTGAACAAGTCGCCCGGCAATTTGATGATGAGTCGTTTGTTAAATTCCCGCATATTTATTGGGAGCTGACAACGTCGAAAGTACTCACAATGGAGAAAATAACGGGAATCAAGGTGTCGAATATTGATGAACTTGATGAAGCGGGATATGACCGGGAGCTGATTGCAAAACGGCTCTCACACGCCATGCTCAAGCAAATCCTTAAAAATGGCTTTTTCCACGCTGACCCGCATTCAGGGAACATTCATGTGCTGCCTAAAAACACAATTGCATTTTTGGATTTCGGGGAGACAGGACATGTCAGTAATAAACTGAAGCAAAATTTCGGCTCAATCATTGTGAACCTTTACGAGGGTGACAGCCGCGCTATGGTCAAAACCTTTTCAAAGATGGACCTTATAGATGAAAAAACCGACATTGATGCGCTTGAGCGTGATCTGGATAAGCTCCATATGCAATACGAAAATGTTAAAATGCGCGAACTCAGTCTCGGTAACGTCATTGTTCGAATATTTGAAGTCGTGTATCAGCACCACATTAAAATTCCAATGGAAATGGTGATGATCAGTAAAACCATTCTGACGCTTGAAGGGGTGCTGGGCAGACTTGATCCTGAATTCAGTTTGATGAGTGAAGCGGAGCCTTTTGCCCGCCGGCTCGTCCTTAAACGTTTTCATCCAAATGAAATGATTCGTAAAACGATTCGGGAGCTCAGTGACAACTTTGAAATCCTGACAGGTCTGCCGGAAGACGTTAAAGATGTGATGTCTGTATTGAAACGCGGCAGGGTCGGTTTGGATATTAACGTCAAGCATGTTAATGAGGTCATGCGGCGATTGGATAAAATCAGCAACCGAATCGCGTTCAGTATTCTAATGCTTGCATTCAGCATTATTATGGCCGGGCTGATCGTCGGCCTCGCTCTTGTCGGTCAAAGCACCGTGATCTGGGAACTGCCTATCATTGAAATCGGAGCAGTCATTGCCTTAATGATGTTTATTCTGATGGTGATTATCATTATAAGGTCGAACCGAATGTGACAGAGGTTTAGAGCGTTGTCACAAAGGCAATAGCACAAACAGATACATGATGAAGGAGTGGTTTTATAATGAAAATCTTAGTGGCAGGCGCGAATGGCCATACAGGCCGGTTATTGATAAAATTTTTAAATGAAGATGGCCACGAGCCATATGGCATGGTCCGTAAAGAAGAACAAAAGCAAGGCATTGAAGAACTGGGCGGCACACCGGTCCTTGCAGACTTGGAAAGCGACGTCGGTTATGCTGTTAAAGGAATGGATGCCGTTATATTTGCTGCAGGGTCGGGGAGCAGCACCGGTCCGGAAAAAACGACCGATGTCGATCGTGACGGTGCCATCAATTTAGTCAAGGCAACTGAAAACTTAGGCATCAAAAAGTTCGTCATGTTAAGCAGTATCGGTGCAGGCCGTGACGTGAAGAAATTGGCACCTGACAATGAGCGCATGCAGCACTATCTGCAAATGAAAAAAGAAGCAGATGAGTACCTGATGAGCACCGAGCTTGATTATACCATTGTACGGCCGGGCGGTCTGACGCATGATCCGGGCACAAGCAAAATTGAAGTGGCGGACGAAGTGGAATTCGGCAACATCCCACGCGCTGACGTCGCCAAGACCATGATTGCTTCCATCCAGGAACCGAATGCTTATCACAAAGCATTCGAAATGATTTCCGGAGACACCCAAATCGAAGAAGCACTGAAAAGTTTATAGCAATCAATTAAGTGGGGTCTGTCCCCCACCGCGTTAGCGCGGTGGGGGACAGACCCCTATACAATGTTATTTGCAAATCGACTGTAAGTATTGTCTGATTTCGGCTTCAATTGCTTGTGCATCGTATAAGTCTGTATAAATAACAGATTCGAATACTAAACCGTGGATGAACACTGTTAACGAGTTGGCAATTCTGTCAATATCGGCGTCGTCATCAAGGTAGCCGTTTGCCTGAAGCATTTTTAAGACATCTTTGGCAAAGTTGACGTTAATTGTGCGCAGCCTGTCCTTTGTTTCGCGGTACTCCTTGTTCATTGTGGCCATGATGGAAAATTTCATCCAAATATCATTCTCCATGCGCTCTTCGGCTGTATCCGCCTGAACAATCTGCTTTATCATACGAACGCCATTATCAAATGTCTCCGCATCTTTCTGTATGACATTCTGCATTCGATCCTCAAATCGTTCATAGACCACATCCATTGCAAGTACATAAATATCTTTTTGTTTTGGAAAAAAATGCTGAACGGAGCCCAACGACAAATCGGCTTCTTTTGCAATTTGCCGTAATGTTGCATTTTCAAAACCAGCCTCATGAATGATACGAAACATCGCTTCAACAATTTCATCTCTGCGTTCAGAGTGGTCAATTTTTTTTGGCATATGTAAAAAACTCCTTTGATTTTTTAAGTCGGTTGTATTATAATGGTTTTGGGTCAACTGACTTATAATAAAGGCGGGTGTTAATATGGAAAATGTTCTGTTGCAAAGTCTTTTTATATTTTTTACGAGTATGGTGCCTTTCGTGGAAGTATTTTTAACCGTCCCGGTGGGCATTATTGTTTTTAACTTTCCGCCTTTGACAGCCTTATTGCTGGCGGTTGCCGGGAATGCTGTCAGTGTTTTGCTGTTTGTATTTTTTGGAACGCAAATTAACAAATTTGTTACGATTATGATGAACAAATTCAGAAAGCATGATAGGGTCTATAAGCCGATAAACCCCCGTATTAAACACATGTTCAACCGGTGGGGGCCAATGGCGGTTTGTTTTATGTCATCGTTGCTCTTCAGCAGCCAGGTTGGTGCCAGTGCCATTTCAACGCTCGGTGCCCCGAGAAAAAAGGTGTTTATTTGGACAACGCTCGGTGTGAGTACAGTGGCAGTTGTTATGGCAACGTTGTCGGTAACTGCAGAAGGCTTTGTGGCCGCATTGGTCAATATTTCATAACGATGATTTAACGTGAAACGCATCAGTCGCTCAATAAGGTGTTATGAGGGACTGATTTTTTAATCCCTGAATAACGTTATCTCATCCAAATTTCCTTATAGCGGTTGGGCTATAGGTATGGCATAATATTATCATAAATAAGTCTCGCTTTTAACGATAACCCTTATACAATGTCATATCAAATTTAAACAGCTGAACTGCAGCTTTTATTGCTTTGGAGGATCTGTGATGAGATTGATCAAATTCATCTTGGCACTTACAGTTGTTCTGCTTTCGGGTTATAGTTTAATAACCGGTGAATATGGAAGCTTACCCTACACCCAAATGCTTCTCGGGCTCATGCTGTTAGTGATGGGGATGAGCGAAATGCAGGAAAATCGAAAAGTAATTGCTATTCTGCTTTACCTTGCAGGAAGTTTTAGTTTATTTGTAAGTGTTTATATATTATTCATATAACGGGAGGTTGCCAATGACCATAACATTTCAACCTATGGATGAAGAACAATTTAACGCGTATTATGCGACCAAACTGCATGCGTATGCCCGTGAACATGTTAAAGCAGGCAACTGGGATAAAGGCGAAGCACTGGAAAAAGCCGAGAAGCAGTTTAAGCTGCTGCTGCCTGAAGGTGTGGAAACGGAGGATCACCACCTGTTTATAATAAAGAATGATGACGAATCAATCGGGACTATCTGGCTCTATGTTAAACAAACCGGCCAGGATAAGCAGGCGTTTATTTATGATGTTGAGCTCGATGAGAACCAGCGCGGCAAAGGCTATGGCACGAGGACTATGGCTGCGCTGGAAGAATACGCCAAGTCACAGAGCATCAGCCGAATTGGTTTGCATGTATTTGCACACAACGAACGGGCGTTGAAGTTGTATCAAAAAATGGGTTATGAAACGAAAAGTTATCAAATGTCGAAAACCATATTCTTTTAGCCAATTAAATTGGCGGAGTTTTTTGCTGTTATAGTGGCAGCGACTTGTTGCATATACATGAATAAGGGACAAGAGCAGCGGTGTATCGACATGCCGGATGTCCCATTTAATGTTGAGGGAGGAGAGTTGATGAGTCAATTTCAATCAACAATGGATGAGGAAAAATTGGCACGTTACCCGCAGCAGCCACATGGGAAGAAATTAGTCAATCGTGTGCTGACGGAAAAAGCGCGCAAGGATGCAATGGAGAGAGCACGCAAGCTTCCGATGATTGTGGTCGATCTGGAAGCTGTCATCACGCTGGAAATGATAGCTACGGGGGTTCTATCTCCGAATGAAGGATTTATGACCGAGGCCGATTACAAATCAGTTTTGACAGAAGGGCGACTGACGAACGGAGTGATCTGGCCGGTCCCGTTAAGTTTTGCCCCGACCGGCGAGCGTAACGAACACGTCATCAAAACGCTTTCCGTTGGAGATGAAGTGGCACTCGCAGATGATACAAAGGAGCCGGTTGCCATTCTCAAGCTGGATGACATCTTCCATTACGACCGGGAATTCCGGGCGTCACATCTTTTTGGCACCACCGATCGCAGCCATCCCGGCGTTGATTCCATTTACCGGCGTATGGGGGACACTGCACTCGGCGGACCGATTCAATTACTGCGGCGTGTACATTGGGGGCCGTTTGAAAACATCCGAATGGAACCGAAAGATACATGGAAACTGTTTTACGAGGATAAGCAATTTAACTCAGTTGGGGGCTTTATAACAGGAGCGAACCCGCTGCATCGGGGGCACGAATATATTCACCGTAATGCGCTTGAAGAGATGGACGGCTTGTTTGTCCAGCCGCTTGTCGAAATGGCAAAACGTGAATACACCCGACATGAATTCAGGATGCTGTCTTACCGCAGTGTGCTGGATAACTATTATCCAAAAGACCGAACAATGCTTGCGCCGCTTAGAGTGACCTACATTTTCGCCGGACCGCGTGAAGCCGTTCTGCATGCCATTATTATGAAAAATTACGGTTGTACGCATGCGCTGATCGGCCGGGACCATGCAGGAATCGGGGACTTCTACGATAAATATGCCGCCCATACGATTTTTGATGAATTTACGACAGATGAATTAGGCATTGATATCCGGCTGTTTCATGAAGTGTTCTA
Organism: Lentibacillus persicus; assembly: GCF_900112705.1. Classification (GTDB taxonomy): domain Bacteria; phylum Bacillota; class Bacilli; order Bacillales; family Amphibacillaceae; genus Lentibacillus; species Lentibacillus persicus. The sequence continues at coordinate 170,765 of NZ_FOMR01000001.1, forward strand.
TTGCACGCGCTGTGATCATCCGGCAACCGATATGACCTGTCCGCACGATAAGCGTTATCGCATCAATATCTCCGGAACAGGTATCCGTGAACTGCTGCGTTACGGCGTTCTGCCACCTAAAGAAATTGTGCGGCCGGAATCTGCCCGCATAGCGATGCAGGGTGTTCAGCCAAAAGGTGTTGATGCCAGCCGGAAAGCGATCAACCCGGTCGGCAAAACCATCAAGAGTATTTTTCCGTATTACTTGGAGCGGTCAAGGCTTGGCGGCTCAAAGCGGGAGGCCCCCCTTGAAGCAGAAGAGCTGACGATAGAAGACTTGGAAGCGGCGATTTTGGATGTTCGATCAAACGCTGATCGTGTTTATAAAGAAATTTTTGATGAGTTCAGTTATGTGTCTGACACACTGCGCTCAACGCAATCTGATTGGATTGCCGATGCGCGTGAGTCGATTCATCAACAACAGAAGATGGTCGTTGAATCGCTGGTGGAAAAAGTCGATAAAGCATCAGAGAAGGCCTCCGATGAATTTATGTATCAAGACAAGGATGAAGCAGAACGCGAACTGGCAGTGGCCCGTCGGATTTTCGATGATATTCCTTCGCCATTACGAGTCGAAGAACTGACATACAGAACATGGAACCCGCTGCCATATAATCGCTACCGCAGCTGAGCGTTAATTAATTTGTTGAAAAAGGAGGCGGCGGGGAGCTGTCTCCTTGTATTAATTTGAACTTTTTCGGACTGAAATTACGCGAGGAGCGTCATGACACTTAAAAAGTGGAGCACACTTCCGGCAATGACTGACACATGCCATACAGCATGGTGAAACTTAAAGCCCCGCCAAACGTAAAAAACGGCCCCCAACGTATACGCCAACCCGCCTATAACGAGATATGCCAACCCGTTTGGCTCAAGCCCCTCGGTTAAAGGTATCCACGCAAGGACGATCAGCCAACCCATCAGCACGTATAACAGAGTCGACGCGATCCGGAACCTTTTGACGAAAAACACCTTGAAAATGGTTCCGCCGATCGCGATCCCCCACACGATGCCGAAAATGGTCCAGCCTAAAGCACCTTCAACGACCGTAAACATGTACGGTGTATACGTGCCGGCAATAAAAAAATAGATCGACGAGTGATCAAATATTTCAAAGAGGTCTTTGATTTTAGTGCCTTCGGGAAATGCGTGCAATAGCGTAGAGGAGGTATACATAAGCAGCATCGTGACACCGAATATGGTAAAACTGACAACGTGCCATGCAGTGCCCTCCAATGACGAATATACAATCAGTATCACTAAAGCAGTCAGGCTGAACAAAATGCCGATCCCATGTGTAATGGAATTTGCAATTTCTTCACCTTTACTGAACGTGTGTGTGCCTGCTATTTTAATCACTCCTTTTGGTGACAAAGCTGCATCTGCAACTGAAAAATCGTGCTAACATAGTTTAACATAATTTTTAATTATAGTTGCACGAAAAGCTAAACGCTATTAGTGTAAGGCTAAACACATTGAAAAGGAGCAAATGGTAAATGAATAATCGATTTGTCTTATTGCTGGTCGGTATTATTATTTTAGCTGCGGGCGTGCTTGATATTAAATATAAAGGATTATTTTTCAGGATGCTGCCTGAAACGGTTAAAGAGTATATGTAATTCTGATGCGAGCGAGAAAACGTGACAGATTTTGCAACATTATGTATAATTGAATGCAGCGAATAACTGAATAGTGGGTACAGGTGATTTCGTTTTTTGAAATCTTGAAAGGGAAGCTGGTGAAAATCCAGCGCGGTCCCGCCACTGTAATTGCGAGCTAGCTGCGGTAACCACTGTACATGTGAATGTATGGGAAGGTGCAGCAAGTGATGACCAAGAGCCAGGAGACCTGCCTGTTGCCTATTGTGCACCAATGCCTACGGGGGATAGGAGGGTGTAAAGGGACAGGTTTATGGACTGCTCTTTTACATAATCATCTTCATTTCTCGTGAAGATGTTTTTTTATTTTACGCAACATACACTAGGGGGTATTTAATTGAAAAAGGTTTTTTCTTTCTTACTATTATTAATGCTGACACTGGGTCTTTTAGCCGGCTGCGGGTCTGACAGCGCTGAGCCGGAAAATGAGACCGGGGCGCCGGATGAAACGACGGAACAAACAGAGGCGGATGAATCAGCTTTTCCGCTGACGGTAACTGATGCAGTTGACAATGAAATCACAATTGATGCGAAACCTGAACGGATTGTTTCTTTAATTCCAAGTAATACGGAAATTGCGTTCGCCCTTGGACTGGGAGAAAAGATTGTGGGTGTTACGGACAATGACAATTACCCGGAAGAAGTGAAAGAAAAGGAAAGCGTCGGCGGTATGGAGCTGAATGTGGAAAAAATTATTGGGCTGGAGCCTGACCTTGTACTTTCACACGCTTCCGGCGGGAATACTTTTGATACTGCATTGCAACAGATTCGCGATGCCGGCATTAACGTATTTGTTGTCGATGACGCCCAGGATATTGAAAGTGTGTATGAGGCGATTAACCAAATTGCCCAGGTTACAGGGACACAGGATAAAGCAGACGACATTATCGGTCAAATGAAAGAGGAATTTGCAGCGCTAAGTGAAAAAACTGAAGCAATCAGTGATGAGGAACGCAAATCGGTCTTTTTTGAAGTATCACCTGCACCGGAAATATATACGGCAGGGAAAAATACATTTTTTCAGGCGCTCTTGGAAGTCGTCAATGCTGATAATGCAGCACAGGAACAAGATGGCTGGGTGCAAATCGACCCCGAGGCGATTGTGGAGCTTAACCCGGATGTAATCATTACAACGTATGGCCATTATTCAGACGACCCGGTCGAACAAGTCACGAATCGCGATGGCTGGGGAGATATGACAGCAGTGGCGAATGAACAGGTTTATGATGTTCATTCCGATCTTGTCAGCCGTCCGGGGCCACGCTTAGTGGAAGGTGCAAAGGAGATCGCTGAAGTTGTCTACCCTGAACTTTTTGAAGAATAAATATTTGACTGCATACGCGCTGGCGGTGGCCTTTTTGCTTGCATCGATGCTTACGGCAATATCCGTCGGCAGTGTATCGGTCCCTGTTTCAGATATCGTAAAAATTATTGGTGCACACGTTTTTCGCTTGCCGATAGCTGATCAGGTTGAGACGACTAATGTGAATATTGTTTCGCAAATTCGCTTGCCCAGAGTGCTGCTCGCCGGTTTTGTCGGAGCCTCGCTTGCGATAGCGGGAGCGGCATTCCAGGGCCTCCTGCGAAATCCACTGGCTGACCCGTACATTTTGGGCGTTTCGTCAGGGGCGTCGGTCGGGGCGGTCGCGACATTATTTTTGAATATTTCAATTCCGTTTCTTGGACTTTATACATTACCGGTTTTTAGTATAGCGGCAGCTTTATTGACCATTTTGCTTGTGCTGTTTTTTGCCAGAAGAGTTGATCGGACAATGCGGGTTGAGACGATTATTTTAACGGGTATTATTTTCAGTTCGTTTTTGGGAGCGTTTATTTCATTAATTATTGCCCTCACAAGTGATCAGCTGCAGCAAATTATGGGCTGGCTGCTTGGCAGTGTATCGATGCGGGGATGGAATTATATTGGCATTATTGTGCCGTTTTTCGTCATTGGATCGCTGCTTCTTTTAATGAATGCCCGGGAGTTGAATGCGATGTCGTTCGGGGAAGAACGGGCACAGCATCTAGGCGTTGACGTCGAGAAACGAAAGCTGATGGTGCTTGTGGCCGGCTCGATTCTGACCGGAGCAGCCGTTGCTGTATCCGGGGCAATTGGTTTTGTCGGGCTTGTTATCCCACATTTAGCAAGGCGATTATGGGGGCCAGACCATGTCCATCTTCTCCCGTTGTCCATCTTGACCGGGGCGGGATTTTTAATGCTGACGGACCTTGTATCGCGAACGATTATATCACCGCAGATTCTGCCTATTGGTGTGATTACAGCGCTAATCGGCGCGCCGGTGTTCGCGCTTATTTTAATGAAACAACGAAGGAGATCGTAAGCCTGCGATTTTTGCATCGAGTACCACGATGATGCAAAAATCGCGTGAACCCCGGTGGAAATCGCGTGAACCCCGGTGGAAATCGCGTGAACCCCGGTGGAAATCGCGTGAACCCCGGTGGAAATCGCGTG
>NZ_FOMR01000001.1:174944-434657 GCF_900112705.1 Lentibacillus persicus
AAATCGCGTGAACCCCGGTGGAAATCGCGTGAACCCCGGTGGAAATCGCGTGAACCCCGGTGGAAATCGCGTGAACCCCGGTGGAAATCGCGTGGTCCCTATGAAAAGGAGGTGAATGCCATGCTGAAGCTGGAGAATGTGTCAGGCGGCTATGGCGGCGAGCCGGTTATTCAAGATATCAGTTTTTCAGTTGCTCAGGGAAATTTTTTTGGGATATTGGGACCAAATGGCAGCGGTAAGACGACGCTGTTGAAGATGATCAGCGGTCTGATTCCTAATAGTTCGGGTTCGATCCAACTGAATAATAGAAACATAGACCTTTTTTCCCGGAAGGCATTAGCACAAAAAATGGCTGTTCTTCCCCAGCTCACGGCGCATGCGTTTTCTTATACAGTGAGAGAGACGGTGGCGCTTGGAAGGTATGCACATCACGAAGGTTTTTTTCAGACGTGGACATCTGATGACGAGCGGGTGCTTCAGACGGTGATGGAGCAGACGAATATTACGGGGTTTCAGCACCAGACGATTCAAGAACTCTCGGGCGGCGAGCAACAGCGTGTGTTTTTGGCACAGGCACTCGCACAGGAACCTGATTTGCTGCTGCTTGATGAACCGACCAACCACTTGGATTTAGCTTATCAGAAAGATTTACTGGATCTGTTGAAAAAAGGAACGAAACACGATGGATTAATCGTTGTGTCGATCTTCCACGATCTGAATCTGGCCAGTCTTTACTGTGATCGGCTGCTGCTGCTTGAAAAAGGGAAAGAGCGCGCGATTCATTCACCTGATGGCGTCCTGAAAGAACATTTGATTCAAGACGTTTACAAAACCAATGTGCGAAAATATCCGCACCCGGTAGTTGCTAAACCACAGATGCACCTGCTGCCGGATGCCCTTGAAATGCATAATAAACCAATAAAAATAGATTCATCGATGCTGAGTGTTAAGACGGACCGAATTGCTTTAACCTCACCCATTCCGCTTAGAACGCTGTCTTCGGGTGTATGTGGTGCTGGAATCGGCTGGAACAACCAATTTGTCAATCGTCATGTGCCGGATGATTATTATTGTGCCGATCCTGCCGACGAAATGCAGGCTTATCTTGAAACAAATGGATTTGACGTATCACGCACTGTTGGCATGATGACGGCGGTGGATTTGAAAAACGTTGCCCACAGCCATTCTGAAAACAAAGGTGTATCCCTTTTTACCGTAGTGACTGCGGGGACAGAGAACGCGACAGACAGCGCCCGACCTGTTGCTCAAACGCTTGCGCAAGGGACGATCAATATTTGGTTGTTTGTCAATGGCTGCTTAACTGATCAAGCATTTATCCAAGCAATTATGACGGCCACTGAAGCAAAGGCCCAAGCACTAAAGGAGCTTGACATTCATGACAAGTGGACGGGGACGATCGCAACAGGCACTTCAACCGACAGTATTTTAGTTGCGGCCACACAACAAGGGCGATCGGTACCATATGCCGGAGCCGCAACGGAACTGGGTCAACTGATCGGGCAAAGTGTTTTTACTGAAACGAAAAAAGCCATTATAAATGATCAAGGGAAATAACGATGCTCATCCAACCGGACGGCACGGCTTCGTGCAGACATCAATAAGTTTTAATGGAGGCATTAGCTGAATGGAAACAGAACAATTGATATTCATTTCAGGCGGAGTTCGAAGCGGGAAAAGCAGCTTTGCCGAAACAATGGCAGCTGATTTAAGCAAAAAGCAGGGAACGATTTTGCATTATATCGCATGTGGCGTAGCGTCTGATGAAGAAATGGCTGCCCGGATTACGCGCCACCGTAAAGATCGGGAAAACGCATCAGTTGACTGGTCGACATGGGAATGCCCGGATCATTTACAGCGCATCGCCAATCATTTTTCAAAACACGATATCCTCGTTCTTGATTGTGTCACAACCCTATTAAACAATTATTTATTTGACGGTAATATGTCAGATCCTGAACATGTCATAAATGTCATATTAACCGATTTGATCAGTCTGAGGGAAACATCTGCCACGTTAATTGTCGTATCCAACGAAGTGACGCAAGGGGTTCCCTTTGAGCAGCCCTCCATAAGAAATTATCAATACATACTCGGAAATGCGCATCAACATATCGTTGACCAAGCAGATACCGCTTATTTAGTCGAAAACGGGATGCCGATTTGCAAGAAAGGAGCAGTGCCATGAAAGGGGTTATGATTCAAGGAACAGCTTCCAATGTTGGTAAAAGTCTAATCACAACTGCTCTGTGCCGGTTGTTTTCTGAAAAAGGATATGCCGCTGCACCATTCAAAGCACAGAACATGTCCAACCGTACGATTCAGACGGAAGATGGAAAAGAGATGAGTGTAGCGCAGGCTCAGCAGGCTGAAGCGGCAGGTCTTTCGCCACGTGCATATATGAATCCCGTTGTGTTAAAACCTTCTGCCAATCACCAGACAGAAGTGATTTTTATGGGCGAGGGAATCAACGCAATCGACGGCAATAATTATCAAATGACCTATTACAATGACGCCAAACAAACGATTCAATCAGCTCTGGAACAGTTAGACCGGAAGCATGATCTCATTTTTGCGGAAGGTGCAGGCAGTCCGGTGGAGATGAACCTGAAGGCGCATGATTTGGCCAATATGGCTGTTGCCGAGATGGCGGACGTTCCGGTCGTTCTGGTCACTGACATTGACAGAGGCGGTGCTTTTGCGAGTGTTGCCGGAACATTGGCATTGCTCGCTGAGGAAGAGCGCAATCGGGTGAAGGGGCTCGTCATTAACAAATTTCATGGCGATGTCACTTCGTTTGCCTCAGGCAGCGAGTGGCTAGAGGCCTATACCGGGATCCCCGTTTTGGGCGTAATACCGCATATTGAGCATGACCTTGCTGAAGAGGACGGGTTCAGAACACAGGAGCCGTCGACTGACAGCGCCAGGGAAAAAGAATCAACCTATGACAGACTGGCACGGCATGTGGAGCATTATGTGGACTGTCAAAAGCTGACAGCCATTGTGTTTGGTGAATCACATGTTCACTAGTTTACGCGGCATTTTAACAGGCATGGGCATTAACCTGCAGCTGTTTACCATTATCCCCATTAATAGGGGGCTTCCGATGAACCAATCCAGCTTGTCATATGTATTAAAGACATTTCCGCTGCTCGGATTGCTTCAAGGCGTCATCTATGCATCCGTTTTATTTTTACTGCTGTCCTATACACCATTTTCGCAAGTTTCAATAGCCATGGGTTTATGGCTTGTCTTGATTGTGCTGTCAGGAGGGATTCACCTGGACGGTTTGATTGATACAAGTGATGCGTATTTTTCGTACCGGGAGCCGGAAAAGCGGCTTGAAGTGATGGAAGATCCGCGTGTCGGCGCGTTTGGCGTACTGTCTGTTGTCGTCTTCCTTGCCGGGCGTTTTGTCGTTTTTTATGAATTGGCCACCATGACAAATGATTGGACCTATCTATTGATGGTGACCGTTCCGTTTCTGGGGAAAATGCTGATGGGTGTTTATCTGCAGATGCTTCCGGCAGCCCGGGCCAGCGGTATGGCTCACTTTTTTAAACAAGGTTCAAGCAGAATAAACTGGTTGATTTACAGTTGTTATTTAATTGTCATTGGTTTATTGATCGGCGTTTTAAACATTGAATTGTTGGCGGGCTATTTTATACTGGTCAGCTCTACAGCCGTTGTGGGTTATATCATCACCGGAAAAATCACGAAACATTTCGGTGGCATATCGGGTGATACACTTGGCGCGAGTTCAGAAGGATTGGAATTGGTGTTATGGATTGTCATGTGGCAGTTACACTCCTTTGCTATGGTGTAACAAGGGGAATATGCAGGGGGGGAGCGACCCGCCGATTTGATGCGAAACTTTTTTGAAGTTACAGTGATTGGAAGGAGGGTGGCCGGTGCACTTCATTACGGGCGGTGCCTTCAATGGCAAACGAAAATGGGTGAAAAATCACTACGCTCAGGAACATTGTTTATGGTTGAGTGCCTATGACGGCAATACGCTAAAGAAACAGTGCAATGAAGCGTTGCCGGAAGTTGTGGTGCTGGAAGGCCTGGAAGAATGGGTAAATATTCAAATTGATCCCGCCATTTTGCCCGATAAACAATGCCGGGAGATGATGCAGGAAATCGAACCCTGGCTGGCATGGGAAAAAGCTGACAGCCGACGTAGATTGGTTATCATCGGCACGGATATTTCCAAAGGGATTGTGCCGGCAAATAAGGAAGAGCGGATGTGGCGGGATATGACCGGGTGGCTGTACCAGCGTCTGGCGGCCAAAGCCGAACGGGTTGATCTCATCTGGTATGGCATCGAACAAACAATAAAAAGGGAGAGATTTTAAATGCGACTTTATACAAAATCTGGTGACAAAGGACAAACAAGTGTTATTGGCGGACGATTGGACAAGGACGATATCCGCGTTGAAGCATACGGAACCATCGATGAGGTGAATTCATTTGTCGGAAAGGCGATTGCAGAATTGGATACCGCTATTTTCCCGGATATTGTGGCCGACCTGGAAAAGATCCAGCATGAGTTGTTTGACTGCGGCTCCGAATTATCGAATATTAAAGCAGAACGCGAACATAAATTGTCTGAGGAACCGATCACTTATCTGGAAAATAAAATGGACGAATTGATCGATGAAGCGCCCGAATTGGAACGATTTATATTGCCGGGCGGTTCAGATGCCTCGTCGTCGATTCACATTGCCCGAACGGTTGCACGCAGGGCTGAGCGAATGATTGTGTCACTCATGAAAGCAGAAGATGATATCTCACCTGTTCCATTGAAATATGTGAACCGTCTGTCGGACTACTTTTTCGCAGCTGCACGTGTTATTAATGCCAGGCTGGGAGTACCGGATGTCGAGTATGCCCGCAGTGCAAAAGTTTTCCGCGGATCAAATAAGAAGCGAAGAGATTCATAAAAGGAGCTCGATTTGTGATGAGCAACGTGGTTGTGGTGCCGTTGACGGTTGAGCAAGAACTTGTCATTGCATCGGATAACAGTGGGGCAATTGGTGAAAAGCCAGATGATGCAGTGAGGACATCCAATAGCGTTGTCGGCCGTTTTGCCTGCCGTGTTGCTGCAATGGAATGTTTAGCTGCCGGCGGTGACATTCAAACGGTCGTGATACATAATTTTACGAGTGACGAAGCTTGGCCGGCGTATAAATATGGGGTGGCAGCGGTATTGAACGAACTGGGGTCAGAGCGGATTCCGATGACCGGCAGCAGCGAGAGCAATTTTGCCGGGTTGCAATCCGGATTCGGGCTGACGATCATTGGGACGCGCCCGATCGGGAAAACGAGCCGTCTATCAGGCCGGGAAGCATTTGCGGTTATCGGGAAGCCACTGGTTGGTAAAGAAGTGCTTGAACAGTATGATGACGTTGCACCACTTTGGTTATTTCAGCATCTGTGCCGGCTGGAGTCGGTGAAAGCAGTTCTTCCAGTTGGTTCAAAAGGGATTGCTGAAAAGTGGAGGGGCTGGACACACCGGTCAAATAAGCTGGAATGCGTGCTCAATTTAGAAAAATCCGCCGGTCCGGCCACCTGTTTTTTGATTGCTTTTGATAAAGATGATGAGCCGAACATAAGTAGCATAGCCGGTCGTTATTTCCATAGACTGTTAGCTGTTGAGAGTGAATAGTGAACCTAATGGGGTTATCACGCGAAATTTGATGGGTCCAACCGAAATTGGGGCAGAACGACGCGAAATTCGGCGAAGACCAATCGATATCCAGCGAAGACTACGCGAAATCCGCCCCACACCACGCGAACTAGACTAAAAGCCAGGCGTTTCCACCTCTCTGAACCACACGTCCCATTTTCAGTTTACTGATAGCGTGATATGATATATTAAAGATATTGATTTGTTGTTGGGAGCTGAAATTGTGGCTGTATTAACGAATGACTGGGCGCCGGTTGTGGGGGACGAATTTGAAAAAGACTATTATCAGGAGCTGCGATCATTTTTAAAGCAGGAATACACCCGTACAACCGTTTATCCGGATATGCATGATATTTATAACGCCCTGCACTATACAACTTATGAAAATACGAAAGTGGTCATCCTTGGACAGGACCCGTATCATGGGCCGAATCAGGCGCACGGCTTGAGTTTTTCCGTGCAGCCGCACGTTGCCATTCCGCCGTCATTGAAAAATATTTATAAAGAATTGTATGATGATCTCGGAATTGAAAGTCCAAATCATGGTAACTTGACCGATTGGGCCAAGCAAGGTGTGCTTCTGTTGAACACCGTATTGACGGTACGGGCGGGAAAGCCGGCCTCACACCGAGGTAAAGGATGGGAACATTTTACAAATGAAGTCATCCGGCAAGTAAATGCCAAGCAGGACCCGGTCGTGTTTATGCTTTGGGGCCGGCATGCACAAGCGAAAGAAGCCCTCATTACCGGTGCACATCATCTCATTATAAAATCGCCGCACCCGAGCCCTTTTTCTGCGCATAAAGGGTTCTTTGGCAGCAAACCGTTCTCACGTGCGAATGACTTTTTAAAGCAATCAGGCCGGGAGGAAATTAACTGGAAACTGCGATCCTGATGCCATGTGCCGGAACCAACTATTGGCAGTTTGGAATACAAGCGAAAAGGGAATTGATGGCTGACAATTCATTAATCGAGATACTTTCGTTGACTTGGAAAGGGGATTCGTATGAACACACGGTCTGATATGCGTAAAAATAAACGGAATAAGCATTTTATACTCAATACGCTGATCGGTATTGTCTTTATTCTGATACTTGTCGTCGGCGGCAATATCCTTTTTGGCGGCAGCGATACAGCCGAAGATGAACAAGGCAGCGCACCTAATGAAGGCGGGTCAAATGGCGATGATGAAGACGTCGAAATCACTGAAAATGAAGATGCCGACCAAAATGAATCAGGCAACTCAGGTGAGGGATCAAACTCAGAACAGGAAGAAAATGACAATGAACAAAGTGGCAATAATGATGAAAACAACAGCGATAGCGAAAACGACGGACAAGAAGATAATGATTCACAGCAGGAAGAGCAGGACGAAAACGGCGTTAATTCAGACCAGATAGGCGAACCGATTGGCACGTCCCAGACTGGAGAACATACATCCAGCTATGAAGAAGGGTCTGTCGACTGGAATGAAAAAGTGAAAGCCATTCAAATGGCAACAGGTGTGGGCGAGGGCATGACGCTCTGGCGCCTGGAAAGCGGGGGAGGCCCCCAGCAATCAGTCGGTAAAGTTAGTCCTGAAGGCGTCCAGGATTGGATGTATGTCGTAGACCTCCAGTGGGTCGACCAACAGGGCTGGAAAGTGACAAATGTCGATCGTCAAAACCGATAATAAGTGAAGCGTACTGAATCGCACAGATTTAGTACGCTATTTTTTTGTTTGTGGGGGGACAAGTTGTCAGACACCTTGGCCATAATGCCCCAGCATACAGCGGTTAACATAACTGGACCGACACCTGCAAGTCGCGCCATGAAGCTCTTATTGAGAAGTGAGGCTGCAGATGTTGTTCACGTAATAGAAACCTAACTGGCGAAGTAAGTTTTAAAGGCTGACAACCCTTTTTCAAAAGGTGTAAACGGTAATTCCTTTAATTTCTAAAACTTAAACCATCAGCTTTCATGGAGGCGGTGTAGTTGCTAACACAGTCTTCAGCGCGTATGAGAATTTTGCATGTTTACACAAAGATATTAACGGGGAAATTTTAATGAATGTATACAGGAGCAGGCATGACAACTAGAAACGTTATGCAATTTAAGCTAACACCCGATTTTTAGATTGAAAATAGTAAAAATTGAGATGTTTAATAAACGAAAAACGACAGATGCCGTAAAGGGAAAAACCATATAAGGCGGCCGGTTATTCCTCAAACGGATAGGAGGCAGCTTAATGAACGACAACGACAATCAGGAACCCAAAGACAACGATACACAAGAAGAAGCTGAGAGACAGTTTTTTCTTCCGTCACAGGTAATGCAGACATTCGGTGAAAAAGGGAAAGAGCATCTTAATACAAATATGCCGTCCCTGTTCACTTTGTCTCTGGCGGCCGGCTCATTTATGACATTTGGTGCCGTTTTCTCGGTGCTCCTTTCGCTCGGTGTTGATGCTAAGGGGCTGACCTATCTGCTTGAGGGAGTTGGGTTTGCCACAGGCTATCTTATGGTATTCATATCAGGATCAGCTTTGTTTACCGAGGTGAATGTGCTTTTACCAACCTATTATTTGCAGAAATCTTATTGGAAAAAGCATAAATTTGTAAAGTTTTGGGCTGTAACCTATATAGGCAACATTGCAGGGGCGTTTTTTGTAGCTTTGTTAATAATCAGTTCGAGCTCCATGACCCCTGAATTCTCAAAAGGGCTTGAGACACTTCTTGGCCATAAAATGCAATTTGCTGAGCGTGGCTGGTCAGGCTGGATTCAGGTCGTTCTATCAGGGATAATCGCCAATTGGCTCATTGGTATGGCTGCCTTCTTAACAACCTCGGCCAGGGACATGAGCGGGAAAATTATGGGAACAGCGCTGCCTGTTATCCTTTTTGTGGCAGGTAACTTTCAGCACAGTGCCGCAAATATGGGTTACTTTAGCATGGGCCTCTTCAAAACTGACAACTATGAATGGTACGAATACTTATTCCTTAACCTCGTTCCGGCGAGTATCGGTAACATTATCGGCGGCGCCATCTTTATTTCCCTGCTTTTCAATTATGCATATCGAAAAGAAATTAAAAATTAGAAGGGAAGGCTGAGACAAAAGTTTTAAATTCATAAAAAGACGAACGATTATTAGGAAAGGAAGCGGGATACACCGCCCCGGAAATATGCTTGGGTGCTCGTCGTGTTGCAAGTGTTCTCTGTGAAGCAGTACTCCTCGCCTTGATTATCGTTCGTCTTTCATATTGCTCTTTTCAATTATGTTCCGGTCCCGTCCCAGTTATTATTGTTTGACGGTTTTTTCGACAACGACTTTTGCCGATCCGAGATTAACTTGATTTGCGATGGTATCCCCGACAGGGCAATGGGCTTCAATGAAATCTTTGTATGCTTGTAATTTATCTTCCGGAGCGTCGGTTTCAATATAGAATACATAGCGAATATCGGAAAAACCGGGCCGGACATCTGATTTGCCCAGAAAGCCGTCCAAATCGATATCACCCTCCAATTCAACCCGGAAGTTTTGCAGCTCAATCTCAAATTTCTCAGCATACGTTCGAGCGACGATTGACTGACATGCTCCTAATGAGGAAAGCAGCAGCTCGACGGGATTCATGCCTTTATCAGTTCCCCCTAAATTTTCGGGTTCATCCACGATGACTTTATGCCCCCGTGATTCTGTTTCCACTAATAGATTGTCTTTCAAAACCGCCTTCGCACTTACTGTTGTATTTGCCAATGTGAAATCTCTCCTTTTTATGTAATGAAATAAAAACCCTTCACGTTCAGTTCGCGGGGTCAGTCCCCCTCTCTCTTGATAAGAAGCGGTCTTAATCACTACTAATTTGATCGGAATTGTTATATATACTAACACACCCTTGAGCAGAAGGCAAGGGTATCTGAAATTTATCCTTTCAAATCGCGCTTTTGATACCCGATAATACCGGTAACCATGGCTGCAATGGCAATGCCCGTTATCCAGCTGATCGGCGTCACATCCATTTCGGCAGCGGGCAGCTGCGGGATATGTTCAAAGACTGAAAGATTGTTAAGCCAGTTGGGAAGATCAAGCAGGCTTCCTATATAGACGGTTACGAAGCCATAGAATACAAACGCCCAGACAAACGGCGTTAACGTTGGAAGCAACCCAATCAACAACACACCAATCCCTGTGATCAGCCATATTGCCGGCAAGTAGACAAATGCAGCGGAAAAGATGGTTTGCAATGTCAACGGATCCGCCATGACACCTAAACTTGCAGCCCATAGACCTAAAGCAACGAGCGCCTGCATGATGTAACTAACTGCAATGGCCAGGATAAGATAACTGCTTAGCAGGTGCGTGCGTGAGATAGCACGGCTGTATATATTTTCGGTCCGGTGTTTCGTTTCTTCGCCTTTAACGTGCATCACGGCCATAATGGACGGCACCGTACTGATCAACGCCATAATCGCCATCAAAAGCGAAATAAATTGATCGGTCAAGTTCCCGCCCGGGGTGTCTTTAAGCATTGATTCAATAAACGCGACATCCGAAAAATAATTTTCCAAATCACCGAGGATGAATCCAAACGCTGCACTCAGCGAAAAAAGACTGATTCCCCAGATCAACAGATTTGTTTGCTGCAGCCGTAAAATCAGGCCAAATGGTTTCAACAGGAAGGGTGAGGCGTGTACGCGTCCGTTTTTTGCCGGAATAAAACCAGCGTTAAGGTCACGGATGGATTGTAACCAGAACGCGACTGCGATTAACCCAATGGTAAGTAAAAGAAACAAATAAACCGGCCACCAGTGATTGTTAACAAAAACGTTCGTTCTTACAGTCCAACCGAGTGGTGAAATAAGCGAAAGCACATCACTTTTCACGTCGCCAAACGCCCGCAGTAAATAGGCTATAATCAGTGTTCCAAATGCGAGGATGCTTGTGCCGCGTGAAGTTTCGGCCACCTGGGCGAAAACGGCTGTAAATCCGGCGAACACCAGACCTGTTCCCGCTAAAATTGATCCGTATAAAAATGAACTTTCGGCATCCAAGCTGTCAATCCCGAGAGACATCAATCCAGCTCCTGTTATGACAGCTAACATAACGTTTAACGACACGATAATAATGCCGGAAGCACATATGTAAGCGAGACGGCCTGCCGGAAGCGACCGAATCATTTCAGTCCGGCCATCTTCTTCGTCCCCGCGAGTCATCCGTGTTACGAGTAAAATGTTCATAATAGCTGCTGTGATGGCGGTAAAGAGAAGCATCTCGTTCGCGAACAGTGCACCGATTGCGCTGTATGCATCCTTCTCATAACCCGGCCCGACCATTGCAATCATCGCAGGATTTTTCATTGTTATGGCAAAAGCCTGTTTCGCCTGCGAGTCCGGGTACATTGATGGATAAGCCGAAGCAGCAGCGAGTGTCACACCGACAAGACCAGTAAGCCAGACGAAAAATTTAAACCGTTGCTGACGCAACATTAACCTTATTAACAGCCACGTTCCGTTAAACATTCGTTATCCCCCCCTAAAAAATCAACCCCTTACTATAATTATAAGCGCATATGTTATAAGAGACCAGATTGCTATGGGGTCAGACCCCTCCTTATATTACTTTTTTTGAATTTAAAAAATATTTGACAAGCTGTGATAATAATTTTATAATTTAGATAATTTAGTAGATGTCGACAATCGACAAAGGAAAAAGGCGCTTTCATGTTGTATCGGGTCGAATAATTCGTCAAGTATGACTCTTTTTCCAGCCGTGAAAGCGTTTAAACTTAGAATTATGGAGGTGATTATTCAGTCCCGCCCTCGCTTTATCGTGCAATAGGCACTATGCAATTTGAATTAAATAAAAGGAAGGGGTTTAATTAATGTTAAAAAAAGGACTGTTTTATTTTTTAATCGGTTTGGCCCTGTTAGTGGTAGCTGCATGTTCCGGTGGCGATTCAGAATCAGGTGACGCCGCAGAATCTTCCGGAGATACGAATGATAGCGGTGAAACAATATCGATTCAAGCTGCTCACGTTGTCTCAACAGAAACGACCCAACACGAAGCGTTTTTGGAATTTAAGGACCTTGTTGAAGAAAGATCTGATGGAAGAATCGAAGTCGAGATCTATCCTGATGGCCAACTGGGTGGCGAGAGAGAAATGATTGAAAGCACGCAGGCTGGAAATATTCAAATGTCTTCCCCTTCAGTTGGAGTTCTTGCAAACTTCTCGTCTGCACTGGAAGTATTTGACTTTCCATTCATTTTCAAAGATACCGAGACCGCACATGAAGTGCTTGATGGCGAGTTTGGTCAAGAATTATTAACAGGGTTAGAGGAAAATGGATTTGTCGGGCTAAGCTATGGTGAACTTGGCTGGCGACACTTATCAAATAACCAAGGTGAAGTGGTTACGCCCGAGGATGCTGAAGGCGTGAAACTCCGCACAATGGAAGTCCCTATGCATATCGCCTATTGGGAAAGTGTAGGGTTAAATCCAACCCCTTTAGCCTTTACTGAAGTGTTTAATGGGCTGCAGCAAGGCGTAGTAGATGGCGTTGAAAATACGCTCGGGCTTATCTATACAGGGAAATTCCACGAGGTCAGTAAGTATATTACAATGACAGAGCATATTTACGATCCCGAAGTGTATATCATGAACCAGGATTTCTTTAATGGCCTGTCTGAGGAAGATCAGGAAATTATCCAGTCATCGATTGATGATACAGTTACACATTTAAGAGAATTAAACAGTGAACGTAAAGATGAGCTAATAACAATGCTTGAAGACGAAGGAGCTGAATTCAGGGAGTTATCTGAAGAAGAAAAACAAGTGTGGGTTGATTCTGCCATCCCTTTTTATGAAGAATATGCGGACGAAGTTGATAAAGAAAAGCTAATCAAATTACTTGAAGCTGCAGGGAATGAGACATACTTGGATGCAATAGAATAACAGTTAACACCCAGCACTAAGTTCCAACTTAGTCTGGGTGTGATTTAATGACATGTGTATAAGGGAGTGATTCTCATGAAGATTTATAAACATTTAGACGAACATATTGAAACGTATCTATCATCTATATTATTAGTTTTCTTTTCGATCTTATGTATTGTACAAGTCGTCATGCGTTATATCTTTAACGAATCACTTACATGGTCGGAAGAATTGTCCAGATATGCTTTTGTTTGGTTTGTTTATACAAGCGCGTCCTACGCGGTTAAATACCAACGGCATGTAAAATTTAATTTTCTGGTTAATCTGCTTAAAAAGTTATCACCGATTTACAGTCAATTCCTCAAACTAATTGCTTTACTATTATGGATTGGGTTTCTGATATTTTTGGACGTCTATAGTATCAATTTGGTTATTGATCAGTATCATACCAAGCAAGTATCACCAGCTAATCAGATTCCAATGTTTATTGTCTATTTGGGCGTGCCATTAGGGGCATTTCTAATGACCTTTCGAGTTGTCCAACATATTGTATATGAGGTAAAAGAATTAAAAGCGTATTTTCTTAAAGAAAGTCATTAGTTTATAGGGGGTGAGAAGAATTGGCTACTTTAATCTTATTTGGAAGTTTTATCGTTTTAATGATTTTGAGCGTTCCTATCGCGTTTGCCTTAGGTATTTCCTCAGTATTAACATTGTTTATAACAGAGAAAATGCCGCTTAACTTCATTGCACAAGGTATGTTTACGACAGTAGATTCTTATGCGCTAATGGCTATACCATTATTTGTCTTTGCCGGCATGATTATGGAATATGGGGGATTATCCAGACGACTTATCGATGTAGCTAAATCATTTGTCGGCCACTATACAGGTGGGCTTGCAGGTGTTGCGATTGTGGCGTGTACAATTTTCGCAGCATTAAGTGGTTCTGGTCCTGCAACGGTTGCAGCGATCGGAGGAATTATGGTGCCTGCCATGGTAAAGGAAGGTTATGATAAAGGGTTTAGTTCAGGGGTTGTTGCATCCTCCGGCACACTCGGTATTATCATTCCACCGAGTATTCCATTAATTATTTATGGAATTGTGACAAGTACATCGATTGGCGATTTATTTATTGCTGGCGTCATCCCGGGACTATTTATAGCAGCGGTATTGTGGGGCGTTAGTTATATTTTTTCGAAAAAGCGAAACTATGTTGGGTCGGAAACGAAACCGTCGTGGAAAGAACGATTTAAATACATAAATGAGGCAAAATGGACTCTTTTAATGCCTGTCGTTGTGCTTGGCGGGATTTATGGCGGAATATTCACACCTACAGAAGCGGCCGGCGTTGCGGTTGGTTATAGTGCGATTCTCGGCATCCTTATATATAAGGAAGTTAAATGGAAAGATTCGATTGAACTATTTAAGAGAACCGCATTAATATCTGGTATTATATTGATTATTATTGCTACTGCTTCAACGTATGGTCGTATTCTTACCGTAGAACGAATTCCTGTTATGATTGCAGATTTCTTAACATCACTTCCAGTTGGTTCATGGGTAATTATTGCGCTGATTGTTCTTTTACTAATATTTATTGGAATGTTTATGGAAACAGTAGCAGGGATTATTTTACTCGCACCAATTTTACTGCCTGTCGTAACTGAACTGGGAATGGAGCCGGTGCATTTTGGAATTGTCATGATTTTGGCAGCTGAAATTGGGTTCTTAACACCTCCTGTTGGCGATAACCTAAACGTTGCAAGCGCCATAAGCGGACTGTCCCTGGAACAAGTGGCCAAATCGACGCTTCCATTTACAATCACATTGATTATCCTTTTATTTATCATGACATTTTTCGAACCACTCATTATGTTCCTGCCCGATCTAATTGGCACTACAGGAGGAGGATAAATAACGGAGGACAATGGGGGGTCAGACCCCTTGTCCCCGTCCTGTGATATAAGCATCGTTTATGCCGGCAGCACGAACGGTGTCCAGGTGTGTTCTGGCGTTTTTCCGGTTTGAATACGCACCGGCCTGCACGCGATACCATGGCTTTCCGGCTATGCTGGTTTTGGTAATAAAGGCGCTGATGCCATGCGACTTGAGCAGTTCCACCCGCGTGCTGGCGTTTTCTTTTGAGTGAAACCCGCCGGCTATGACTTTGCAAAGTGCTTGATTGGACGCTGCCAGTTTTAATTTAAAGGCTTTTGCCAGCCCGTTCACATGACCGCGTGCCACCGCTTGACGCCACGCTGGGTTCGCCATTTTCCTGGCATCAGCCGGGTTGTCAATAAAGCCGTTTTCGGTCAAAAGCGCCGGCATCGCGGTTTCCCGCAAAACATGGAAATTTGCTTTCTTCAGTCCGCGATCAGGCAGTTCATTGGTTTTCATGACTTCCTTGTGAATGGCACGCTGGTGAGCCGCTGTATCCGACCGGTCAGATAAGCTGCTGTAAATAAAATCTTCATAGCCACGCGCGGCCCCGTTAAACGCGTTGCAGTGAATGGATAAATAAAAATCAGCTCCCCAGCCATTTGCTTCATTTGTTCGTTCCCGGAGGCTTTTTGTCCGGTCATCCGAACGGCTCATGCGAACACGGACCCCTTTATAATCCTGCGTTAAAATCGTCCTGATCCGAAGTGCTATATCGAGATTCAATGTTTTCTCGTTGATGCCTTTTCCTTGAGCGCCAGCGTCCGAACCACCATGCCCCGGGTCTAAGTATAATTTCATCAACCGTCCCCCCTTAGTAATATCGTTTTTCAGAAAGCGAATCACCAGTACCGGCAACAAGCTTTCTTATAACGATAATCGAACGTTTTGCTGAAAAAAGGGGGAAGGTCTAAACAGCCCAACGATTAAACCTTGAAGACTGAGGCACATAAAAAAACCTCAAACTGCAAGGCAGATTGAGGCTTCAAGGTTCTTACTGCTTTTTCAAAACCGGTATCCAGATTTCACTTCTAAAATTAGGGGAAGTGGTATCTTTATCTTCATTCCACAGAATCTCCGGCCCTTCAGTTTGTTCGTAAACAGAAGTCGGGAACCATTCGGAATAGATGCGTCCCCACACGTCCTGTAGGGTGTCCGGGAATGGACCGGCTGCTTCGAAGACGGCCCATGTCATAGCGGGGACTTCGAGGCCGGCGAAGTTTTCCGGATAGTCCTCTGTTGTGGCGACACCAATATAATGATCCAGTTCACCTTTTTCTTCCATACGGCCTTCGGAAAAGTTAGTGGATGCACTGATTAGACCATGCGGTTCCATGTTTGACAGGGCCTTTAACGCATTAATTCGTTCAGGGGTTAAGCTTTTCCACATAGCAGCTATTTCCGGGTTGACCCCGTGGAAAACAATCGGAACGCGCTTCATCAGACCGATAATCCGGAAAGCATCTTTTTCAACGATTCGGTAATTCAATGCACTGCCTCCTTCTACTGTTAATTGGAAAGTCATCCGTGGATAAGCTTTCAGTGGCTGGTCATGGCGTTTTGCTTCAGAAGGGGTAATGCCTTGCACACTTTGAAATGCACGTGTGAATGCATCCGGTGATTGATAGCCGTACTTGATTGCTGCATCAATAACTTTTATACGGCTGGTCTGAAGCTCAAAAGCGGCCAGTGTAAGCCGTCGCTGGCGAATATACTCTGATAAGCTCGTTCCGGCCAAAAAGGAAAACATACGTTGAAAGTGATATGCAGAACAGTGAGCCAGCTCAGCAGCGTAGGCAATATTGATTTCATTTGTCAGGTGCGCTTCTATATAAGCCATCGCATCATTCATTTTTTTAAGCGAATCCATTTGATGACCTCCCTTACTTAACAGATTACCACGATTGAAACAGATAAACCCGACAATTTGTGCCCAATTGTGCAGGGTGAGGATAGCATTTTTGATACTCCTTAAACAAAAAAATCCCCCATCGTTTAAACAGGGGATTCGTCAATGCTATGTCCGGTCCCAGAAACGCTGCATGGCTATGGCAGAGATGAAATCCGCCCCGAAATTGGGATTATTCGCGGCAAAAACGACACCGGCTAGGTTATTTTCCGCTGATGTCTGAATATACGGCTGGCCCGACGAGGCAACGCCAATTGGTTTATAGTGTGAATAGGCGTTTTGTACAAAATACGTCATGTCTTGATTAAATTTTGCTTGATTTTTAGGATTGCCACCAACGACATACAATGTATCATACAGGTAAGGACTTGTTGTTAAAAATGTTTCGTTTACGTTGAGTTGAGCACTATCCGCACCGGATATGGTCCCGAGATGCTCACTTACGATGTCGGTAAAAATGCCGTTTCGCTGCAGCTGGTTTAGGACGTTCGTTACTTCACTGCCGTTAAAACCATCGGTAATCAGGACGCCCGCTTTTTGGGTTGCTGCATACTTAGGCGTGTTGTATTGACTAAGGGAAGGGTAGCTGGCTGAAACGGGTACGTGCGAGCCGCTGGGGTGCCTGACGCCAATATTGTCAGCAACAACACATGCCATTTCTCTATCTACATTAACAAGTAAATCGACATTTTGTTGTCGGACGGATTCACTTCTTACTTTTCCAAGCTGATAGCTGAAGGCTTCGATCGTATGCTGTTTTTCAATAGCGGTCATGCTGTTCCAAAATATGCGGGGTTGTGAAAAATAATCCTTGAACGAATCACTTCTCGCTCTGATTTTGTATCCTTCCACTTTTCCGGGGTAATGCTGGTAACCGCCTTCTTCCGGGGGCACCGTGTATGGTGTGTTGTTTGCGAGCGAGTTTCTGTGATAATTTACTTCATCAACATCGATGCGCTCCCGCATGTAGCCGCGTCGCGTATTGTTATGAAACGGGCAAAGCGGACGGTTGATTGGAAGCTGATCATAGTTGGCACTGCCGAGCCGGTGCTGCTGGGTATCCCGGTACGCCATCAATCTTCCTTGAAGAACAGGGTCATTGGAAAAATCGATGCCTGGTACAACATTTGCTGGATTAAACGCCGCCTGTTCTGATTCGGTAAAATAATTATCGATATTTCGATTTAACGTCATTTTGCCAATCGGCTGACAAGGAACAAGCTCTTCCGGCCAAAATTTCGCAGGGTCGAGGACATCAAAGTCGTATTTAAACTCATCTTCCATGGGGATTAACTGCACGCATAGTTCATACTCCGGGTAAGCCCCCTCATCAATTGCCCGTCTGAGGTCGCGCCTGTGAAAGTCCGGATCCAATCCACCGATTTTCAGGGCCTCATCCTGCAGAAGGGAATGAACACCAAGAAGAGGTTTCCAAACAAACCGTACAAACGTGGCTTCGTTTTGATCATTTACAAATAAATACGTGTTGATGGACCATGACTCCATCATGCGATAGCTTCTTATAATGCCTCGGTCAGACATAATCCACTGCACCATATGGAGTGATTCAGGATTGTTGGCGACATAATCCCAAAAATGATCGTGTGCACCGGTAGCCGTCGGAATGTCATCATCCTGCTTCGATTGGTAGGCATGCATGGCATCGGGAAACTTCATGGCATCCTGATTAATCAGGACGGGCATCGCAATCGTGGTTAGATCGTAATTCCCTTCTTCTGTATACAGTTTGACACCCTGACAACGTAAATCTCTTGCCGTGTCATAGGAGCCTTTAGCCCCTTGCACAGTAGAGAAACGGGTTGTTAGGGGAGTTTTCTTTCCTGCTTCCTGTAAAAAGCCTGCTTTGGTCACATGTTTCATTGACTGATAACATTCAAATTCTCCATGGGCGCTATACCCTCTGGCATGTACTACTCTTTCCGGTATTTCTTCGTGGTTGAAATGGGACATCTTTTCAAAGAACTCATAATCCTCACGCAACGAGGGGCCGCGTATACCGGCTTTTAATTGATCCTGATCCTGTGATCGTTTCTTTCCTTCTTTGGTTGTCATCGGTTTTCCGGTATTTTGGATACGGTATCGATTGAGTTGCTCCTGTTTAGGATTGTTACCGGCAGGATTGGAGTTTCTTGATGACTGATCATCCATGGATGAGCCTCCTTCGTCATAAATATTCCAACACTATATATGCTTATGCTTATTTTGCGGTTACATTCTTATAAATCGAGGTATTATATTCCAGTTTTCGTTAAAACTAATTGCTGACACATATAAAAAGAGGAGTGAAAGCTATATGTTAAAACTGGATACAGGGATTGAAGGTAAACGTGCTTATTTCGGAGACGTCTATAAGATATTTCGCTCCAATGGCTACACATTATGCGGTAATTGGGAATATGACCGTGGGAAATTCGACATGGTATTATGCCGGGAAGGCGGCGAGACAATTTATGTCCGTATTCCGTTTAGTGTTCTCCAGGGGGAACTTGACAGTCCAAGAGCTTTCCTTGAGTTCCGCACACCGTATGTGATTAAGCATGTCGTTAATACAGGGCTTGACTGGGATGAAAATTTGCTTTTGTCCACGACGGGCTTTAACCAGTTCCAGAAACCGCTTGATAAAGATGGTAATATTACTGATAAAAGCAGGTGGGAAGCAGCAGGTGAAGAAGTTGTTCAGGACGTGATGACGTCACTTGATTTGCAGGTTTCGTGAAATGTTGGCCGGATCGATACACATTTTCCAAAACACGAGAAAACAGCCTTTTTCCGATAAAGCGCCGGGAAAAGGCTGTTTTGATTATTCAGTGGGGAGAGCCAACCGCTGCTTACTGTTGTATGTTACTGAAATTCCTGCAGGCGGGTGAATAACTGCTTAACGAAATCGTAAAACACTTCTTCCGTTGGGGAAAATGTTTTTTCTTTTGGTTTGATAATGCCGACTGTCCGTCTGACTTCGAGCAGTTCGAGCGGGATTTTGACCGTCATGCCTGGGATGGACTCATGGAAGGAGCTTTCCGGCAGCAGGGTGACACCAATCCCGGCGGCAACGAGTCCTTTGATGGCGTCAAGATCTTCACCCTCCGCAGAAATCAGCGGGTTGAAGCCTGCTTGCCTGCAAGCATCAATCGTTATTTGATTCAGGACATAACCTTCAGGAAAACTGACAAATTGTTCATGTTTTAAATCGACGAGCGAGATGCTTTCCCTTTCGGCCAACGCGTGGTTGATAGGGAGAAGCGCCACAACCTGCTCGGAAAACAAGATATCGGATTCAATGTCGGGTTCATCTTTAGGAACCGGTCCGAGAAACGCAACTTGAATATCCCCTTTTTTGACAGCATCGATCAAGTAACGATACGAGCCCTGGCGCAATTGAAATTTGGCATTTGGGTAGTCTTTTTTAAAAGCGGAAATCACATTAGGCAGCAGATGACTGGATAAGCTGGTCGGGAAGCCGACTTTGATCGTGCCGCGTTCAGGGTCGAGATACTCATCGACCTGTTTAACGGCATTATCAATCGCTTCCATGGCAACCTTTGCGTAAGCGTAAAAGGTTTTACCAATTTCGGTTAACTTAATATTTCTGCCTTCACGTTTGAACAAATCGACTTCAAGTTCACTTTCAAGATTGGCAATTTGTCTGCTCACCGCTGACTGGGCAACGTGTAAATTGGCAGCAGCTTCGGAAACATGTTCCCGTTCGGCAACCTCCATAAAATAACGCAGTTGACGTAATTCCATCACGATCATCCACCATTCATATCAATAATAGATTGATTATAGCTCAAGTATATAGTGTTTAGATAATTTTGAAAACCTATTATTATAATAGCACGTGGACGCTTCAACGGAGTTTTGTTGGCTGGGGATATCACATGGCGTTTTAAGGGGATCGGGCGAGGACCACGCGAAATTCCGGGCGGATCAATCGAAATCGGGGAAGGACCATGCGAAATTCCGGGGAGATCAATCGAAATCCGGCCGGGACCGCCCGAAATCGGGTCCTCATCACGCGAAATGGGAGCACCACCACGCGAACTCGGCTATGAGCCGGGCGTGCCGCGCGCCGATTCGGTAGTAAATAATATAAAAACACCAATCTTCCGCTAACACGGTTAGTTGGTGTTTTGTTCTGAGCATTATTTATATAATCTGCGTAGTTCCTGACGGGCTTCTTCGGAAAGTGAGCCGCCGATATCCATTAATTCGACAATGTCTTTAAAAGCGCCTTCGGGGATTGCCAAGTCGGCCAGCTCTTCCGGAGAAAAACCTAAATCAATCTCATGTTCCCGGCCTTCTTCTAATTTGATAACAAAATCAGGTTCGGTAACAAATGGGCTCGACATCCCGACCATATCGGAAAATTCGAGAGCGTCGCGTGCTTTTTCCGGTGAGTTAATGCCGCCGGTGGCCATTACCGGGAGACGGCCGGCGAGATGATCGTACACCACTTGATTCATAAATTCACCTTTAAATTTACCTTGACGAATGGTTTGTTTATAAATATTTTTGCCCCAGCTTGCTGTAGCTAAGTAGTGAATGTTGGCTACTTTCAAAATCTCATCCATGAAATAAAGGAAATCTTCTACACTGTAGCCAATGTCATTGCCACGTGTTTCTTCGGGCGTGCCCCTGAATCCGAGAATAAAATCAGCTGGTGCTTCTTCATCGATAACATTTTGAACCGCCTTCATTACTTCGATGCCAAAGCGTGAGCGATTGTCGAGCGTCTGCGGGCCATATTCATCGGCGCGCTGGTTTGAAAAAGTGGACAAAAATGTTTGGATCAACAAACGCTGTGCACTTGAGATTTCAACGCCGTCAAAACCGGCTTTAATCGCACGACGGGTTGCATCTGCATATTGGGTAATGACATGCCGGATTTTACGTGTGCTCATCGGCAAGACGGTATGTTCAACAGGCGTTCTCAAATGCATTTCACTGGGACCATAAACGACCCCGAAGTCTCTGAGCGATATTTTGGAAAAACGTCCGGCATGTGTTAATTGTATAATCGCTTTGGCGCCATCTTTTTTCATAGCCTGTGCAAGGTGTTTAAGTCCTTCGATGCTGCGGTCGTCATCAATACTGAACCCATATTCAAATAATTGCCCGTATTCTTCTATATACGCGGCACCTGTAATTTGCAGTGGTGCTGAACGTGCACGCCGCTCAGCATAGGCCAAGTCTTCTTCCGTCACATACCCTTCAGTGGTTGAGGAATTCGTTATCATCGGGGATAGGACAAAGCGATTATCTAACTCGATCCCGTTTGGCAGACTGATTGTTTTAAATAATGACTTGTATTGTTCGGTTGTCTTCATTTGAATCGTAATCAATTCCCTCCCTGATGTAATGATTATTAACTTAAAAGCTACCACCTGTGCCGGGACGTGTCAATTTAATACAACTTTCGGGAAAATGCCATCCCAAAAACTGTATGAAAGAGTTGGGAGCTAGTGTGAATAATGTTATACTAAATTTTATTATGATTAAAAATTATTAAGAAAGAGGGATAAATTATGAAAAAACGCGCAAATTTCCTGTTTATCGAAAAAAATAATGATGTTTATACGATCAGTATGACACCGGAGTTGCAAGATGATATCGGGACAGTCGGCTTTGTCGAATTCGCAGATGGGGATACCCTTAACGCAGGGGACGCCATATTAAACATTGAAGCATCAAAGACGGTGTTTGAACTGAATTCACCATTGGCCGGTAAAATTGTTGAGCGGAACAATGCAGCCGAGAACGAGCCAACCCTTTTAAACTCGGCCAGGCCTGAAGAAAATTGGGTGGTGAAGTTAACCGAAGTTGATGAAGATGCATTTAACCAATTGGATGAAGCTTAAGTATCGGAGGGCAGGGTATGGACCAGGAAGCTCGGTTGGATTATCTGATTGACTATTTATGGCATAAAAATCCGAAAGCTGACGCACACTTCGGGCAGTATAAAGCAACGAACATAGAAGAAAAAACGGCGTTGTTTCAAGGTTTGTGCAATGTTCGGCAGCCGGAGCCGGTCAC
The DNA here is from genome assembly GCF_900112705.1 of Lentibacillus persicus. GTDB lineage: Bacteria > Bacillota > Bacilli > Bacillales > Amphibacillaceae > Lentibacillus > Lentibacillus persicus. The sequence goes on from NZ_FOMR01000001.1 coordinate 197,469, forward strand.
GGATGAATTTGTGAAAGTCCAGGATGCGTTTTTAACACAGTGGAATAACGAACGAGAGCTGACGTCATTACGCAATCTAGAAGATGTTCGGCCACAGCTTTATGTATGGCAGGGTGATATAACACGTTTGGCAGTGGATGCGATTGTTAATGCAGCAAACAGTGACATGCTCGGTTGCACTAAAGCCAATCATGAGTGTATCGACAATCGAATACATACCCGTGCAGGCGTGCAATTACGATTGGAATGCCATGAACTGATGAAAGCGCAGGGACGTAAAGAGCCGATGGGCAAAGCAAAAATCACGAAAGCATATAACTTACCGTCAAATTACGTGATACATACCGTCGGCCCGTTTATTGACGCGCGTGGTGTCTCGCCTTTAAAAGAGCAATTACTGGCTTCGTCTTATCAATCGTGTCTGGCATTAGCGGATGCGTATCAGTTGGACACGATTGCTTTTTGCTGTATCTCGACCGGGGAATTTAATTTTCCGAATCAACGTGCAGCTGAAATTGCCATTCAAATGGTGGAAGAATATTTAAGAAAAACGGAGTCCAACCTTCATGTGATTTTTAATGTGTTTAAAGATGAAGATCTGGAAATCTATCAATCATTATTAGCAAAAAACGAATAGGGAGATTGTTATGCCGGAAGTTAAAGGATATTGGCAGACATTGACGGAAAAACCCACAATGTCACAAGCCGATTTATTAAACGAGCTCATTGATGAAGCAGAAGCCGTTGTCATTGGAATTGGTGCGGGCATGTCGGCAGCGGCCGGGTTTACTTATACAGGCAAACGATTTACGGACGCGTTTCCTGATTTTATCGAAAAGTACCGTTTCCTCGATATGCTGCAGGCGAGTTTATTTGAGTTTGAAGACGAACGCGAATATTGGGCGTTTCAAAGCCGCTTCAGCCTGCTGAATTATTTTGACCAGCCGGTCGGGCAGGCGTATATGGATTTGCGCCATATGATCCGAAACAAGAGTTATCATATTATTACAACAAATGCCGATAACGCGTTTTATGCGGCAACATTCGATATGGAGAAAGTTTTCCGCATTCAAGGGGAATATGGATTGTGGCAATGTTCCCGGCACTGCCACCAACAGACGTATCACGACGAAGCGTTAATCCGTGAAATGGCGGATAGGCAGTCGGATCTGAAAATACCGGCCGATCTCGTGCCGTATTGTCCGGAATGTGGCGCACCGTTGGAAGTTAACAAACGTACTGAAGAAAAAGGCATGGTGGAAGATAATCATTTCCATGAACAAAAGAAACGTTATGAGCAATTTTTAGCTGAAAACCAGAACAAAAAAGTGCTTTTTTTGGAAATTGGTGTGGGGCATACTACACCGCAATTCATTAAACATCCCTTCCAGGAGATGACTGAAGAAAATGAGCAAGCATTGTTTGTGACGATGAACCAAAAAGATTACTTCGTGCCGCATGCGATTCGGCCACAAACAGTACGGCTTGATGATGATATTGCTGACGTTTTACATTCAGCAGCATGCAAGGCTTAACGGAGGTAGACAGCACATGTACTTAATTGAATCAAAGCGCAATGGTGAATGGATTTATGATCCCGGCATGATTATGGCTTTACAGGAATATGTGAAAGACAATATTTTTCTGGATGAGGCTATTTTGTTTCCTTATATGATGGACCCGGTCGTTCAAATTGGAAAGTTTCAAAACGCATTTGAAGAAATCAATCAGCCGTATATGGATGACCATGATATTAAAATGATTCGCCGGGAGTCCGGTGGCGGGGCGATTTACCTCGACGACCGCAATATGAGTTTTTGTTTTTTAGTTGACGGTGCGGAAGATATTTATGGAAATTATGCACGGTTGTATGAACCAGCCATTAAAGCGCTTGAGAAGCTGGGTGTCACCCATGTCGAACATAAAGGCCGTAACGATCTAGTCTTAAATGATAAAAAAATCTCTGGTGCAGCGATGACAGTAAAGAATGATCGCGTTTACGCCGGGTACTCGTTATTGCTTGATCCTGATTATGAAGCGATGGTGAACGCCCTGAATCCCAACCAGAAGAAAATTGCCTCACACGGAATTCAGTCTGTCCGCAGCCGGGTAGGGGCTATCCGGGACCATTTGGCACCTGACTATCAGGACATGACGGTTTGGGAGTTTGCCGATTTTATGATGTGTGAGCTGCTTGGCGTTAATGACATCAACGAAGCCAAACGTTATGACTTAACACCGGAAGACTGGGCGGGCGTTGAAAAAATTGCCGCTGAAAAATACCATAACTGGGACTGGAACTACGGCCGTTTCAACCAATTCGAATATCATTTAACCGAACGGTTTCCAATTGGAACGATCAGCATCGGTTTGGGCGTTGAGCGAGGCAAAATCGGTGCAATCGAGATTTCGGGCGACTTTTTCGGGACAAGCGATCTGAACGCCGTGGAAGAAGCCCTGATTGGGGTGCGGTTAAGACGAGACGCTATATTAAATGCGCTTGAGCCGTTGGATTTAATGCATTATTTTGGGGACATAACAAAAGAAGAATTCACCCGTTTTATTCTAAGTGAAAACAGATAAGCGCCGTACCAGGTGGCGGAGGAGAGGTGAGTAAAGGTATGTTCAGTGGAGACGAGCGAATCATTCTAAGCGTCATCGTCGTGGTTTACTTCATTTTTCTGTTCGTGTTTGCGTTATATATGAACCATAAAACGAAAACGTATGAAGATTATAATGTTGCCGGCCGATCGGTTTCAATTTTTCCGATCATTTTAACATTTATCGGAACCGGCGTCGGCGGCTCAACATTGTTGGGTTATATGGAGAATGGCTATCGGTTGGGAATGGGAGAGCAATGGATAAATATCACGATGCTCTTTTGCGTCATCATTTTTGCAACCTTTCTGCTTAAGCGGATCAGACAGCTCGGGGAAGATTATAATATGGTCACAGTCGGTGATTATACGTCATTGCGGTACGGGAAACAAGCGCGTATTCCGACGGTGATCAGTATCTTATTTTCATATTGTGCCATGACCGGCATGCAGTTTGTGGCAATTGCCACGATCCTGAATTTGACCATTGGACTGAATATGACATTGGGAATTTTTATCGGCTGGATATTGCTCACGGTCAAAACGTATTTTGGCGGATTGAAAGCCGTTATCTGGCAGGATGTATTTCACGGAACAATTCAGACAATTGGTCTCATTATCTTGTTTTTAACCGTCCTGATCGCTGCCGGCAGTTGGGAAACCATCACTGAACGAGCTGCCTCTGTTAATCAGGAAAATATGATAAGCATTATAAACATTGGTCCAAGTGAAATTATGGTCTATCTTTTGACGTTAGGTGTGTATCAATTTATCAGACAAGATCTATGGCAGCGTGTTTGGGCAGCGAAAAACATAAAAACGGCTATGAGCGGCTATTGGATTTCCATGATTATTGCCATTGCATTAGCCGCGTTTGTGGTGGCGATTGGTGTATTCAGCCGGTTCGGTTTAAATTTGGAAAATGTCGATCCGGTCCTCATCTATTATGGTGTGATTGGCGATGTTTTTCCTTTTTCTTTCGTCGTTGTCATGATTGTCGTCCTGCTGGCATCGGTGATTTCAACGGCAGACTCATTTTTTCTGGCAGGCTCGTCGTCGATCGTAAACGATATTTTCAAACCGAATTTCAAACAGGCTGATAATCAAACGATGCTGTTTTACAGTAAGATTTCCGTTTTGATCGTATCAGTCATCGCACTTGTGTTAGCCCTGACAGTTCCTGGGCTGGTCAACCTGATGGTGACGGGCACTGCAATGTCTGTTTCAGGGCTGTTGGCACCTGTCATGCTTGGTTTATTCTGGAAACGTGTGACGAAAGCAGCGGGTATTGCGTCGATGTGGGGAGGACTTGTCACAGCTGTTATTTGGCAGATACTGGGCCACCCGTTTGACTTACATCCTATTTTTATCGGCTTGCCATTATCGTTGATTATCCTTTTGACTGTGACGTTTTTAACAAAACAAACGAATGAGTCCAGAGCTGATCATATCGGGAGTGCGGGCTAAAAGGATATCAACCGAAGAAGAGATATATCAACACGAGGGCGGGGATATCAGCAGAAGAACAGGTATATCAACAGAAGACGGGAGATATCAACGGAAGAGCAGATATATCAACAGAAGACGGAAGATATCAACGGAAGAGCAGATATATCAACAGAAGGGTGGGGATATCAGCAGAAGAGCAGATATATCAACGGAAGGCTGAGGATATCAACAGAAGAGCAGATATATCAACACATGACAGAAAATATCAACCCGAAAACACTCCGATAAAATTAAACGAATAAAATCTTGTGTAAATTACAGAAATTCGAGATAATTATGGTAATGCACGTAACGGATTAGCACTAAAACCACTGTTTCAGCAGGGGGATGATACTATGCCATCGTGTGAAAAATGCGGGCACACGTGGAGCTGGAAGCAAACCTTGAAAAAATCGTTCACCCTCGATCCAGCGATGAAATGCCCAAATTGTGGAGAAAAACAATATCAGACACGGAAATCAAGAAAGAAAAGCAGCTTTTTAACCTTCATTATTATATCGCCGTTGCTTCTCAACTTCTTGTTCGACATACCAGGTGTTATTTTGCTTAGTCTGTTTCCTGTTCTGTTCCTTGCCGTGATGGCAATTCACCCTTTTTTAATCAAATTAAGCAGCAAGGAAGAATATATTAATTTTCTTAGTAAATGAACTAAACGCAATCGTCAACAAAGGATTGGCGTCCAATGGTACATAAGGAGTTGATATAATGAATCCTTCTATTGTGGCTGCATTACTAGTCATCTTTATAGCTACGTTGGGCTTAAGATCTAAAAAGAAATAGCAGGAGGGCAGACGAGCGTGCATTTGGTAAACAAATAAAACATGAAAAAAACAGCTGCCTGCTGTGGTTAATCCAGCGGACAGCTGTTTTTTCATGTTTTAAGCAATATAATCTTCTTTTGCGACATTTTTGTTTTCATTCTTAATATAATAACGACCTTTCGTGGCGATAGCCAGTGTCACGGTTAATACAGCAGCCAGAAGTGCTGCGAAAAATGCAGCGGTACTTTGCAGGAATGTCCCCATGAAACCTAATGCGGCTGCGGTTCCCAAAGCGCTTGCCACAATTAAGGAGACGACACCCACGGGATTCCATTTGTACAAATTCTGCTGCCGTGCTTCATAGTAACCAGGACCGAGTTTGAGCAGTTTTTTAACAATAACGGCATCGGTTACCAATATAGCCGCCCACGTCATCAGAAATACCCCCTGGAAAGTCATCACGGTATCCAGATGGTTGACAATGCCTCCGAGCATCAGAATCATCGCCGTTACGCCTGTGACAACAACCCAGAAACGTCTGCCCGGGGTAAATTTAAAAATGTTTTCAAAGAAAGTTGACAGAGACAGCGAGCCACTGTAGATATTCGTAATATTAATCCGTATTTGCGTCAGCATCGTAAATAATGCGCCCCAGATGCCAAGCAGCAGCACAATGTAGACACCAGGGTTCGGTTCACCCAGACGAACGCCGAATAGAATACCAAGACCGCCCATAACACCAAAACAGAAAATCTGTGGAATAAAACCGATGGCAAAAATCCCTATTTTAGTATCTCTTGGTTTTAGAAAACGGGCATAATCCGAGGCGAGCAATGGTGTAAGCCCCATGATGCCGTGCTGCATTCCAATACAAAGCAGTAAAGCCGTTCCGCCGACTTGAACACCTTCAGGCATGTAACTCCAGAAAGCGCCATCATAGGTTGATGGTGTGAGTGCAGCCATAATGATTGCTGCAACCAGGAAAACGAAGAAGAGCGGCAGTGACCATTTTTGCAGTTTGTCCAATTGACTGATTCCGAACCAATTTAATGGAATCACAACTGTTCCAAAGAATACGATCAGCACCCACTCCGGTATGACAGGGAAAAAATGGTGTACGGCAGCTACGAGAATTAAGCCCTCGAGTGCACAATACATAATAAAATTCGTGGCGTAAATAAAAGATGTTAATGAGGCTCCCACATACCCAAATCCGCCGCCGCGGGACAATAGATTAACGTTCATCCCCGATTTTGCGGATAAGTATGCAATAAATGTTCCCAGAATACCTGCGACAACAATAGCATATACAGCTGATATAATAGCATTAATTGCCCCGAATTGAAGGGCCATTACACTTCCCATCTGGAAATAAAAAATCGCTGTGGCTATACCAAACGTAATATTTGTAATGCTTAACCAACCCATGTTTCGTTTGCTGCGCGGAACCCGGTCCAGGGAATAATCAGTATCTGTTTCCTCGTTAGTTTGCTGTTTTGTCTGAACAGATTCCATTGTATCACTCCTATTCTTGTTAAATATTTCACATTCATGTTCTGTTCGAAGTGGGAACTGGAAATTTGCCGCAACGTTATTAAACTTATCACTCAGGTCATAAGGTATCAAATTGAGTAAGACGACATATTTTGTGAAAATAGACGAAGAATTCCACCTATCTACGTTTAACGCCTTTTATCTCCCAATGAAAGCTTGATTTGATTGTGTAATCGCTTACTTGGTAATGCTGGAGCAGTTACTACGTGCGGAGAAAATTTAAGGATATTTAGTAATTCTTAAACTTTTCCGGAAAATGTATTCGCGTTTCGTTCATTTAATTGTATAATAATTCTATAGGATGTTTGCCATGGAGGGATGGCTATGACCGTTAGAAAGGGATATATTTTGTTGACGGATACAGGCACATTATTCACACGATTAATTAGGCTGTATACGAAAAAGCCCTATAATCATGCATCCATCGCGTTTGATTCAAATTTAACCGAAGTCTACAGCTTCGGAAGAAAATCAGCGGGCAACCCCTTTGTCGGCGGTTTTATAAAAGAAGATGTGAACTCCGAATTATTTCACCATGCCGGTTGTGTTATTTATTCATTTACTGCAACCGACGAACAATGGCAAACGATGAACCGTTATTTAAAAACGATTGAAGCACAAAAAGAAGATTATCGCTACAATTGTTTAGGTTTAATCGGATTTATCGTCAAACGGCCAATCAATCGAAAAAAAGCTTTCTTTTGTTCACAGTTTGTCGCCTCTATACTCAACGAATGCAACATTGTCGACTTTGGCAAGCCTTTGTCCCTTATCTCACCAGGTGACTTGCAAAATCTGGCTGAATTTCAATTAATCTATCAAGGCGCATTAAAAGGTTATCACGAAAAACGACATTTCCTCGCATCGTACGTAACACCCCCTATATTGGAAACCGAACGGCATAAAAGCCGTATCTGACACGCTGACAAACCAGCAATCGACGTTAAACTGCCATCACATCACCCAGAATAAACACCCTTTTTTCCTGAAAACGGCGTGTATGTCCAATTATCCAGTCCCTTCGTTTCATACACTAATAACGCAACCCAATGCAAATCAGAAGGGAGCTTAGCACATGAAACTTTACCTCGATCCCGGGCATGGCGGATCGGAATCGGGTGCCCGGGGCAATGGCTTATTGGAAAAAGACATCGTGTTGGACATCGCGCAGCGGATCCGGACGATTCTGAATGCCGATTATGACGATGTTGAAGTCAAGATGAGCCGATCGGCCGATATTACGAAAAGCCTCAGCCAACGAACCACTGAAGCCAATAACTGGGGTGCGGATTATTACCTGAGTATTCATTGCAACGCCTTTAACGGGTCAGCGCGAGGGTATGAGGACTATATATTCAGCGGTTTATCAGATGATTCGTCGACTGCCCGGTACAGGGATATCATGCACGAAGAATTGATAGCCATAAACCGACTACCTGACCGCGGAAAGAAAAAAGCCAACTTTCATGTCCTGCGTGAAACAACGATGTCCGCGCTTCTAACCGAGAATGGTTTTATCGACAACGATGCGGATGCCCGATTGATTAGTGATCCATCGTGGCGACAGCGTGTCGCACAGGGTCATGTGAACGGCCTTGCACGCGCATTTGATTTGCAGCAGAACCAAGGTAATGGCACGCTTTATAAAATAATTGCCGGATCCTTCCGGTCAAGAGAAAATGCCCAAAGGCGGGCGGCTGAACTCCAATCACAAGGAATTGAATCGTTTATTGTGCCATTTTCAGCTAACGGCACGCAATGGCACCGTGTGCAAGCCGGCGCTTTCGCTTCACGAGCGAATGCAGAGACACATCTTGCACGAGTGAGAGAAGCCGGCGTTGAAGATGCTTTTATTATCACGGAAACCAACGGGCCGGAAAACGGTGAAACAGAAGGCTATTCGATTGCCGGGGAAACCTACCTTTCCCCCGAATTAATGGACCAATACGTGAAACAGGTCAATTCTGAAGCCCCCGAACTTGGCCGTTATTATCTCGAATTCGGCGACCATTATGGAATCAGGGGGGATATTGCTTTCGCGCAGGCGTTGCATGAAACCGACTTTCTTCGGTTCACCGGGGTAGTCCAGCTCGAACAGAACAACTTTGCCGGGATAGGTGCCACTGGAGCGGAGGAGCAGGGGGCAAGTTTTGAGTCCGAACGACAAGGTGTTCTTGCTCATATTCAGCACCTGTACGCCTATGCTTCCGATGAACCCCTTCCGGATGGTCATCCATTGGCGGATCCACGGTTTGATTTGGCAGATCGAGGCTCTGCACCGGCGTGGACCGATCTGAATGGGAAGTGGGCTGTGCCGGGGGATCAATACGGGCAGTCCATTTTGGATATTTATGAACGAATGGTCAACGACGCCACAAGCATTTTGGAAGAAATTGTGGAGCAAATAGGGGAGTAAGCTATTTTTCGCGCTTTTTCCAATCAGTTGCACAAAATTTTATGTGAACGCGACTGTCTGTAAAAAAATGCTTGACATTCGCGTCCAATTAGCACATAATAATTTTTAAAATCGATCTAACGTGAAGTGTTGACAGGGGCCAGTAAATAGACCCTGAAACGAAAGAGAACGGAGTCCATCGGCTGTAAGGCTCCAGCGGTTTTCAGGCTATTGAACCTACTCCTTAAGCTTGCCGGGCGAATAACCCGGCCGTTCCCCTGCGTTAACGGGCACGAGAGGGCATCATGCACATCTGATGCCAAAAAAGGTGGTACCGCGGAGCGTGAGACGCTTTTTTCGTCCTTTGCAGCTTTATGCAACGGATGGGAAAGCGTCTTTTTAGTTGGCAGAAAAGAGGTATGACAGATGGCAAAAAAACGTATTGTCGTGAAAATCGGCAGCAGTTTGTTAACAAATAAAAATGGTGGTCTCAGCGAGAGCAAACTGAACGAACACGCAGACGCGTTGGCCTATTTAAAAAAACAAGGCCATGAAGTGATTCTCATTTCTTCAGGTGCAGTCGCGGCGGGCTTCAGCGAGCTTGGTTATCCGTCCCGACCTGTAACGCTTGCAGGCAAACAAGCGACAGCGGCGGTCGGCCAGGGGCTGCTCGTACAAGCCTATACCAAAACATTAAAGGATCACGGCATCGTCGCCGCGCAGCTGCTGTTAACGCGCAATAACTTTGGCAATCAGGCGCAATACAGCAACGTGTACAGCACGTTGACCGAGCTGTTAAAGCGTTCGGTTTTGCCGATTATCAACGAAAATGATTCGGTAGCGGTTGATGAATTGACATTCGGCGATAATGATATGCTCTCGGCGTTGGTAAGCGGCCTCGTTCATGCCGATTTTTTAATCATGCTGACGGATATTAACGGCGTGTATAAAAGCAATCCAAACGTAGATTCAACCGCCAAGCGTTACGATTTTCTGCCGGCGATCACCGACGAATTATTCCGTTATACGAAAAACAAGTCAAGTTCAAAGGTCGGAACAGGCGGCATGACATCGAAACTATCAGCAGCACAGACAGCCTTGTCACTTGGTGTTCCTGCCTTCGTCGGCACCGGCAGCGGTGAAGAAAAATTAATGCATATAGTGAATGGCCACGGCGACGGCACTTATATCGGGGACAGCAGCACGCACAATTTGAAAAAGCCCGAGCAATGGATTGCGTTTCATTCATCAATTTCGGGAAAAATTGAAGTTGATGAGGGCGCCGAGCAGGCGATTATTTCGCATGGTAAAAGCTTGCTGCCTGCGGGGACGAAGGCATTTGAAGGTGTTTTCGACGCAGGGGACGTCGTCGAAATTATTAACAGCGAAAAAGCGGTTATCGGCAAAGGTCAGGTCAATTATTCATCGGAAGACTTAAGTGCTGTCAAAGGGATGGCAAGTGAAACAGCCATGCGTAAAACAGACCGGCACCGGCCCGAAGTGATTCACCGCGACCGATTAATATTAACGTTAAGAGAGGAGAACGCTTTATGAGTGATCTGATGGCAAAAGCAGCAAAAGCAAAGAGCTCTGCGCAAGGACTTGGGGTGAAAACAACCGAACAAAAGAACGCGGCATTGCATCGCATCGCGGAACAACTAAGCAGCGAAACCGAATTTATTATTGCTGAAAACAAAAAGGATATCGAAAGTGCCAAAAAGAAAGGTTTTCAAACATCGCTGATTGACCGCCTCATCCTGAACGAACAGCGTATTCAGGACATGGCCGATGCATTGAAGCAGCAGGCCGAATTGAACGATCCAATCGGTGATGTATTGGAATCGTGGGAACGTCCGAACGGCCTCACAATTGACAAAGTGAGTGTCCCGCTCGGTGTTATCGGGATGATATATGAAGCACGGCCCAACGTCACAGTAGACGCCGCAAGCCTTTGCCTGAAAACCGGCAACGCTGTGTTACTGCGCGGCAGTTCGTCAGCCGCACATTCGAACAAAGCGCTTGTGGACGTGATCCACCGTGCACTTGAACAATCGGATCTTCCCGCTGATGCTGTGCAGCTGCTTGAGGACAACAGCCGGGAGACCGCTTCTGAAATGTTCAAGCTCAATGACTATCTCGACGTTTTGATTCCGCGCGGCGGCAAGAATCTTATCAAAACCGTTGTCGAACAATCATCGGTTCCCGTATTGGAAACGGGTTCAGGCAATTGCCACGTGTTTATCGATGAAAGCGCCGATAAACAAATGGCGATAGATATCACCGTTAATGCGAAAACCCAGCGCCCATCTGTCTGTAACGCTGCCGAAACAGTGGTTGTCCATGAAGCGTGGGCCGAAAAGCATTTACCGGAACTTGTACAGGCTTTGAAAGAACATGATGTTGACGTACGTGGCGATGACAAAGCACAGGCCATTGTCGACAATCTGACACCGGCGACAGAAGAAGACTGGGCAACCGAATTTCTGGATACGATTATCGCAGTCAAAATTGTTTCCGGTGTGCAGGAAGCGATAGAACATATTAATCAGTACGGCACGAGCCACTCAGAGGCAATCGTAACAGAATCTGACGACAACATGCTCGCGTTCTTTAATAACGTGGATGCTGCAGCCTTGTATCATAACGCGTCGACGCGTTTCACGGATGGCTTCGAATTCGGTTTCGGCGCGGAAATCGGCATCAGCACCCAAAAACTGCACGCTCGCGGCCCGATGGGACTCCCTGCATTAACCTCAACGAAATATATCATTCGTGGTAAGGGACAGATTAAAGCGTAGGGTAATGTCGTGTAGATAACCGTCTGTTTGATGAAGGAGGCCGTTTGGTTTACGTGCACCAAACGGCCTTTTAAAAATAACGTTTATCGGACGTGAGATGATATGGCTGCCTATCCCTTCCGTTTTGCTATATCGGTTCGGTCACTTGCGAGTGGCGGCTGTTCCATCCATCCGTGTTGAATCATGACGTTGGCGGCGTCCTCCACATATAATCCAGTACTTGCAAGAAAGCGGGCATACATGGCACCGATATCACGTCTGCCGTTCAGAGATGAAGCGTTGGCATATGACCTGATTTTCATGGAAAACATGTCAATTTTATGTGATAATATAAGTTTGTCTGAAAAAGGTGAAAACGTGGACGTCATTACCTGATCATCCAATAATGGAGGTGAGGGCAAATTATCCCTATTGAGCATCTCTTTGCACCCCATTATATGTCGATTCGTAATCTTTTTCCCTCTTAACATTAACTGCTTGACTTCATTCGTTTTAGCCACTTGGCTGAATCCGATTAACAGCGCTTTACTTGTAATATCGTCTTCAATATTGTCATAAAGATGTGTAATCTCCATTGCATGAGGCGGTCTGACTTCTCCAAAAAAACCGGCAAGAAAACGCTGCTTTTCAACAAAGTCAACTTTTTCCGGAATCGGGATGAACGGAGGTTTCACCGTGAGCCCTTTGGTAAGTAACAAATCGTTAACCTCATTCAATAAAGCGACGGTAGCATGAAGTGTATCCCCAAAAAAATCGCGTATGTCTTTTCGCGTTATGAGTGGAATGGCGATCGAATAAATACTCATTCCCGCCTTACTCGTATACTTTAAGTAACGCAGATAAAACGCATCTGCAAACAACCTTGGCGCACCTAAGTTCACGTCTTCTTTCGTAAATCCGATCGGGAGGGGAAAATTTTCCTGAATAAATATTTCTTTAATACGCTTTACAATTTTTTGGCTTAAATCGAGCGCATTCTCCAAAACACTCTTGATATCGGGGTCATTGACGTGTTGGAGATAGTAGCTGAGTACACGTTCCGCCATCGTGTTTCCTGCATATGTCGCCCAAAGTTTTCCAATTTCAGCAGACGTTAATCTGATATGATCGGGGTTATAATCCATTATACGACCTCCAAATGATAAACGATCCATAATTACTATGTCCTTTTTTGTCGAATTTATGCGCTTCTGGTGAATAAAAATACATAGTCAATGAATAAACCAGAAAGAAATGCTGGGCTGCAATTTGTGTTAAATAACCATCTTTTGGCTCAAACTATAGCGCGGAGGTGGTTAATATGGCCAAAAATAAGAAAAGAACAGATGGATTCAGTGACGAGCAGGCGGTGAAGAAGGATCTTACGCGTAAGTATGATCATGAATTTGCCAACGAGCCGCTGACTGAAAATGAAAAAGCGAATAATAAAAAAACAAAAAAGCGGCAGTGAACAGAATGGGAAGTGGTTTTGGCCACTTCCTTAGTTGTTAAGGTGATTACTGGATAGGACTGCTGCAGCTAACAGAGCTGCTCTTTATGTGATGAGTTCGCGTGCGGCATTATGAGCGGCTTTCAGAAAGGGATTGTGCTTCTTCTGGTTTCTGGTCAGAGGTGAGATAGCTATTTTGGTGTTTGGATGTTGGCGTGAAGTCTGTTCAAATGTGTCGATTAATTCCTTCTGTGCTATTTTGAGGCAGCTATTTTTGAAAGAGGTTCTTTGCGTCAGGATATTGTCAATATAATCCAAATCGCTATAGATCAGCACAATTGAATAATTTCCTCTGACGTTTTGAGGGAATTTTTTCAGCGCACTGATGATTGCTATGACCTCTGCAAATACGGGCATTGAACAATCGCTTGTTTTGTTAATCAAATGATATTTCTTCGTCACGGTCCCTTTGTAAACATAGCAGAAACCCGCAGCCATCTTGTTCTGTCTATTCACCGATGCATCACAATAAATCGTTATAACATCCCAGTTGAAGTATTGGTCGTAAATCCAATCCTTATGTTCTTGTTTAATTAGTTCCTTCGATCTTCCCCAAAAATCAGGTAGTGTCGGCGCAGACTTTTTGCTGTTTTTTTGTCTCATTATTTAATCTCCTCAACAACTGGAATGGTGAAGACAGTATAATAAGAAAGGCGGGGCAGGGGACGTGTCTTCTCACTGTTTCTTTCTTTCGCTCTTATTTTCTTTAATCTGCTTAATCCATTCATCAATCTGGTCTTTTGTCCACCCAGCTTTGTCCCCAATCATGACAGCAGGTTCAGGCAATTTATCTCTCCCTTTGTAAACGGATAATTGCCGTGTGCTGTAATGCATCCCTTCTTCTTTGGCAATGTCAGCAAACTCTTTTAGTCCATAGTATTGCAGCGGTTTTCTGGAAGTCATTTAATCCACCTCGGTTGCATCAGCTATTTTTGTTTTTCTTCCAGCGTGTTTTGTACAAAAGCATAAATGTCGACAGGGTGATGAGCATTGAAGCGATGGAAATAACAATCGCCGCTGTCAGCATCGGATCAACTCCTTGACAAATGTGGTATGGCAAGGGTATGATAAGCATATAATAGTGGTGAGGCAAGGGGGATAGCCCCCTTTAACCTCAGTTGTTTGTTTTTGAATCCTTCTCCGGTTGGCTCGGAGGCGGATTCTTTTCTTTTTGGCTGAGCAAGTCCCTATACGTTGTTACGACTGACGTAACAAAACCAACAATCGCCGTATTAAGGCCTAAAACAGCCGTTAGAAGCGCAATCTCATCCACTATTATCACCCCCTTTCTAAAAGAGGGCAGGGCATCTATCATACCCTTGCTATAAAGATATACTATGGTGTTGTATAAGTCAACGATTAAATATCAGAATTTTCTTTTACTAATGGAGAGGGACCCGAGACTGCCGAAAGTGAAACCTCCGTGCAACAGCAGGCGTCGCCTCAGAAACAGAAGGGACTGTAACGTATACATTGCCCAAATAGCTGTCTTGCTTGCCAAAGGGCCAGCTTCTCATGTCACTGCGTGTGATGAGAAGCTGGCCTATTTCCCCGTTGGATTAAATCGCCTTGTTAGCCGACAACTAATCGAAATGAGTCGCCTCGCTTACAGGTTGGCTTTCAAAAAAGATATGACGTGGTCGAATGCCTTTATGACAGCCGGGTTCTCCATATTCGCATCAAATGAATGTTCACCATTTGGAATGGTTATGAGTTCGGTCGTGATGCCGGCATTTGACAGTGCTTTCTGCATGTTTACCGATTCCTGATAGGGAACGTCTTTGTCTGCGTCACCGTGCAGCAATAGGGTCGCCGGAAAATCAGCCTCGATGTTATCCACAGGCGAATACGCGCTAAGTTTTGCCTTGTCGAACTTGGCGTCCCAAGATGTTACATAATCGATCCATTTTCCTTGCTGCCGGCAATATAAGTAAATTCCATACCGTCGCTGGATGGGCGCTTCTGAGATTGTTTTTGCCTGAATTAATTGTTTCGCCAGGTTTTCCGGCACGTTGGTCATCTTTAGAAAATGGGGTGAGGGCTTGGTATACCAATCACCATAGATACTCCCATAGCCGTAAAACGATACGATGGCTTTCGGCTTGACAGGCATCGTTCCGGACAGAAGCGCCAGATACCCTCCTGCAGAACTGCCGGTGACGGCGATTTTATCAGCGTACGATGGGCAATATGGCATTATCGCCGGTTTCCTGGCCCTGCGCTATTTGAAAGAAAAATATGGTGCGCCGCTGAGGAACCTGGAAGTCGTTTCAATGGCTGAAGAAGAAGGAAGCCGTTTCCCTTACTCGTACTGGGGATCGAATAATATTGTCGGACAAGCGAAAGCAGAAGATGTTCAAGGCATCAAAGATTTCGAAGGGACATCGTTTGACGATGCGATCCAACAGGCCGGCTTCGGTTATAAAAAAGATCCGGAAGCGATTCGCTCTGACTTGAAATCTTTTGTGGAAATTCATGTTGAGCAAGGGAACGTTCTGGAGAAAGAAAATATACCGGTCGGAATTGTGCAGCATATTGTGGGGCAGCGCCGATACACGATTACTGTAAATGGTGAAGCGAACCATGCAGGCACCACCCCGATGGGATACCGGGCCGATGCCATGAATGCCGCTTCCCGCATGACGTGTGCGATTAACGATATGGCCGTTGCTGAAGGGGATCCGTTAGTGGCAACAGTCGGGTCCATGTACCTTGAACCGAATACGGTCAATGTTGTACCGGGCAAAGCGACGTTCACAATCGATATCAGACATACCGAAAAAGACGCCTTAATGGATTTCACAGCAGCTGTGGAAGCTAAATTACAGGAAATCGCAGAACAAATCGGTGTTGACGTGGCGATTGACCTATGGATGGATGCCGATCCTGTACCGATGGATCAGGACATCGTCAAGGTTATGCAAAAGCAGTGTGATGAAAATGATGTGCACTATAAGCTGATGCACAGCGGTGCCGGGCACGATGCCCAGGTAATCGCACCCGTCATTCCGACAGCCATGCTTTTTGTCCCAAGCCATAAAGGAATCAGTCATAATCCGAAAGAGTACACGAACCCCGAACATTTGGCGGAGGGTGTACAAGCGTTAATTCATACGTTATATGAATTAGGCTATGCCGAATAGAAACGGCGAGCGTTAATCAAAAACTAATCGTTTGGAGTGAAAATCGTGCTATATACTGTGATTAAGAAAAACTTGTATCAGGACTCTGTCAGTCTGATGCTGTTAACCAATCACTTGTCTGCGGT
The DNA here is from genome assembly GCF_900112705.1 of Lentibacillus persicus. GTDB lineage: Bacteria > Bacillota > Bacilli > Bacillales > Amphibacillaceae > Lentibacillus > Lentibacillus persicus. The sequence goes on from NZ_FOMR01000001.1 coordinate 213,840, forward strand.
AGATGGTGTCACTCAGGTGCAAGTTATGATGGGCACACCGGCTAACAAAGACATTTTCAAAAACTCCGGTTTGTATACCGAAGAACTGGAAGATGCAAACCCGAGTGATCTGTGCATCGTGGTTGATACCGAGGACGAAAGTGTTGTCGAAAATGTGGTGAACGAAACCGATTCATATTTGAACAGTCAAGCTGAAGCGTCTCAGGAAAGCACCATTAAAGTCGTCAGAACGTGGGAAATGGCTGAAAACAAATTGTCCAATGCGGATGTGGCGTTAATTTCGATTGCCGGTGAGCATGCAACGGCAGAAGCCAATAAAGCACTTGATCGCGGCCTGAACGTCTTTATGTTCAGTGACAACGTTCCGGTGGAAGATGAATTGCAGCTAAAAACACGCGCGCAGGAAGAAGGTCTGATCGTGATGGGACCGGACTGCGGCACCGGCATTTTAGATGGTGTGCCAATGGCATTCGCGAATGTGGTTGAAAAAGGAAACATCGGGATTGTCGGGGCATCCGGAACCGGCATTCAGGAAGTCTCATCGATTATCGGCAGAAACGGCAGCGGCGTATCACAGGCTATCGGTACCGGCGGCCGGGACTTGTCATCAGAAATCGGGGCGATCACAACGATTCGCGGTTTGAAATTGCTCGATCAGGATCCAGAAACAGATGTTATTACGTATATTTCAAAGCCACCCGCACCCGAAGTACGTGAAAAAGTGGTAGATGTTTTTAAAACATTGTCAAAACCGGTTGTTGCTATCTTTATGGGTGATAAGCCGCGTGAGGCACATGATAATGTTCACTATACATGGACGCTGGAAGACACGGCGCATAAAGCATTGGAACTGGCCAGTGCCAACAAAACGGCCGGCTACAATTTCGCTGGAGATGAAGACCTGCAGACTATCAAACAAAACAGCAAACAGCGCTATATCAAAGGCTATTTCTGCGGCGGTACATTAGCGAGCGAAGCAGCTATGATTGTTGAAGATGCGCTTGAGCTTGATGCCTCCCATGAACATCCTGAAGGCATGATGCTCCAGTATGAAGGTCATGAAGTCATTGACCTTGGTGATGATGCCTATACACAGGGACGCGCACATCCGATGATTGATCCGACCTTGCGCGTTGAAAAAGTGGAAGAAGCCGCAGCAGACGATGAAACAGCGGTTATATTGCTGGATAACGTTATCGGTTATGGAGCACATGAAGATATGGCGGGTGTATTTGCACCGGTTGTTGAAAAGGCAAAAGCACAAGCTGCCAGTGAAGGTAAAGCATTCGCAGCCATCGCTTCAGTCACCGGTACAGCAGAAGATCCGCAAGTATTTCAGGATCAAGTGGATAAACTGGAAGCTGCCGGTGTCATTGTGACCGACATGAAAGTGATTGGCCACACATCCGGTGCAGATACGGTGACAGGCATTTTGCTCGGCATCAAGGCAGGCACATGAATGGTGTTATGATACATTTGCAGCCTGCTGAGCACGCACTTATAGCTGGAGAAGGAGAAGAGTTAAATGAATGAGTTCTGGAAGTCAAGCAGTTGGATATCCGGCTTGCAATGGCTTTTTTTCATTTTCACGAATACAGTCGTTATACCGATCACAGTCGGAGCAGCGTTCGGATTGTCACAGGGGAGTATCGCAAGCATTTTGCAGCTGTCATTTATCGTGACAGGTATTGCCTGTATCGTTCAGGCACTTTTTGGTCATAAGCGAGCGCTGATGGAAGGCCAGTCCGGTTTATGGTGGGGCGTCATTTTGACACTTACCACTATTGCCGTGGCACAGGATATGCCTTTAGAAGTGCTGGGCGGCAGCCTTGCCATTGGGGTCATTCTTTCCGGTTTAATGACCATTGCCATCGGATTGACTGGCTTGGGTCCCATTCTTGCCAAGCTGTTTAAGCCTGCTGTGATGGGTGTGTTTATGTTTTTGTTTGGTGTTAAACTGATTGGCATATTTTTAAAAGGAATGCTTGGCATCCCTTTTGGAAATGAAGCACAATCAGCAACGATTGATTTATCGGTATCGCTTTTATCGATTATTATAGCGATTATTGTCATTGTTATCAGTATTAAAGCGCCGCCCGTTATTCGCCGTTACGCACTGTTGATTGGCATTGTCATTGGCTGGATTGCTTTCAACCTGACATTCGGCGGACAGCAAACCGTTGATCAATCAGAATCATCAGGCTTTACTTTGTTCCCGCTTGGTGAACCGACGTGGAATACCGGCGTGATTATAACCGCAATACTCGCCGGCCTGCTTAACACCGCGAATACATTCGGCGCCTTAAAAGGAACGGATGATATGTATAACGCTGAGACGACAAATGGTCAGTATCGTGCATCGTTTACGATCACGGGGATCTTTACAAGCATTTCAGGTGTGCTCGGTCTTGTTCCGTATGCACCATACGTTTCATCCATTGGCTTTTTGAGCCAGACAGGTATTATTAAACGTGTGCCATTCATCATCGGCGGCCTGATGTTTTTTGTCATGGGTGTTATCCCGCCGGTCGGACAATTCTTCTCGATGTTGCCGTTAAGTATCGGCAGCGCTGTTTTGTTTGTATCGTATTTACAGTTACTGAACTCGTCATGGAATTTCTTCTCGGGCGTGACATTTACGTCTTTAAATGTCTACCGGGCAGCCATTCCGTTGTTCGTGGGCATTATCATTATGACACTGCCGCCATCTTATTTTGAGACTATTCCCGGCACTGTCCGCCCGCTTTTAAGCAGTGGCTTGCTTGTCGGCATCATACTGGCGCTCTTTCTGGAAAATACGTTCAAATGGGACCGGGATACTGAGAAAAGCTGATTGTCTCCCGCGACTTACTTAAAAAGGGCAGCCGTTAAATCGGCTGCCCTTATTTATGCACAAAGTGGTGTGTTTTCATAGAAATAAGCGGAGGAGCGGGTGGTAATTTATTCCAATATTGTGAACTTCAGCTAAAAAATTGTGAACTTCAGCGGAAATTGTGACAACTTAAGCGGAAACATCCTGAACTTCAGCGGAATCTGTGACAACTTCAGCCAAAAGCGGTTCTGGCTGATGAAAAGTTGAATCACAAGCACTACCTGAAATCGTATACCAGTATGCGTTTCCCTGATGAGAGGCTGACTCTTTTATGGTCCCGGTGCAGTGAGCGAAAAAGGACCCAATTGGCCACTCAAACCTACTCCGCTGTATGCCGTCGTTCGATTTTGGTTTTTCCGTCAGGTAACGCGACTTCACTCATGTTATCCAGCTCACAGTTTTTCCTGGCATTGTTGCATTTCTCCTGCCACTGTCTGATTGTGACTTTCTCACCGGTCTTTTTGGCTTCCGCGATCTTAGCGTCTTTTTCTGCCTGTTCCTTCTCTCTTTTCTCCACTAACGGTTTTGCATAAGCGGCTGCCTGCTCGTATGTAAATTCCTCGCCAACTGCTTCAATGAATTCTTCATCAACCAACGTCTGCCACCCGCCTGCGGTTTTGGCAACACCCAATTCTTTCAATAACTCTGCTTCATGGCCGAAAATAACATAACCATTTAACAGCTTTCCACTGCGTTTATTCACTTTAATCGTTGTTGTGCCATTCATCAAGTCTTCTTTTCGCTTGGCATCCCGTTCGATTGCTTGTTGCTTAAATTTCTCTTCAATTTCATCGATGACCTTCAGCTCTTCATCTGTAATCTCTAATTCTTTCACCAGCATGCCCGCTATTTTGTAATATTTAAAGAATGTAATTATGTTGCGTTTCCGTGACAGGTCCCTGACGATGATGGTGTCATCAACTTCTTCCGTTTTGACGACATAATCATTTCTGGCATTTACAATCAAGTCGAAACTGACTTCCTGATCGTTTATTATGTTTTTGATGTGTAATGTATTTTCCATTTTTCTCACGACCTTTGGCGATTTTTATCTTATGACGTATTAAGCCTATTATAACAACGAATGTTAGTTGTGTGAAAAATGTTGAAAGCGATGCAGCGAGAATTTTCATAGAAATAAGCGGAGGGATGGGTGGGAATATATTCCAATATTGTGAACTTCGGTGGAATCATTGTGAACTTCGGGAAAAATTACGACAACTTCAGCGAAAACACCGTGAACTTCGGCGAAATCTGTGACAATTTCAGCGAAAATCGGTCGGCCGGGGCACAACTTATAATTTAAATATAAAAAACGAACGACAATGAAGGTTAGGGGAGTTTATTTTCGAAGCAGCGTCCCCCGATCCCTTTCTAATTATCGTTCGTTTTTTTATAATCCTAATCGTTTTAACTGTTAATCAAACGATTTAGCGCCTAAATATCGATCTTGCCAATAGTCGATGGACATGTCAGCCACTTCAACGCCGGTGCCTTCATTCCCTGCATGAATCATTTGGTCATTTCCGATGTAGATACCGCTGTGGGAAGCGCCCTCTTTATCATATGTTGCTTCAAAAAATACAACGTCACCCACACTAGGTGAATCAACATGTTGACCATCTGATGTCCACATATCAGCATGTTCTCTGCTCAGATCGATGCCATTCTGTTCAAATACATAGTTAATAAACCCGCTGCTGTCAAATCCTTCACTTGGCGTTTCGCCGCCAAATGTATAAGATTCTCCGATTAGGTTCTCTGCAGTAGACACTACATCAGAATCTGAAGGAGAACCAGACGACGTTGAATTCAGGTTCATCGTTTCGGGTTGTGTTTCAGTTTCGGACTTAGCTTCGGTTTGGTTTCCAGATGAAGATAAGGCTCCTTTTGTTTCGGGACCTACGATTCCATCAACTTTCAATCCATTGTCGGCCTGAAAATCCTCCACAGCATCTTTTGTGATCGGTCCGTAGATGCCGTCAAGATTATATGTATAATAACCTTGGGAAGCAAGCTCGGATTGAACTGACTCGACTGCTTCACCGCGGTCACCCTGGGTTAACAGTGATGGTTCTGATACTTCAATGGAAGAATCAGTATCCGACGAATTTACATTCGCTTTAGCTGATACATCCTCGCCGAACGCAGGTGTGAATGCCAGTGAAGCAAAAAGGGCGGTGGAAACAACGGACGTCTTAATCGGATGGTTAAGTTTCGTCATTCCGAAATCCTCCTACATAGTATTGTTAGTTTGAAGCATTCCCATGTGATTCCATTAAAACTATCAACACGTCTTCAAACTGCCACCCATTTTACCAGTTAAATGATACAAGCAGGTTTCACTCATTTTAAGCTGCAATTATAGTTGTTTTACATGACATTTGTTTTGTCTTTGTAAAGTCAGTATAAGAAAATTGTACAACGCAGCGGAATGAATGAATAAAAAGATTGCAAAAACCAATTGACAGAAGCGATCAATTACTTTAGTATAAATACAATTAATTTTATAAGAATACTTTCTTATCCAGAGAGGCGGAGGGGTATGGCCCGTTGAAGCCTCGGCAACAGACTCTGATAGCGGAATACTGTGCCAATTCCATCATGCGTAAGCCTGAAAGATAAGAAAGAGTGAATGGTGTCTATCAAAAACTCTTTTCTTTTTCAGGAAAAGAGTTTTTGTGTTTATACAAGATTTAGCAATGAATAATTGAATAATCTAAAAGCTTCTTATCCAGAGAGAGGGAGGGACTGACCCTGTGAACTCTCGGCAACCAGCCAGTGCTAAAATGCACATCCCGGCACGGTGCCAATTTCAGAGGTTTATTAATGATCCGAAGATAAGAAGGCTGTAGCAAACGTGTTTTGTGAACCCTTCTCTTATTTGGAGAAGGGTTTTTAACGTTGAAAGGAGGATTTGGAAACGGGTTGTTAATACTGGATACGGGTGCGAGAAAAAGCAGAGGTTTAAAAATTTAAGAGGAGGCGGGTACGATGAAAACTGTTTTATTGGATGGAATTAGAACACCTTTTGGCAAGTGGAAAGGAGCGCTTTCCAAGTTATCAGCTGTCGATTTGGGTGCAAGCGCAGTGACAGCATTATTACAGCGTTGTCCCGAAGTCAGAAAAGCAGACGGAGCCATCCTTGCTCAAGTCATCCAGGCCGGGACAGGGCAAAATCCCGCAAGGCAAGTTGCTTATCACGCTGGAATAGACCCGAGCACACCTGCGATTACGCTAAACAATGTATGTTTGGGAGGACTTGCCACGATTGCAGATGCTTCAAGGCGGGTCCAATTGAATGAAGGTAATTTATTTCTTGTTGGCGGATTTGACTCAATGACGAATGCCCCGCATACCGCAAATGTCCGGATGCAAAGCGGGGTTGGGGATACACAATTGAAGGATACATTGCAAAATGACGGGCTATGGTGCGCGTTAACGGATCAATCAATGGGCGTGCTCACTGACCACTATAACGCTATTTATGACATATCACGCAAAGAGCAGGACGAATATGCAGCACGATCCCAGCAACGGGCAGCTGATGCTCAGGCTGGCGGCAGACTATCAGATGAAATAACTGCTATAACCGATTTTTTAGAATCAGACGAAGGCATTCGTGTAAATACAACAGTTGATAAGCTGAGCAATCTTTCGCCCGCTTTTTCTTCTGAGGGGACGATCACAGCGGGGAATGCCTCGCAAATGACTGATGGCGCAAGCGTCGGAATTGTGACGTCGGAAGAACAGGCACAGAACTTAAACCAAACACCCCTGGCAGCGGTCATTGACTGGCAGGAAACGGCAGGTCCTGATGCCAGTTTGCAAACAAAACCGGCCAAGGCGATCAACAGTTTACTGGAAAGACAGCGTTTGTCTGTTGATGATATCGATTTGTTTGAAATCAACGAAGCTTTTTCCAGTGTTGTGATTGCCAGTTGCCGCGAGTTGGGTATTGGCTACGATCGTGTCAATGTCAACGGTGGAGCAATTGCAATTGGTCATCCATTAGGCGGCACCGGATTCCGGCTTGTGTTAACACTTGCCCATGAATTGAAGCGACGCGGTGGCGGAAAAGGCATCGCCGCTTTATGCGGTGGTGGCGGCCAGGGTTTCGCTATTTTAATAGAAGTACCGGCAACGAAAGGAGAATCAGTATGACAACACAACTAACACAGCAGCGTTCCAGGGTTCTTTGGGAGCCGGAACGGAAAGATATCGAACGGTCACATATTAATAAGTTTGCAGCATTTGCCAATCAGCCTCTTTTTCCTTATGAGCGGCTGCATCACTGGTCCGTTGCTCATTTAGATGAATTTTGGTCACACGTGTGGGATTACGCCGGGATTATTGGCAAAAAAGGCGAGCGCATCTACATACCATCGGACGCGATGCCCGATGTCCAGTGGTTTCCTGAGGCCGAATTGAATTTCGCTGAAAATTTATTAAGAGGTGCTGATGAGCGGGTCGTTGCCTATGAAGCCGATGAAGCGGGATTTAAACGTTCAATTCAGTTGAAAGAACTGAAACAGCTTGTCGCCCAGGCACAGGCAGGCCTGAAACAATTAGGTGTTGAAAAAGGTGACCGGGTTGCCGGGGTAACCATTAATAACATTCAAGGTCTCGCTGCATTAATTGCAACGGTTTCACTTGGTGCGGTATGGACGTCTTGTTCACCCGACTTTGGTGCCAAAGGCATGATTGACCGTATTGGACAAGCCCGTCCGAAAGTGCTGATTACGGTGCTTTCCTATCAATACAAACAAAAGCCGTTTAATATTACAGACAAAATCAAAGAAACAAGTGATGCGATCAGCAGTCTAACCGCTGTCGTCACACTGAACGGAAAGCTTGAGTCGGATAAGCTTGATACGCATACGTGGGAATCGTTATGTGATAAGCAGGCGAACGTACCTGAGTATACCCGAGTTCCGTTCCAACATCCGCTGTACATTTTATATACGTCCGGGACGACCGGTTTGCCAAAAGCTATTGTTCATTCGGTCGGCGGGACTTTACTTCAACATGTCAAAGAGCACCAGTTGCATTGTGATGTGCACAAAAACGATGTTCTTTTTTGGTATACCAATACTGCCTGGATGATGTATCCGTGGCTTGTGACGGGGCTGGCGAGTGAAGCGGCAATTTTGTTGTATGATGGCTCGCCCATACGAACAGACTGTATCACACACCTTTGGCAGATTGCCGACCAGATAGGTGTCACGCATTTTGGAACAAGCCCGAAATACCTGGATACACTGATGAAAAACAATGTGGAACTGCAGCACGAGTACCCGCTTAAAAAGCTTAAGAGCATTTTGTCCTGCGGGGCGCCATTAAGCGCTGAGCAATATGATTGGGTGTATCAAACAATTAAACAAGACATTGTCCTTGCTTCAATTTCCGGCGGCACTGAAATCATTGGCTGTTTCGTAATGGGCACGCCGGTTCACCCTGTTCGGAGAGGTGAAATTACGTGCAAAGCGCTGGGAATGGCTGTTGATGTTCTTGATGAAAGGGGAGCATCGGTTTATGCCGAAAAAGGTGATCTTGTTTGTACCCAGCCAGCACCGAGCATGCCCATTACGTTTTACGGAAAAGACGGCGATGAACGTTATCGGAAAACGTACTTTTCAAAGTGGCCAGGGATTTGGACGCACGGTGACTTTGTGGAACAGACAGTTGATGACACGTTTATTATTTATGGGCGGTCAGATACGACGTTAAATCCCGGCGGTGTTCGAATAGGGACAGCGGAAATTTATAACGTCGTCGAGCAGTTTGCACACGTGAAGGATTCGATTGTCTTTGGGCTGCCTGTGGATAATGACGAAGATATCGTGCTATGTCTTGTGGCTGATCAACAAGATAAGCTGTTAATCAAAGAGATTCGCCGGCAAATTCGGGCGCATGCATCGCCACGACACGTACCAAAACGGATTTATTTTGTCGACGACATCCCGTATACGATTAATGGAAAAAAGGTGGAAGCTGCTGCGAAAAAGGAAGCGCTGGGAAACGAAGTGAAAAATAAAGCATCGCTAAGTAACCCAAATAGTTTAGCGGCTTTTACCAGATTAATAGAAAGGACGTATGACTAATGTCGCACAAACCTCACGGAGCAATTATTGGCATCGGAGAACTGAAACCGGAACGCTATTCGCAAGGGAAGACAACGCTGAGTTTAATCGCGGATTCAGTGCGGGAGGCAATTAGCGATGCGGGTATTTCCAAAGATGTGATTGACGGATTGCTTGTTGGTCCACAGGTTGGCGAGACGCCTCAGCACGTTCCGGCAACTGTATCGGAATATTTAGGCATCAATCCGACAATGTCAAATACGGTCGACCTTGGTGGAGCAACGGGACCGGGAATGATTTGGCGGGCAGCCGCTGCCATTAAAATGGAAATGTGTGAAACCGTCGTATGCGTATTAGCAAACAAAAATGAAAAAGGTGAAACATTGCGTTCACCAAACCGCAATCCAATCCGGGAATTCGATGTACCATTCGGTGCTTTAGGTGCCAATACGTCTTATGCATTATTGAAGCGGCAGCACATGGAAAAGCACGGCTCGTCACAAGAACAATTCGCCAAAATTGCTTATTGGTCAAGAAAAAATGCCCAGTTCAATCCGAACGCAATATTTTACGGGAAGTCATTGGAACTGGATGACATTCTGACATCACCATTGATTGCTGATCCGCTTCATCTATTGGAAATCGTGATGCCGGTTGCTGGTGGGGCGGCAGTAATTGTTACGTCTGAAGACCGTGCGGGACAAGGGAAGCACAAACCCGTCTATCTGAAAGGAGCAGGCGAAAAAATCACCCATCGTGCAGTAAGCCAGGCACCGGACATTGATGATTTGCCATTTCAATATTCGATCCCGTCTGCGCTTAAGCAGGCGGAAATTGCTATCCATGATGTTGATTTATTGTCGCTTTATGACTGTTATACGAGCGTTGTTGCCACACAATTGGAAAGCACCGGTCTTTGCGGGCCGGGTGAATTCGGCCGTTTTATTGACAATCACAGCTTTGGTCATGATGGCGATTATCCGCTGAACACGCACGGCGGTCAGCTGGGATTTGGGCAGGCCGATTTAGCCGGTGGCATGTCACATGTGATTGAAGCTGTCCATCAATTGCGCGGTAATGCCGGAGAACGTCAAATACCAAGTGCCCGGCATGCACTTGTTACGGGTAATGGGGCAACTTTAAGCGAAACGACAGCACTTGTATTAGGAGGCGTATCATGAGTATTTCCTTACCGAAACCGCTCAGGACATCAATAAGTAAGCCATTTTGGGACAACATTGCTGAAGGGCGGTTTTCACTCCAGTTTTGTGATGATTGCAGCCGGGCGATCTTCTATCCGAGGGCGCATTGTCCGTTCTGTTTTAGTAATCAATTGACCTGGAAAGAAGCATCTGGTCAGGGCAAGTTGCAAACATGGAGTATCATTTACCGGACAGATCATCCTGCCTGGCAGGAGAAAACCCCGTATGTCGTTGGTGTCGTGGAGCTGACAGAGGGGCCTTCAATGTTAACACATTTGTTGATAGAGCCAAGCGAGGTCTTTTATCAAATGGATGTTTCGGTCTGCTTTATAACCATTGAAGACGAGGTACTGCCTTTTTTCAAGGCAAAAGGAGATGACACCCCATGGTTCTGACTTACTTTCTTTTGGTCGTTGCATGCTGGATAATCGGTTTTGTTTTATGGAAAAAAATTTATGCCAGCAGAAAGGAGAAGCCTTAAAGTATGCTAACTAACTCAAGTGTGGTGTTATGGACGGTTGTTCTGCTATTAGTTATTTATTTTGCTTTTGTTACGTGGATTGGCAAGCGGGGAAGTGCGCACAGTCACTCAATGAATGGCTTTGCGACAGCCCGGGGAAAGGTGAGTCCGGTGCTTGTTGGAGCGAGTTTCGCTACTTCCTACGCCAGTGCGAATCTGTTCATTGGTGTACCAGGGCTTGCTTATGAATATGGAACTTCAGTCCTGTGGTACACACTTGGTTGCTTCGGCGTTTCCTGGATTGGCTTATTACTGTTTGCCAAAGCTTTTTGGCGTTACGGCAAAAAACTCGGCCGTGTATCGACATTGCCTGAATGGCTGGGGAGGCGTTACAATTCAAAAACGTTACAAGTCCTTGTGACGGTATTGATTCTATTTAATGTATATTATATTGTCGGTCAAAATGTAGGGCTTGCCACAATCTTTGAAACGGTCATCGGTATTCCGTACGAATGGGGGATTGTAATTGGTGTGACGATTACGATTCTTTATATTGGACTTGGCGGCGCTTTCGCTCAAATGGTTACGGATGGCCTTCAAGGAATTTTAATGGCAGTTACATCCGTTTTAATTATGGTTTCATTGTTTTGGACAATCGGGGGCGGATTTAATGTCTTCGGCGTTTTGACCACGCAATTAGAAGCGATTGACCCGGGTTTAACCGGCGCCGTAGGTACTGATGGCCCATATAATAGTGTGCTTGCGATTATGGCTGTTCAGTTTATGTTATTCAGTTTTGTATTAATGCCTCACTTATTAAACAAAGTTTTATCAATTGAAACGGAAGAAGAGCTTGCGCCGTTTACGATGTCTGCTGGAATTATTTTGTGTATCATTTCAATATTAATGGTGCTTGGTGGACTTGCAGCACGTGTGCTCTTCCCGGCATTGGAAAGTGCTGATTCCGCGATACCGGTGTACGTTATTGAAGCCTTTCCCGGTGTGATTGCAGCGATAATGATTGTCGGAATTATTTCAGCCATCTTATCAAGCACAGACAGTTTGTACCTCGGAGTTACAACCAGTATTGGAAATGATTTTTATCGGGTAGTGGCACCCCTTTTTATGAAAAACATATCAGATGCCGAACTGGACCAAAAATCTGTGAAAGTAGCGAAAGGTGCCTTGATTGTTGTTGGGCTGGTGTCACTCTATTTTTCATTAGAGCGCCCGGAATCATTGTCGATTTTAATTCAATTTAGCTTTTCAGCGATTATCTCCGGAATCATTGCCCCGATTACGCTGGGTTATTTCTGGAAATATGCCAACAATTACGGCGCCATCGCTTCATTAATGACAGGGACAACCCTTTATGTCGTGTTCACCTCGTTTAATATAGTTGAGAATATTTATTTGGCAATGTTTTTCAGCTCGCTCGCCGGGTTTGCTATTATGGGAGCTATTAGTGCCCTTACATCGAAAGGGAGCGATCAAGATCTCCTGTTAAGAAAATCAGGTTAACAAGCGCATTAAGCGATAGTACGCAGGGTTTGTGTGAAAGAAATCGTCTATTTACTCCACGGGGCGATGAATCTATGGTAATTTATTCCAAATATGTGAACATCAGCGAAATCTTAGTGAACATCAGCGGAAATTGCGCCAACTTGAGCGAAAATACCACGAACTTGAGCGGAATGGGTCACAATTTGAGCCAAATAGGGTTCTGGCTGAAAAAAAGTTGGGATTGCTATCACGATAAAAATAAAAAACAGAGTGTACCGGCAAGCTTTTTAAAGTAATCACGCATATTCAGCCACTTTCCGGTTGCACAGAATTGTATAAAATAACTCCAATAGCAATGCCGCTCGGAATATACTCCGGCGGCATTTTTTTGTGCGTTATTATTTACTGGGTAAAAACGATTTTAAAAACATGTTATAATTAAACCGAACATGCCAAAAAACTTTCTTGCCTTTAAATGGCATGAAGCCAGTTCTTAAAACACTTCCAAATCCTCTTTGTAATACAGCCCACTAGATGGAAGGCATCATCCCATTTCCACCTTGCGTCAGCCTGTCTTAATAGTCGTATGGAGATATTGAATTGATACAGCAACGTTTGTTTTAAAGAGGAGCTGAGAGTGCATTGGGTGAAAATTTTAAAATGAAAAACACAATAATAAGAATTACTGCAGTGTTGGTTTTAGGTATCATCATTTGGAATTTTATAACCTACCTTAGCGATACGTTTATGGGGCAAGACTATAGCTCTCTTAAACACTTTATAATTGCTCTGACCACAACTGCTTTAACAGTTATACTTATACAAGTGGCGTTGAAAATTGACAAGACTTCATGGAACCGGCTTGGGCAATCAACTGTTAAAAAAAATATCTTTTCATTTCTTATTGGTTTTTTTCTTTGGACAATACCTGCATCTATTGGTATATATATCTGTTTAATGCTTGGATGGGTTGAAATAAACGTTTATACAGATTTTAGTTACCTATTGTTGAGTATTTTGATTTTATCCGTGACTGTATTTTTTATAGAAGCATTGCCTGAAGAACTTATTTTTAGGGGATATATATACAGTTACTTAAATGCGTTATTTCCCCATTGGGGTACTATTATTTTACAAGCTTTGTTGTTCTCATTATTTGCCTATTTTATAGGGGCAATCTATTCAGTTGAACAGCTTCAATTTATCCCTGGTTTTGCAATAATCTTAGGTGTGTTTAGAGCGATATCGGGAAGTCTGTGGACATCAATTGGATTTCATGTTGCAATTATGACGGCAACACAAATTTTAGGACCTGTTCATGGACACTTTGATGTAAGTGGAATGGTCACACTTCAATTTTTTTCATTTATTTTGCTGCCAAGTACTGTTGGAGCGACTGTATTGTCATTTATTTATTCAAACTACAATTGGAGGAGAAAAGTACCTTTACATTAAATCAAGTAAAAAGGTTTGTATTCAAAGCATGGTGTATGTCAACAAAGTCGCTTTTGTCATAGGTTGTTATAGGCAACTTTTTATGACAAGGTGATGATAATCAGACATACTTCAATATTTTATGTAGCCTTATTTTGTGCCGCATTGTGGCTTGTTGTTTGTATATGGCTTTCTCTAGCTTGGATTGATGACTTGAGTAGATTTATGCCATTACCTATGGCTGTTCTTTGCGTTTTTGGTGTTGCCCTTTTTCCGGGATTTCTGAATATGTTTTTATTATTCACATTATGGTTAGGGAGATGGGATATTTCAATACCAAAAGCTAAATTGCCAAACATTTCGATTCTTATTGCCTGTTATAATGAAGAAAACTCAATTGAAAGAACAATCTGTAATATTTTGGCCACATGCTATCCCAGTCATATCGAATTATTGGTAATTGATGATGGATCGAATGATGACACTTATCTTACCTTAAAAAGTTTACAAGAAGAATTTAGGGATTACCCCCCACACTCTCCGTATTTTCCAACATAAGACGAATCAAGGGAAAAGTAATGCTTTAAATACAGGGCTGGGTTATGCAAGTTATGAATATCTTGTAACCGTTGATGCCGACACTTTGCTCCATTCAAAAGCCTTACGCAATATCATGAGTCGTTTCAGGAAAGAAGAAAGAGATAAAAAGGTTGGAGCTGTTGCCGGGTCAATCATGATAAGTAATACGAAACAAAGTTGGCTAACGCGATTACAAACGTGGGATTACTTCTTGGGTATCGCCGCACTAAAGAGGCAGCAAGGAATCTATGAAAGTACACTAGTGGCTCAAGGAGCATTTAGTGCCATGCGAAAAGAAGTGATTACTGAGTTAGGAGGCTGGCAATCGGTTGTTGGCGAAGACATTGTATTAACTTGGGGCATGTTGCGTCAAAACTACCGTGTCTTTTTTGAGTCAACCGCATTGGCGTATACGCAAGCACCTGTTTCATTATATGCTTTTTTTCGGCAGAGAAAGCGATGGGCGAGAGGAATGATCGAGGCTTTTCGTACTTATCCCAATATTTTATTTCGGTGTAAAGATCATCAAACTTGAATAGTGATTGGAATGAACCTATTTTTTCCGATCATTGATTTCTCCTTAGTGTTCTTTTTTATCCCAGGTTTATTTCTCGCCTTTTTTGGTGTTTATCTCATTGTTGGGCTAATGACCTTATTTATTCTGCCTTTAATATTTATGATGACTCTGACTTCATATATGGCTCAGCGAAAGACGTACCGGTTTCTTCGGCAGAAATGCCCTCGTATAATATGGAGTTATGTGTTTTATGCGTTGACATATTCGTTAATTCAAGCCCCCAATAGTTTGTTCGGCTATATTGAAGAAATCCTGTCTTTGAAGAAAAGATGGTAAGATTAGTATAAACGTCAATACGGTGCCGGATATAAATTTAAATTCAAAGGATGTGCAATAAATGGATGGGATGAACGATCAATTGGAAGAATTCACCAAAGTGCATGATGAATTTATTACTGAATGGAACGAAGTTATGCGTTCAGGCGATACATCTTCAATAGAAAGGATGACTGATGGCTATTATGTAGCATTTTTTAAAGGGATAAATGACAAACCGATTATTTTTAACCGGCAAGAGGCGATAACCGGGATGAAGCAATCTGTTAAGCAATTATTAGGTGCTACGAAGAAATTTGAAAACAGGATAATTCGGTTAAAGGATGAAGCGAATGCTGTAGTGTTTTATGAACAGCTGATTATGAAAAATGCAGAATTACTTGCAAGATTATTCACGATCGAAAACTGGCAACTGAGCAATGGAAAATGGATGATCGTACGAGAAACAGAAGAATCAATTAATTAATTTCAGTCGCAACTTGTTCAATGATAGGACAAACTTCCAAGAAAGAAAGGTGTATTTTTTATGTTGTTATCAACTATAGGCGGTTTAAATACGAGCGATATGATTATCCAAATAGTTTTCTTCTTGTTTGTTATTGCGGTTATTATAGGGGGGAAGCAATATGCGTTTATTTACTGATAAAAAGGTCGTTACACCCAAGAGCCCTCAACATCTCGCCATCATTCTTTCCCAGCTTAGAAAAACACAAGAAAATATACAAAAAGATAAGAGAGAATATTATGATGAGGAAGCAGATAAGCGAAAGATCGAGCAATACTATAAAAACATCGACTTTGGAAATGTCAGTGATAGTGAGTTGGCTCGAACATTGAAGAAGCTTCTTCGGGACACTCATATGAACAAGGTGAGTTACGACCCGAGTGAGTATGTTTACCCCTGGGTTGATTTACGTCCTGATGGTAACCTTGCGAGTATTTATTCAGGCAAAAGAAGAAAAGTGGAAGAAGTGATCAAAGAGGACTATGCCATTTCTATCAAACGAAAAGAAGAGCTTGAAAAGATAACTGATAAAGACCGCTATTTGATAGATGATAGATTGGCACACATTGAAAATAATTTCAAATTTAATTGCGAGCATTCCGTCCCACAGTCCTGGTTCAGCAGACAAGAGCCAATGCGGGGAGACCTCCATCACTTATTCACCTGTGAACCTGTTTGTAATTCCATAAGAAGCAATTATCCATACCATGACTTCAAGGGTTACAAACCGGAAGAGATAAGTTCAAAGCGAATAGAGGAGACATGCGGAAAGGCAGATGAAGGATTATTCGAACCAGAAAGTGGCAAAGGAGCAGTAGCAAGAGCGATGTTATATTTTTTAATCAGGTATCCTGATGAGATTGAATCATCCTATAGGAAAGGTATTGACACGGCTTTATTATTGGATTGGCATCAGAACTTTCCACCTGATCTTTATGAAAAGCACCGCAACCTGGCTATTTACGAAATTCAAGGAAACCGGAACCCATTCATCGATTATCCAAAAGAAATGATGAAATGCTTTTAACATAAATGACATGGTCATTCCTGGCCTATACAATAAGCTCAAAACTTCCTTGAGATAAGTTGAATAAAACCGGGGTTACATGCGATTGGAAGTTTTTTAATAGAAATTATAGTTAATTAATCCTATCCATTTACCACATTAAATCCCTTGTAAGGCCTTTGACACAAGTGCTTTGGATTCATTTTCCATTTTTTTAAAGGAGTTTCATTATTAGAAATAGAATGAATCAAACAAGCATTTAAATCAATGGAGGGATTTTTGTATGAAGAAAAGGAAGAAACTGGCATTAACGTGCAGTGCCGTGCTGCTCAGTGCAGGGATGCTTGTACCAACGTATGACGCCCCGGTTAAGGCTAAACCAAACCCTGTCACGATGAACCAGCCTCCCGTATCGGGTTTTATTAGTCACGATGAATTAACCAGAGCATTAAATCAAGTTGAAAGAACCAGCCAGGGAAATGTCGATGTGGAAGTGGTCGGCTATTCGAATCAAGGTCGTGAAATTCATAAGGCGACGATTGGTTCAGGGGATAAGGTTGTCTTAATTCAAAGTGAAATTCACGGCAACGAGAAAGTGGGTACCAAAGCATTGCTGGAAATGATTAAAAAAATCGGATCCAATAATTCGCCTGAAATGCGACAGCTCAGGGAAGAATTAACGATTGTCGCCATGCCTATGATTAATCCGGATGCAACCGAATTAAATCGACGCGGAACTGAAATGACATGGGATGAAGTGACGAACGAATTTCCGCAGTTGGAAGGGGTTGAACCATCATGGAATTATTACACCTACCAAAACCAATATTGGGATTATGCATCCAACCCGGGATTCGACATGAATCGGGACTTCAATCCTGACCTGGATTACACACCGCAGCCGGCTGATTTCCCGGGTTCCTCTTCCGAACCGGGATGGTATATTACACCTGAAGCACAGACAGTTCGTGATGTTTATAAAGGCTTGCAGAATCAATTTGATACTGTAGATGTTTTTATTGACTTGCACCATCAGGGAGAATATGTCATTGAAGGAACAGAAGAGCCGGTAACATTCTCATTGTCCGGTGTTTTCGTACCACATCCGGACACTGAAGAGGGAGAAAAATATAGTGAATATGCTGACCAATATAATCTCGAATATTCCAAGCAGTTAAACTTGGCAGCCTATGACGCCGTACAGCAAATGGGTAATTCACCATTTGGTAATATCTCGCTATACCCGCAAGATTTGGATTTACCCGGAACAGCACTAGGCTCATTTGCACTCAATGGCAGTGGCTCTGTTTTATTTGAAATCACGGGCCAAACCCAGAGTTTTGGTCAAAAGAAGATGGGACAGCTGAGAAGGGCAGTCGAAACGGGCGTATTCGGCATATTAAATGGCGTTGCAACTGGAGAGGTATCTGATTTGGATGCTGAAAGGTATAATGACATACCGGAAACGGAAAGATAAGTAAGCTGTTAGATCAATAACCCTGCGCCATGTATAAGTGGTGCAGGTTATTTTATATAAGTGGTATTAACTGTGATCGAAGGGCTTTGCAACCCAAAAGTGAAATGTTTATGGGTGTACTTATTCCCCGTTATGGCGGGGAGTGACAGGCACCCTGGTTCAAGTTTGACAGGGGAACAAGACAGCTTTGTTAGTCTTCCTTCCCTGCTTCTCGCATATAGTTTTATAAGAAAAAGTCAAACACAAGCAATATGGTGGCTAAAAATCAGTACGCCGGTTCATGTTTGGCTTTTCTATTACTGGATATAATGATTAATGATTTTATATAAATCATTAATTAATTAAATTGACTTTTTGTTAAAAATAAAGCTATAATGGAGGTGAGAGAGGTGAGAATGATGACTGCGACGATATTTGAAGAAACAGAAAAAGACATTGAAAATGCTTACAAATTACAAAGTAAACCAAAGATTGAAAAAGAGACAAGTTATGTATTGAGTCAAATTATTGTCATCATGTTAGGGACTTTTAAGGATCGCTTAAGGGAAATCACCTTTGATACACCCCACCTTCAATTCAATGAACAATACATTTTATCGGACAAAAACCGTCTGGCGTTATTGGAGTGGTTAAAACGTCTCATGTTGCTTGGTAAGCCAACCAGTGATTTGGAATTTGGAAAGCTCAAGTTGGATTTAGAGGATTGGTATTATCAAATTAGTGGTAAAGATATCGTTTTCGAGTATAGGGAAGACTATTTAATCAAACCAAAACAAGCAGCCAAGCTTCTGGGCATATCGAATGTGACACTGAACAATTATATGAAACAGGGCCTGGAACATATAGATACGTCTTCTCATAATAAAATACCAAAACATGCGGTAGATCTTTGGAAGGACCCAGTGTACTGTATTAAGATGCAATACCTTTATCAAGAGAAGAAGCGATTACGTCAAACACCTGAAGAACGTTTGAGTGAAGTTTATGAAGAACTGATGCAATACAAAAAGAAATACAAGACGCCTTACATTGAAAAAGCCTTTGAAGGGATAGACATTGATGCGATGGATGATCCATCTGATTATTATGAATGGCGGGAACTCCTTGAAGAGGAAGAGCAGATAACCAATCAAATTATAGGAGAAGGAAATTGATTAGAGAGACGAAAAAATTCCTTCTCCCTGCTGACATCCCGGAGATATTAAGAAAATATGGTGATTTATTCTGTAATTATACGCAATTGGCACCAAAGGATTCGATATATGGTAATTATAAACGAACCAATCATAAGTTGTCGGTACTGTTTCCACTAATAAAACATCCTGTGCACGGGAAGACAGGATTGCATGCAATTGAAAAATATGAAGATGGCTTTGTCATCGAGTACCATTACCAATGGAAAATTATCATCCCAAAAAAAGGAAAACTGTATAATCATATTTCGGCTTGGGAAAATGAGCCACACGATGAATCATGGACCCCAAGAGAATACAAAATTAAGTCAGAACCTCACCACCATCATCATGTACCCGGTGACAAGGGCAAGCGAAAGGAAAATTGGGACATCTTAACTTTAGATGATGCTTTTTCTTTCGTTGCTCATTACATACGCAGCGGTGAAGAATATCAGCCATAGAGGGCTCCTGCTTGCGAAGGAGTCTCTTTTCATTAATCAATAAAGATGTACATAAACGGTTAACGCACAGTTACTTCACACCCGTCCGTAACCGTTTCTCAGCAGTCCTTACCTCAGCAGTCACCGGCATATGTCCGGAGGCCTTAGCCAGCCCATAAACGGGCATGTTTCCATAAATCGCTTCATAATGCCCTTGTGGCACGACATACGTTTCGTGATAAATTCCGACTGTATCCGTGTCGCCGATTTTTCGGTTGAAATTCTTCCATGCTGTCAGATGCCTCTGCCCTCTGGAATAGGCAAGCAGATCCTCCTTGGACCGCCAGTACGTGATCATCACCGTCGTGCGCAGTCCGAAATAGTTTTCCATCGACAGAAAACCAAGCGCCTCCTGATTTTCATACAACTCCCGAATCATGCCCGGCATTGCGGTAAACACCGGCAGCCATTTCCGGATCGCAAGCCGCTTGTTGATGCGCATACCAATCAGAAATACGACAACATCCCGGTTATTTTCCGTTGTATACCGCCCTTCAAAAATGTGGTTATCCATCATTATCCCTCCCAGGATTAATTTGATCAATTGTGTCAGTGCACCAATCAATCGCGGCTTTTGTCAGTCGTTTGCCATAATCCAGGGTGAAAAGCCAATATGGTGCATCCTGTTTGTTATGCATATGTGAGGCAATCATCTCCTCAATCACTTCATACGTGCTGTACCGCTCTTCAAGCTTTTGCTGGTAATCTTCAAGCTGTCTGATGGTCGCATCAGCATCTTGGTGGCGGCTGAAAAAAAGCTTCAGCAGCACAGCGTTCCTTTCAGCAGGTATCTTGTCAATCGGGGTTTGCAACCATTCCTGTAATGCCGCCTCGCCTTTAGCTGTGATAAAATATTCCTTTTTATCCGGCCCGTCATCCTGCGTTGTGTCCCGGACCGTCGCCAGTTCATCCGTCACAAGTTGCTTCAGCATCGGATAAATCTGGCCATAGCTGATCTTCCAAAAATGATTCAGACTCCTGTCACACATCTGCTTGATGGCATAACCCGAGCGGCAATCCGTCGTGAGCAGCCCGAGAATGGCATATTTCGTATGATTGTCTTTTTTCATGAAATCACCTATCAATATGATATATATCTTTTTGATATAGTATACAGAAAATATTTGCGAATGACAATAGTATTTTGACATTTTTGTATTTTTGATGGAGGAGCCTGTTTTTGAAGATGTTTATTAGTGAAGTACATATTTGTTAATATAGACTTGTAGAAAAAGTTTTAATGAATTGCTTTTAACTGACATCGTTAATTGTGGGGGGAGAATGATGAAGTTTTATGTGGGTGTTACAGATGACAAGTGGTTTGAGTTTTTGAAATCAAATCAGCCAGACGAATTGAATTTCTGGCGACCTGGTGGAAAACAACCATTCAAAGCGTTAAGAGAGAATGATCTGTTTTTATTTAAACTTCATAGCCCTAATAATTATATTGTTGGGGGAGGATTTTTTGTTCGTCATACATTTCTCCCGCTTTCTTTAGCATGGGAAGCCTTTGGCTATAAAAATGGTACAAATGATGTCATTCATTTTCGAAATGCTATCTATAAATACAGGAAAAGCAATTATCAATCTGAACCAGACCCTGTGATTGGGTGTATTATATTAACTGAACCTTTCTTTTTTGATCGACAAGATTGGATTCCTGTACCAAAAGATTGGAAACCTAACATAGTACAAGGAAAAACTTATAATACAGATACTGAAATTGGCCAAGAACTCTATAATCAGGTGCAGGAACGGTTACATTTTCAAAAACTTAGACAATCTAATTACGTTGGAGAAGACCAACCAATGAATAGGTATGGCTCACTCCAAACGGTTAAACCCAGAATTGGTCAAGGTGCGTTCAGGGTAATGGTAACGGATGCTTATCACAGAAAGTGTGCAATAACAGGTGAAAAAACGTTGCCAGTGCTTGATGCTGCTCACATTAAACCTTATTCACAAAACGGCCCGCATCTAACAAATAATGGATTGTTGTTGAGAAGGGACATACATACACTATTCGACCGAGGTTATATTACGATAAACGAGGAACACCAAGTTGAAGTCAGCAAACGGATAAAAGCTGATTATGGAAATGGCAGAGAATATTATGCTTTACATGGAAAAAAACTAGCCGAAATGCCTGATTTCAAAAAGGAACGACCATCTCCTGAATTTCTATTATGGCATAATGAGAATATGTTTTTGGCTTAGTGTATACATAAATTGTAAGGACGAATAAAAATATGAAACAATTAGATTTCTAGGATTTGCATTGGAGTATGGAATCTTGCTTTAAAGACAATTACAAGGAAACATACGAAGAAATATAGAGAGAGAATTTATGACAGCCTACTGAATGATCGCTAAGGAGAGTCTGGTAATCGGAAATAATAAAGAGCCTCTGCAGGTTCTTTGCTATGAAATCACAGCCGACTGCTGTGCCTCTTCTTTATGAGTCGCTGTGATGGGAGTTCAGGACCGGGCCAAAGAGAACTTAAAAAGTTTTGGAGGTTGTGGTACATACTGAGAAAAATTTGATAATGAAAAAATACTGAGCGCTATAATGCACTCAGTATTTTTGTGAAAATTACTGATAAAACCCTTTATCCTCTGCCACCATGTCTATTTTGCCAGGTGAAAAATCATTGTATTCATAAGTCTTGTTCAGTCGTGATTGAAAGTATTTATTCAATTCCGGATCTGTACAAAATACGAAACAACCCTTTTGACCACGTGTCATAAGTGTACGATAGGTATTGCGAATAATATCATCTGCAATAGATTGGGCTTTTTCAGGGTTTTCTTTTGCCATTTTCTTAATACCTTTCAGTGACTGATCACTTCGGGCGCGTTTTGTGTAATCGGTTTGCACTTCACCGTTTTGAAAAAATAAATCCGGTCCTATAATGACACCGACATAATCAAACTCCAACCCTTGAGCTGTATGGATACACCCTGCCTCACTCACAGAGTTTTGATCAATTGCCCAAATGCTGTCTGATAGATTCCAACTGATTTCGAAATTATGTTCTGGTATTGTGATATCTTTATAATCTGTATTCTTCCGTTCTTTTGTCGGCCATTCCCAGCAATATCCGGCTAACATACGTGATTTGTTATTGGATTGATTAAGTTTTTCGATTTCACTTAACATCGCATGTGGATCATCGAACACTCGAAAGTCATAGTCCACTCCGTAGTCGTGTGTATTAGCTGTTTTGCGAATTTGAAGAACATCTTCAAGCCAGGCTATATAGGCATCCGATCCATCACAGCGGAATTGGGAAGTGAGTTTTCCAGTAATCAGATCAGCATCAAATTCATTTGCATACTGTTTGATTAAATCAATGCTTCCAATATCCTTTAACGTAACGCGTTGATGTTCATCAATGAAAAAGAGTGTAAATTTAGATGCTTTAATGAGTTCCTTAATTTGATTTTCCCCCATGTTCCCAAAGAAACCGGATTTTTCATTTAATCGATGTGCTTCATCGACAACGATAACATCAAATTCGTTCAACTCTGATTTGGTAAAGCTGCCAGACCCTTTAAATAAATTATCAATCTCTGTTTTTTTGATCGTCCCTTTCAGTTTGGAAGCATAGACTTCCCGTGGAGCTGCATTTTTGGAAACATAGAGGGTCATTAACCCATCATTGATTAGATTAACCAGTAAATTGACAGCCATAACAGACTTACCTGTACCTGGACCTCCGTCGATTACCATAACCTGTTTCTGGGTATTTTTCAGACTGTCAATCGCTAATTGGTAGGCATCTTCGTAAAACACTTTTTGTTCATCAATCATGATAAATTCTTCGTTACCCTTAAGCATGCTGCTCAGCGAGTCCTGCAGTGATTTTGACGGACGGATTCTGCCATGTTCAATTTGATAAATAAGATGATTCTTATCACCTTTGCGGACGTATTTTTTTATAAAATTACGGAGCTTTTGGATTTCTCCTTTTGCGAACACCGGGGCTTTGTTCAAGTGTTCTGTGTAATGACCATCAGTGAGTGGGTCATTTTCTGTTTTTCGGTAATTGTGTAAGTATGCGCATGGATTTAATTCGATTTGCTGCTCCTGTACATTCTCATTAAAATCCTTTATTAAAGCAGCATAGGACCAGGCTTGATAAGATGGATGGGTAACAGAGCGGATTCCTCCCCCCAAAAAAGTACTGACTAAAGCATCTTTACTTTCCACTTTTTCAACCTCTGACCACTGTTTTAATTCCACTATAACAACATGATCTTGTTCGCCATCATTCCCAGCTACGAGAAAGTCAACCCGTTTTGAAGTATTAGGGATTTTAAACTCAATAGCAACTGTAGATTCTATCGGTATATCTGGATCCTGCATAACATTCGACATACGCTGTAATGAATTTTCCCAGGAAGCTATTTCTCTTTTGGAAGTTCTACCGATTTTTTCCTGATACGAATGATATAATCGTTCGACTAACAGTTCATTCGTAATATCAGATATAAATTCAGTTTTGCTTGCTTCATAAATAATCATAAACTGTCTCCTTATTTACAAATGGTAGACTGGATATAGTTATATTTTACCATGTTTATTATAAAATTGAAGGCGAAAGTCGCTGCCTGAGAAAATCCGCTTGGGATTGTGGAAAAGGAGTTTTCGGCTTAAAGTGTACAATCATAGAAACAAAAACAATCGCTCAATGGCAAATACGCATATACAGAACTAATAAAAACGCTGTTGTTCAGTTCTTCTCTTACACTTGGTCGATTATATTATGTTAAAATTGGCTTATAGAAAGGGGGAGAGGAAACAGTTGACCTTCTTTCTACGAGAATAGGATTGTTTACACAAAATCATTGACCCCCTCTTATTTCACATTATTTTTTCAAAAGGTGGAAAATAGACGAGTGTTACAAATTTATTGTAGAATAAATTTAGTAATTTTAAAGGAGTCCCAAGGATGTTAAATAACTATCTACTGGGTATACTGTACGGTGACGGTTACATACAAATTATTAACAATCGTGAAACTGTCTTTTTTTCCACTACACATAAGGAAATTGCTGATAAATTAGTATCCAATTTATCAAACTACGGTATTATACATAATCATTATACAAGAAATAACGATGTTGATTCGAAAAAAGAAAACTATGAAATTTTAGAGGTTATTCAAATTACTGACCCACGATTTTTGCAGGAACTGAAGGAATGCGGCTATGCTTCTTCAGCAGTAGAGGCACGAATTAAGTTTGATTCGGATTTTTTAAGGGGTTACATGGAGTCAAAAGGAACATTTTTCAAATCGCATTCACGCGGAAGTGAATTTTGGAGGATCTCAATTAGTGGTAATTATGAGGATTTGACATACATAAAAAAACTTTTTGAAACGAATCTTGGTATCAAGGTTGGAGAAGTTTTGCAAAGGAGAGAACGTGAGGCATATGGTGTTTACAGTAACTCATACCGGCTCAGTACACAAAGTAGGGATGCTGTAACTAAGATTATTCAACTGATAAAGGGAGAAGAAATATCAACATATTTAAAAGAAAAAATTAAAGGTTTTGATCGTTTTCATGCCAATACACCTTTTAATGCTAAACGGAGGGTATTCAAACATTACCGCAATGCGACGTTAGCGATGGCAAGAGAATTGGGTCTGACAATCAAAGGTATACGTGGGAGTACGGGAACTAAAGGTTTCAGAGCAATATTTCTCTGGGAAGCTGATTGCCCGGTATTATGCTTTAAAGGTTGGGAAGGAGCATATAAATGGGTCTCTAAAGAGTATGAAAAAAGTACAGGCTACAGGGCTCCAATGGTAGAGTCAGCTGATTAGCTTAAAAGGTAAGAGGTGTTTATATGACAGAATTAGAAAAAGCTGTTAAAGAGATTGTAGAAAAGCAAGAGGATAAAGAAAGCTTTGTGAAAGATGTTTTAGAACATGGTTGCGTCAGCGGAATTGTCCCTGAATTGGTTTACTATGAAGATACGCATGAATGGTTTGATAAGTATTATGAAGACATTGAGGATTTACGGATAGAAGTAGAAAGTAGCATTGGTGAGCCATTAAAAATTGGCAATAATGATTTGAAGAATTGGTTAGCGTGGTTTAGTTTTGAAGAGAGTTGTAGGAAGTTGTATGGTAATTGAGGTAAAGTTGTAGTTTAGCACCAGACTATTTTTACATTTTAATACATTCTTACCTTATTTGGAATGTTGGAATTTTCTAATTGCCTTTAAAATGTATAAATTGTCTGCTTTGGCAGATGGTACTTTTAAATTTAATTAAGGAAACCTGTTATTCCTTGAAATTCTCAAAACATGTTGAGAAAGCTTCTTGAGCCAGATTTGCCTTTAGTTCTTTAAATATAATATAATTTGATAAAAAACCGAAAAAATTTCAAAATACCACATATATGTTGTGTACCTTTCCCCCTTTTGCAAGGATAATATTCCTTGAGAAGGGGGATTGGCGTGGACAACGAAAAACTTCGAAAGCATTTTGGCCAGCAAGTGCGTTACTTCAGAGAACAAAATGACTTCAAGATACACGAATTAGCGGAAGAATTGGGCATCAGCAATAATCACCTCGGTCGAATTGAAAGAGGTGAAAGCGACACGACCGTCACGAATTTATATCGAATGGCTGCCATTCTGAATATCCCCGGTTATTTCATTGATGAGATGAAAAAGGTAGTTCAAAGCCAGGATAATTAATCCTCTATATCGCAACGGGCTCTTACCTTTCTTGAAGATCACTCCCCTAAGCTTGCATCACAAGGCCATAAACACCTCTCCAACCTATTTTATCTTTATCATCCACACAAAGGAGCAATCACATGGACAATCGAATATCGTTTGAGGAAATTTTTGAGCAAAACAAGCGGCGGATACATTATCAGATCCATAAGCTTAACATCCACGATCCGCATGAGGAATTTTTTCAGGAAGGCTTAGTCGCGATGTGGCGAGCCTACGAATCCTACCAGCCGGACAAAGGCCCCATGGCAACCTACTTCAACTACATGATCCGCAACCGCATGATTGACGCTATCCGCAAAGACACCCGAAAGCATGAGGCGCTTGAGAAAATCATTCACCAACGCAAAACCCAACTCACTGACGGCAACTACCACCGTAAAAGTGACGCGACCAATCCCCTGGTCGATGCGCAACACCTCCCAATGCACGATCCCAACCTTTGGAACAATCTAAAATCCCAACTGACGGATAAACAATGGAAATGGGTGCAACACCGCATCATTCTGGACATGCCTTATAAAGAGATTGCCGAAGCAGAGAATGTAAGCGTCGAAGCCGTGAAAAGCTGGGGCAAGCAAGTCCGGAAAAAGTTTAAAGACCCCGAATTCCGCAAAGCTATTAATTTGGACAACTCCCTTTAATTGAAAATAAAATACCTCTACAAGGACAAGGAGCGAATCACGCAATGAATTATTTAAAAGAACTGAACGCTTTTTATAACAAAATCATTTTCAATCCGCTTTCCGGCTCGGCTGTGGCACTCTGGAACACGCTGATGCATTTAAACAATCTGTGCGGGTGGCAGGCGACGTTTACCGTCCCTGCTTCCGCCATCGAATTGAAATCAGGCATCAAAGGCACATCCTTCAAACGCGCCCGCGAAGAACTGCAGGACAAAGGCTATATTGACGTCACGCCGGGCAGGGGCAACCAAGCCGCCACCTACCGCATGCTTTCACAGGTCCAGCCAAGCGGCGGGTTGATGCAGGCGGGACAGAATACGCAGCCAGCTATGGAAGAACACCGCGAAACGCCTCCAATCGAAAACCCTCACATGAATGACGCTACTGAAACGACTGCCGATGAATCTGTCGATGCCCTTGACGGGCACCAGTCAGTCGATTCGGCAGCGGTGGAAAAGGTGGTCCACGAGACGGCCGAGACCCCGGACCACAATACAGACCGCAATACGGCCCACAGTTCGGCCCCATTAACTAAACAATACATAAAACAAAATAAAACAAAACATAAACCAACAACAACAACCTCTGACGCTATTCGCTTTTACCAGGAAAATATCGGTGTGACCAGTGCGTACATTGCCGGTGACATCAGCAACTGGATTAGTGATATGAGTGATCCGCTCGTTTTGGATGCGTTAAAACGGGCAGTGGAGCAGGGCAAACCAACCTGGCGCTACGCAAAAGGCATTCTAAAGGCGTGGAAGACGGCGGGAGTTACGACTGTCGAGCAGGCAGCGGCAAATGATAATGCATTTCGTAATCGATCGAAGGGCAAGCAGGCTGGCGGCAGGGGAGAAGTGGTGCCTGATTGGTTTAATGAGCGGAAGGCAAAGCGGACTAATCGTGAAGATGCCTCTGAGCGAAATTCCACGGGGCAAGCTAGAGATCAGGAGGCGTTTGATCGGTTGCTGGCTGAATTTACGGGAGAGGTAGGGCGGGTTGGGTGAGGTGAATTTTTTTAGTGCACCAAGTTGTTTGGTGCGAAATACTAATAGAGAATACAAAAATCTTTTTATTGACTGGTAGATACTTTAAAATAATCCCCCTACATAGTAATATTTATGTAGAATGGAGAATCAAAAATTTTAGCTGAGACTATAAGGAACTATAATTATCGGGGGTAAAAACATGTATCAGCCAGAACCACAGTCGATTACATTTTCCACCTTAATTAGTGATATTGATAAAGGAATTATTAAAATACCACAATTTCAAAGAGATTTTGTGTGGTCGCTAGAGCAGTCTGCTCAACTCATTGACAGCATAATTAAAGGTTTTCCAATTGGTACTTTTATATTGTGGGAATCTGATGAAAACCTTCGTTCTATCAGAAATATAGGGGGAGCAGACCTTCCGCCTACACCGCTAGGTTCAATGTGTCAGTATGTCTTGGATGGCCAACAAAGAATGACAAGTTTATATGCAAGTTTAAAAGGATTGGTTGTAAAAAGGGAAAAGAAATCAGAAGACTTTTCAGGAATTTATATAGATTTAACAGCTAGTTCAGAAGAATCAATTGTAATTACAGATATAAGTGAACTTGAACCGACCGAATATATATCTCTCCAAAACTTGCTTCATGGGGGCATCTCTGTATTAGCAGCTTATCCCACAGACCTCCATAACGTATTGGAAAATTATAAAGATAGACTATCTACATACCGTTTTTCTACAATATTGCTACGAGGAGCTTCCATTGATGTAGCCACCGAAGTATTTACCAGACTAAATGTAGGTGGGAAAAGTTTGACCGTCTTTGAAATTATGGTCGCTAAAACGTATGATGCTGAACTAGAATTTGACTTGTCAGAGAAATTCGAAAGTTTTATGCTGGAGTTAGAACAAGTGGGATATGAAACAATCTCAGCAAGTAATGTCCTTCAAACCATCTCCGTGCTATTGAAGGGTGAATGTACTAGAAAAGACATATTAAGAATTGATAAGCAAGACTTCATTAAAATTTGGGATGATGCCATAAATTCAATAAAAAGCGCAATAGAATATTTTAGAAACAGTTATAGGATACCGGTATCAAAAATATTACCATACAACGCATTGGTTGTTCCTTTTGCTTATTTCTTTTATAAGCACCCACACAAACCTACAAATGAAAGAAAAACTTATTTGGATGACTTTTTTTGGCGTATATCTTTGTCAGAAAGATATTCTAACTCATTAGAAGGAAAGCTCGCTCAGGATATTAAAAGGGTGGACAGAATACTGAAAGGTTCTCAGCCTAAGTATGACCACCATTTAGATATTAGTAAGGAAGCACTTATCGAAAATGGCGGATTTAATGCGAATAGAAGTTTCATCAAAGCTCTTCTTTGCATTATGGCTTATCAAGAGCCTAAATCATTTAGCGATAATTCGATTGTGAGAATCAGCAATGACTGGTTAAAGCAGGCCAATAGCAAAAATTATCATCATTTTTTTCCTAAAGCGTATTTAAAAAAGAAAGGCAAAGAAGAATTTTATATTAACCATATTTTGAATATTACTATAGTGGACGGTTTCTTGAACAAAAATAGAATTCGAGCTAAAGCCCCTTCAAAATATATGGAGGAATTTAATAACGAAAACGCAGAATTGCTCAATACTATGGAAACACATCTCATAAAGGATTTAAAAGAGTTTGGGGTTTGGGATGATAACTATGAATTATTTTTTGAAAAAAGAGCTGAGATATTTAAAGAAGAATGTAAGAAAAGGATAATTGCGACAACCTTAAAGAATAGAAGCTAGTCAATCTGTGGCTAATAAGGGATTTTTTAAAGCGGTAATCAGATGTTTACTTACCTCATGCATCAGGGACGTGACCCTAAATGAAATGCGAACAGGTTTAAATGGAATGATCGCATCACGAAGGACGTTAGAACCATTAACTTGGACAAACCCAGAAACGATATTTATACTGATTTGCTTTCGAGAACAGATTATTTTCGCAGGAGGGGTAGTAGTTAAATGTATAA
Organism: Lentibacillus persicus; assembly: GCF_900112705.1. GTDB lineage: Bacteria > Bacillota > Bacilli > Bacillales > Amphibacillaceae > Lentibacillus > Lentibacillus persicus. The sequence goes on from NZ_FOMR01000001.1 coordinate 243,964, forward strand.
AATATCCGATAATAAAGTCACGAACCATGCACCTGCAACGTTTGCTGAATTAAACATGAAAGAAAACGATATTGAAGAATTATTAAGAAAAAATATTGATATGATATGTGATGAAGAAGAGTCTATGTTAATCGTAGGCAGCCAAGTGCGTAATGCGGAACGCGGTATCAGTGATTTGACAGCAGTGGATAATAGAGGAAATATCGTTCTTGTTGAAATCAAAAGGGACCGACGGGATATTATTGGGCGTAAAGAATCATTTGAATTCCAGGCAATCCGTTACGCGGCCAGCTACGCCACGATTGAAGATCCGGATGATTTAGTAAATAAAATTTACACACCTTATATTGAGAAGTTTCGGGATGAATTTGAAAATGCCCCTTTGACCAACTCAGAGATCGCCACAAGGAAATTGCAAGAATTTCTGGAGAAACACAATGCTAATGGGATGTTCAATGAGAATCAAAGAATTATATTGGTTGCCTCTGATTTTGATGAACAAACTAAATCAGCTGTAGCTTGGTTGAATAGTAATAATGTGGATATCAGTTGTTTTAAATTAATTCCACATAAAATAGGTGACGAGATATATTTAAATATCGAGAAAGTTTTACCTTTGAGTAGTTATCAGGATCACTACGTTAACTTCTTGGAGGACCGATTGAATAATGTCAAACCTAAAAAAGGCATCACACGCCGTTCACTTCCAAAAATAGATGAGATGCTTGAATGGGGCGCTGTCAAGGCAGGCGACATTATCGTAGCAAAGGGCCGTGAAGATGAAGCCGAATTGCTGGAAAATGGCAACGTCTCAGTAAATGGTGAAGAAACATCTATGCAGAAATGGCTGAAGGAGTTATTTGGATGGTCCAGTATTCAGACGTATGTGTTTGCGGTTCATAAAGAAAGCAACAAAACACTTTCGCGTATTCGGGAAGAGTATATGGAGAGTTTGAAAGAAGAAAATGGGTAGTGAAAGGTAGTTATGTTATTGAGGGTCATCATTAAATATAAGTTGTGAGTTTGTCAAATTAAGTGTGAATCCATAACCACTGTCCAAAAAGGAGAGTGATTTTGTTGTCTTTTACAGTGAATGATGATTTTAATGAGAAGTTGGCGGATATTATTGGTAAAGATCGTGTGAAAGAAATCGAGCAGCGAGACTATTTAGCAGCGCAAATTGTGAGTCATCGTCGTAAAAAACAAATGACCCAACAAGAACTGGCAAAAGCCATCAATGTTGCCAAGCCTACTATTATCCGGTTAGAGTCCGGGCTAACGCAGCCCAATTATCAAACACTTCTTTCCCTTTCTCGTGCTTTAGATACGCCTCTAATAATTGATGCAAAATATGAAGAACATCAAAATGCAAAAACATAATCCATAACTTGCGAACATCTTGTAAAGTGGTGTTCTGTATGTGTGGTAAGGGGGATAAAAATATGGCTGATTCACTTTTTAAACATTCGAAAAATGTAGATTTGAAAAGAGCTCGTCGCACAAAAGTGAAAGATCCATATGAAATAATCGCTAACCGGTATTTCAGAGAAGATGACTTAGACGCTCTATTTGAAAGTGATAAGTTATTTCCTCGTCAAGACAGCGTAATTCATCTTGACCCTGAAGATCCGGAACAAAGAAGGTGGTTTGAAACATGACTATCCCGTGTCGCCCTGGTGGTGTCATTTTATTTCCCTTTAGGCTGTTGGGTTCGCAGGGCGTTAAATCGCGTGCTGCATGTTGAATTGATTAAAGTTGAACTTTCCTCCCCTTCTGCATGATATTATAAACAAAAGGATGGCGAAAGATTATGATTAATCGTAAAGAGTTACATCGATTAGTGGATAAATTACCAGAAGATAAGTTGTCTCGACTAGAGGAACTTTTTCACCAATTACTCGGGAACGCTGCAGATTAAAAACGGCCAAGGTACCTGTCCCCCCCCCCCCCCCGGGATCTTTGCCTTTCTATTTATGTTGTTTTAATTTATTTCATACCAAATCAATAATCAATTATTTAATCATTTGCCAGCAATCTTGATTAGTTCTTTTCAGACGATTGGCTGCAATATAATATATGCTGTGTTCTTTAGCTGAAACTCTTGTTTCTTCTGAGTTTCTGAGTCCGACAGCTAACAAATAGAAATTCTTATTAAAGCTGTTATAGTAATATACAAACCTCATATCTGGTTTCTCCTGTATAGCTGGTAATTCTTTTGAGAAAAACTTGTATTCGTGCCACCCTGTTAAATCATACCTGAGTTCCCAGCCTGGACGGTTTGGATTTTGTTTAGCTTTATAAATTGCAAAAATAAATAACTCATATAAGGTATTAAAAGCAGCTGTCTGTTCAGCAATAGATGGCAAATCGAAATCGATTACTTCCTTATGCCAAAATTCACTGCCTATACTCATTTGTTTTTCCTGAGGTCATGTTTAATATCATCATAACTAATACTGCTGTTATGACTGTGCTCAGGAAGTGAAACATCACTTTGACTCGAATCGGTATTTGGGATATCTTTCATAGCTTTTTCTCGTCTTTTACTGAACGTAGGATCCACAATATTCATTTCTCTCTCTGTTTGAAATTGTCCCTTTGGAATTTGGTAGCCCTTTCGCTGTATTTTACCGGGACTCTCATCGACTTTATAATCGATTTTCTCTTCTGCAATCCATTTATAGACTGTCTGCTTATTAACATCAAACAGTTCCGCAACATCTTTTACTGAATAATATTCTGGGACGTTATGGTTTCCGGATGAACTGACTAGCGCTACCGAATTAAGTTCAAATAGGAGCTTTTGAATATAAGGATCTGCCAAATCAACATTTTTTTCAGTTTCCTCAGCAAGTTTAAGAATAATATCATGCGCCACCTTTGTTTTGTTAACCATTTACCCTCACCTCCACCTTTATTATAGCACACCATTAAACTTATTAAACTTATTAAACTTATTAAACTTTTTATACTTATTATAAAGAAAAATATACATAATACATACAGTTAAGGTATGCTCTGACAGCTGTGCAAATAATCAATCTTATAAAGAGGTTCATGTTGAAAAGGCGGCATACACGTCGATGAATATAATTGTTGAACAGTTTTATGGGAAATGGCAGTGCACTGGGCTGGAGGACGTTGTTATTTCAGAGTTATTTGATTCATAAACAAAACACGCACCCCAAACGGGTACGTGTTTTGTTTTTTACTTATTTTCTAAAGCATTGACAAGCGTGTCGCCCATCAGCTCGGAGGAAAATGGATCACGGCTCGTTACAATTTGGACATCAACCCATACGGCGTGCGCTTTACCATTAACTTTCCTTTATAATTACCTCTCTCGGTAGCCCAGGTTATTGGAAATACTGGCACCTGTAAGCATCAATTCTTTTTTCAAAACTTCAATTTTATGACTGGAAAGCTGGTTTTTTGATCCAACAATATTAACAGCTGCTACAACCCGTCCGGTGTGGTCTTTTACCGGAGCTGAAATTGAATTCACACCTTGTCGAAACTCTTCGTGGCTTATTGAATATCCTTGCTTATAGATTCGATCCAATTCCGCTCGAAAAAGTGATGGGTCTGTAATAGTGGAAGAAGTAAATTGAGTGAGTCCTCTTTCAATAAGAATTTCTTGAAAAGAGGGATCGCTGTGGGCCAGCAGAAGCTTTCCTGAACTTGTGCAATGAGAGTAATTGTGGTGACCTGTGTAGGAAGGCAAGTTAATGGAATGCTGCCCTTCAACTTTGCATATATAGACTACTTCCAGATTTTCAAGAATAGCAAGGTGTGACGTTAACTGACTTCTTTTTGCAAGGTTTTCAATTGCCGGAAGCGATTCGGTATGGAGTTCCATATTTGCTAGTATAATAGAACTTAATTCCAATGAAGAGACACCTAATTCATATTTACGTGTTTCTTCATTTTTTTTAATAAAGCCTTCAGAAGCAAGGGTGATTAAAATTCTTTGGACACTGCTTTTGCTAATGTTTAATTCAGCAGCTAGTTCTCGGACACCTTTTTGCGGCTCTTCCATTCTAAAGGACCGCAAGACTTTTAGAGAATTTTTAACGGAGGAAAGTAGATTTGGATTTTGCACTTCTTTCAACTTCCTTCAAATGGTTTTTATACTGTCTATTATAGAGGGACAATACTCTTTTGTAAAAACACTTTTTGTTATATTCTTAACAAATGGAATAATCAAGCAGAGTGGGCGGTGACTGAATGTACAAAAGTTGAACGACTTGATATCAGCAAGCCGTTTATGTCATAGGGTGAGAAACTATTATTTTTCTATTATTTTGAGGGAGTTGAGTGTATTGGAATCGAACAAAAATCAACTTCAGGAAAAAGTTATATATAATGAGGACGGGTTTGTTTATTACGGAGATAATAGATCAGTTATCATTCCAACTTCGTCACTTGGTTTTTTAAAAAGAGATTTATATCGCAATATTGGTCAAAAGCGGGCAAATGGGTTCTTTGTGCGTTACGGCTCGGATCTCGGTCGAAAAGATGCCAGAAAAGTATTGAAGAAGTTTAACCATGAATCGATCGAAACGATTATGAATAAAGGGCCGATATATCATCAAGCACAAGGTCATGTTACCTCTGTGCTTCAAAAAATGATTGTCGAAGAAAAACACGATAAAATTTCAACTTATATTGAAGGAATTTGGAAGGGTTCATTTGAGGCAGAAGAGCATATTAAGCATTTAGGTAAATCAAACGAGCCTGTGTGCTATATGAATGTTGGCTATGGGAATGGCTACCTGTCAGAGATTTGCAACCAGACTGTTTTATTTAAAGAAATAACATGTATAGGGAAAGGTGACAAGGAGTGCAGATGGGTTGGCAGAACCATGGACTATTGGGATGATAATATGGCAGAAGAACTTAAATATTACAGCCAAACATCGATAATGGATGAGTTGGAAATAACTTATGAGAAGTTATTAGAGGAACGCAATCGGCTTAAAAATGTGTCTGTTATATATAACAAACTAACGGAAGAAATATTGAAGGGAAAAGACCTTCAATCGCTTATGGACATTGTTTATAATTTGACTGGAACAACAATTTTAATTGAAGATGCTGAACTTTATCCGATAGCATCAGGTGGGATATCTGCCAGTAATTTAACGGAACTGAATAATACATTTAAAGCATATGTTCATTCAGTAATTGGTAATCGTCCCATTTATCAAACACAGTCGATTAGTTTTACTGACTATACTCGGCTGGTGACCCCCATATTTTTGCAAGATAAAATAATAGGGTATTGTTCCTTTTTCTATGTTGACCCTGAAAATGAAAGTTCTTCCAATCTCCAAGTAACGATTGAGAGAATTTCTTCCATATGTGCTCTGTATTTACTGAATAAAAAAACAGAAGAAGAAGCGGAGACAAGAGCGAAAGGACGCTTTCTGGAGCAGATTTTAAACGGTGATTATTCGAAGGAAGAAATATTAAGACGCAGCAACTTAATCGGGGTGGACCTTTTTCAGCCATACTATATCACAGCAGTCAGTATTGGGTCAGCTCATGATGATTACAAAAAAGAACTGACATTTTTGGAGGATGTGATTACGCAAACTTCAGGTTTTTTCAAGAAAGAAAGAATTAAAGCGTTGGCAGGCCAGCAATCCAATTACATGATTTTATTAATTTTGGAAAATAACAACACAAATGTTGAATCAATTTGTTCAAAATTATTAAATTTCCTTAATGAGAAATATCCATCTGCTCAGTTTCGAGCTGGTATAAGCATGAAATCTACTGAAATTAATAATGCTTCAGATGCTTATATGGAAGCAATCACTTCTCTCAGAATGACAAGCAAAGGTAAAATCCTAGTTTCTTTCGATTCGTTAGGAATACTCGGCACCTTGATTAATACAAAAAACCAGCAAGAAGTTGAAAAGATTGCAACACAGACACTTCAGCCAATTTTTAAAAATTGTGATGAGGATAAAAAAGTGGAAATGCTAAAAACTTTATATGTTTATCTTCTTAACGGAGGGAACCTTGAATTGACGGCCAATGATTTAGCGCTTTCCTTAAGCGGAATAAGATATCGGTTAACGAAAATTGAAGAACTGCTCGGTCAAGACTTGCGGAATACTGAAGTAAGTTACAAATTATTGCTTGCGATACAAGCGTTGTTGTCAATTGGGAAATTAGGCTTTGATGATTTATAAAGTTAGCTCATTCATTCATCTATGGAAATCACGTTTATTAAATTGATGATTCAAACTAGCATGTTATGTTTGTTTTTTAATTATATTCAGACACTTTGTGTCGTTGTTTATGAAAACGCTTTAAAATAGAATGAAATTAATCAAACATGCATTGGAGGATGAATGATGTTAACAGGAAAAGAATTTTTAGAGAGTTTAAACGATGGTCGAGAGGTTTATTTATATGGAGAAAAAGTAGAAGATGTCACCGAGCACCCGGCATTTCGTAACTCAGCACGTTCGTATGCACGGATGTATGATAGTCTTCATGATCCGGAGTTAAGTAAAAAATTAGTCACTGAAAATGAATATGGCGATAAGACACATCGATTTTTTAAAACGCCTAAAAGCCCAGACGATTTATTTAAAACAAGAGATGCTATTGCGGAATGGTCTAAGTTAAACTATGGATTTATGGGGCGGACACCTGATTATAAGGCTTCTTTCATTGGTCACTTACAAGGTTATGCCGATTTCTTTGAGGGTTTTGAAGATAATGCAAAAGAATGGTACCGAAAAGTATCAAAGGATGTTTCTTTTGTAAACCATACAGTTATTAATCCCCAAGTAGATCGTTCGAAACCACTTCATGAAAATAAGGACGTATTTGTGCGTGCAGTCGGCGAAAGAGATGATGGCATAATTGTAAGCGGTGCCAAAATGGTGGGAACATCGGCACCATTAACTCATTATAACTTTGTTGCGAACTACGGACCAAAAGATTTAGGAGACGGCGATCAAAGTCACGCACTTATTTTCATGGTACCTATGAATGCGCCGGGCATGAAGATTATCAGCCGGCCATCATATGAATTAAAAGCTGCAACTACCGGTACGCCATTTGATTATCCACTTTCAAGTCGTTTTGATGAAAATGATGCAGTGATTGTATTGGATAATGTCTTTATCCCGTGGGAAGATGTTTTAGCTTATAAAAACGTGGAGGTATCAAATAATTTTGTCCCAGGTACGAATTTTGTCAATAGATTTTCTTTCCACGGGGGAACAAGATTGGCAGTAAAACTCGATTTCATGGCCGGGTTGCTGCTTAAAGCTACAGAAGGCGCTGGTACAAAGCAGTTTAGAGGTGTCCAGGTTAATGTCGGGGAAGTATTGGCTTTACGTAATATGATGTGGAGTCTAACAACAGCTATGGCGAGTGAACCTGATAAGGGAATGAACGGTTTGGCTGTACCAAATAGCTTTGCGTCCCATGCCTATCGTGTACTGGCACCAGATACGTGGGTAAGAGTGAAAAATATCTTTGAGCAGGTAGTGGCTGGTGGTTTGATACAGCTGCCATCGAGTTCTAAAGATTTTCTGAATGAAGATTTACGGCCGCATATTGATAAGTATTATCGTGGCACCGGTATTTCCGCCGAAGAACGTGTGAAGCTGTTGAAAATGATTTGGGATGCCATTGGTACTGAATTTGGCGGACGTCACGAGCTTTATGAAGTGAACTATGCTGGTAATACGGAAAATATTCGAATTGAAACATTAAAACATGCAGAATTTTCAGGAGCGGCGGATGCTTATAAAGGCTTTGCAGAATCAGCAATGAGTGACTATGACTTACACGGTTGGACTAATGATACTTGGGTAAATCCATCTGAAATTAACTTGGTTAAACAATAAATTCAAAAATTATAAGGAGGAATTTATCATGGATAATCGTCAATTTCGTAATGCGATGGGGAAATTTGCGACAGGGGTTAATGTGATTGCAACTGAAGTTAATGGTGAGGTACACGGGATGACCGCGAATGCATTTATGTCCGTGTCAATGGATCCGAAGCTGGTGATTATTTCGGTGAAAGAAGATGCCCAGATGCTGGATAGAATCAAGGAAAGTCAAACGTTTGCAATCAGTGTTTTGTCTGAAGAGCAGCAAAAAATGTCGATGACGTTTGCCGGACAAATCGATAACGACGAACCGGTTGAATTTGAATACCTTGACGGGAAACCGGTCTTGCCGAATTCACTGGCACAGATTTCTTGCGACGTTTCAAGTGAATACGTGGAAGGTGATCATACGTTGTTTGTCGGTAAGGTGACCGATATTCAATTGGAAGACGGGCAACCATTAATCTTTAACTGCGGACGTTATCATTCACTGGAGAATGAAAAAGCCAACTCAGCTTCATGATTAAAGCATGACAAAGGAGCAGTTATCATTATGGAAACCATATATCTGAACGCCGCAAATCTTGACTATTGGAAAAAGAAATCAACTTCAAATGTAATGGCGCTCGGCTTTTTTGACGGCATTCACAAGGGTCACCAAAAGGTGATCCGGACTGCCGTTAACAAGGCGAAAGAACGCGGTGTCGCGGTGACGGTGATGAGCTTCTTCCCGCACCCGAAAACCGTTTTGTCGAAAGGCAATGAGACGTTTGATTATATCATGCCGCTGACCGAAAAAGGGAAGGTCTTGGAACAGCTGGGTGTTGATACCTTTTATATTGTTGAGTTTGACAAATCGTTTGCATCGCTTTCGCCGGAAGCGTATGTGTCGAATTACTTGGTTGACTTTGGTGTCGAACACGCTGTTGCCGGCTATGATTTCTCTTACGGCAAGTTTGGGGCCGGCCATGTGGGACGGATGGAAGACGACTCCGGCGGCAAATTGGGTGTGACAAAAGTCGATAAAGTTTCGTATCAAGGCCAAAAAATCAGTTCCACATGGATCCGCCAGCTGCTTTCAACCGGCGACATGAAAACGCTGCCGCATGTTTTGGGACGTTCTTATGAATTGGCATGTAAGCTGAATGGTGATTTACTTGATCCCTTGGCCTACTATACAGTACCGGCATCTGGTTGTTATTCGGTAACTATTGATAATGGAATTGAACAAGAGCTTGTTAAAGTCGTTATACCTGAAAACCATCATACAATTAAACTATTGGATCGGCATAAATTGAACTATATGTGGGAAGGAAACGTCTCAATAATATGGCATCATCGGGTTCCTGATGAGACAGCTATGTCTTATTCCTACTAAAAGTACATTCGAAATAGCGTTAACAAGTTTAGGATTTCAAGACTTGGCAACGTAATAGAATCGCTGCAATAGAGTGAAAAAAAATATGAAGTAAAAAAAGCATTTTAAAAAACGATGATTTATTGGGGGAGGATTTACAATGACGGATTATAAAGAACCGATACTTGATGTAGCACAGTTAGCGCATGTGGAGATTTTTTCACCTAAGCCAGAGGAGACAGTAGAATTTTTTACAAGATTTCTGGGGATGGAAGTGACTGCGCGTTCCGGACAATCGGTATATTTAAGAGCCTATGAAGAAGCGTATCACAATTCTTTAAAAGTAACCGAAGCTAATGAAGCAGGCTTAGGACATGCAGGCTGGCGTGCGATGTCCCCACAGGCCCTGCAGCGGAGGGTTGAGGTATTAAAAGGAACGGGATTGGGGCGAGGGTGGATTGATGGCGATATCGGACATGGCGAAGCATATCAATTTACGTTGCCTGATGGTCAATTAATGGAGCTTTTTTGGGATGTCGATTATTATCAATGCGATAATGATTACAAATCAAAATTACTGAACCGGCCTTCGAAGCGTCCTGAGCAAGGCGTTCCGGTCCGCAGACTGGATCATATCAATTTAATGAGTGCCAACCCGCAAAATGATGCACAATTTATGATAGACAATCTTGGATTTCGCTTGAGAGAAGGCATTGAGGCCGAGGGCAATTTGATTGGAAGCTGGCTAAGTGTATCGAATCTTATGCATGAAATTGCAATTATGCCGGAGCCGAATCAAGTTCCAGGAAAATTACACCATCTCTGTTTTTGGTATGGCGTTCCGCAAAACCTTTATGAAGTTGCTGATCTATTAAAAGAAAATGATATTTTTATCGAAGTTCCACCAAACAAGCATGGTATTAGCCAAGCCTTCTGCATGTATGTTTATGAGCCTGGCGGAAACCGTATTGAATTGTTTGGGGATGCTGGTTATCTTATCCTGGACCCTGAATGGAAACCAGTTATATGGGATATGGAAGATGTGCCAGGTTATGGAGATACGTGGATAGGCACTGCTTTTCCTGACTCATGGTGGAATGAAGGCACCCCTTTAACCGTCCCGGAAATCTCTAAGAAATAATGAAAGCGATTTAGAAGTCAAGAAAGATAGGAAAGGTGGGACGTTATGTCAAAAATTAAAGCCGCAATATTGGGATCGGGAAATATTGGAACAGATTTAATGTATAAAATTCTAAAAAAAGACGGAAATATTGAGCTTTCACTAGTCGCTGGTATTGATCCGGAATCGGAAGGACTGCAAAGAGCGAGAGAAGCAAAAGTTGAAACGAGTCATGAGGGAATCAAGGATATTTTAGCTGACCCGGATATTAAAATTGTGTTTGATGCAACGAGTGCAAAAGCTCATATGCACACGGCGGAACAATTAAGCGAAGCAGGAAAAATGGCAATTGATTTAACACCGGCGGCAATCGGCCCATATCTGGTGCCACCTGTTAATTTAAATGAGCATATTGAAGCAGAAAATGTAAATATGGTTTCTTGTGCAGGCCAAGCAACGACCCCTTTAGTTTATGCCGTTTCAAGAGTGGTTCCTGTTCACTATGCTGAGATGATTGCAACAGTGGCAAGTCGTGCGATTGGACCTGGAACGAGACAAAATGTGGATGAGTTTACGCGAACGACTGCAAACTCGTTGGAAAAAGTCGGCGGTGCCAAAACTGCTAGAGCAATTCCGGTGTTTAATCCCGCAGAACCGCCGATTACGATGGCAAATACGGTATATACGGTAATTAAGGAGAAAGATTTTGACGTTGATGCAATTAAAAAGTCAATTAATGACATAATTTACGATGTTGCTGACTATGTGCCAGGTTATCGATTGAAATCGGAACCGATTATTGATTATCGGGATACACCATGGGGGCGTTTACCTGTTGTTGTCATTATGAATGAGGTGGAGGGAGAAGGAGACTTTTTCCCTCAATATGCGGGCAACTTGGATATTATGACAGCTTCTGCAAGAAAAGTCGGTGATCTGTATGCCAATCATTTTTTGCAGAAAAAGGGGGTTCGGCAGTGAAAATTCCAAGACTTACGGATACGACGTTAAGAGACGGTTCACACGCAATTAGTTACAGTTACACTGTTGAACAAACAAGAGAGATTGTACGCGGTTTGGACGAAGCTTCAGTTCCCGTAATTGAAGTAAGTCATGGTGCTGGATTAAACGGATCAACAATTCAGCAAGGGTTTTCAAAGACACCTGAATATGATCTCATAAAAACTGCTGTTGAAACTGCTAAACAAGCAAAAATTGCATCGTTGTTCGTTCCTGGAATTGGTACGAGTGAAGAGTTGAAAAAAGCAGTGGACATTGGGATACAGGCGGTTAGGGTTGCAGTTCATTGCACGGAAGCTGATGTTACAGAACAATATATCCGCTTGGCAAAAGAATTAGAAATCGAAGCTGTTGGATTTTTAATGATGGCTCATACACAACCAAAAGAGGTACTTGCTGAACAAGCGAAATTGATGGAATCTTATGGAGCAGACTGTGTGTATATAGTTGATTCAGCAGGGGCACTTGTGCCACAGGGCGTGAGAGAGAGGGTTTCTGCACTAAAAGATGTGTTATCCATTGATGTCGGATTCCATGCGCATAATAACCTGGGGCTAGCGATTGGTAATACAGTAGCGGCAATCGAATCCGGTGCAGATCAAGTAGATGGAACTGTAAGAGCTTTAGGAGCGGGTGCCGGAAATGCGCCGACAGAAGTAATCGTAGCAACATTAAATAAAATGGGAATTAATACAGGAATTAGTCTGTCCCATTTAATGGATTTAGCAGAAGACGTTGTCGCACCAATCATCCCATCACCGATTGTGATTGATCGTGATAATTTGTCCAGCGGTTATGCGGGTGTATACAATAGTTTCCTGTTGCATGTAAGGCATGCGGCGGAAAAATTCGATTTAAACCCCACTGAAATCATGGAAGAACTCGGAAGACGTCAAGCTATAGCCGGTCAAGAGGATTGGATAATTGATGTAGCCCTTGAACTTGCTGATAAGAAAAAGGATATGGCACATATATAATAGGTTGCATCCGTGTTAATTACCGGGGACACTGATACAAAATATTCTTGGTTTGCGGGAGAGAGCATATATGAATGTAAAAGAAGCGGCAAGAAGTTTGTTGGAAGCCGAAAAGACAAAACAAGTTATACCACCATTAACGGACACATATCCAGGTATTACTGTCGATGAAGCCTACCACACGCAATTGGAAATTGTCCGTTATAAAGTGGATGAGGGAGCAATCAACGTCGGAAAGAAAATTGGCGCAACGAGTAAAGCTATCCAAAATATGTTTGGCGTTGAGCAGCCGGATTATGGGCATTTATTAGACTGCATGATGTATGCAGAAGGCGATGACATTTCATTAAACGATTTTATTCAGCCCAAAGCAGAGTTTGAGATTGCTTTTAAGTTAAAGAAAGACCTGAGAGGACCAAATATCACTGTAATGGATGTTATTGATGCGACAGATTATATTGCTCCTGCTATTGAGGTCATTGATAGTCGAATTAAAGACTGGCAAATTAATTTTGAAGATACGGTAGCAGATAATGGATCTTCAGCGGCTGCTGTGATTGGTGGCACCCCAACGCCATTAAACGGTATTGATTTAACGCATATTGGCATGGTCGCTTACAAAAATGGTGAAATGCTGGATTCCGGTGCCGGAGCTGCGGTTTTAGGCAATCCTTTACGTTCGGTAGCTTGGCTGGCAAATTCATTAAGTCAATATAACGTTGATCTAAAAGCAGGGGAAATCGTTTTGTCCGGCGCATTAACAAGTGCAGTGACAATAGCGGATCAGGACAGTTTCACAGTCGAATTTGACCATATTGGCACAGTCGGTGTGACGTTTGTACAAGAGGTGAGGGCATGATAAAAACAGATGTAGTGGAGGCTATAGCGAGTGACTTGCTTAACGCCGAAAAAAGCGGTACCGCAACCAATAAGTTTGTGGACAAATATCCTGAATTAGATGAGACATTAGCCTATCAAGTTCAGGATAAACTGGTAGAAATGAAAGAAACCGAAGAGAAGACTAAGCGAGTCGGCTGGAAATTAGGATTAACGAGTAAGGCGAAACAGCACATGATGGGGGTCCATGAGCCCTCTTATGGCGTTTTATTGGAAAGTATGCAATTGAATGAAAGTGAGCCTGTCTCCATAGCTCCTTTTATTCATGCAAAAGCGGAACCTGAAATCGCGTTTGTTTTAAATAAAGAATTAAAAGGGCCGCATATCAGTGTAGCTGATGTACTTCATGCAACAGAATATGTGGCACCAGCTATCGAAATTATTGATAGCAGATTTCACGGATTTCAGTTTACGTTGGCTGACGCAATAAGTGATAATTCCTCATCTTCCCGATTTATTATCGGGGAACGCTTTTTTAACCCAAAGAATGTGAATTTAAAACTGATGGGATTTGTCTACAGGCAGAATGGCGAAGTTGCAGCGACTGGTGCTGGAGCAGCCGTAATGGGACACCCGGCCAGAGCGGTTGCCTGGTTAGCAAACAAGCTCTATCCAGTTAACAAGACGTTAAAACCTGGCGAAGTCATTTTGAGCGGTTCCCTGTCAGCTGCTCTCGAAATTTCACCAGGCGACCAATTTGCAGCTAGTTTTGATGGAATTGGTGCAGTTAACGCAATATTTACGGAATAAATAGATTACAGAGGTGACGATATGCCGTTTATTCAACTTAATATAATGGAAGGAAGAGAACCGGAAACAAAAGAGCGCTTTATTCGTGAAGTTACAGACTTGGCTTCAGAAGTTCTCGATGCCCCTGAACAAAATGTTCGGGTAATGATTAATGAGCTTCCGCCTGAACATTGGGGTATCGCTGGCGAATCCGTGAAAAAAAGGAGGGACAAGTAACATGTCAAATGTCAAAACGGATATAAGAGAAATAGGTTTATACATTAACGGGAAGTATGTACCGGCACATGATGAGGGCACGTTCGATGTGACAAATCCAGCGACACAGGAACACATTGCCCGTGTTAGTGAGGCAACCGAAGAAGATGTTGATTATGCATGCCAAGCAGCACGTGAAGCATTTGAAAATGGTCCTTGGCGAACGATGTCTGTGCAGGAACGTACTGAAAAACTAAGAAAAATGGCTGATATAATTATTGAGAGAAAAGAAGAAATTGCTCGTTACGACGCAATGGATGTTGGGAAGCCATATGAATCAACTGTTGCCCATGAAATTGGCCGTGCAGCTAATAACATCCGTTTTTTTGCTGATTTTGTCGAAAAACAAGGCGGGGAAACATATCCAATGGGCGAAGAATATCTCAACTATACAAGGTATGAACCTGTGGGCGTTGCAACAATCATAACACCATGGAATGTACCGTTTATGTTAACCACATGGAAACTGGGACCTTGCCTTGCCGCAGGAAATACGGCTGTTATTAAACCGGCTGAGAACACACCTTTATCCGTTTCACTATTAGGGGAAATTGCTAAAGAGGCGGGTATCCCGGATGGGGTCGTAAACATTGTTCAAGGACAGGGGAGCACTGTAGGAACTGCTGTCACCACTCACCCTGAGGTAGACTTGGTGTCTTTTACAGGTTCGACAGCTACTGGTAAAAAGATATTGAAAGGCGGCGCTGACACGCTTAAAAAGGTCTCATTTGAACTGGGCGGGAAAGCAGCAAATATTATTTTTGAAGACGCAGATCTTGATAAAGCTGTACCAAGTTCTATTCGCGCAGCGTTTATGAATTCAGGACAAGTGTGTCTGGCTGGTTCAAGAATCTTAGTGCAGCGATCGATTTTTGATAAGTTTCTTGAAAAGTTCAAAAATGCTGCGATGGACCTGAAGGTAGGAGACCCACAGGAAAAGGGAACAGACATGGGGCCTTTGGTTAGTAAAGAGCACTATAACAAAGTAACAAGTTACTTCGATATCGCTGAAGAAGAAGGTGCCACCCTTATCTGTGGCGGGAAACGACCAGACCTTCCAGATCATTTAGCTAATGGTTATTATTTAGAGCCAACTCTTTATATACATGATGATTCAAAATCACGGATATGTCAGGAGGAAATCTTTGGTCCTGTTGTTACACTCATCCCATTTGATACAGAAGAGGAAGCGCTTCAAATTGCTAATGACACGGATTATGGGTTAAATGGTGTGGTCTGGACTGAAAACTTGCAAAGAGCACATCGTATTTCGCACAATGTTCGCGCTGGTACGATTTGGGTCAACTGCTGGTTCGTTCGTGACCTGCGTGCCCCATTTGGTGGATTTAAGAAGAGCGGTATTGGCAGAGAAGGCGGCGAACACAGCATGGAGTTTTTTACTGAAGCCAAAAATATTTGTATTGCGTTACAATGAAAACTTTACCAGCAATAAACGATAAAATAAAAAAGCGCGGTATCCTGCCCAATCGGCAAGTACCACGCTTTTTTATTTTACTTGGTTTTGCCCAATCCTATTGTCAGGTCTATTCCAACCCGAATTGTGATTTCGAGCTTAACTCATCGCCTTGGAACATAAGTGTTGCATTTGCTCCGATACTGCTATCGCCATCATACGTATAAGTAACGGTGTAATATTGGGAACCCTTTTCGCCGGTTTGAGAAGTTATCTCGCCTTCACCACCAATAATGTCGAATACCTCGTCGGTCGTCATACCGTTTTCCAATTGATTGAATTCGTCTATGGTTATGGTCACGTCTGATTCAGAATCATTACCTACACCAGCTTGTGATTTACTTTGCAACTGTCCGTCCTGGAATGTCAACATGGCATTTGACCCCCAGCCATCTGCACCCTCCCATGAATAGATTATCGTATGAAATTGGGAACCTTCTTCTCCGGTTTCAGATTGAACAGTTCCTTCGCCGCCGATGATACTGACGACTTCATCATAAGTCATTCCATTTGAAATTTGTTCAAATTCTTCCCCGGTTATGGTACTGTCATCTTCAGTTTCTGGTGATTGGCCTGAATTTTCCTTCTCAGCATTTGCTTCTTCAGCTTTTTTTGTTTCAGCACTGTTGCTGTTTTCTGATTCAGAAGTGTTGTTGGAAGCTGAATCATTCGTTTCTCCTCCGCTAAAAGCTACTGTGGCAATTATCATAATTGCTATAATCCCTATAAATCCTAAGCACCCAACTTTCATAAGTTTTTTCATACTTAATTACCCCCTAAAATGTACTAATTAATGCAGATGACTTTCTCCTGCTGCATTAATTATGATACTGCAAAAGGTATACAAAAAAATGTTCACCTTAATTTTTCCTGTTACTGTGAAAAAGCGGCCCGCAAAAAAACTCCAATACGACCAATCGAAATTCCGGGAGGATCAACCGAAATCAAAGCTGGATCAATCGAAACCCCCGGGTGACCAACCGAAATTCCACAAGGACCACGCGAAACCCACCACACACCACGCGAACGAGTATATCACCCGGGCGTGCCATGGAAGGGGAATAATTTTTGCCATAACAGGTGGAACATAAAACAGAGAATTGTGTTATAATAGAACAAACGTTCTTTTTGTGGAGGGTCAATGATGAGTGACGTAAACGACAGAGGTTCTATAAAATGGACATCATTGATGATACCGGAGCATGAAGAAATGCTGCGGAAATGGTGGGCCTCACAGGAATATAAAGAAAAACCGATACTTGATGAACAGCAGAAAGAAGACATTAATGCACGTCTGCAGGCAGCTTTCCATCACAGCCTGCCAATCGAAGTAACGTATCATCACAGGGGCGAATTTTTCACAGCAAAAGGAAAGCTAGTGACCATTAACGCAGGAAAATTGATATTAGAGGATGAGGGTTCGATTGCATTGGAGAAGGTTGTGGATGTGGTGGTGGAGGAGTGAAGGGGAGAGAGGTGGTGGTGAATTTTAACCTATATTCCCCCTCAACAAAAACCCGGACAGCATCCGTAAATCAACGATACTGTCCGGACACGTTTCTATTTTTCCTGATATGCAAAATATGCTGAAATAAGCGTTTTAGCGGCAACGGGCATGGCGCGTTCTTCGATATTAAATTTTGGATGGTGATGCGGATAAGGATGATCCTCGGTCTTGGCACCGGTAAAAAAATAAGCGCCGGGTTTTTCCATTGTATAGTAGGCGAAATCTTCGCCGGCCATAACGGGTCTAGCTTCATCTGCCGTATGGATCTCATCTACGATTTTTTTGAGTATATCACACTGGAAATGTATAATAGAGTTAGGAATCTTAGTGGTATGGCTAACAATTTTGTATGGTTTATCGCCAAATAGCGAGAAGGAAACGGGTGAATGTACAAACGAAAAACAAAAGGAATGAACAACAATGCTATTGAATTTATTGAAAGCGTTTTACTGCAATCACAGGATATGACGTTAAAATGTGGATCCTCAACCTCATTGGATTTGGCAAGTATCATTACAACTATGTATAGGGTTACGAAGGCAATACTTGTAGGTTTTTTACCTCGAAAGGCTTTGATAAGTTTATATACATAAGCGTCAGGGAGGCGCATTTGTATAAGGTGTATAATTGAATACGTAATATTTAGAAAGTTTATTGTCAAACAACTCCTGAAATTATTGATATGATTAGAAATCACTTGAACGATCGGTGAGGATGATAAAAATGGAGAAGAAACAAACTGTTGCTTTCAAGGAAGGTTTGCAAAGAGCAAAGAAAATTGCGCACGAGCATCATAATTATCAGCTTGACATTCCACATCTATGGGCCGCTTTGATGCAACCGGAGTATTTTGCTTATTCAATATATGAGGATTTGGGCTTGGATATGAATGCGCTTACCCAATGCATTCAGGCCGAAATAGAGAAGATTTCAACGTTGACAGGCACAGATGTTACATATGGAGAGAAGCAAAGTCAACGGCTGCGGAATTTATTCAGCAAAGTGGAGGAAATGGCTCAATCAATGCAGGATGATTATGTGACCGTGGAGCATGTAGTGCTGGCATTGTTTGACCAGCCGTTTAATCCAATTACTGATTTTTTACTGAAAAACGACATTAACTATGAGACGGTTCAACAAAAAATAAACCAAAAGCGTCAAGGTAAACAAGTTACGTCGGTATATCAGGAATCGCTTTATGAATCGCTCAACACGTATGCAGTTAATCTCAATCAACGGTACAGAAATGGCAAAATGGGGAAAGTTATTGGGAGAGATCCGGAAATTAAAGATGTGATCAGGGTTTTAACGCGCAAGCAGAAAAATAACGCCATATTGATTGGTCATTCCGGTGTAGGAAAGACGGCTATTGTCGAAGGGCTTGTTCAAAAGATTGAACGGGATGAGGTACCAAAAAATTTAAAGGATAAAATTGTATTTAATTTAGACATGAGTGCTTTAGTTGCCGGTGCAAAGTATCGGGGCGAGTTTGAAGAAAAATTAAGAGCTGTCTTGCAAGAAGTACACGATTCCAATCACCAGGTCATTTTGTTGATTGATGAAATTCATACGATTGTCGGGATTGGACAAGCGGAAGGGTCCATGGATGCCGGCAATATATTGAAGCCTATGTTAGCGCGTGGTGAGCTTCATTGCATTGGATTGACCACACCGGATGAGTACCGGGAAAGTATTGAAAAAGATAAAGCATTGGAACGTCGTTTTCAGCGGGTGAGTGTGCATGAACCCTCTATAGACGATACCATAACAATTTTGCACGGCATCAAACAAAGTTATGAGAGGTTCCATATGACTAAAATAACCAATGAAGCGATCGAGGCAGCTGTCAAAATGTCGAGCCGCTATATTACTGATCGGTTTTTGCCTGATAAAGCAATCGATTTGTTGGATGAAGCGTGCGCCGTAAAACATATTCAACTAAATGAAGTGCCCACAGAGATACATAAGCTTGGGCAAGAGATTTTAAACAAATCGATAGCTATTTATAAGCAGAAAAAAAGTGAAGGGACCGAAAATTCGAATGACTTTGAAACAATCGATGCGTTAAAAGAAAAGCAAAGTCGTATGAAACAACAATGGCAGCACGAGCTGAATTTATTATCTGAAACGCAGCATCATGTCAACCGATTGGACAATTTACGAACCAACTATCAGCAAGCACTGGAAAGCGAAAACATTCCAGAGATTATTCGTTTACAGGAGGAATCTATTCCATATGAAAAAGAAAAAATCGAGTCATTGAATACACAACGTTACCGGCATGTGATAGAGGAACCTTTTTTAAATGAAGTGGTAACAGCAGAAGATATTGCAAACGTTGTTGAAAGACTAACAGGAATCAAAGTCAGCGGCATTTTAGAAAATGAAAGACGAAAACTGTTAAATTTAGAAGAAGAATTAAATCAACTCGTGGTCGGCCAGCAAAATGCTGTCGAAAAAGTTTCTCAATCAGTGCTGCGCTCAAGAGCGGGGATTCAAAATCCGACAAAACCAACAGGGACATTTTTGTTTTTAGGGCCAACAGGTGTCGGGAAGACACAACTTGCTAAAAGTTTAGCATACGTTTTATTTGGTACGGAATTGGATGCCATTCGGTTGGATATGTCAGAATATATGGAAAAACATGCTGTTTCCAGGTTGGTTGGTCCGCCACCGGGATATGTCGGCTACGATGAAGGTGGGCAGTTAACGGAAGCCGTGCGTCATAAACTGCATTCAATTGTGGTTTTAGATGAAATTGAAAAAGCACATCCGGATGTGTTTAATCTACTCTTGCAAGTGCTGGATGAAGGAAGGCTGACGGATTCGCAAGGCAGAACGGTTGATTTTAAAAATACGATTTTGATTATGACGAGCAATGTCGGCTCTTCCCTGTTATTGGAAGCAATGGAAGACCATAAAACGGTGACGAATACAGCGCGAAATCAGGTTAAAAACGAATTGCATCACTATTTTAAGCCCGAGTTTTTAAATCGGATTGACCATACATTGATTTTTAACCCTTTAAATGCCGAGCATATGTATGCGATTTCCGAGAGAATGATTCAGGACTTAAATCGCCGTCTGGAGGATAAGAAAATGGGTTTGTCAGTAGATCAGGAGGTTATTAAGTGGATTGCTGAAAATGGTTATGATGTCATTAACGGGGCCCGCCCATTACAACGATTTATTACAGAAAGAATCGAAACGCCGATTGCTCGGGAGATGATTAAAAAGGACGAGAAAGAAAATTTGCATATCAATATATCGATGGAGCAAGGGAACCCCGTTTTTAATTATGAACGAATATAAAAAATTGTCAGATGATTCTTTTATTGCTATAATTAAATTGCAAAAATGAAAACGATTTCATTAAATCTATAACTATTTTGTTAGAAAGGGAGGAGGTTATGGATTGAAACAGTTTGACATATTGATAATTGGATCCGGCCCTGGTGGTTATGTGGCTGCAGAAGAAGCGACGCGTCTGGGCCATACGGTGGGAGTGATTGAAAGAGATCAAATAGGCGGGTGCTGTTTAAATGTAGGATGTATCCCTTCAAAGACTTATTTGCAGTACAGCCACTGGTTAAATTCACTGGAAACAGCAAATCGGCACGGGCTTAAAGTAACGATTAATGAAATTGATTTTCCCTCGATTGTAAAACGAAAAAATGATGTCGTCTCAACGCTCCAAAATGGCATTAGCAGCACGTTTAAACAAAAAGGAATTCAGTTTATTGAGGGAGAAGCAACCTTTATCAAGGACCATACCTTTGAAGTCGAAGGCGAATACTATTCAGGAAGGCAGGTCTTATTAGCGACAGGCGGACATCCTTTTGTTCCTGATATCCCTGGCTTGCAAGATGCTGAATATGTGACGACGGATACTTTTTTTAATGTGGATGAAATTCCAGGTCAATTCGTAACGATTGGCGGTGGTGTGATTGCTGTCGAGTTAGCTTTTGCGATGCAAAAACTAGGTTCAGAGGTGACTGTTGTAGAAGTGGCCTCAGATATTTTATTAACGGTCGACAAGGATGCCAGGGCAGCCGTTAAACAAAAAATGAAAGAAATTGGGATTGAAATTATCACGAATGCAGACATAAAAGAAGTGACAGCGGATCGTGTGGCGCTTTCAAGTGGAAAAGATACATCATATGATCAATTACTCGTTGCGACAGGAAGACGGTCCAACTTGGATATTCCAAATGCAATGAACCTTTCTTTAGATTCGAACAATCATTTTGTAAAAGTGGACGAGTATTATGAGACGAGTAAAAAGGGGGTTTATGCGATTGGAGACATCATTGGCGACTATACCCTTGCACATGCGGCAAGTGCAGAAGGTATAAAAGCAATTCGGGCTATGAGTGGTCATAAGGAGAAACCCATTCAGCCTAATCGTGTCCCGAGGCCGGTATTCACTAGTCCCGAAGTTTCCGAATTTGGAATGAGTGAAGAAGCAGCTCAAAAAGCGGGATATGATACGATCGTTGAGCAAATGCCATTTTCGTTTAATGGACGAGCGATTGTATCGGGTGAAACAGAAGGGTTTATTAAACTTGTGACAGAAAAAAGATTTAAAGAAATTTTAGGAGCTGTGGTTGTAGGGGAAAATGCTACCGATTTATTACATGAAATTATGACCGCCTATGAAGCAGAAGGAACGATTGATGAATTGGCGAATACGATTTATGCGCATCCAACCGTTTCAGAGTTGATTAAAGATACATCAAATAAATTTTAGGAGGAATGACGATGGCCAAAGAAGAAAGAAAAGCAATGCCGAAGTCCATGAAAAATCCAGAAACCTCGTTTAAAGAATTAGTTGATTTGGATGTAAAAACGTCAACGGAAACAAAAGTGGAAGATTTGACTAAAGAAAAATCAATAAGCATGTATAAAAACATGGAAAACATTCGAAATTTTGAAGAGAATGCAAAACGTTTTTTTGCAGCGGGCGAGATTCCTGGTTTTGTGCATTTATATGCCGGAGAAGAGGCAATAGCGTCTGGGGTGTGTGCTCATTTATCCGATGATGATTTTATCACGAGTACCCACCGCGGTCATGGGCATTGTGTGGCTAAAGGCGGCGATTTAAATGGCATGATGGCGGAGATATTTGGTCGTTCAGATGGCCTTGGGAAAGGAAAAGGCGGTTCCATGCATATTGCAGATATTGATAAAGGGATATTAGGCGCAAACGGGATGGTCGGTGGCGGCTTTGGCTTGGCAACCGGTGCGGCCATGCGAAATCAGTATAAGAAAAATGGAAAAGTAGTCGTCTGTTTCTTTGGCGATGGGGCTTCGAATGAGGGGTTATTCCATGAATGTTTAAATATGGCGTCCATATGGAACTTACCAATTGTTTTTGTGAACGAAAATAACTTTTATGCAGAAGCAACGCCTCAATGGTATGCTTCCGCTTCAAATACGATAGCGGAAAGAGCAGCAGCATACGATATGCCCGGTGTTCGGGTAAACGGAAAAGATCTTGTTGCTGTATATGATATTGCAGGTGAAGCGATCGAACGAGCACGAAATGGTGAAGGCCCTACATTGATTGAGTGTGTGACATACCGAAACTATGGTCATTTTGAAGGGGATGGCCAAAGTTATAAAGCCCAATCCGGCGAAGAAAAAGAATGGGCGGAAGTCGATCCTTTGAACGTGTTTCGGGAATACACCATTGAAAACGGAATTATGACTGAAAAAGAATTGGATGAAATCAGAGAGCAGTCGAAAAAAGATGTCGAAGCAGCAGTTTCATTTGCAAAAGAAAGCCCGGAACCAAGTCTGGATTCCTTATATGAAGATGTGTTTGCAGATTAATAATTAAATAATAAAGAGGAAGGTGAAATTGATGAGTAAAGATAAACTATTTATGAATGCGATAAATGAAGGATTAGATCAGGCAATGGAGAAAGATGAGAATGTTATTTTACTAGGCGAAGACATTGCCGGAGGTGCAGACGTTCCCCATCTTGAAGAAGCGAATGAAGATTCGTGGGGCGGCGTGATGGGGATTACCTCTGGCTTAATGCCGAAATATGGGCGCGAGCGTGTTGTAGATACCCCGTTATCCGAAATGGGATATATGAGTTCGGCAGTCGGAATGGCAGCCACAGGATTACGCCCGGTTCCGGAGTTAATGTTCAATGATTTTATTGGTTTTGCCTTCGATGCCATACTGGGCCAAGCGTCGAAAATGCGTTATATGTTTGGAGGCAAAGCTAAAATACCGATGACTGTACGGACCATGCATGGGGCGGGGGTAAACGCGGCGGCCCAACACTCAGGTTCGTATTATGGTATGTTTGCGTCAATTCCAGGTGTGAAAGTTGTCGTCCCTGCAACGCCATATGACGCGAAAGGCCTCTTACTTTCAGCGATCGAAGAAGACAATTTAGTCGTGTATTCAGAGGATAAAACGTTGTACAGTACAAAAGGTGAGGTACCGGATGATTATTATACCATTCCTATCGGAGAAGCCGATGTGAAGCGAAAAGGGGAACATCTTACCATTGTTACAATTGGAAAAATGTTATTCGTAGGGCTTGAGGTAGCAGAAAGGTTGGAAAAAGACAATGTTTCCGTGGAGGTCATTGATTTAAGAACGGTTGCACCATGGGACAAGGATACTGTCATCGAATCAGTGAAGAAAACAGGAAGGTTAATTGTTATCGATGAAGCCAATCCACATAATAATACCGCAACGGACATAGCGTCGGTTATTAGTGATAGAGCCTTTGATTTTCTTGATGGGCCGATTAAATGTATCTGCGCACCAAATACACCTGTCCCGTTCGCTCCAAATTTGGAACAAGCTTATATCCCTGACGCAGATAAAGTACTTAAAGAAGCTGACGATATTATTTTTGATTTAAAATCGTAAACAAGGAGGTGACAAGATGGCTACAGAAATTGTAATGCCAAAATTAGGTTTAACCATGACTGAAGGAACGGTTGAAAAATTACTCGTAAACGAGGGCGACAAGGTTGAAGCGGGAGATCCTGTTATCGAGATTAGTTCGGAAAAACTGACGAGTGAAGTCGAAGCGCCCGCGTCAGGTACCATAATTGAATTCACCGCGCAAGAAGGGGATGTCATTCCTTATAAGGAAGTAATGGCTTATGTCGGGGAGGAAGGCGAAGTTGTAGACAAAAGTACAAGTGCCCCATCGGCAGAACCTTCTCCTGAAGAGGAAGAAACCACGGAAAATAATAAACCAGAGCCAAAACAAGAATCAAAACCAGCCGACCAGGAAGCTGGCAAAACAGATCAAAGTGAACGTATATTTATAACGCCGCTCGCCAGAAAAATGGCAAAAGAGCAAGGTATCGATATTCGGGATGTGAATGGAACTGGCGGAAACGGTCGAATTACACGCTTGGATATTAACCGGTACACACCATCAGCAAAAACATCGGCCAAAGAAGTACCGGCTTCTGCAGCTTCATCGGAAATGGAATATGGTGCAGGGCTGACAGGAATGCGCAAAACCATTGCTCAACGCATGATGCGTAGTGTCCAAACAACTGCACAAGTTACCAATCAACGTAAAATCGATGTCACGCGATTAATGGAATTCAGAAATGAAATAAAAGAAAAAGTGGATTTTCCACTCGATAATGGCGAATTAAGTGTTAATACGTTATTGACAAAAGCAGTAGTTTTGTCATTATTGGACATGCCTAGTATGAATGGCTGGTACTACGATGGTGAATATACGACATTTGATGAAGTTCATATCGGAATGGCAACAGCCATTGATGACGGATTGGTAGTACCTGTTATAAAAGATGCGCATAACATGTCGCTTTCCCGACTTGGTTCTTCCATAAAAGAAGTTGTTTCTCAAACACGAAAAGGAACTTTAGACGGGTCTCTATATTCGGGTTCTACTTTTACCATTACTAATTTAGGCGGCGCTGACATTGAATATTTCACACCGATTTTAAACACGCCTGAAGTTGGGATATTGGGTGTAGGCGCAATCCAGAAAGAGTTGGATTTAGATGAGCAGGGAACAGTTATTCAAAAACAAAAACTGCCTTTAAGTTTATCCTTTGACCATCAAGTTATCGATGGCGCACCGGCAGCCGAATTTTTACAAAAAATAGCCGGTTATTTACAAAACCCATATCGCATATTGTTTTAACTTTTGGTATTAAAGACACTACTTAAAAAAAGTTTGGTGCGTAGCAACTGAAAAATTCACGTCTAACTAAGAGGCTGGGTTTAAATAACCCAGCTTCTTTGATTAATTAGTCACAATCGTATTGTACACCTGAAAGTTTTTAGCAATAATTTCTTATGGGTATTTGAATTAGCATAGCGTTAGAAATTTACAGAACGCAGCCAATAAATAAATCAACAATCGAGCTATACATATTCTTGCCTACCCTCTGATGTAGAATGAAAATAGACCATTAAAGGGGGAGAGGTAAATGAAGCGTTTAATAATTTTGTTGGTTGCAGGATTGCTAATGATGCTAGGAGCATGCAGTGGAGAAGAAACTGACAGTGAGCCGGTCAATGCTGAAAGTGATCAAGACAAAGGGGCAGAAGAATCGGAAGCAAGCGGAAGTGAAAGTGCAAATTTCATTAAAGGAACAGTTAAGCCAGAAGAGTTTGATAAAGTTTTTTCTGCTCCGAAAGAATACAAAGGCTATGAGCTTTCTTTTACTGGGAGAGTATTCGTTAAACCAGAACGTGATACTGATGGAACTTACTTGCAAGTATATGCTGACCCAGAAAATTCGGAGCTCAATACAATCGTTGGAATAGAAGATCCTAACCTCGACGTATCAAACGGGGATTATGTTCAGGTAGACGGTATCATCCAAGATGAAATCCAAGGACAAAATGCTTTTGGCGGCACCATAAACGCTCCGGTTGTCCAAGCGACTGCAGTGGATGTTGTGGATTACGTCACAGCTGTTTCACCGGCTATTGAAACCTTTCAGGTCGATAAAAGCCAGGATCAGCACGGCTATGTGGTACATCTGAACAAAATTGAAATCGCCGAAAATATGACGCGGGTTTATGTGAAAGTGACAAACAATACGGATGATGAAATATCTTTCTACAGTTTTAATTCAAAACTATTGCTTGATAACAAACAACTCGAGGAAGAGCATCAATACGATACAGGTCTTCCTGAGGTACAATCGGATATTCTGCCGGGTATGGAAACAGAAGGAGTAATAACTTTCCCGTCGGTTGATCCATCAACTGAATCGCTCACATTCCATGCTGAGGGATCATCCATGAATTACGAGGTTGAATTTGAACCATTTATATTTGAGATTGAGAATTAAAATCTCACATTGCCTATAGTCATGATGAAAAGGGTAATGTTTTGTTGCATCGACTATGTACTATGGCTAATCATTTAACTTAAAAAGTCTACCTGAATCTACAGGGGAGAGAGGTGGTGGTGAATTTTAACCTATATTCCCCCTCACCCAAAAAACCCGGACAGCATCCGTAAATCAACGAATACTGTCCGGTCACGATACTATTTTTCCTGATACGCAAAATATGCTGAAATAAGCGTTTTAGCGGCGACGGGCATGGCGCGTTCTTCGATATTAAATTTTGGATGGTGATGCGGATAAGGATGGTCCTCGGTCTTAGCACCGGTAAAGAAATAAGCGCCGGGTTTTTCCATTGTATAGTAGGCAAAATCTTCGCCGGCCATAACAGGGGCGACATCATTTGCAGTATCGATCTCCTCAACGTTGCTGCTCGCCTCCATGACCAGTTCTGCCTCTTCTGCATGGTTTTTTAACGGTGGATAGCCTTTGATGTAATCGAATGTGTACGAAGCGTCATTTCCGACGCATGTGCCGTTAATAATCTTCTCCATTTCGTCAATAACCTTTTCTTGGACGTCTTCGTTTAAATATCTGACAGTACCGACCAGTCTGGCAGAATCGGCCACGACGTTGAATGCTTGACCGCTTTCAAAGATACCAATCGTTAATACGGCGGTCTCGAGCGGATCGAGTCGTCGGCTGGTGATCTCCTGCAGATTGGAAACTAGTTGTGATCCGAGCACGATCGCGTCTTTTGTCTGGTGCGGATAGCCGCCATGGCCGCCTTTTCCCTGAATTTTGATTTCAAAACGATCGGCGCCGGCCATAAACACATCTGTTGAGGTCTGCAATTCCCCGAATGGGACCGTTGCCCACAAGTGAGTTCCGAAAACCGCTTCGACATGATTGAGTTTGCCCGATTCAATCATCGGTTTGGCACCGCCCGGGGCGAATTCTTCTGCGTGCTGGTGGACGAAAACGATTGTGCCCGGCAAGTCATTTTGGAATGCTTTCATAGCTTTCGCAAGTAGTAGCAACGTCGCTGTATGCCCGTCATGGCCGCACGCGTGCATAACGCCATCCACCTGTGATTTATAGGGGAGGTCATTTTCTTCCTGGATTGGCAGCGCGTCAAAGTCTGCCCGCAATGCAATTGTTTTACCTGGTTTATTGCCCTTTAATGTGGCGATGACCCCATTTCCGCCTATATTTGTTTCGTAAGGAATGCCTAATTTTTCGTAGTAATCGGCAATGTATTGCGCAGTCTTTGTTTCCTGAAAAGAGAGTTCCGGATATTGGTGCAGGTAACGACGTACATCAACCATTTCCGGATATAAATTATCGATCGAACGATGTATAGCTTCTAACAACTGAATACCTCCTTTGCTTGAGTATATCATATTGGCAAAATAGTATTGGAATATCATGTCAGGAAACATATAATAGAAATAACAATCTGAGAGACTAACCATCGGGGCGTCTGAATATTGGGAAGGGAGAGGTGTGAATGTACGAACAAAAAACGAAAGAAACGGACAACAGTGTGATTGAATTTATTGAGGGCGTTGATAACGCGAAGAAGCGGGAAGATGCCTACAAATTGCTCGGTGTCTTCACCGAAACCACAGGGTATGACGCAAAAATGTGGGGGCCGAGCATTATCGGATTCGGCAAGTATCATTACAAGTATGCATCCGGCCATGAAGGAGATGCCCCGCTCGTTGGCTTTTCACCACGTAAGGCTAAAATTAGTTTGTATTTTGCAACGGGTGATACGCAAAGGGAAAAATTATTAGAGGATTTTGGAAAGCATACAACAGGAAAAGCGTGTGTGTACATTAATAAAGTGGCCGATATCGATATCGAGGTGTTAAAGGCACTGATCACGCAATCGATCACCTTCTTGCGCGAAACTTATCCGGAGCAGTGAATGATGTACATACATTAGACGTCTTTCGTCCAATGAATGGGGAAGGGGCAATTTTTATCAGGCAGGAAAACCGGTTGGATGGTTTTCCTGCCTTTTTGCGTGTCTTTTTATGCTTGGTGTTAAGGCAAGCTCTCGCAAGCAATTCCTTCACCAGTCCGGTCCAATCGGTGCGGATCTTTTTCCGAACCACCAGCCGCTTCATAAAAGTTCTGCGCTTGTTGCTGCGTGTCAAAATCACCGCAATCTTGGTCAGGACCGTTGGGATCGTATTTAAGACTGCTGGATTCGCTTGTTGAGGATTCCGGGTTTGAACCTGCCGTATCCGTTTCATCATCGGCCGATGGGATGAGAGGTTAAGTTAATAGCCTTTGATGAATATTTGCCTAGACTTTTAGTTAGAGAAGATTGTTCTACTTTTATGGCATCTTTTTTCACATGATTATAGGGGAGGTTGTTTAAATAGGATAATGGTACCGGTGATAATATTTATTAATTCGAACCTAGTTAAGGTGTTAATTTTTTATATTTTTTAAAAATTAACTTGATATTTAAAAACGAAATTGATAGAATATTTTTAACGAAGAAAAATTAATTTGCTTTCATGGATGTATGTGAGCGGTTAATGTTTCTTATTTCTTGCTGAACTTTGGAATTTTCAGTTGTGAAAAATTTGCGTTAATGCAGTTTTTTAACCTCTATAGAAAAAGGAGAAAAGATATTTATGTTTAACTTTAGTCCATCGAATGAACAAGAAGAACTCTTAGCCCGAGCAAGAAAAATTATGGAAGAGGATGTGTATCCCGCTGAACAACACATCATTCCTGGGCAAGGTTTGCCTAAGGAATATTTAAAACCGTTACAACAGAAGGTAAAAGATCAAAATTTATGGGCGGCTCACTTACCTGAAGAGGCTGGCGGATTAGGTCTCGGTGCTGTTTTTTTAGGGTTGCTTAATGAAATACTTGGCACCAGTCCGATTGGACCGCGTGTATTTGGCACTGCTGCCCCTGATACAGGAAATATGGAAATTCTCTTAAATGCAGCTACGGCTGAACAAAAAAAATCATACCTCGACCCTTTGATAAATGACGATATAAGATCGTGCTTTGCTTTAACGGAAAAAGAGGTTTCAGGTGCTGATCCAACCGGCATTGAGACGACTGCAGTGAAGGACGGAGATGACTATATTATCAATGGAGAAAAGTGGTTTATAAGTAACGCCGGTTTATCCACTTTTACAATTGTAATGGCTGTAACCAACCCGGAAGCGCCGAGGCATGAACAAGCAAGTATGTTCATTGTTGATATGGATAACCCAGGTCTTGAGCGGGTGCGTGATATCGGCGTAATGGGGGATTACAGTGAAGGCGGGCACTGGGAATTAAAATTTAATAATTGCCGTGTACATAAGCGCAGTATGCTTGGCAATCCTGGAGAAGGTTTTAAACTTGCCCAGAAGCGTCTCGGACCTGGCCGTATTACCCATGCCATGAGATGGCTTGGTGTCATGAACCGCAGTTTTGATTTAATGGTCAATTATGCCTTGAAGCGAAAAACACGAGGCACGCCGCTATCTGAGTTTCAATCAATTCAAAACTTCGTCGCTGATTCCGCAGCTGAAATTCAATCTGCAAGACTGTTAACCTTACATGCTGCTTGGAAAATGGACCAAGGCGAGGATGCACGGAAAGAAATTTCGCTTATTAAATTCCATGGAGCCAAAATCATTAATGATGTCATTAATCGTGCTATACAGGTCCATGGTGCATTGGGTTACTCGAAGGATACACCACTTGAGTCATTCTATCGTGAATCAAGAGCGGCACATATTTACGATGGTCCGGATGAAGTGCACCGTATGGTAGTTGCCAAACGAATTTTCAAAGAATATAAGAAAAAAGCAGAAGCGGTTCAAGTATAAGCAGCGGGGGGTATGATAGTATGAGCAATCTATTGGATTTGTCCGGAAAAGTTATTCTGATTGCCGGTGGGAGCCGCGGTATAGGTGCGCAAATGGCTTGGGATTACGCTGAGCAGGGAGCAAATTTAATTATTTCCAGCAGAAGTCTTGAAGCCTGTGTCAGACTGGGAGAAGACATTACTACTCAATATAATGTGGACGTACTGCCTCTCCGCTGTGATATGGCAAGTCTGGAAGATATTAAAAATATGTATGCACAAACAATGGAGCGATTCGGGAAGATTGATATTATCGTGAACAATGCCGGTGTTAATCGGACCAAACCCGCCATTGAAGTAACCGAGGACGATTTCAATTTCATATTTGATGTGAATATAAAGGGGTTGTTTTTCAGCTGCCAGGAAGCCGCAAAGATTATGATCGATCAAGGTCATGGAAAAATTATTAATATCTCTTCAGTCGGCGGTTTGAAACCATATAAACGGATTGCGCCATATACAGCAAGTAAGGCAGCTGTCATTCATTTAACCAAATCGCTTGCTTCGGAGTGGGCAAGATACGGCGTTATCGTCAATTCAATCGCTCCGGGATTAATCAGTACAGAAATCAATGAAGAAGAATTTGAGAACGAAAAGTGGCTGAATAAGGTGATGAAAACGATCCCGATGCGCAAACTGGGGGATCCAAAGGATATTTCCAACCTTGGGTTATATCTGGCATCAGAGCTTTCCAATTATATTACAGGGCAAACATTCCCGATTGATGGTGGCACGTTAACGGAATAAATACAGTAACGAAAAGGCTGGGCTCTTGGGATTGTTAAGTATCATAAGGAGTCCAGTTTTCTGCTTGAGAAAAATGAATCGAAAGGAGAAAAATTACAATGAAGATGGAAGATGTAGTAGCTGTCGTAACTGGAGGAGCTTCCGGGTTAGGAGAGGCAACCGTTCGAAATATAACTTCTAATGGCGGTAAGGCAGTTATTTTTGATTTACAAGAGGAAGCTGCGTCACAGCTTGTTCAGGAGTTAGGAGAAGAGAAAGTGGGATATGTCCACACTGATGTAACGAGTGAGGAGAGTGTTCAATCCGCTTTAGATCAGACTGTTGTACAATTCGACTATATCAATACAGTGGTTAATTGTGCAGGAATTGGTGCGGGCGCTAAAACATATGGCAGAAAGGGACCGCATAGCTTGAGCGATTTTTCTAAAGTAATTGAGGTTAACCTTATTGGAACATTTAACGTTATTCGACTCGCTGCTGAAAAAATGAGCAATAATACACCTAATGAGCATGAAGAACGGGGCGTAATTGTAAATACGGCATCAGTAGCTGCTTATGACGGGCAGATCGGTCAAGCGGCGTACAGCGCCTCAAAAGGAGGTATTGTTGGCATGACGCTTCCAATTGCCCGGGACCTTTCCACAGCAGGGATTCGTGTGATGACGATTGCACCAGGTCTATTTAAAACACCATTATTTGCGAGTTTACCGGACAAGGCCATTCAATCATTGGAGCAAATGACGCCGTTTCCAAAACGATTGGGAGAGCCGAGTGAATACGGTATACTGGCAAAGAGTATAATCGAAAATCCTATGTTAAATGGAGAAGTCATACGTCTGGACGGCGCAATTCGCATGCAGCCTAAATAAAGAGAAAAGGAGGCTTATGATGAAAAGACCGTTCTTGACAGAAACACACGACATATTTCGAGCCTCATTACGAAAGTTTTTGGAGGATGAAGCTCTCCCTAATTATGAACAATGGGAAAAAGATAAACAGGTGCCACGTACTTTCTGGTTGAAAATGGGTGAAAAAGGTTTTCTCTGTCCCCAAGTGGATGAAAAATACGGCGGATTGGAAGCTGATTTTGGGTTTTCTGTTGTAATTGCTGAAGAGTTTGACAGGATTGGGACCGGATTGGCTTCCGGTGTCAGTCTTCATAATGATATTGTTATACCTTATATTGAAACACTTGGAACAGAAGAACAGAAGAAACAATGGCTTCCCAAAGCAACGTCTGGCGATATGATTTCTGCGATTGCCATGACAGAACCTTTTGCTGGTTCTGATCTTGCAAATATAAAGACAACAGCCGTGAAAGATGCTGGTACTTATATTATTAATGGTGAAAAAACTTTTATAACCAATGGTCATTCTGCAGATCTGGCAATCGTTGTTTGTAAAACAGATGCCCAGGCCTCCCCCCCGCATAAAGGAATCAGTTTACTGGTGGTAGAAGCAGGAATGCCTGGATTCTCTAAAGGAAAAAAACTCTCCAAGGTCGGCCAGCATGCCAATGATACATGCGAACTTATTTTTGAAGATGTCAGGGTCCCAAGTGACTATTTACTGGGTGAAGAGAATAAAGGGTTTTATTATTTAATGCAAAATTTGCAACAAGAAAGATTAATTGTGGCTATTCAAAGTATTGCATCTGTTGAAAAAATACTTGACTTGACACTTGATTACGTCAAGGAACGGAAAGCCTTTGGAAAAAGTATCGGTTCCTTTCAAAATACACAGTTTAAGCTTGCTGAATTAAAAACAGAATTAGAGCTGGGCAGAACGTTTGTTGATCGCTTAATCCAGGAGCATATGAATTCCGAGGATATCGTTAATGAGGTCTCCATGGCAAAGTGGTGGGCGAGTGAGCTGGCAAAAAAAGCTGCAACAGAATGTATGCAGTTTCATGGCGGCTATGGATATATGGAAGAATACGAGATTGCCAGAAGATATCGGGATACTGCAGTTTCCACGATTTATGCAGGGACAAATGAAATAATGAAACGAATTATAGCTAAAAACATGGGGTTATAAATACATCTAGACGGTCAAGTAAGTCCAGCGAGGAGAAAGGATTTGAATAATGGAGGGAAACCTTTATGCGTGAAGCGGTGATTGTTGAAGCGGTAAGAACTCCCGTCGGAAAATATAATGGGGTTTTAAGCGGCATCCGGTCAGAAGAACTCGCTGCTAAGCCTTTAGAAGAAATTGTAAAGCGTGCAGGAATTTCACCCGGGATTATTGAGGATGTCATTTTAGGATGTGTGACACAAGTTTCTGAACAGGCATTTGATATTGCCAGGCAAGCGGCACTTATTGCGGATTATCCAGTTGAGGTTCCCGGAACAACTCTAGACCGCCAGTGCGGTTCCAGTCAGCAGGCAGTACACTTTGCAGCGCAGGCTATTCTCAGCGGGGATATGGATGTTGTTGTAGCGGGCGGCATTGAAAGTATGTCGCGCGTGCCAATGATGTCCAATATGCAGGGAACGAAATTAACGGATGCTCTGACTTCCAAATATGACATTATTAATCAGGGCTTATCGGCGGATTTAATTGCCGATAAATGGGACATTTCCCGTACCGAAATGGATGAATTTTCACTGGAAAGTCATCAAAAAGCCATTAATGCCGAAAATGAAGGCAGGTTTGAAAAAGAAATTATGCCACTGAAGGTTACGCTGCCTGATGGAACAGTCAGCGTTGTGAAGAAAGATGAGGGTCCAAGAAACAATACCAGTCTTGAAAAACTGGGTACGCTGAAGCCGGCTTTTAAAGAAGATGGCAATATTACACCAGGCAATGCCTCACAAATTAGTGATGGGGCAACGGCTCTATTGATTATGTCCCGCGAGAAAGCAGAGGCACTAGACTTAAAACCCAGGTTTAAAATCACTGCACGAACGGTAGTTGGCTCAGATCCAACAATGATGTTAACAGGTCCGATTCCGGCAACTGAAAAAGTATTGGAGAAAGCAAATCTTGAAATCGATGATATAGACATTTTCGAAGTGAACGAAGCATTTGCCTCCGTTCCAATTGCATGGTTAAAAGAAACCGGAGCAAACCCAAAAAAATTGAATCCAAATGGTGGTGCGATTGCATTGGGGCATCCATTGGGCGCCAGTGGCGGTCGCTTAATGATTACGTTAATGCATGAGTTGGAACGCTCCGGAGGGAGATATGGGTTGCAGACAATGTGTGAAGGCCATGGGATGGCGAACGCAACCATTATCGAAAGACTGGATTAGCCATTGCTGAGCAGATTAATAACAGGGAGGCGTATTGTATGCCGTTACACTCGATACGAGTATTGGATTTGACACGGTTATTGCCTGGTCCATACAGCACCATGCTGCTCGCTGATTTTGGAGCAGAGGTTATTAAGGTGGAAGAACCGAACCATGGGGATTATGCCAGGGCCGATGAGCCAAAGTTGGATGAAGATAGTGCGTTTTTCCATTCAATAAACAGAAATAAAAAGAGTGTTTGTTTAGATTTAAAATCTCAAGAAGGAAAAAATCAGTTCTTAAAGCTTGTGAAAACTGCGGATGTGGTAGTGGAATCTTTTCGTCCTGGTGTGATGGAAAGGTTGGGTTTAGATTATGAATCAATAAAGAAAGTAAACCCGGCCATCATTTATTGCGCGATTACGGGGTACGGGCAAACTGGCCCGTACGTTGACATACCAGGCCACGATATTAACTACATTAGTTATGCGGGATTGCTTCATTTAATGGGAGAAAAGAATCGAAAACCGATAGCACCTGCAACGCAAATTGCTGATATAGGAGGTGGTGCGCTTCCTGCGACAGTTGGAATTTTATTAGCGATTATTGAACAGCAGAAAACCGGCAAAGGCCAATTGGTGGACATTTCGATGATGGATGGTGTGATATCTTGGCTGCAGACCATTTTGCCATACTATTTCGCAACGAATAATGAAGAAAAACGTGGCGAATTG
Organism: Lentibacillus persicus; assembly: GCF_900112705.1. Lineage (GTDB taxonomy): Bacteria > Bacillota > Bacilli > Bacillales > Amphibacillaceae > Lentibacillus > Lentibacillus persicus. Next base: position 279,119 of record NZ_FOMR01000001.1, read on the forward strand.
GCTTTAAGTGGAGGAAAAGCCAGTTATGGTGTTTACGAAACGAGAGACGGAAAGTATCTGTCAGTAGGTGCGCTGGAAGAAAAATTTTGGAAAAAATTCTGTCAGATAATTGGCCGGGAAGACTTTATTCCATTACTTGAAGCCCCTGTGCATAAACAACATCAGCTTTCATATGAAATTCAAACAATTATTGCTGGAAAGTCTCAAGCAGAGTGGCTTGAACTTTTTTCCGGAATAGATGCGTGTGTTGCCCCTGTTCTTACAATGGAAGAAATGGTTAAGGATCCACAAGTTCAGGCAAGGGAAATGATTCAAGATATTGATCATCCGACGCTGGGGATTAGTAAACAAATAGGTATTCCTATTAAACTATCTGAAACTCCCGGTGCTATCCGATCACATGCTCCAAAGCTGGGAGAGCACAACGATGAAATTCTAGAGAAATTGAAAAATAGAAGTTAGATTTGATGACGTTATATATTTTTCGAGTTGCTGAACTTTGAGCAGAATGAAATATATTACATTCAAGGAGAGGGCGGGTTCACATTCATGGAGTGGACCTGTACCCGAACCTTTCTCACCATTCCTTTGATTATAGGGGTTGAATATTCCTTTAAAAATACATATCTTCATCCGATAAGTACTGGTTGTTAATTTTTAAACTCCTGCCACTTGTCTCTTCCAATGCTACTTTTCCGTCTTTGAACTCCGCTTCTAAAAGAATGCATGGGATGGCTTTCTCAACAGGTTTTCCTTCATTTTCTTTTCTGTTAAAGCTTTTAAAGCATTTAACGAGGTGGTCTCTTCCAATTGTTCTATCTCCAAGCTTGTCGTTTTCCGAATCCTTTCTGTTATTCGATCTTAATGTGTTTCGATTGTTAAAACAAGACCCTGTTAAGAATGATGGATATCATTAAACTTAATATAAACTTTTTCTGTATGAAAGGTAGCTATATTGATAACCTGCTCGGCCATATATTGTTTTGAATGCTGAAAGTCGTTTTTAATCCATTCCAGGATTAGCCCTATTATTCCGTAGACTCGATAGTTATAAAAAAGTTTCATGTCTAGTTCCGAATGATCTGTGACAAAATCAATATCCTTTTTGAAGTGAGTTTTCAATGTTTCAACCATTTTATCGAGGAAGTTAATGTTCACGTTAGGGCTCAGCATAATCTTGTACAATTCCTTGTTCTTAAGAAAATGATCAAAAAGTGCGGTGGTAGAAAGTTCAACAATACTTACTTCTTTTTCTAAATTCTTGTAAGGCTTTCGAAAAGAATTGCCCATATCCTGAAGCACTTCATTTATCATTTCATTTAATAAATTTTCTTTTTGTTCAAAGTGAATATAAAACGTGCCACGATTATAGTCAGCTTCTTTCACAATTTCAGTAATCGTGATATCTTCAAATTTTTTTTCTTTCAAAAGTGTGAGGAGTGCCATCTTAAAAGCTTTTTGGGTTCTGAAAACCCTTTTATCAACGGATCTTTTCATAGTAAAAACCTCTTTTATAAAAAATTTTATAATTAATGAACAAATGAAGATGAACTGTCTAATAATAAACACTTTCAAATGATTTAATTATTGAACAAGATTTTAATATAGATTAAAATTTCAGTATAATAACATTTTAACGACAATTTAATATTTTGCAAATATAAAAAGGAGGAGTTTCCATGTCAACTTTAGTTGCCTTAAATCCAACGGCACAGGAGTTTGTATCGAAGCCCTTAAAGATGTTCATCGGAGGTAAGTGGGTGGATGCGTTATCAGGGAGAACAACAGAAATTAGAAACCCTGCCGATGGAACACTTATCACAACTGCCGCTGAAGCGGAAAAGGAAGATGTCAATTTCGCAGTTATCCAGGCGCGAAAAGCGTTTGAAGAAGGATCATGGGCAAGAATGAAGCCAAATGAACGTGCAAAGCTTATGCTAAAGGTTGCTGACTTGATTGAAGAACATAGTGAGGAATTAGCCCATTTGGATACACTTGATTATGGTCAGCCACTATCAACCACATTAAATTTTCCGGTTGCTGCTGCTGATAATTTCAGATATTACGCAGGATGGGCAACAAAAATCACCGGAGAGACACACACTTCATCTGTTCCAGGAGAGATATTTAATTATACAAGAAGAGAACCGCTGGGAGTTTGTGCAGGGATTGTTCCTTGGAATGCACCATTAATGAACGCAGTGATGAAAATTACTGCCCCGCTTGCAGTAGGAAACACGGTAGTCATCAAGCCATCTGAAGAAACACCTATCAGCTTGTTGCGTTTAGGGGAGCTTATCCAGGAAGCGGGAATTCCGGATGGCGTTGTGAACATTGTTACCGGTCATGGGGCCACTGCTGGGGACGCCCTGGCATCCCACGCTGACGTTGATAAAATTGCGTTTACCGGTTCAACCGCTGTTGGCAGAAAAATCATCCAAAACAGTGCAGTAAATATTAAAAAAGTAACGCTTGAATTAGGTGGAAAGTCCGCACATGTTATTTTTTCGGATGCAGATTATGAAACTGCTCTGCAAAGTGCATCAAATGCTATTTTCTGGAACTCCGGTCAAGTGTGTTTTGCCGGTTCAAGATTATTTGTTGAAAAAGGAATCTATGACAGATTTCTTAGCGACTTAGCGGAATACTCCAAGAATTATAGGATTGGAAATGGTTTTGATGAGTCTTCAGTCATTGGCCCGCTTATTTCAGCTAAGCAGAAAAAGCGCGTTCTGGATTATATGGATATTGGGCAAAAAGAAGGCGCAGAAATGCTTATTGGTGGGGAAGCAATAGAAGGAGAATTAGACAAAGGTCATTTTGTTAAACCGACCGTAATGGCAAATGTAAACAATGATATGACCATTGCCAAAGAGGAAATATTTGGTCCTGTTGTTTCGGCAATACCTTTTGATGGGGAAGATGAAATGATCAACCTTGCCAATCAAACCGACTATGGTTTAGGAGGGGGTATTTGTACGACCAATCTCAAGAAGGCACATAAAGTAGCCAATGCGTTGAACACGGGTAATATCTGGGTCAATACGTACAACATTACAGAGCCTAATTCCCCGTTCGGCGGATACAAACAAAGTGGAATAGGAAGAGAAAATGGTGCCGCTTCGATTGATTCTTATACGGAAGTTAAGAATGTATGGATAGATCTTAATTAAAATATGAAAAGTAAAAGTAAAGCATCCAGACTCTTAGATATACGCCATTTCTAAGAGTCTACTATATTTTGTCATTTACAGGTGGTGGACTTATGTATAACGGGTTAAATACTTTTGGTACCATTGTTGAACATCGTGCCAAGTTAAAATCTGATGAACGCTTTATCCGATTTGAAAATACGCATTTAACCTATCGTGAATTCAATGAGGGTGGCAATCAAGTTGCAAACTTCTCACAGCAACTGGGCCTGGAAAAAAGTGATACATGTGCGGTTATGCTTCCCAATGGACCGGAATTTATGGTTACCTGGCTAGGACTGGCAAAGCTTGGTGTTATTGAAGTGCCGATCAATACCGCATACAAAGGTGATTTGCTTTCCTATATTCTTAATAAATCGGAGTGCAAGGCAATTGTCATATCGGCACAATGGGTGGACCGGCTTATGGATATTGAAAAAGACTTGCACTATCTTCAACAGATCATTGTAGTTGGAGAAAAGGATCAAACAACCTCAAATAAATTCCATTGGCATTCATTTGAAAACTTGCTGGAAAATGCGAGCAATAAGCCAGTTGATGTCCAGATTCAACCGTCTACCCCGGCTGTTATACTTTTTACGTCCGGTACCACGGGTCCGTCCAAGGGTGTTGTGTTACCTCACAGCGCTAATTTCAGTGTAGCAAAAACGGCTTGCAACCTGATGAATTATGTGGAAGAGGACCGACTTTATACTGTTTTCCCCTTATTTCACGTGAACGCTTGATACACAACTGTTCTGTTGGCGTTACTTGTAGGATGCGATATTGTCATTCATAACCGCTTCACGGCTTCCGGGTTTTGGGATATTTGTCGCAAGGAGCAGATAACTGCTTTTAACTTTATGGGATCAATGCTAACCATTTTAATGAAACAGAAAGAAAGTCCGCATGATCTTGATAACCCAGTTAAAAAAGCATACGGTGCCCCCACCCCAACTGAAATATACCAAGATTTTCAGAACCGGTTTGGTATTGAAATTTCAGAGGTGTATGGCTCTACGGAATTAGGAACGGTAGCTGCAAATGCTGCAGCAACCTTTCGAAAGGGTGCGTGTGGAAAGATAGTGCCGATTTATGAATGTGACATTCAAGATGATAATGGTTATTCATGTCCAACAGGAGTAAGTGGTGAAATAGTCGTACGGCCGAAAATTCCGGGGATCATGTTTAATGAGTATTACAAAAATCCAGAGGCAACTGTGAAATCCTGGCAAAATTTGTGGTTCCATACAGGCGATACAGGAAAAGTGGACGAGGATGGTTATTTGTACTTTGTTGACCGAAAAAAGGATGTTATCCGCAGAAGAGGAGAAAACATTTCCTCTTATGAGGTGGAGCGGGTTATTAATGATCATTCGCGAGTCTATGAATCAGCTGTTATAGGCGCTCCATCGGAACTGTCGGAAGAAGAGGTATTTGCAATTGTCGTATTAAAGACAGGAGAAAATCTTGGATATGAAGAGCTTCTGGATTTTTGCCAAAGACGCATGGCCCACTTTGCTGTTCCACGTTTTATCAGATTTGTCAGTGAATTACCTCGGACACCATCACAACGAGTGGAAAAATACAAGCTGCGTAAGGAAGGGGTTACGGAAGATACGTGGGATCGTGAATTAGTAGGATATAAAGTACGGCGTTGAGATGAATTTTTAAAATGTAGGGGAGATTATAAATGTATAACGGTATTGAAACATTTGGAGCAATAGCGGAATTTCGTGCCAAAGAATATCAGGAAAAACGTTTTATAAGATTTGAAAAAAAGGATCTCACATATAATCAATTTCACTTTGGCGGAAATAAGGTAGCTAACGCATTTACAAAATTAAACTTAATAAAAGGGGATAAATGTGCTGTTATGCTGCCGAATTGTCCTGAGTTTTTAATAACCTGGTTGGGATTGACGAGAATCGGTGTTGTGGAAGTACCTGTTAATACAGGACTTCGTGGCGATTTATTGGCTCATGTCCTTAACCAGGCGGAATGTAAGGCGATTGTCATAGACGCCGAATGGGTTAATCGGATTCCTGAAATTCATGCTGAACTGGAATTTTTAGAACATGTCATCGTTCTGGGGGAGAGCAAACAACAACCGAATATACTAACCTATTCTTTTCAGCAATTAATTGATAACGCCAGTGATGATAAGGTAAATGTTCCAATTGAACCTTCGGATCGTTCCTTGATTCTTTTTACTTCAGGTACGACCGGTCCTTCCAAGGGGGCAGTTCTCAGTCACCGTGCCAATTTTACGTTATCGAGAACTTGTTGTGATCTTATGGATTATAGCCCTCATGACCGATTATTTACAATGTTCCCTCTATATCATGTGAATGCCAGATATGCAACGATCCTTGCAGCTTTACTGGCTGGCAGTGATGTTGTTATGCATAACCGTTTTTCCGCGTCAAGGTTTTGGGATGTTTGCAGAAGAGAACAAATCACCACATTTAACTATATGGGTTCGCTTCTAACTATTTTAATGAAACAGCCGGAGCGGCCGGATGATAAGGATAATCCTGTACGGCAAATACAGGGTGCACCATGTCCGCCTCAAATTTACGAATCATTCCAGGAAAGGTTTGATATAAAAATAACGGAAGCTTATGGGTCTACTGAGGTAGGGCTGGCAACCGTTAATCGGGCTGAGACTTTCAGAAAAGGATCCTGTGGCAAGGCTGTACCAAATTTTGAAGTTGAAATCCATGATGAAAATGGGGAAACATGTCCACCAAATACAGCAGGGGAGATTGTTGTTCGTCCAAAGGAACCGTCTATCATGTTTTCGGAATACTTTGGAATGCCGGAAGCTACGATTAAATCCTGGAAAAATTTATGGTTTCATACTGGGGACCGTGGACGGATGGATGAGGATGGTTATTTTTACTTTGTGGATCGTCAGAAAGATGTCGTTAGACGCAGGGGGGAAAATATATCTTCTTATGAAGTGGAGCGTACAATCAACAAACATCCGAAAGTTCAGGATACAGCAATTATTGGTGTTCCTTCAGAATTAACAGAGGAAGAGGTTATGGCGGTTGTAAGTGTTCGTGATGGGATGGAACTAACACCTGAAGAATTGCTTGACGCCTGTCAAGATGGTTTGCCACATTTTGCTGTACCTCGGTATGTGCGCTTTGTTAAGGAATTTCCTAGAACACCTTCCCAACGAATTGAAAAATATAAACTTCGCAAACAAGGGGTGACTTCTGATACGTGGGACCGGGATGAGACTGGATATAAAGTGGCTAGATAAAGAATTAGCAAGGGGGAGGTTTGTTTGTGAGTAAAATAAACGTTAACAATACGGTCGATAACAGTAAGTTTAATTCGTTCCATTTACTTTTGGTGTTTTTCGGGTTTTTAATTCTTCTGGCAGATGGTTATGATCTCATGGTCTATGGTGCTGTATTGCCCAGTTTGATTGATGAGTGGTCCATTACTGCCAGTACAGCAGGTTTTATTGGAAGTTTAACACTTGTTGGGGGACTGCTGGGAAATCTGATTTTTGGTATTTTGGGGGATAAAGTTGGCAGAAAGAAAACAATCATTTCCTGTGTTTTTTCTTTCAGTTTCTTTACCGTCTTATGCGGTTTTGCTCTCGGCCCTGTTGATTTTGCTGTTTATCGATTTATCGCAGGTTTGGCATTGGGCGGTGTTATGCCGATCATTGTGTCATTGACTTCAGAGTATGCTCCTAAATCGATTCGCAGTATGCTGGTTGGTGTTGCTTCAACAGGTTTTGCTGTGGGTGGAATTCTGGTTGCTTTGATAGGGTCAAACATTATTACTAACATAGGATGGCAGTGGATGTTTTATACTGGTGGATTTCCACTACTGATCATCCCGTTTCTGATCAAATATTTACCGGACTCATTAGCATTTCACATAAAAAATAAGGAAAACAAAAAGGTTCGCAGCATATTAAAAAAATTAGATCCTTCTCTCCAATTAACTGATGAAGATGTATTTGAAGTTGATTTACCAAAAAAAGGTGTTCCTTTATCAGAACTTTTTAAGGAGAAGCGCACAGTATCAACACTTGGTTTTTGGGTATCCACCTTTATGCTGCTTTTAATGGTGTATGGTCTGGGGACATGGCTTCCGCAGCTCATGGTCGAAGCCGGTTATGCATTGAATTCCAGTTTAACGTTTTTACTTGCCCTTAATTTTGGGGCTATGTTTGGTCAGGTTGGTGGAGGATTGTTAGCTGATTGCAATGGTTCCAAAAAGGTTCTTATTGGAATGTTTATTTTAGGAGCTATTAGTTTGACCTTATTCGGATTACAGTTTGAGGCTATAATGTTATATCTGCTAGCCGGAATTGCCGGATCCTGTACAACAGGTGGACAGGCGGTAAATAACGCATACGCTTCTCGGTTTTATCCGGTTCATGCCAAGTCAACAGGTGTTGGTTGGGCACTGGGGATAGGGCGTTTCGGTGCCATCGTCGGTCCATCGATGGGTGGTTTACTATTAGCATCCAATATACCAATTTATATGAATTTTATTATGTTTGCAATTCCGGGTCTATTAGGCGCAGTAGCTATATCTTTTGTGCAAGACAAATATAGTGAATTGGCATTAAATAAAAAGATTCGGACTGTCAGTTAACTGAGAATTTAAGTGATAATCATTGAATTCATACTATCTTTATTTTTTGGGAGAAAGAAGGGAGTTATTTGGAATCTTTAAGAGGAAAAGTTGCAATTGTTGGGGCAGCTGATTCAGAAGTTGGGGTTGTGCCACATATGTCAGCTACACAACTTACGGTGGATGCAGCACTAAAAGCAATGGAGGATGCGGGGGTCTCCAAAGATGAAGTAAATGGATTAATTACTTGTGATTCGTTTTCTGAACAACACTTATACCACTCTGAATTCATTGCAGAGTACCTTCAAATAGATCCTAAATATTGTATAAGTGTTGGAACGAGTGGCGGAACAACCTTTTCACTTATACATCATGCTGCGTCGGCGATTGTTACAGGTGTCTGTGACACGGTGCTGATTACAATGGGGGACAGCCTTCGAAGTGGACTCAGTAAAGAGCAGGCAATGAATGCACAGGCTTCCACTGGTCATTCACAATTTGAAGCACCTTATGGTCCATCAGTTCCTTCATTATATGCATTAATTGCAAGGGCCCACATGGCTGAGTTTGGCACAACATCAGAACAACTTGCTCATATATCTGTTGCTGCTAGAAAACATGCAAATTTAAATCCTGCTGCACAAATGCGTGATTTAATAACAGTAGAAGATGTAGTGAATTCCCGAATGATAGCCGATCCGCTCCATCTATATGATTGTTCACAAATATCAGATGGAGGTTCAGCAGTTATATTAACCTCTGCTGAAAAAGCGAAGAACTATTCAAAACAACCAATCTATTTACTCGGTGTAGGAGAGGGGCACCATCACGAACATATTAGCCAGGCAAAAAGTTTAACGGCCTCAGCGGCTGCAGACTCTGGAAGACGTGCTTATGAAATGGCCGGACTTAGACCTGATGATATGGATTTTGCAGAACTGTATGATTGTTTCACACCCACAGTTTTAATTGAATTAGAGGATTTAGGTTTTTGTGAAAAAGGTGAGGGTGGGGCATTTGTCGAAAGTGGAGCGCTTGAGCTTGGGGGATCTCTCCCGATTAACACACATGGAGGGCTGCTCTCGCACTGTCACCCAGGAAATCCTGGGTCAATGTTTTCACTAACAGAGGCTGTTATGCAATTAACGCACAGTGCAGGAAAAAGACAAGTCCCAGGTGCAGAAGTTGCTCTTGTGCATGGTCAAGGTGGTGTCATGTCCAGCCATACGACACTAATTCTTGGCAGGGAGGTATAGCAATGAAACATGAAGGTAAAAATTTCCCGGGGCCAACAATTGAAACAGAAAGATACTGGCAAGGGTGCAAAGACCATGAACTTCTCATCCAATGGTGTCATCAATGTGGCCACTATCAATTCTATCCGCGCATGATGTGTACAGTTTGCATGAGTAAGGATCTTGATTGGATAAAAGCGTTAGGTAAAGGTAAGGTGAAAACGTATACTATTGTCCATCGGGCTATATCAAAAGCCTATGCAAAAGAAGCTCCCTATACAGTTGCTATTATTGAGTTAAGTGAAGGGCCCACCATGATGAGTAATATCATCGGGTGTCAGCCTGAAGATGTGAAGGTAGGCCAGGAAGTCAAAGTAACTTTTGAGGATTGGTCAGAAAAGATTACAGTTCCTAAATTTGTACCAGTCGATAATAAACGCAATTGAATTGTGTCTATTAAAATAATATATTTAAAAATTATTAGGAGGTATATCTATGAAAGCATTAGTATTAACAGAGTTGGACAAAAAGATGGAAGTAAAGGACGTACCGGAGCCAACTTTGACAGATGATGGGGTAATTATCCGAATCAAAGCAAACGGGATATGCCGAAGTGATTATCACTTTATGAAAGGTGACCTGGATTGGGTTGGAATGAATCTGCAGCTGCCGCATGTATTGGGACATGAGTTCTCTGGCATAGTAGAACAAGTGGGAAGCAATGTCACCAAATTTAATAAAGGGGATCGAGTGGTTGTTCCCCATGCACACGGAGAAGGTTCATGTGAGTATTGTATGACAGGTCATTCCAATATTTGTGATCATGGCAGTGTTGCCGGTGTTTCCTATTGGGGTGGCTATGGTGAATATGTTCAGGTTCCGGATGCAGATCGAAATGTTGTTATTTTACCGGACTCAATTTCCTTTGAAGCTGGAGCTGCACTTGGGTGTCGCTTTATGACAGCGTTTCATGGTTTAGTTGACCAGGCCAAGGTAAAACCAGGCGAGTGGGTTGCAGTCCATGGAAATGGTGGTCTTGGTTTATGTGTTTCACATGTTGCCAGTGCCATTGGTGCCAGAGTTATTGCTGTTGATATTAATGATGCACCACTGAATATGGCAAAAGAGTATGGAGCAGAATTTACGATTAATGGTAGTGAAGAGGATGCCGTTCAGAAAATAGCTGAAATCACAAATGGAGGTGCTCATGTTTCAGTAGATGCCCTTGGAATAGCCGCTACTTGTCAAAACTCTGTTAACAGCCTTCGCAAAAGAGGAAGACATCTGCAATTAGGCCTTACATCCGCTGATGAGCAGGGGAAAGTTGAAATACCAGTAGATTTAATCGTTGTTAAGGAAATAAAGTTTGTTGGATCATCCAATATGCCAGTTTCAAGATTTCAAGCAATGTTGAATATGATTGAAAGCGGCGTATTACAACCTGAGAAAATGATTTCGAGAAAAGTGCATATAGAAGAAGTTGCAGATATTATTTCGGATATGGAAGAATTTAGAACGCCGGGCTTAAGTGTTGTTAATCAGTGGTAAATTCAAGGTGAATTCGTGAGGGACAGCAAAAATGAAACAAGAGATTATTGTCTAATTTATCACAATAAGCAAGAAGGTATTTAGAAATTTTTAACCAAATGCCGGCTATTCAAACTATGGATCCTAAAGCTGTAAGAGAAATGTTTACCGAAACTCCTCCTTTGGAGGTGGAGCTGGCCCCCCTTGTAAGTGTTGAGGACCGTTTAATTGCTGTTGGTAAAAATGAAAAGGTTAAAATTAGGATTTATACCCCAAAAGGCGAAGGGCCTTTTCCACTTTTTTATACTATCATGGCGGCGGCTGGGTTATAGGAGATATTGAAACATCTGATGCAAGCTGCAGAATGATCGCAAATCGAACAGGCACTATAGTTGTTTCAGTAGATTATCGACTTTCTCCTGAATATAAGTTTCCAACTCCATTGCACGATGCCTATGCGGCTTTAGAATGGATATATGAAAATGCTGCGCCTTTAAATGGCAACGCTTTCAAAATAATTGTAGGCGGAGATAGCGCCGGAGGAAATCTTGCAACTGTGGTCTCTATGATGGCACGTGATCAAAATGGACCACAAGTTTCCAGACAGGTGCTTATCTATCCAGTAGCTGACTTAAGCTATGATACTGCATCATATGAAGAATTTCAACAAGGTTTTGGATTAGATAAAGATCTAATGATTTGGTTTGGTAACCATTATATTAGAGACAAATCGGATCAAAAAAAATATATATGTAGCACCTTTATTAGCCGAAGACTTAAGCAATCTGCCTCAAGCTATCGTCATCACAGCGGAATGTGATGTTTTAAGGGATGAGGGTTTAGCTTACGCAAAACGTTTAAAGGATGCGGTTACCGCGGTTGAAGCGATTTGTGAAGAGGGATTAGTTCATGGCTATTTTACAAATATGGCTGTCTTTTCAGATAGGATTAAAGATACTATTTCTAAAATTGATCAGTTTCTGACTGAATCCGAACAAAGGATTAAAAACGTTTGATTACTAAATTTAGCTTTATTCCAGACAAGCGTTTAATAGAATGATTGTTTCAAACAGCTTCTCTATATGTTTGAAAGAATCAATAAATTACAACAATATTCATCCATGGGAGGAATATTCAAATATGATAAATCAAAAAAGTGCAGTTATTAAATTAGACGCAGTTGTTGTAGGAGCAGGTTTTTCGGGATTGTACATGCTTTATCGGTTACGGGAAGCCGGTTTTAGTACGCGAGTCTTTGAAGCATCTTCGGGTGTAGGGGGGGGTCTGGCATAAAAACCGTTATCCTGGAGCACGTTGTGATAATGAAAGTATAGATTATAACTTTACTTTCTCCGAGGAACTTTTCAAGGAGTGGAATTGGTCTGAAAAATTCTCCAAGCAGTCGGAAATATTAGAGTACCTGAACTACGTGGCTGATAGGTTTGATTTGCGTCGTGATATTCAGCTCAATACTCAAATTATTTCGGCCCATTATCACGAGGAGGATAATAGGTGGATCATTCAAACCAACGAAGACCGTACAATAAGTGCTAAGTACTTTATTACAGGAGTGGGATGCCTTTCAACCGCTAACATTCCTAAGTTCAAAGGTTTAGATCGTTTTCGTGGTGAGTGGTACCACACTGGGAATTGGCCAAAGGAAGAAGTTAACCTCAAGAGGAAACGAGTTGGGGTAATCGGTACTGGGTCCACGGGTATTCAAGTTATCCCTGCTATTGCACCTGAAGTAGACCACCTTACTGTATTCCAAAGAACACCACAATACAGTGTACCATCAGGAAACCACCCATATGATCCGGAATATTTAAAACAAGTGAAAGATAACTTTGAATCGTTTAAGCAAAAAAGACGATACTCCTTTGGTGGATTCCCTAATGATGTGGAAGCGAGATCTTCAGCACTAGATGATACTCCTGAAGAGCGAGAAAAATTGTACGAGTCTGCTTGGCAAAAAGGTGGGGCAAGTAGTTTTTTTCTTGAAACTTACCAAGATTTAACCATCAATCCGGAATCCAATGAAACCGTGTCGGAATTTATCCGCAATAAAATTAGAGGGATTGTCCATGATCCTGAAGTTGCGGAGAAATTATGTCCAACGTATTATTATGGTACGAAACGATCCATTCAGGATACGGGTTATTATGAAACGTTTAATCGAAAAAACGTTAGTTTGGCAGATGTTAAGACAAATCCAATTGTTGAGATAACTCCAGAAGGGATTCGCACAACTGATGGGGAGTATGAGCTGGATATTATTATTTTTGCTACAGGGTATGACGCGATGACAGGGTCGCTATTTAAAATTGATATTCGAGGTAAAGATAGGATATCCCTTCAAGAAAAATGGGAGAATGGTGAACAAACCAAAACATATCTGGGAATTGCAACATCTGGTTTCCCAAATATGTTTATGATTACAGGCCCTGAAAGTCCTTCTGTATTAAGTAATGTTCCGACTTCTATTGAACAACATGTGGAGTGGATATCAGATTGTATTAAATATCTTCGGGAAAAAGACATTGATATCTTTGAGGCAAAACGGGAAGCTGAAGACGAGTGGAGTAAGCATTGCCGGGAAGTTGCCGAAACTACTCTGTTTACGAACACTGATTCTTGGTATACCGGTGCGAATATTCCTGGTAAACCACGAAGGTTCCTTATATATCTTGGTGGGGTTGGACCGTACCGTGAAAAATGTAGCGAAGTTGCATCGCAAGGATATGAAGGATTTTCTTTACAATCCACCTTAAAGAAGACCTGAAAAGGGTTAAGTGTTGCTTTAAAAGCTTTAAGGTCTATTGAAGATATGGACTCTCGGTAAGAAAATATTTTGTCTACAGGGTCTAACAATGGTTAAATCAAATAGTTCGGTATGCATTAAAAAGGCTGCTAAGAGGATGTCTCCTAACAGCCTTTTTTTCCTTTAATTTATACAGTTGCAGAGAACTGTTCTTTAAATGTGCTCTTAATTTGTTCGAGTGCTGTGTGGGCATCATCCATAATTGCCGGCATCCAGAAGAAGCCATGGATTTGTCCGTCAAATCGGGTATGCTGAACTGGTACACCGGATTCTCTCAAATATTGTACGTATGCTTCACCTTCATCACGCAACACATCTTTTTCCGCTGTGAATACAAGTGCGGGAGGAAGTCCCGAGACATCTTTAGCTTGTAATGGTGCAGCGTAAGGGTTTTTCTTGTCGGCTTCATTGTTTAAGTATTGATCATTAAACCAATACATTGCTTCTGTTTCTAAGTAGTTGCCCTTACCGTTCTCTAAGTATGATCCTGTTGTAGTGTCAAAATCTGTTACAGGGTATAGCAGGATTTGCAATGCGATGTCAGGCCCGCCACGGTCTTTGGCCATTAGAGGGATAACAGCTGCCAAATTACCGCCGGCACTATCACCACCCACGGCGATACGCTTCGGATCACCGTCATATTTCTGAATGTTGTCCGAAACCCACTTTGTAGCTGTATAACAATCTTCCACAGGAATTGGGAATTTGTACTCTGGAGATAGTCTGTAATCGACAGAAACAACTATTGAACTGGTTTCATTTGCTACCCAGCGCATAATTGGATCGATAACTTCCAAGTCGCCCAGTGCCCAACCACCACCGTGATAAAACACGAACACAGGAAAAGGGCCATTGCCTTCAGGTGTGTATAGTCGTAAACCTATTTTGTCACCATCATGTGACGGGATATTAATGTTTTCTACTTTTTTAACTTCCTGGGGTTCGCCAACCAAATCCATGTATAGGGCAGCCAGTCCTTCACGATTCTCTTCAACTGTCATTTCCTGGATAGGTTTTCCCTCAGCAGAATTAATTTGGTCAAGTAAATTCTTAACTGCTGTTTGATAGGTCATTCTATTTCCTCCCTTTAGAATCATTTAATCATTCTGAAAACTATTATATAACTATATACCTACAAATGCAATACAAAATTTAAAAAATATATAATATTTTAAAATTAAAACGTTGATTCAATATTTTAATACTGGTATAATATTTTAAACTGATGCAATAAATAAATTGTTAATAAGAGGTGGTGTTTAAAATGAATTACCAGTTTCTTCCGGTGGAGTATGTTCAATACGGAGAGGATATTGTACAAGAAGAATTGTTAAAACAAATTATCATGCGGAGTGCTAAACGGGTGTTAATCGTCACAACCAAAAGTATTTTGGGAAATGAAGCATATAACGGTATGTTAGAAAAAATACATGCCAGCCAAATTGAAACTTTAATCACACTTTCTAAGCAGCATGTTCCCGGTGACTTATTGATGAAGGATCTAAAAGAAATAAAATCCTTTAATCCTGATTTGATTATTAGTTGTGGTGGCGGCAGTCCTATTGATGCTGCCAAAATTCTATCGTTTGTATTAGCAGAAGATATACAAGCGGAAGATGAATTATATGCTTATTCAGAAAATAAACAGGAAAAGAAAATCGCCATGAGAAACTATATTCCAAATTTCGCGATACCAACAACCCTTTCAGCAGCAGAATTCACGGGCATTGCCGGTGTAACAAATGGAGAGGATCAGGTAAAATATAAGTTTTCTCACTTAAATATGACACCAAAACAAGTATTCCTGGACCCCGTATTTACAAGAGATACGCCGGAGTGGCTTTGGATATCAACCGGAATTCGTGCAGTTGATCATGCAGTAGAGACGCTTTACTCTCCCTCTCCGAACCCTGTTAATACGAGTCTCGCATTACAGGCATTAAAAAAGCTGCATCAAAATTTACTGTTGTCAAAGAGACACCCTGAAAATCTGGCATACCGTCTGGAATGTCAATTAGGTGCCTGGCTGTCATTATTTTCTGTCGTTAATATTAAGCTAGGACTATCTCATAGCATTGGCCATCAGTTGGGAACGTTATATGATATCCCGCATGGCATGACATCCGCTATTATGCTGCCGTTTGTGATGGAATTCCTCCTGCCCCGGACCTATCATGAACAAGCTCAAATTTCAGAGGAACTGGGCTTTGCCAGTCCGGGTAATAGCGTAACTGAAAATGCTAAAAAAGCACCGGGGCTGATTGCTGATTTAATTGAGAGTCTGGATATTCCGAATCGATTGCGTGACTTCGACGTAAAAAAAGAATCAATTCCGGAATTAATTGAAAATATATTGGTTGATATTTATGCAGAGAGAAATGATTTTGTAATGGAAACAGAAAGTTTGGAAGAAGAGATCACCAGGCTTATTTATAAGGTCTGGTAGTTTGTTATGAAAAGATCTTTTTTCACTGTAATTTAAAAAATACTTAAAAATTAAAAAAATACTTTACATTTAAATTTTGTATATGTATAATGATTTTAAATCAACTATAGATACTTGGAAAACACAAAATATTACCTTTTGTTTGTAAGCGTTAACATAAAGGAGGTCGTTACATAAGTTCATCGATCTAAAAGAAATGAAATAAGGAGGTGTAGAATGTGCTCAGGATAAAAAATGTGTATTACGGAGTTTCGAATATGGAAGAAACAAAGGATTTTTACCAGGATGTACTTGGACTTTCTTTACAATTCGCAGACAGAGATCAATGGGCACAATTTAAGGTGAACGGATTGACATTTGCACTCGGGGGACCAAAGGAAGTCCCAGAGGAGTTAAAAGGTGGAGCGGTTGTTACATTTGAGGTAGAGAATCTGAACAAGTCAATAAAGGAACTGCAGAACAAAGGGGTTAATATCAGTAGAGTGCGTGATATGGGGAGTCATGGAAGTACGTGTTATTTCCGCGATCCCTCCAATAACCTTGTACAGTTATATCAAAGCAGTAAGTGACTGGGTAATCTTTAAAGAGGATGGTCGGGAATGTTTTGGGATTTAATAATTCTGATTAGAAAGGGGAAATAATCAAAATGGTTAAGCTGGAAAATGACGTTTTAGATCCCCGCGCTTTTCGTAATGTCGTTGGCAATTTTAGTACAGGTGTAACCGTTATTACAACAAAGAATGAGGTAGGAAATCCAATAGGGTTCACTGCAAATTCATTTACTTCCTTATCATTAGATCCGAAACTTGTATTATTTAATATCGATAAAAACTCGAGTAACTATGATGTATTCATGAATACAAACTACTTTGCTATCAATGTTCTTGCAAGTGATCAGACTGGTATATCCAAACAATTTTCTACACGTGGTATCGACAGATTTGAGGGAGTGGCATATTTTGAGGACACATCTGGCAGTCCAATATTACCCGAGACAATAGCTTATTTAGACTGCAAAGTAAGCACCCACTATGAAGGCGGTGATCATATCATCGTAATCGGAGAAGTCTTATCGGGAGAAGCGAATCCTAATAAGGAACCGTTAATATTTTTTAAAGGTAAATATTTAAATGCTTAACCTAACATAGAGAAGATTCCGAGAAGAAACAGATTAGTTCTGCTATAAAATTAAATGAAAAATTTAAAAGGAAAGGGAGATTTAATAATGGAATTTGGAATGTTTTATGTACTTGAATCCCCAGACGGAGACTTTAAAAGAGCGTACGATGAAATGCTAGGTCAAATTGAATACGCTGAAGAATTAGGGTTTGACTCAGTATGGCTTGCCGAACATCATTCTACTGCTTACGGTTCCATGGCCAACCCGGCAGTTGCAATGGCAGCTATTGCTGAACGTACGAAAAAGATGAAAATAGGAACTCTTATTTCTGTGCTGCCGTTGAATAATCCGATACGTATTGCTGAAGATTATGCGATGGCGGATATCATTAGCGGGGGCCGTTTGCAATTTGGGGTTGGCAGGGGTTATCAGCCAACCGAATTTAAGCAGTTAGGTGTAAGTATGGAAGACACAAGAGCACGATTTAAAGAAGAATTGGAAATCATAACTGGTCTTTGGAAGCATAAAAACTTTTCATATGACGGTAAATTTTATCAATTAGATAATGTTACGCTTAGACCAAGGCCGATTCAGCCGGAACCACCAATTTACGTAGCGTCTATTAGTCCTGAAACATTTGAAATTGTTGCTGATATGGGCTTGAATATAACTGCAACCCCAACATTGGGAACATTGGAAGATGTGAAAGGTCAATTAAAAGATGCAAGAGCAGCATTAATTGAAAAAGGAATGAAACCGGAGAATATTGACTTCCCTGTAAACTTGCAAATGCATGTTGCTGATAATGCAGAAGTTGCGTATGAAAGAACAAAAGATTACTTTAATTGGTATTTTAAAGAGGTCGGAGCGTTAGTGCCAGGGGCTGATGGAAAAGCACCTAAATCTTATGAATCATGGGATGCAGTAGCTGAGAATTTGTCGAGCATTACTTTTGACCAAATGCGTGAAGGGGGAGTCATTCACGTTGATGGTCCACAGAAATTAATTGAAGAAATTGAAGGGATGCAAGAAGCATTTGGTTTAAAACAACTTAGTTGTTGGCACCGTGTGGGCGGCATGTCAGATAAGTTAGTTCGTGAATCTATGGAAAGAATGGCTAAAGACGTTATTCCATACTTCAAGAAAAAAGAAGCAAAACAAAAAGCTTGAAATTAAATTTCAAATTTGAAGGGTGGATTGCATAGGTTGAGTTTAGAAGAAAAAAATAAGAAGATTGTTAAAGAATTTATGGACACTTTTTCGACAGGAGATATTGATAGATTCTTAACTTACATGTCTGACACAGCAACATGGTGGGTTGCCGGTAATATCGAGGGCGTTTCTGGTGAAAAGGATATGAAAGAATTTAGGGAGATGAACTCAGGACTCGCGACGGCTACAAAAGAAGGTGCCATCCGCCTGACACCAATTGCATGGACAGTTGATGGTAACCGTGTTGCTGTTGAAACTGAATCCTATGCAGAAATGACTAACGGCAAGATTTACAATAACTTATACCATTTTCTGTTTGTTGTGGAGGACGGAAAGATTCAACAGGTCAAGGAATTTCTTGATACGGAACATACACGTTATGTTTTTCTCGGCGAATAAGACATGAATTGCAAAAGGAGAACAAAGCTCAAGAGTTGTTCTCCTTTTGTACATAATAATTACTTTTTAGTGGGGGTGATCCGATGTTGTCTTATGAGGAGATAAATGAAAATTTCTCATGGAAAAACGTATTGAAAAAATATGACTGGGACCCGGAGGAAAAATTCAACATGGCCCATGAAGCCTGTGACCGTTGGGCAAATGATCCCAGTAGGGTAGCTATTTATTATGAGGATCAACACGGGCGAAAAGAGACGTGGACATTTTATCAGTTAAAAGAAAAATCAGACAGAATGGCTAATCTGTTACGGTCTTATGGCGTTGAAAAAGGAGACAGGGTAGCTGGTCTGTTAGGCAAGGATATGGCACTTTATATAACGGTACTGGCAGCTTGGAAAATCGGGGCCATTTATGTGCCTTTATTTACTGCATTCGGCCCTGAAGCACTTCGTCATCGAATGTTAGATTGTGATTGCAAGCTATTATTAACGAATAAAGAACAGGCTGAGAAATTGGAAAATATAACTACAGAAACTATTGTTATTGATGAACTATTCGCCGGGAGACTCACATTTTGGGAGTTTTTGGAGACGTTTTCCAAAGAACATGTAACTGAACCCACCACGTTAATGGATCCATCGGCTATCCAATATACTTCCGGTTCAACAGGATTACCTAAGGGTGCAACATGGGGTCACAAAATTTTGCTCAGCATCTACCCATATCAGAAATATGCCATGGGCACAGAGATGAATGACCGTTTATATGGCGGGGCGGATCCGGGGTGGTCGTTTGGACTTATACAATGTACATTTGCACCGCTCTCCATGGGTGCATCAATTTTAATATATAAAGGAAAATTTGAAGTCGAAAAAACCTATCAACTATTGCAAGATTATAAAATTACAAGTTTTGCATTTGCTCCCACAGCATACAGGGCAATGATGGCTGCTGGTTCAGATCTCGTGCAGAAATATCATTTCCATTTGAAAAAATTCAGCAGTGCCGGTGAACCACTAAACGCTCAAGTCGTCCGCTTTTTTAAAGAGAACTTTGGCCGAGAGATTTATGATCATTATGGCGCAACTGAGCTCGGAATGATTATTAATAATTATAATAGTACTGATATGGAAGTAAAGCCAGGTTCAATGGGGTTTCCGTCTCCAGGCTATAACGTTAAATTAATAAATCAGGACGGGGAGGCCGTCCAGCAGGGAGAAATTGGAGAAATTGCAGTTGATCGAACAGCCTTTCCATTCTTTTTTCTTGGGTATTGGAATAACCCGGAGAAAACTGAAGAGAAGATGAAAAAAAACTGGATGGTTTCAGGTGATCTTGCGAGGGAAGATGAGAATGGTTATTTCTGGTTTCAAGGAAGGTCTGATGACGTTATCTCAAGCGCAGGTTACCGAATCGGACCTTTTGAAGTAGAAAGCAGCCTGATTGAGCATCCGGCTGTTCAGGAAGTTGCTGTTATTGGAAAACCTGATCAAGTAAAAAGTGAAATCGTCAAAGCATTCGTTGTACTAAAAGATGCATATAAAGCAAGAGCTTCCAAGGAATTTGCTGATGAATTAAGTTTGTTTGTTAAAGAAAGGTTATCCAAACATGAATACCCGCGTGAAGTCGAGTTTATTGATGAACTGCCGAAAACTCAAAGCGGTAAAATTCAGCGCTTTCAGTTGCGGGAAATGGCAAAAGAATTGAAATAAGGACAGTTTAGGGGGTGTATTTCATGAGTGTGAAGCAAGACATTACAGAGGTCCGCGAAGGAGAAGACTTTGACCGTCAGGCTGTGAAACAATATATAGCCGAACAGTATGGTGAACTTCCCACTGCCCCTTTAGAGGTAAAACAATTTTCAACCGGGTTGTCTAATTTAACATATTTCATTCGGTTTGGGGATTGGGAAGGGGTATTAAGGCGACCTCCTGATGGGCCATTGCCTCCTAAAGCACATGATATGAAAAGGGAGTCGACATTTCTCAAGAAACTTCATCCTTACTTTTCATATGTTCCGGAACCATATGTCATGTGTGAGGATACATCTATTATCGGCGTCCCTTTTTATGTGATGGAGCGGAAAAAAGGAATTGTGCTGGATGAAGAATTTCCGCCGGATGTGGAAATTACAGAAGCACGACTTCGAAAGCTTTCGTATGCGGTAGTAGATCGGCTTACAGAATTGCATACCATCAATTACGAAGAGGCTGGGCTTAAGCAATTTGGTCATCCCAACGGATTTATTGAACGACAGGTCCATGGCTGGATTAACCGCTATGAAAAAACTAAAACAGATTCAATTCCATATGTCGATAAAGTATGTCATTGGCTCATTGATAATATTCCAAAAACAGCGAAAAGCAGTATTATCCATAACGATTATAAATTAAATAATATGTTGCTTTCCAGGGATTTGACTAGTATCAATGCTATCTTGGACTGGGAAATGGCGACAATTGGCGATCCATTATTTGACCTCGGAGGTGCATTGGTTTACTGGGTTCAACAGGATGATCCTGAATCTATTAAAAAAAGTCTGCCAGCCATTACAGCAAAAAAGGATGGTTTTATTTCTCGTAATGAATTTATTGAACGGTATGCCAGAAAAACAAATAACGATATTCAAAATATGGATTTTTACATTGCTTTGAATTATTTCAAGCTGGGTGTTGCTCTACAGCAGATTTATTACCGCTGGAAGATTGGAAAATCGAGGGATGAACGTTTTGCAGAATTCCATCGGCGGGCAAAGAGATTAATTAAGCAGGCATATAAAGTTGTTGATCGAAAATTATATCCCTGAAAATGTAATAAACAGCGTTTTCACTTATCTGGTTGAATTTTTAGATAACTAAATTGACATAAAAATAATAAACGTTTAGAATAATGTTGAATGATATCGAATTTTGTTGAAGGAAGTGGAACAATGTCTTTACGAGCGCAAAAAACAGCGAAGAAAAAAGAGGAAATAGTAAAATCTGCAATTAGCATCATAACTGAAAAAGGCTATCATAATACAACGATGGAAGATATCGCAGCCAAACTTCTTATGACAAAGGGTTCTGTGTACTATTATTTTAAGGATAAGCATGAT
Organism: Lentibacillus persicus; assembly: GCF_900112705.1. GTDB lineage: Bacteria > Bacillota > Bacilli > Bacillales > Amphibacillaceae > Lentibacillus > Lentibacillus persicus. The sequence goes on from NZ_FOMR01000001.1 coordinate 300,778, forward strand.
TTACTTTACCAAAGCTATAAAATGCTTCTGGAATCCAGTATTAATACAGTTGCAGATATACAGCGGGAAAATATTTCAGTGGAAGATAAACTATCAAAAGTTATGACTGCTCATATAGAATATTTAATAGCTGAAAGGTCCGGGTTTGAAACGGGGATTAATCCGGAGCAGTTTTTTGAAGGGAATAAACTGAAATCAATTTTAGATTTAAGATCAAAGTATGCAAGTGAAATTGATCGTTTAATCATTGAAGGTATCGATTCCAATGTTTTCGCCCCGGTCGATGTAAAAATTGTTAGAAATATCATCTTAGGTGCTATGAACTGGGTGATTCGATGGTATTCTCCCGAGGGAGAGATGCGAGGAGAAGAAATGGCCTCATCCATTACGAAATACCTATTGCGTATCCTTAAACAAAATGATTAGAAATACCGACTATTTAAGGACTTCTTAAGAAATAAAGAAGTCCTTTTCTAGCTGATTCCATGGATGTATGTTCAGCGCTTTTAGGTTTTTCCATTAGTTCATTAGAAATAAAGTAGTTATAAAAATTTAAATAAACCAAATTATCTAAAAATAAATTGATTTTAACCTGTGTTTCTGATATAGTTTAAATTATACAGGCAGAATGAGCGTTTTTAGCTGCCGTAATAAATAATAATATATATCAACATTTAATATAGATTTATACATAAATTTTTTTAACCTCTTATTTAACCAATTGTTTAAAAATAAAATTATAAGTTAAACAGATGAATAGTAACTATTTATAAGAAAGGAAGATTTTCATGGCCGAATTACTGTCCGTAACAAAGGAGAATGGTGTTGCAACCGTAATAATTGATAATCCGCCAATGAATGTTTTGAGTGTGCAGGTGACAAAAGAGCTTGATGAGGTGTTTCAGGCGCTAAAAGATGATCCCAAAGTTATAACTGTCATTCTTACCGGGGCAGGGGAGCGTGCTTTTATGGCTGGGGCTGATATTAAGGAATTTCCGGATAAAGAAAAAAATAAAAGCACAGAGATTGATACACATGACGTCTTTGATCGGATAGAAAACATCTCTAAACCGGTGATAGCTGTCCTGAATGGGTTTGCACTTGGCGGCGGCCTGGAATTATCCTTGCTCGCTGATATTCGAATTGCTGAAGAACATGCTCAGCTTGGTCTTCCGGAGGTTAATCTCGGACTGCTTCCTGGAGCAGGCGGCACACAGCGTTTGCCGCGAATCGTTGGTGCTTCAAAAGCAAAAGAAATGATGTTTACGGGAGATCCATTATCTGCTGAGGAAGCTCACAGACTTGGACTTGTCAACAAGATAGTTCCTAAAGGGGAAGGAAGAGATGCGGCAAACAGCCTGGCACAAAAGTTGGCCAATCATTCCCTGCAATCGTTGAGTCGGATTAAACACTTGGTTAATGTTGGCAGCGAGCTTCCGATTGATGAAGGTCAGGATATGGAGAAGCAGCTATTTGACGACCTTTTTGTAACAGAAGACGCCAAAGAGGGTGTTCGTGCATTTATTGAAAAACGAAAGCCTGTTTTTACACACAAGTAGTTACGATCAAAGGGGGCTGATGCCATGCAAAAGCAAAAAAACGATACAATTGATTGGCAAAAGATTGAAACGTATATCCGCAATCATATTACCGATTTGTCAAAAGACGAAGAAATGTCTGTGAAAAAGTTTACTGAAGGTTATTCCAATTTGACCTATATGGTTAAGATTGGGGAATGGGAAGCGGTTTTACGCCGGCCGCCTTTTGGCTATATACCGCCAAAAGCACATGATATGGAAAGGGAGTACCGGATTATTGAGAAGATACATCCGGTTTATCCTTTAGCACCGAAGCCATATATGTTCTGTGAAGATACAAATATAATGGATAAGCATTTTTATATCATGGAGAAGAAAAATGGGATTGTGATTGATGCGGAGATTCCTGAAGCATTTAAGGAAATAAAAAACGCCGGAAAGGATATATCAGAAGCAGTCATTTCTGCTTTAATAGATTTGCAAAATATTGATGTGGATAAGAATGGTTTGCATAATCTGGGGAAACCAGAGGGATTTGTAGAGAGACAGGTATATGGGTGGAAGAAACGTTTTGAAAGGTCAAGAACAGACGACCTCATAGACTTAAAGGATTTGGAAACGTGGCTTATCAATCATATCCCATCCAATAGAGAAGTATCGATTGTTCATAATGATTTTAAACTGAATAACATGATGTTTGAAAAAGGCGATCCGGGTAAAATAATCGGTGTTTTTGACTGGGAGTTATCAACGATTGGTGATCCGCTAACAGATTTGGGATCATCACTTGTTTATTGGACGGAAGAAGGCGATCCGGATATGGGGTTAACTTCTGTGACGGATGAGGCGGGCTTTGGATTTTATAGCCGTAGGGACTTCCTCGAAAGGTATGCACAAATATGCGGGCGAGACGTTTCTGACGTGAATTTTTACTTAACACTGGGGTTTTATAAATTGGCTGGCATACTGCAGCAGTTATATTACAGGTGGAAAATTGGTGAAGTGAAAGATGACCGTTTTTCCACTCTGAATCAAGGTATAGCACACCTTTTGGAAATGGCCGAAGAGGCCAAAAACAATCGATTGATATGATTGAAAGCGCTTTATCGAACGTGAGTTTCTTTGTTTTATGGGTAATACGGAGGAGGAATGGCTGTGTACTTTGAACACTCCCATAAAGTAAAAGATCTGCAAGCAAGATTAAAGTTATTTATGGAGGAATATATTTATCCGAATGAAGAAATTTATGCAGAACAAATCAATAGCCATGACCGATTTTCTGAAATCCCGCCAATTATGGAGGAATTAAAACAAAAGGCAAAAGAAAAAGGTTTGTGGAATTTATTTTTACCGGAGCGAGAATTTGGTTTGGGTCTATCCAATCTGGAATATGCACCATTATGTGAAATTATCGGGCGGTCACATATTGCACCTGAAGTCTTTAATTGTAATGCTCCGGACACAGGAAATATGGAAGTCCTTTTAAACTACGGCTCAACACAGCAACAAAATGAATGGCTTATCCCTCTATTAAATGGTGACATTCGTTCCTGCTTCTCAATGACAGAACCTGATGTTGCTTCCTCAGATGCTGTAAACATTAGTGCAAGTATTGTTCGGGATGGAGACGAATATGTCATTAATGGTACGAAATGGTGGTCGACAGGTGCGTTGGATCCGCGCTGTAAGATTGCTATTGTAATGGGGGTAAGTGACCCTGCTGCACCTCGTCATAAACAGCAATCTATGGTCCTCGTTCCAATTGATACACCCGGTGTAGAAGTGAAGCGTTCGTTAAATGTATTTGGTTATGATCATGCGCCTAATGGCCATGCGGAAATAGAATTTAGAGATGTGAGAGTTCCAGCCGGCAATATTCTGTTAGGTGAAGGACGAGGTTTTGAAATTGCCCAAGGCAGGCTCGGGCCCGGCCGAATTCATCATTGCATGCGGTCTATTGGGGCAGCTGAACGAGCACTGGAATTAATGATGACGCGTGTCCGGGACCGTGAAGCATTTGGCGGAAGATTGATAGATCAGGGAATTGTTCAGCAATGGATAGCAGATTCACGTATGGAGATTGAACAGGCGAGATTACTCACCTTAAAGGCGGCTTATATGATGGATACCGTTGGAAATAAGAAAGCAAAAGCGGAAATATCGATGATTAAAGTGATTGCACCGAAAATGGCTCTAAATGTTGTCGACCGGGCCATTCAAGCATTCGGGGGAGCGGGCGTCAGTGATGATTTTATCCTTGCAGCCAGCTGGGCAAATTTGCGCACAATTCGAATTCTAGATGGACCGGATGAAGTGCATAGAAGGACAGTTGCGCGAGAAGAAATAAAGAAATATAAATAATCAATCGGCTGTCAGAAAGAAAAGTGAAACAGGCCCAATTCATATATGCCAGAAAACTGAGGTGGCGGGGAATGCGTAAAATCCATGTCATATTAAAAAAAGAAGATGTAGATGAGAGATATTTAGATAATAAAATAGCAGTTGTGTTTGATATCCTGCTTGCCACAACAACCATAACGACAGCACTCGAACATGGAGCAAGGGAGGTTATTCCTGTCTTAGACCAATCAGAAGCAAAGGAAGTGATAAAGGCTATCCCGGAGGGTAACGGCCAGCTGGTTGGCGAAGATCAGGGGTTAACCATTGAAGGGTTCATATCTCCAGACCCATTGGCTTTAACGGGGAAGATTTCGGATAAAACGATGGTGTTATGTACAACCAATGGAACAGTAGCCCTTAAGAAGGTCTTGTCCGCCAAAAGCATATATGCTGCATCGTTATTAAATAGTGTAGCAGTAGCGAGAAGACTTCTGGACAATTGTCAAGACGAAACGATTTTATTGGTTTGTGCCGGATCATCCGGCGAATTTTGTGTAGAGGATTTTTATGGAGCGGGTTATTTTATTGAATGTTTAATCGCGCAATGCAAGGAAGAAGAATGGGATTTAACGGACGCAGCATTGTCCGCTTTTCATTTCGCCAGGGGAATAGGCGGCCAAGCGGCAGAAATATTTCATGCTTCCCGAGTTGGAAAAATGTTAACTAGTCTGGGGATGAGAGAGTCTATCGATTTTGCTGCCAAAAAGGATGTATGTCGAATTGTTCCATATATTGCCGATAGAGCAACCCTTCGTATAGATGAAAAATAGGTATCCATTTTTATTTTTAATGATTGCTGGAGGTGGAGCAATTGAATGCTTGTAAAATAGTGTTTGTGATTCGCTGTGAATTAATGGAAGTTATTCGGGGCTGTTTGGGTTTGAGAGGTGGGCTAGCGGATGCATGTATATGACTTTTTCAAATTAGATGGAAAAACTGCGATTGTCACGGGAGGCGGCCGGGGCCTTGGGGCACAGATTGCTGAAACTTTTGCCGAAGCAGGTGCTAATGTTGTCGTTTGCTCCCGGAAACTGGATGCCTGCCAGGAAATGAGTGAAACATTAAAAACGCATGGTGTGGACTCTTTGGCCTTAGCTTGTGATGTAACGAATAATGAAGAAGTAAAAACAGTCGTCAATGAAACCTATCAGCAGTTTGGACAAATTGACATTCTGGTGAACAACAGCGGCACATCTTGGGGAGCACCAGCTCTGGATATGCCCCTGGATGCATGGAATAAAGTGATGAATGTTAATATAACAGGAACTTTTTTAATGAGTCAGGAAGCCGGTAAGGTGATGGTCGAACAAGGACAGGGGAAAATTATTAATCTTGCTTCTGTTGCGGGGCTCAAAGGTACAGACGCCAGTTATTTGGATGCACTTGGTTATAATACGAGTAAAGGTGCTATTATTAATTTTACCAAAGACCTGGCTGCCAAGTGGGGACAGTATAATATTCACGTCAATGCTATTGCACCGGGTTTCTTTCCGACAAAAATGTCCAAGGGCTTGCTTGAACAGGCTGAGGGAAAAATCCTTGAATTAACACCATTAAACCGCTTGGGCAATGAAACGGATTTAAAAGGAGCAGCATTATTCCTCGCTTCGAGTGCCTCGAATTACATTACAGGGGGGATTATTCCTGTTGACGGCGGGATGAGTGCGGTGTGAAAGTTCGATTATGCAGCAAGATAAAGTTATACGTATAAGGAGGAAGAAAATGACAATCGTAAATACAAACTTTCAGAATGGTGTGTTTAAGATAATCCTGAACAGGCCGGATAAAATAAATGCCTTAAACAGGGATTTGGCTTTGGATTTAGCGAAAGCAGTATCTGAAGCTGAATCAAACCCTGATGTGCGTGCTGTTCTGGTTTATGGCAATGGAAAAGGATTTTGTGCCGGCGGGGATTTAAAGGATTTTGGGATACATACTGATAATCCAAATGAGGTTAAAGAATTCCTGAAAGAAGGCCAGGAAGCTGTACTTGGACTCTATAATATGGAAAAACCGGTCATTGCCGCTGTTCATGGCCCTGCCGTCGGTGCAGGCTGCAATATAGCATTTGCCTGTGATATCATTATTGCTGAAGAAAGTGCTGTCTTTTCCGAGATTTTTTCACAGGTAGGCGTGATTCCGGATTTTGGCGGATTGTATTTTTTACCGCATAAAGTTGGCATGCATGTCGCAAGTGAACTTGTATTTACAGGTAAAAAATTAAAAGCAAATGAAGCGAAAGAATACGGCTTAATTAATCAAGTGACAACTGAAGGGGAAGCGCTCGAAAAAGCAAGAAAACTTGCATCATCCTTGGCCCAGGGTCCGACAAAAACATTGGGAATGGCTAAACGGATTATGCATCAGGCACCGAATAGCTCTTTGGAGGAAATACTGCAATTGGAAGCTTACGGACAGGCAATCACTTTCCAGTCCAGAGATTTTAAAGAAGGCAGAGATGCATTTTTGGAAAAAAGACAACCTGAATTCTTGGGATATTAAGGGGTGAGAAGATGAGCCTTCCTGGCATCGAACGACTGAAAGGTTATGTTAACTTACCAATCATTATGGCGCCCATGTTTCTGGTGTCAAACACAAACATGGTTATAAATGCGTGTAAATCCGGTATCCTCGGATCTTTTCCGGCGTTGAATGCACGTACAGAAGAAACACTGGATAATTGGATGAAAGAAATAAATGAGGAACTGAAAGCATATGAAACAATAATGCCCGATAAGAAGGTGGCACCATGGGCGGTTAACTTTATAGCTCATCGCACCAATAAACGTTACCGGGAGGATTTGGGGCTGATTAAGAAACATCAACCACCAATTGTCATTACATCCTTAGGGGACCCAAGTCCTGTAGTGCAAGTGGTGCAAGATTATGGCGGGTTGGTATTTTCCGATGTTATCAATATAAAATTAGCTAAAAAAGCAATTGAAAAAGGTTCAGATGGATTAATTCTTATTTCTGCAGGTGCGGGCGGACATGGTGGTACATATAATCCTTTCGCTTTCATTCATGAGGTGAGAACTTTTTGGGATGGCCCAATTATTCTGGGCGGCGGGCTGACGAAAGGAGAAGATATCCTGGCAGCTGAAGCCGCTGGTGCTGATTTCGTTTATATGGGTTCGAATTTTATCCCTTCCACCGAAAGCACAGCAGTGCCTGGTTATAAACAAATGGTCGTGGATTCAAGTATCGAGGATATCATTTATACCGATGTATTCAGCGGAATTAACGCGAACTATCTTATCCCCAGTATTGTAAAAGCCGGGATTGATGTGAATCAATTGGAAGATATGAAGAGAGCCGACATATCAAAGATTGGAAAAGCTGATGTAAAGGCTTGGAAAGATATTTGGGGCGCCGGTCAGGGAATTGGCGCCATCAAAAACCAGTTATCTGTAGCTGAAATCGTTGATGAATTACAGAAGGAGTATCTTCAGGCTAAAGAGAGAGTAATTGTAAATTCGAGGGAGATGGGGGTCCCTTCTTATCCCCCCATTCACTGAATCAATTCCGCTTTTTCAACAACATCGTCAGGAACGGTGATGTCCTCAATTTCATTAAAGTTGCTTAATTCAAACGTTCCTTTGTAATACTGTTCCATATCGCCGAGGTCACTTGTCGTTGTTGAGGTGTATTCCATCTGGTAGCCTGTGATGTAGCCGGTGTTTTTGTCGATTGTAATTTCATAGCTTCCATCTGAGATTTCCATATTGTCAAAGTGTTCTTCAAGCATGTTGCTGGAAACGGAGACCGTTGCGCCAAAGGCAATATCTTTGTAAGCGGCATCATCACCGGCAAATGTTAAGACGTAATGATCACCGTTATCCGTGACATCGAATGCATTGCTGTAATGGGAGAATTGGTCAAACTGGTCATCTTCAACAACCTTGAATTGTTCGTACATCTCGGATTGTTCAGAATCCACCGGCATTGAAAACCAGTGTTCCTCGGAGTTGACGTAAAAGTGATCACCGGTCATGTAAAATTCAAATGCGCCTTCTCCAGCATCACTCGAAACATCGGATGATTGGACATAGAGCTTTTGAGAGTCACCGTAAACGATTTCCATCGTAAATGTGCCTTCGGTATGCGACGTCTGACCGTTCATAGTTGTTTCATCAATATAGTCGCTGGTGCCTTTGAAACTCTTTAATCCGGCCATCGCTTCTGCGGCGTTTCTTAATATATTTTCAGCATCCCCTGAAGCTGCAGCAGGTTCATCAGTTGTTTCTTCGTTTTCCTTCTTATCGGCGGTTCCCTTCGCTTTGTCAGATTTTTGTTTTTCCTCATGGTCCGTTCCTTCTTTCTCTGCTGCGTCCTTTTTATCTTCAGTAGCCTCTGTTTGCGCTGGCTGTTCTGAAGCTTCTCGTTCGTTACTTCCGGCATCCATATTATCGTCACCGCAGGCAACGAAAAACAGCATCACTAATATGAATATAAAACTCATAAATGGTTTCATTATAATGTCGCCCCCTTGTGTCTGTTGTTATAAAGCATACCAAGGGGATATAAAGAGGGTAAACTATACTAAAGTATATGATTGAATCCGGCGTGTGACAGGCACTATAAAAATGTAATAAAAATATATATTTATGCCACATTTTTTCGATAGATATGCCGTTAGGAAGAGGTATCCTCAATAATAGAACGTGGCAATGCAAGGAAATGCAGCAGGAAAAGCAGTGTCCTGTTATGTGTTAATCGCACGTTCGGTGAGGAGCTTTCGTATGTTCACACCAGATCGAAGAAATTTTATTCATGAGGCTGTCATCGAATTTGACTACGATGGCAAACGGATAAAAGGAAAAATGCAGCCTTCTAAAACCAAAAATCGTATGGTGGTCGATATCATGTCTGTGAAAGAAATTGAAGCTGCCAACTGCAGTTGCCCCAATACGCTCATGCAGCACGTATGCCGGCATCAGTGTGCTGAGGCGGTCGAGGGATTTAAAAACACTTATTTGGTGCGGGAAATCCCAAGTGAAAGGTGGCAGTGAATGGTTGATAACAGATCAATAAAGTGAGGCTCACGTACATCAGACTGCATTAAAATCGCGATAAACAGAAGGCTTTATGGCATTCTGTTTATATAAATATACCCCCCTTTATAACACAAAAAGTGGCACCGCCAGGATAAAACAGTCCGCGGCATGCCGCTTTTTGTGTTGCTGTTTCGTTAGGATCTGGACAAATGAGCGTACTTATATATAACAAGAAATCCTTCCGCTCTCTATGATAGAATATTAGAATGTGTGCTGCACGGCACAATGATTATCAACATGGGAGTGGAACAGATTGGATAAACAGGACATCGCAAGCATTCGCAAACAATTCAAAGTGGATAACGATTTATTAACGATAAACGATATTTTCAATGTGTATATTATGAAGGAATCGAGTGAGATTTATCATCATCAGAGCATGCCGTTCGAAATGCTTGAGGCTGAGCAGCAGGAATTATTTATGGAAAACTTTAAAAAAGTGCTGACAGGCCAGCTGGATGAGAAACTTTTTGAGTTGAAGTTTCAGCGTGAGGCAGAAAACAACAGTCAGCTCATCCTCCATCAGGGGCTGTTAAGCAATGATACCGAAGAATGGAAAGGGCAGATGCTGAAGCTGGTCGAGAAGATGCTTGCGGATAAACAATATGAAATGGATGTGGTCGTCACGTTTATTCACGGCGAGTATATGAAACCGATGAAGCGTCAAAGTGATGAAACGGAGGAAAGTGAGCGTGACACCGTTTATTCGCATCCATTCATTTTATGCAGTATGAATAAGACCCAGGATCCGAAAAAAGAGCTGCTGTTTGACTATGTCGAAAAAGAATTCAAATACAATATCGTCGTCGATCCGATTATCAATTTGAAAGCACCGATGTCAGGGTTTTTGTTTCCATCGATTACGGATAATGCAGCAGACGTCAACCATGTGCTTTATGCGGCGGGAAAGAAAAATGAACCGGATTATCATTTTATTGAAGATGTTCTGAACGCTGAAGAAATTATGACCGCTGCCCAGGATAAATTGGTCTTCGAGGAGATTGTGAAGAACGTAGCGGGTGATCAAAAGTTGAATACATCCACACTTTCAAGCGTCTATGAAGAAATTAACCGGGTGGCAGAAGAAACTGAAGCGGCCGACCGGGCGACGTTGGACGTGAAAGATGTGGAAGACGTTTTATCAAGCAGCGGCATTGAAGATGTCAGCACGGAAAAGGTCTCGTCTGCTTTTAAAACGGTTATCGATGATGAGTCGTACGAATTCAAAGCGAACAATGTTGTACCAAAATATAATTCGAAATCGATTAAAATCGAAACGAAAATCGCCAATATTTCAGTCAGCCCGCAAGATTTAAGCCATGTGCGTCAGGTTCATTTAAACGGCAAACGTTTCTTAATGATGGAAGTGGAGGAAAATACAGTGATTGAAGGCTTTGAAATGATCCCTGAAGCGTTGTTTCAAAAAGCCCCGGATGAAGAGGAATGACACGGTAAATCATCTGGAAAATTTTGACGAATTTCCTGACCAGCTTTAGTGAAATCCAGACAATATTAAATATTAAAAATGCGAACAAGTGTTTGATTATATGTTATTTTTATAGTATAATAAATAATAGGATACCCATTAAAAGTAAGTGTATATAGGCAGTGGGGGGATGGAATTGGCTAATGAAACAGACATCCTGATTTACCAAACAGAAGACGGAAATACTAAAATTGATGTCAGGCTTGAGAACGAAACGGTCTGGATGACGCAAAAGGCAATTGCGGAGCTGTATCAAAAGGGAGTAAATACGATTAACGAGCATATAAAAAATATATATGCAGAAGGAGAACTTCACGAATCAGCAACTATTCGGAAAAACCGAATAGTTCAAACTGAAGGCAATAGAGAGGTTAAAAGAGAAGTATCGTTATACAATCTCGAAATAATCATCGCAATCGGCTACCGGGTTCGTTCACATCGTGGCACCCAATTTCGTCAGTGGGCAACAGAGCGATTAAACGAATATCTTGTCAAAGGTTTCACAATGGATGATGATCGTCTGAAAGAGATGAGGAACTTTGGCCAGGATTATTTTGATGAGTTACTCGAGCGGATTCGTGATATTCGTGCTTCAGAGAAAAGATTTTATCAAAAGATCACAGAAATTTATGCAACCTCTGTTGATTATGATCCGAGCGCAAAAATTACACAAGAATTTTTTGCCACCGTCCAAAATAAACTTCACTTTGCCATCCATGGTCAAACGGCTGCTGAACTCATAGTCGACAGGGCGAACGCTGAGGACAAAAATATGGGCTTAACGTCGTGGAAAGGTGATCAGGTACGAAGACAAGATGTTACGGTTGCAAAAAATTATTTATCTGAGAAAGAATTAAAATCGCTTAATCGTATCGTGACTATGTATTTGGATTACGCTGAGGATCAAGCAGAACGACAACAGCCAATGCACATGAACGATTGGGTGGATAAACTCAATGCGTTTCTTCAATTTAATGAACGCGAAATACTTCAAAATGCCGGTAAAATTTCAAAGACCGTGGCTGATAAATTGGCGATTCAAGAGTATGAAACGTTTAATCAGCAGCGGTTAAAGCAAAAAACACATGATGACTTTGAACGGTTTATTAATCAAAATCATTTGAAGAAATAAAGTTACAACGTGTTCAGTCATTATAGTGATTGAAAAGAACCATAAGGTGACCGTTTGGCATCAGAAACTACTCCTTGAAACATTGCTGTATCCTTCAATGCTCTTTTAAAAAAGGTCGGACTCACTGTCTGATTTAAACTTGCTCAAAACACCTCCCGTATCATCATTAGATAATGATACGGGAGGGTTGGCTGAATCTTGTTATTAAGTTTAACGAGAACTGAAATTTTTACGAAATAATTTTCAAACAGTCGTTTTATCTGCTTTAGAATAGCTTACTTCACTTTCATAGCTTCTGCCATAATTTTCGGTAGTTTCGTATTATCGTAGAAGCCGGAAAATTCATCGGCTTTTGGTCCGAATGCATAGACCGGAATATCGGCACCGGTGTGGTTGGTGCTTGTCCACCCGATACTTGCTTTATCGCTGACAATGCTTTTTATGGCTGATTCAGCACTATCCGCTTCCTGGATTTCCTGGACTTCCGCTTGTGTTAATGTCAATCCTGTGTATGATGCGACGACTTCACGGACGTTGGAGCGGTCTTCATTTAACTGGGATGCGATATGTCCCCCGGTTGCCGTGACATTTTGCAGGATGTCGGCATTGCGATCCATTGAGCCGTTTGCGCCGGCTGTCATCCCGCCTGTGTCATGATCGGGTGCCACAACAACGAGAGTTTCACCATCTTCTTCGGCAAATTCGATGGCTTCTTGAACAGCTTTTTCAAACGCTGCCGTATCTGACATGGCCCATGCGGCATCATTGGCATGGCCTGCCCAGTCAATTTGGCTGCCTTCAACTGTCAGGAAGAATCCGTCCTTGTCTTGCTCCAGTGTATCAATCGCTGTTTCTGTCATGGCAGCAAGGCTTGGCTCTTCTGTATCAGCACGGTGTAATTCAGGCGTAAGCGCACCACCGGAAAACAGGCCAAGGAGTCCTTCACCATCTTCAACATTGACATCAGCTTTTGCCAATTGATCACGGTTCTCGACCAATGCCATTCCTTGTTGGGTGGCCTGATGAATTAAATTGGCCTCTTCTTGATTGCCGCCTTCAGATTCCGGCAGAAAGTTATTTTTACCGCCGCCGAGCATGACATCGACACCGCTGTCGACAAGTTGTCGGGCAATTTCGGTTTCATTGTTGCGGTCTTCCACGTGTGTTGCAAAGGAAGCCGGTGTCGCATGGGTAATTGTTGATGTAGCGACAAGTCCTGAAGCTTTGCCGTCTTTTTCAGCGGCTTCAAGGATGGTTTCAAGCTCGTTTCCCTCGGTATCAAGGCCGATGACGCCGTTATTCGTTTTTTCACCGGTTGCCATTGCAGTACCGGCTGCAGCTGAATCGGTTATGTCGGAATCGGCTGAATGGGTGGTGAACAGCCCTTTTAAGTGGTCGTCCCAAATGGCATCCTCACCTTTGTACGTGCGGTAATTGGCAGCATAAGGCGCGCTGAAGCCATCCGGAATCATATAGATGACGTTTTCGACCTTGTTATTGCCGTTTCCATTACCATTACCATTACCATTTCCCGGTCCCGCCCAATCCGGTGGTCCGGCCCAGCTCGGGGGTCCTGCGCTTGCCGTTCCGAGACCAATGCCAGAAAATACGAGTCCAATGCTAAGTGCTCCAATTCCAAATTTCTTTAACATGAAATGCCTCCTTTTTTGATTCTGATTAAAGCGTAACAGCCGAATGTTTTGTTGGTATTAATTGGAAGTAAAGAATCTATTAAACTATTTCATACGAAAGAACCGGGCCATTTTTCAGAGGTGTTTCAATGTTAATAGACGCATAAAATGCTATCAAAACGTTAACGGACGGGCCGTGATTGAGTTGCCGGGCAGTTGCGGTTATAATTTTTACAAAGAAGTGGTTAAGGAGTTGTTCACGATGCAAAACGAAAAACGCGTCATTTTAGACTGCGATCCGGGGCATGATGATGCGATATCAATTATTTTAGCGGCGTCAACTATAAGCCCGCTCAAAATAGAAGCCATTACAACGGTTGCGGGAAATGTTGAGGTGGAAAAAAATACGTTAAATGCGCTCAGGGTGTGTGACGTCGCCGGGTTAACCGATGTTCCTGTGGCACAGGGATCGACAAAACCGTTGCTTAAACGAATGGAAATAGCTGAAGAAATTCACGGCGAAACAGGATTGGAGGGTCCGGCGCTTCCAAGCCAGCCAAGTAAAACAGCTGTCCAGCAGCATGCGGTTGATTTGATCATTGAGAAGGTAATGGCATCGGATGGCGATATAACACTCATTCCGACGGGGCCATTAACAAATATTGCCCTGGCAATGATACGTGAGCCGGCAATAATTCCGAAAATCAATGAAATTGTGTTGATGGGCGGCGGGACCTTTGGCAATTGGACACCGGCTGCTGAATTTAATATTTATGTGGATGCAGAAGCGGCTAAAGTCGTGTTTGAAAGCGGTGCGCCAATCACCATGTTTGGTTTGGATGTGACGCATCAGGCACTGGCGACACAGGAGACGGTTGACCGACTCGCTGAAATTGACAATCACGTTTCGCATTTTGTTGTGGATTTATTAAAATTTTTTATCAAAACAAATCAGGATGTGTTCGGCATGGATGGCGGTCCGATTCACGACGCCTGTACGACGGCATATTTAATCGATCCGTCCATTTTTGATTTTAAGCATGTCCGGGTCGATGTCGAAACGAAAGGTGAATTTACATACGGGATGACGTGTGTTGATACGAATGGGACCGTCAATCGGGAACCTAACGTTAACTTTGCCTATCAGTTAAACCAGGCGAAACTCTGGCAGTTGTTTGAGGATGCGTTAAAAGGTTATTCTTATTAAGCAGGGAGAAGGGGGAGAACGGGACTGCATGCCCTCAAGTTTATCCCTCCTTTTTGCTGACCCAGGTATAATAAAGCGCAGTAATCGTTAGCGTTACAAGAAATACTGCAATGGAGTATGTCCAATTATAGCCGTTCTGATAATGAATAACGTTCATCACCCTTGATAATTGTTCCATTAACAGACCAGCGACAGTCCATCCTAATATATAGGTGATAAAGGTCTTACGCTTAATTTGGAATCGATGATAGAAATAAACGAAAAAATAACTGATCGGTGCAAACGAAAAATAGGTGATCAGGTCGGTTAATTCATACTTATTTGAGTCGTTAACTTTGTAATAGTCCAACAGTCCGCCGCCAATCGTAAAATCGAATAAAGTTGAGATGGCAAATCCCCATATTAAAAATAACCACGTAATATGACGCGGCAACTTTTTTGGAAACGCAAAAAACGCAATGAAAACAAGGACGAGCAGTGTTAAAATGTACAGTTCATTTCGATCAAACGTTTCCCATAGGATCATGTGGAATTCACCGCTTTCTCAGAGGCTCTGTTTATCATTCGGTAAGCAAATAGGGCTGCAAGATTGAGCAGAAGAAAGTAAATGGCATCAAATGCAGAATGCCAGTGTGTGTATTCAGCTACATTTAAAGCCGTTAAAAGATAATTTATATCTGTCAACATAAGTACAGCAACCAGTATAGAAGCAGTTTTCCATAAAAATGTGTCATACCTTACGAATACTTTCAGTTGTATTAAGATAAGGACAGGGATAATAATGCTGCGGTTCAGCAAATACGCTATGTATGGAAGTGGTTCCTCGGGCTGCTTGATAAGTTTTAGCTCATCGCCGACTATCCAGGAGAAGTTGATGCTTATAATCAGGATGATAAGAAATACGAACGTGTTTTCCACGATGGAAAGTCTTTTTTGCATAACAGCGAATAGTGAAATGAAAAACCAGGCCAAAAAGAAAAATATTGCAAAAGCCAAAGCAAAGGACCTCCAGATTGAAAAGTTTAGTTGTAGTATGGCGTTTTCGGAATAATATATGCATTAAATGATGGGCGCTGGAAAGGCGGAGAACGTAAGAATTTTCAATAAATTTAACCGTGATTAAGCTGGAAATAATTTGTCAATAATCAGAATTTTTGTTATAATTGTATGAGATGGACTCACCTATATTCGTGACAGGAATCAAGCATATGATACAGAATCCTGCATAACAGCCGGAATTCCATAAATTTTTCAATAATTAAGTTGTTATTTAAATCATATGATAGAACGGTTAAATTAACAATATAAAGGAGGCCTGGCATAATGAAAGCAGTGGTTTGTACAAAGTACGGTTCCCCCGACGTTCTGGAAATCAAAGAGGTGGCAAAACCCGCTCCAAAGGAAAATGAAATACTGATAAAAGTTTATGCCACAACAGTGACATCAGGCGATGTACGAATCCGGCGTTTTATAAGTCCGTTGCTGGTATGGCTGCCTATGCGACTTTCCCTGGGTATAAGACGACCGAAAAAACCAATTCTGGGCATGGAATTATCAGGAGAGGTAGAAGAAATTGGGGAGCATGTCAAACATTTTAAAAAGGGAGACCAGGTTGTTGCCATGACCGGAAATAATTTCGGTGCTTATGCGGAGTACGTTTGTCTGCCTGAAGACGGTGGCATCACAATTAAACCCGCCAATGTGCCGTATGAAGACGCTGCTGCTTTTTCGTTTGGTGCGACTTCAGCATTGTATTTTCTCAGGCAAGGCAATATCCAAAAAGGGCAGAAAGTACTTATTTATGGGGCCTCCGGTGCGGTGGGAACTGCCGCGGTTCAGCTCGCCAAATACTTTGGTACAGAAGTTACCGCAGTATGCAGCGCAGCAAATAGTGAATTGGTAAAATCACTCGGGGCCGATTATGTTATTGACTATATGAAAGAGGATTTTACGAAAACGAATGTTCGTTATGACCTTATCTTTGATGCTGTTGGGAAAACGTCAAAATATATTTGCATGAATGAACTGACGCCGGATGGGTTATACGTATCCGTTGCAGGGCAGAGAATGGCAAAGGTGCACCCTGAAGATATGACATTTCTTAAAGATTTGGTAGAATTGGAAAAGATAAAACCAGTAATTGACAGGCGCTACCCGCTTGGACGCATTCAAGAGGCTCACAGCTATGTTGAAAAAGGACACAAAAAAGGCAATGTCGTTATGCTGGTTCACGATGAAAAAGTTAAAAGCTAGTCAGGCTTATAATGTTATATTTATAATTCACTCATGTTTTCTCCTATTGCAGTAATTTAACATCATCTAATAATTCTCTAAAAGCCAATTGATTGGAGGAGTGAAAAATGAACAACTCCGAGATTCAGATATTGAAACTGGACGTATCAACTGACAAGGAAGCATTGAAATACATGGGTGATTTTTTGGTGTTTCAGGGTGTTACAGTGAAAGCATTCCCGGAAAAAGTTATTGAACGGGAAGCGACGTTACCGACCGGGTTGCCGGTCCAGTCCATCGGTGTTGCTGTGCCGCATACAGATTCAACATATGTTAAAAAGCGCCAATTGCTTATTTCCCCGCTCAAAACTCCGGTCGTCTTCCGCCAGATGGGGGACACTGAGCAGGAAGTAAATGTTTCATTTGTTTTCATGCCGGCAATCCCGGACGCCGGTGAGCATTTAACACTGCTCCGTCAGTTATTCACGTGCTTTGAAGATAATCAATTCACTGAGGCACTGATTAATTGGGATGGAAAGAAATCGTCACTGAAACGACTGATTCAACGAAACGTGGATGGTTGAGGAACGGGTTCTTTTTCACAAGTGGCCCGTCCTTTCTTATGTGCAGATGTGAATTCAAGAAATTCACATGCTGGACTCGGAATATGGTCGCCAGTTGATTCGTCAAAAAAACAAAAATCTGCTATGATATTAGAAATCTATCACGTTTATAAGGGGGCACCGGCATGAAGTTTGTTTTAATATACGGTCCTCAGGCAGTTGGTAAGATGACGGTTGGGCAGGAACTTTCAAAAATAACTGGTTTAAAGCTGTTCCATAATCACATAACGATTGAGATGCTTGAGCCTTTGTTCGGTTTTACGCCGGAGATGTGGCAGCTGTCAGATTTATTTCGCAGTGAAATATTTAAGGCATACGCAGCCAGTGATCAGGAAGGCTTGATTTTCAGCTTCGTCTGGGCTTTTAATGAAGAAGCGGATTGGAATGCCGTGGAGATAATGACCGGCATTTTCAGGGAGGTAGGAGCGGATATATTTTTCGTGGAGTTGGAAGCCGAGGTGGAAGAACGCCTGATACGAAATAAGTCTGCCAACAGGCTGGTACATAAACCGACAAAGCGGAACACCTCCCATTCTGAACGTGAATTGCTGCGGACGATGGACACGATAAGGCTGAATTCATACGAAGGCGAAATTCAAGAAGCGAACTATTTGCGCATTAACAATACGCACCTGCATGCTGCAGAGGTGGCGCAAAAGATTGTGGAAGCGTTTGAATTGCCGCAACTATAAGGATTGTTGGCTGATGGAATTTATGTTGAGTTTAATATTTGCTAAATTGTAAGGAGGTCTTCGAAATGGGAGACAGTTTACTTCAGAGACATGGAAATAAATTCTAACAAAGCGTTAACAGAATGGGGTTACTGTTATTTGAGAATATTCAACGGGTCATTAAAGTAATTTGAAAGGAGTGGCATCGTATGAAGCATATTAATTCACCGGAAGAGTTATACGCGGAACTGGAAAAGTTGAATAAAAGCAATTCAGCGTCAACCTTTTCTGTTCCGGGTAAAGGAAAGTTCACACTGGTTTATGAAGATAATGAAAAAACAATTCAACAAGAAGTTGAAGAAGACCCCGAACTAAGGGAAATGATTCTGGAAAGCAGAAAGAATTATAAAAAGGGTGAATATAAGACGACCGATGAATTGATTGATTCCCTATACGATAGAAAGTATAAAAAATAATGTGTGTTATTTGGTCAGCAGCGGCTGAAAGTAAGATGATACGATATCAAAGTGAACATTTTACACGAGAAGAAACACTGGATTATATTGCCGGATTAATGATGGAGATAGAGAAACAACTACTCAATCCCTTTATTAGCATTGATCATCCTTCGCACCGTACCGTTTTAATCCCCATAATAAAACGCCTTTTTACTTCAATTCTTTCGCCTCTTCATCATACAGCTGCGTACGTTTAAGATTAACACCGACAAATGACTCGAGAATTGCTTGTCCGCCGGCAATTGCCAGAATAAAGATGACATACTGGGCAATATCGGGAATCAACAGATAGATCAGACCGAGAAAGATAGCGCTCCAGATTCCGGCACACCAGTAGCAGGTCAACAGGTAGCCGACGTTTGATTTGGGTACCGTCTTCGTTTCATTATTTGAGGTTTTCTTTTTTGTTAAGAAAGGTTTTCGTATAAATTCGGTTATTTTATCGAACACGACTAAGTGTGTCAGCCGGTAGCTGGCAAGGATCAGCATCGTGAAGGTCATCCAGGACATTTCCAGTTCCATAAAACACATCCTTCTGGTTTTTAGTTTAGCCTTCCCTTAATGACAAATCTTAAACAGAACAGCACAACAAGGAGGAACATCAACGTATGTATAATTCATCAGAACCGCTGGATCAATCATTTTATAATCAGCCGACGCTCGAACTCGCGCAGTCATTGCTCGGAAAACTGCTGTTGAAAGAAACTGAGGACGGCATTGCGGGCGGTTATATTGTTGAAACTGAAAGCTATATGGGTCCCGCCGATCGTGCGGCTCACAGCTTCAACAACAAGCGGACAAAGCGAACGGAAATCATGTTTGGAAGACCGGGTCACGCTTATACTTATTCGATGCACACCCATTGCCTGTTTAATGTGGTAAGCGGTGATATCGATCATCCGGAAGCAGTATTGATTCGAGGGATTGAACCGTGCACAGGGGAGGATTTAATGGAGCTCAGGCGGCCCAAAGCTAAAACGAAAAAACAGTGGACAAACGGTCCGGGGAAATTGACGAAAGCACTCGGCATTACGATGGCTGATTATGGCCGCAAACTCGATCAGCCGCCGCTTTGGATTGCACCCGGGAAAACGGTGAAGTCGTCAGAAATTGCATCAGGCCCCCGAATCGGCATTGAAAATTCCGGTGAGGCGAAAGATTATCCGTGGCGCTTTTGGATTGAAGGGAACGCGTTTATATCCAGATGAATGTGATTGGGTCATATCAATTTATGGAATGCATTACAGCTTGACTTAAAATTTTAAATATTATACACTGTAAAAAATCGATTGTCGACAAAATTTGCAGACAGTTTGCTGTTAAACTATTTGAAAATTGCGTTAAGTAGCATTAATACGATAGACGGTAATAAATATTTTTGCTGCTTATCGAAAAGAGGGGTATGCTTTCGCTACAACCGTGTTTTGAAAGCGCTATGAAGTCAGAATTTTATGGTGAGGGGGGTTCAATATCGCTTTATCGCATGAAGTCGATATAAGAAAACACATCGATCAAAAAAGAGATCATTATATATCACTTCTCCA
The DNA here is from genome assembly GCF_900112705.1 of Lentibacillus persicus. Taxonomy (GTDB): domain Bacteria; phylum Bacillota; class Bacilli; order Bacillales; family Amphibacillaceae; genus Lentibacillus; species Lentibacillus persicus. The sequence goes on from NZ_FOMR01000001.1 coordinate 320,817, forward strand.
GCAAATGATCCGGCAGCCGAGTACTGCGGGAAACGAGAAAGGCGTTCAGCAGCTTGTTTCCGAAAAGTTAACGCAGCTCGGGTTGGAAGTGGACATATGGGAACCGGATGTCAAAGCACTCTCCAAGAGTAAATTTTTTAATTCAAGCCGCAGCGATTTTGACAACAGTCCTAATGTTGTAGGGGTGTTAGCAGGTACTGGAGGTGGTCATTCAATCATTTTAAACGGTCACGTGGATGTTGTTCCGCCGGGTGACCTTAACACATGGGACGAGGATCCTTATTCAGGACGTGTTAAAGATGGAAAAGTGTATGGACGCGGGGCCACTGATATGAAAGGCGGCAATGCAGCCTTATTGATTGCATTAGAGACAATTGTTGACATGGATGTGCAGCTTAAAGGGGACGTTATTTTTCAAAGTGTCATTGAAGAGGAATCTGGCGGAAGCGGCACATTATCGGTTATCGAGGAGAGAGGTTATAAGGGCGATGTAGCCTTGCTTCCTGAACCGAGTGAAATGAAAATATTCCCTAAACAGCAAGGATCGGTTTGGTTCAAGGTTAAAGTGAAAGGTATATCAGCTCATGGCGGCACGCGGTATGAAGGCGTCAGTGCGATTGACAAAGGTATCAAAGTGTATCATAAGTTACTTGAGCTGGAAAAAATCAGAAACGATCGACTAAACGATCCGTTGTATGCGGAAAATCCGATTCCGATTCCATTAAATATCGGTCAGTTTAACGGCGGTTATTTTCCTTCTGCAGTGCCGGATGATGTCGAAATTGAAGGAAGGTACGGGATCGCCCCTGCAGAGTCGATTGAAGAAGCACAAAGGGAATTTGAAGAAACGTTAAAACATCTGGCCGAGGATGATGAATGGTTTAAAGAACACCCCGTGACAGTCGAGTGGTTTGGATTGCGTCTCCCGCCTGGTGGTTGTGATTTGGACCATCCATTTTTAGAGGTCCTTAAAAACAGTTATCAATCTGTGAAAAATGAAGAACCAACTTTGGCTGGCTCAACCTGGGGCACGGATGGCGGGTTGTTGACACAAGCGGGCAATATTCCATCGCTCATATTTGGTCCGGGCACCACACGTATGGCTCATTTTTCAAATGAATACGTTGAATTGGATAAGATTTTTGATACTGCAGAAATTATAACTGAAGCCATATTAGAATGGTGTAACCGATCAAAATAACTGCTGATAGATCCTTTTCAAGAACAACAAGACAAAAATAAATGGAGGAGTTTTCATTTCATGAAAAATTTTAAACGAACCACCACGTTAATTATGATAGCCGTATTCGCTATAGTGCTGGCTGCCTGTTCGGGTGGCGACGGAGATGGCACGGAAGGAAGTTCTGATGCGCAGACGCTGCGAGTCGGCCATACGTTGACAGAATCGACTGCGACACATATTGCATTGGAATCGTTTAAAGAAACGGTAGAAGCAAATTCGGACGGCGCGATTACTGTCGAATTGTACCCGAACGGTCAGCTGTATTCTTCGGAACGTTCTGCGATTGAGGCTGTTCAGGGAGGCAATATGGAAATGACTGTGACGGCTACTGCCCCAGTTGTAGGATTCGTGCCGGAATACAAGGTTCTTGACCTTCCATTTCTGTTCCCTGATAACGAGACGGCTTATGAGGCATTGGACGGCGAATTAGGATCCACATTACTTGAGAAACTGCCCGAAGCCGGATTGAAAGGGCTGGTTTATGGTGAGACAGGCATGCGCCAGCTTTCAACCGGCAATAAACCTATCGAAAAGCCCGAAGATTTAGAAGGAGTTAAAATGCGTACGATGGAAAACGATGTGCATATTGAAGCGTTTGAAACGTATGGCGCTTCGCCTGAGCCCTTCGCTTTTGGTGAGCTTTACTCAGCTTTACAGCAAAACACATTTGATGGTATGGAAAACCCATTAAACTTAATTGATCAAATGAAGTTTTATGAAGTTCAGGAGTACTTGACAATAAGTAATCACGCCTATACGGCAACACTTTTCTTCATTAATAATGATCTTTTTGAAGGGATGTCTGAGGAAAATCAAACCGTTATTGAGGAAGCGGCGGTTGAATTCCGCGATTCCCAGCGTGAATTAGCCCAGGAAAACGCACAAAAAGGGATGGAAGCCGTACAAGGCGAGATGGAAATTACTGAACTGACAGAAGACCAAAGACAAGCGTTTATCGATGCTTCACAACCGGTCTATGACACCTTTCAAGATGATATCGGCCAGGAATTGATGGATTTAGCATTGTCGTACAGAGAGTAAATTTTATTGTTATAGGCTGTTTATAGGCTGGTTTGCTTAAGGTCCCGCCTATAAACATACTAACTTTATCAGGAATCAAAATGTATAGCGTTATAATTGAGAACACATAAAGGAAATGGGGAAAAGTATGGATCTTAAAAAGATTCTTGATAAGCATGTTGAAGAGTTTTTTCTTGTTATAACTATGGCTATCATGGTTCTCTTAATATTTTTTCAGTCATTTTCCCGTTACTTTTTAGGCTTTTCCCTTAGCTGGGGATCTGAACTGGCCGTCTATCTCCATATATGGCAGATTTGGCTCGGTGCAAGTTTAGGGATAAGACTGAGTGAACATGTAAGAATTGACGTATTTGTAAATTTATTAAAAGGAAAAATTAAATTTATCGTTGATGTCTTTGCTTCTTCGATATGGTTTTTATTCGCGCTGTTTCTGGCTTATGAAGGGTCATTATATGTATTGGACTTACTGAGTAACGATCAAACAAGCCCGACTCTGGGAATTCAGATGGGGATTATATATATTGTCATTCCATTAAGCGGCCTATTAATGTGTATAAGATTAATCCAGCATATCTATCTACTCTACAGCAAGGAATTTAAATCATCGTAATCGAAAGGAGTTAAATTCATGACAATATTTATCCTGTTTGCTGGTTTTTTCTTCTTAGTGTTAATAGGTCTTCCAATTGCATTGGCGCTGGGGATATCTTCCTGGCTTACCATTACATTTGCATCGAATGTCAATACGAGTACCATCATTCAAAAAGCTTTTGACTCACTCGATTCGTTTCCATTATTGGCGATTCCTTTTTTCATTTTAGCCGGTGTTTTAATGAGTAATGGTGGTATTTCCGAGCGGCTGCTCGATTTAGCCAATGTCCTTGTCGGCTATTTGGTCGGCGGGTTGGCTATGGTTACGATCGTTGCCAGCATGTTTTTTGCTGCTATCTCAGGATCCGGACCTGCAACGGTTGCAGCTGTCGGTTCGTTCATGATTCCTGAAATGAAGAAGCAGAATTACGGTCAGGGGTTTGCAGCTGCCATAACAGCATCAGCCGGGTCAATCGGAGTGCTGATCCCGCCGAGTATTCCGTTCGTCATGTATGGGGTTGTTGCTCAAGTTTCCATTGGCTCAATGTTCATTGCAGGTATTCTTCCAGGACTTGTCGTCGGACTGGCACTTATGGCAATTGCCTATGGCATATCCAAAAAGAACGATTATGTCGGTGTGGGTGAAATCCCGAGTTTTATGGATGTTCTTCGTTCACTTAATCGGGCGAAACTCGCCTTGTTGGTCCCGGTCATCATTCTGGGTGGCATCTACGGCGGATTTTTTTCAGCGACCGAATCAGCGGCCGTTGCTGCGGTATACGCATGGTTAATTAGTACATTTGTCTATAAGGAGCTGGATGCAAAGCAACTCTATCAAAGCTTTGCACAAGCAGCTCTGACAAATTCTGTCACCGTTATTATTATCGGATTTTCAATCTCGTTTGCTTACTTGATGACACTCGAGAGAATACCCGTCATTATTGGTGAATTTATATCAGGTCTTTCCGACAGTCCGATTATTATTTTCCTGGTAATTAACTTATTCTTGTTGGTTGTAGGAATGTTTATCGATACGATCTCTGCATTGGTTATTCTGACACCTATTTTGCTGCCGGTCGTAACTGACTTAGGTATGGATCCTGTCCATTTCGGCGTTATTTTAGTGTTGAATCTTGCAATTGGTTTTGTCACGCCGCCATTGGGAGTCAACTTATTTGTGGCAACCGGGGTCGGAAAAGTGTCATTTGAAAGGATTTCCAAAGCGATGATTCCTATTTTGATCGTGATGTTTATCAGTCTGTTAATTGTGACGTACGTACCGCCACTGTCCACATACTTGCCAAGCTTTATGGAGAACTAAGCATGTTATATTAATATAAGAGACAGCATAATCTTACGGGGTTATGCTGTTTTTAATCGATTAGAGGCAGAGTGGGAAAGATACACGCTTCAGATTACATACGGTGTTGTTATTTGGGAACTTCGGTGAGGATGGTGTGAACTTCGGGGAAAATCATGTGAACTTCGGGGAACTCCATGTGAACTTCGGGAAATATCGTGTCATCTTCGGGAAAAATGGTGCGATTTTAAACTGAAAAGGATCACGCAGGTGGTAGAGTCTGCTTGATTCGAAAGTATTCGGTCTATAGACGGGATTGGTTGGAACGTTTATAATAGATTTACAACTAAACGCGTTCGCTTAAAAATTCAGGCAGAGGAGCGGGTAAAATGTCGAATGAAGAAAACGAACAGATCATGCAGGCGATCAAAGAGTTACACGAGCAAATGAATGAGGGATTCGCAAAAGTCGATAAGCGATTTGAAGATGTCGATAAGCGATTTGAGTCAGTGGATAAGCGTTTTGACCAGATGCACGAAGAGATGAATGCCAGATTTAAGGAAGTCGATAAACGGTTTGAAGAGGTGGATAAACGATTTGAAGAAGTAGACAACCGGTTTGATCAGATGAAGGAAGACATGGATGAAGGGTTCAGCAAAATGAAAGACGGAATGGCGCTTCTTGCTGAGAAAAATTTTGAAAATGAAAAAGATATATACAGAATTAAAAAAGTAATTGGTCAGCAATAATCTTCAGTGAGGGGTTTCTTTCTTCCCACACTGATTAAGGGGAACAAAGGCTAAGATCGCCACGTCAACAGCCAACGCTTTTGTGACCAACATCTTAAAGGCTTTGCCATACATCAGGTGAAGCTTTTTTTTATAAATAAATTTTGCCAATATACTGATATAATTACAGAGGGGCTTTAGGCTAATGAGGTTTTAGGAGGCGAGCAAATGAAAGTGATTAATCAGTATACAGCCGCGATCGTTCAAGCGGGTTCGGAGGTGTTGGATAACGATAAAGGCATTGAGCATAGGTCGTTATCGGCCTGATTGAAAGAAACAGTGAATCCAGCGGCGGGACACTATACTGTACGGTAGTATATGTCTAATAATCCTGCTGCGATGAACCAAACTCTTTTGCTGAACAAGCATGATTGGTCCAAGCCCTGAATAACTATTAATAAATGGTTTTAACAGGGGGAGCAGGCATGGTGCAATTCATTCTCGAACTGTTCGCAAGCGAGCAAAAAGCAGAAGCGCTGCTGTCAAATCCAATCATTGAATTGATATTTATGGTGTTATTCTTCGGTTTTCTCCTTACAGTGTTGGTTCATCTCATTTTATTTATGAAACTCAAACGCATCAGAGACTATTTGAATCAAACCAATCGGATGGATATTGCGCCGCTGAATAATTTTAAAGCGGAATTTGTAAGAAGCGAACAAAAGGAAGCGGTAAAGCCGGAAACGTTCGTGCAGGAGAAGTTTTCCGGCTGGCGTGTATTTAACGTGCCCGTAGTCAGTCTGATTAAAATGGTGCAAATGACGGTTTCGGTATTTATATTGGTCGGTGTCTTAGGGACCTTTATTGGCCTCACGCTATCATTGGGAAGTATTGATGCTGCGGGCAGTCAATTGGTGGAAAATGTTGTGTCCGTTCTTTCGGGAATTGATGTAGCGTTTTATACCAGTATTGCCGGAATGGGGCTATCGCTGATGATGACCGTCTTGATTAAAGTGTTAAACACGGAATATATGCTGACGGATATTATGTTGAAGGCTGAAGCGCATTTGGAAGGAAACGGACCTGACGGGATCAGCCGATTAATTGAAGTCTCGGAAACGATAAACGATTCGATTGGGCATCTCGAGGAAACAAATCAAAAATCATTGACGGGGATTGAAAATGCGTTTTCGGGGTTTCAGGACTATACAAGCAGTCTACAGCAATCGGCAGAAGACTTGGCAGCGTTTAACGATGGATTGTCACGTAACCTCGGGACTTTTCAGGAATTGTTCAATCATATGAAAGATGTCACTGATGGTTTTGGCGAATCAACAGCCAAACTCAACGATAATTTTGCGTCCCTGTTTTCACACTTTAAAAAGATGGACGGAAAAAATGAGCGAATGGCCAAAGCGTTTGAGAATACGTATGACCGTGTGAAGGAAGTTTCAGAAACGCAAATCGAGTCGCTGAACCAGTTTGGGGAGTCGGTGGCTGAGTTAAAAACATTTACATCATCGATCATGGACGACCAGCAGGCGGTAAAAGCTTCGTTTGAGAACATCGTGCAGCAAAATAACGACTTGGCTAAAAAGATGGAAGCACATAATAACGAATTCAAGCAAGTATTTGGCGGTAATCTCAGCTCCAAATTGACGGGTATCATCTCGAATTTGGGAGACCTCTCGAAAGCGTTTGATAAAATGGGGGATTCGATTGTCAGGCTGCCCGAAGCGCTCGACGTTATCAATCAGACGCAAGCTGAATATAAGTATTTGTTAACGGATCGTTTTGATGAGCTGAAGGAATTTAACCAGATGTTTAATCGTCATTTGAAAACACATGACGAGGAAGCGAGAAATTTCGAGAAACGGATGCAGGAAGCTTCCCGCAGTTATGAACAAATGGGCAGGCAAAATCATGAACTGATCAATGAAATTAACCGAACCATTTCACAGATGAACAATGCCATTAATCAACGTGAAAACCAAATCGATACAAGTGTAAATGTTTTAAAAGATGCGCTATCAAGCTACGTTATGTCGGTGGAACGACAACTGGGTGATAAGCTGGATTTGGTGGCGCGGAATATGAATGATTCGATGGCCAAAACGACTGATGAAATCAAACGGGAATTCCAGGAGATACGGCGTTTATCTGAAACGATTCAGCAATCGAACGCACGGGACAGTCAGCAAATGATCCAGGAACTGATACGTGAAATACAAGGGCTGAACCGCCAGTTGAATATGGTTGGCCGGCAGAACGGGAACAATGGGCCGGGGCCTGATCGGCTATGATGTCAAAATATCAGCGCCTGTTTAAGAAAGAACAGGAAGAAAGCCACTTTTGGCCATCGTTTACCGACTTGTTAACGATTATTTTACTGTGTTTCATTTTGATTTTCATTGTGATGATGGTGATTAAATCGCTGCAGATTGAAGAAATGAAGCGAACGATTGACCAAATCATGGGGGTGCGGTCCGAGCTGGTCAATGATTTGCAAAATGAGTTTAGTGACTCGACGATGGGAATTGAAGTGGACGAAGACACGGGTGCGATGATTTTTAATACGGAGATCCTGTTTGAATACAACAAATCGGAACTGAAGCCCGAGTCGTTTCAATTTTTGGATGAATTTGTGCCGAAGTATTTGGATGTTTTACTGCAAAGCGGCTATGAGGATTATGTAGCCGAAATTATCATCGAAGGCCATACAGACCGGGACGGGGGCTATTTGTATAATTTAAATTTATCACAGGAAAGGGCGCATAGTGTGGCCGCCTATATACTGAGCAGCGATTTTCCTTATAAGAATATTCAGCAGCATTTGCAGGAAAAACTGACGGTCAACGGCAGGTCGTATACCGACTTCCGTACGGATGAATCCGGCAATTACAGTCCCGATGCATCACGGCGGGTGGAGTTTAAATTTCGGTTAAAAGATGAAGAAATCTTAGAAAAAACGAGGGAGATATTGGAGGAGTGAGCAAGAACGGTAAAAGAATTTAAAAAAATAACGGGAACACTTGTTTGTTTATTTCTGATGTGTTATACTTGATTTAGAATAAACTCCCCGTCAAGACCTCATAAACTTTAAGGATGTGTGGACGTGATGTTAACCCAATCACGCGAGACTGTCTTTGGCACTGTGAGAGAAGATTCAAACAACTATTCCAGCCAAAATGAAAACAAAATGCACGGCAAAACAAATCTGCTCAAACGAATATCACTTGAAAAGCTCATGGACTTAAAGGTTGACTACGCCTTTAAGCAACTCTTTGGCAACGAAAAGAATAAAGCGATTACAGTTGTGTTTTTGAATGCAATTTTGCAGCGGACAGGTCGAAAACGTATAACAGATATTTCTTTCTCTAATACCGATGTAGGCGGCGAGTATTATAAAGATAAGAAGTCAAGTTTGGATTTGTTGGTACTCACAAAAGATAATGAATGGATTAATGTTGAAATTCAATTTGCAAATAAATACGATATGGTTAAACGCTCCTTGTTTTACTGGTCCAGATTATATGACAATTCTCTTAAAGAAGGTATGAGGTACCAACAGTTGCGATCGGTTATTGCAATCAACATTGTGAATTTTAATCTTTTTAGCCAAACAGACCTTCTTCACACCTCTTACCATTTATACGAAGATGAAGAACAGTTCAAGTTAACGGACGTCATGGAATTTCACTTTATCGAGATGCCTAAGTTAATAAAAGATTGGAAAGCGAACAATTTGGATCCGTGGAATGATGTGCTTGCGCGATGGTTAATGATGCTTGGCATGGTCGATTCCAGAAATGGTGAAATCTATAATGACATTTATCGGGAATTGGAGGTGATTGCTATGAATGATGATTCACTGCGCGAGGCTTTTGAAAACTGGGAAGAGTTAAGCATGACTCAGGAGCAAAGACTTGCATATGAGTCCCGTCTAAAACAAATTTTGGACGATGAATCGTTTAAGCAAAGTATGAAATCGTTGGAGGAAGAGGCTGCGAAAAAAGAACAGATGGCCTTGAAGAAGGAACAGGAAGCCTCGAAGAAAGCACAGGAAGCCTCGAAGAAAGCACAAGAAGCAAGTCGTGTGGAACAAAAAGCACAAAAAAGAATGCAGGACGCGGAAACGAAAGAACAGGTTACTGAGAGAAGAATGGAAAAAACGGCACACAAGCTTTTGGTAAAGGGAATGGACATGGCATTTGTTGCGGACGCCACCGGTCTGTCTATGGAACGAATCGCTGAAATAAAAGATGAAATAGAGATGTAGAGAAGTAAATTGTTATTACAGGCATTAAAGGAGAGGTTCATATTGGGTTATTATGCTGTATTTTTACCGATGAAAGATAAAGAAAAAAGTAAGGAATTCCGCCCTCAGCACCTGGCGTTTTTGAAGCAAATGCGTGACGAGAAAAAGATATTGATGAACGGCCCATTTACAGACGGAACCGGGGGACTGGTCATTTATGCGGCTGACAATTTGGATGAAGCCACATCCTATCTGAAACAGGATCCTTACATTATAAACGGTGCAAGAGACTGGGAGATTCATGAATGGGTGATGGAAACAGATGTTGGATTTGATTTTTAGCTTGAGTAATGTGCAGAAACAGGGCGATCATTAAATTGATTGTCTTTTATTTTTTGCAAATAACTCTAAATATTATAATACTATTGAATTACTAAAGTAAAACATGAGTTAAGTCTTTTCACTCACAGGAAGGAAGCGTCGCATCTTATGTCGAATATTAGGGCCATAAGCGATTTTTTCTGAAGGGAGATAAGGCATATGAAAATAGGTTTTATCGGCTTAGGTATTATGGGAAAACCAATGAGCCAAAATTTGATTAAAGCAGGCTATGAATTGATTATTTCAAGCAGCAATTCCGAAACGAACAAGGAGATGAAAGACCTGGGGGCAGAGGTGGCAGATACATATATTGAGGCGGCGGCCAAAGCGGAAGTCATTATTACAATGCTCCCCAATTCGCCTGAAGTAAAGGATGTTATTTTATCAGAAGGCGGGTTAATCTATGGGGCAAGGGCCGGGACAACGATTATTGACATGAGTTCGATTGCGCCGATTGCAAGTCAGGAGATTGGAGAAGCACTGAGGGAAAAAGGGATTGGGTTTATCGATGCCCCTGTCAGCGGCGGGGAACCAAAAGCCATAGATGGGACGGTGTCAGTAATGGCAGGCGGAGATAAGAAGACGTTTGAAAAATGCCTGCCGATTATGGAAGCCATGGCCGGGTCTGTTGTAAGAACAGGTGATATCGGGTCAGGTAATTCAACGAAACTGGCCAATCAAATTATCGTCGCACTCAATATTGCTGCGGTTTCAGAAGCGTTGACACTTACTGAAAAAATGGGCGTGGATAATGATTTGGTCTATAATGCAATCCGCGGTGGTCTTGCTGGCAGCAACGTGCTTGATGCGAAAGCGCCGAAGATGCTCGAGGGAAACTTTGACCCTGGCTTTAAAGTCGATTTGCACCTGAAAGACTTGAACAATGTTATGGAAACCTCGACCGATATTGATGTCCCGCTGCCGTTAACCGCGTCAGTCAGAGAAACGTTAAAAGCACTGACGGCAGATGGTAATGGGGAGGACGATCACGCTGCCATTATGAGGTATTATGAAAAACTGGCCAACGTTGATGTGCGCCATAAGCAGCCAAAAACGTGAGAAGCTCAACCGCCTCAGCAAACCTGAGGCGTGTAAATTTTCGGGCGAACTTATTAACGCCTTAAAAGCACATTCTTTCCGATGTAGCGCAGTCGTTTGAAATCTTGCAGCATATATGAAAAGCTGAAGCGCGCCATCACGGACGTTCTTCAGCTTTTTCATACCATATTATTCTATTTCGCAAATCGGTGGTTGCCAATTTTTTTAATTGTTTTGCGCGAGAAAATCCAATTATCGCTGTTTACCTTGTCCGGATTATAGAAATACAACGAATTCATGCCCTGCCCTCTAAAGGCGATTGCCTCATTGACTGCTTTCATGTCGCTCTCGTCATAGCTATTATTTATTGCGCCATTTTTGACGGGTGAGAACGCATGGACGCCGCCTGTTTTTTCATAAATGACATCTTTTACGGTATCAGGAAAATCGTTTGAATCGACACGATTTAAAACGACTGTCGCAACAGCCACTTTTCCTTCATACGGTTCACCTTTTGCTTCAGCATGAACGAGCTTGGCCATTAATTCCTTTCCTTCCTCTGAAACGGAGTCCGGAACTGTGATGGTTTCACCTGCTTTAAGCTGACTGCCTGAGCGTTCGTTGGCAATTTGCAGGTTTGCAAGTGTCAGGTTGTTTTGTTTGGCAATCGTGTAGAACGAATCACCATACTGAACAGAGTACGTCTGGGCTGATGCGCCTGCAGGGAATGCAATCAGACCTATTAATATAGCTATAAAAGAAAATCTATTTGATTTATTCATCATTTTATTAACCTCCCAATTGAAATGGTCACAACTAAGAGTTTAATGAATGTAATATCATTTGACATTAACCAAAAAATGGCTGTTCTAATTGGCGTGTTCTCAGCATTCCAGTCGTCTATGATGACACAAATCAAGGGAATGTTTACCAATGGAAAAAAACTTACAGATCCTGACTTGACTGGCAAAGAAAGGTTAGTATATTACAAGTTTTACGAATCGATAACAACGGCTGCCTGTATTCAGCGGCTGATGGTGTCACATTTGATAAAAATCCTGGGGGTGGGATGTTGAGTGGGCGTTAATCTTGTCATTCTAACGGCGGAGAATTATAAAGAACACGTACACAATCGGGGTCAGGAACTGCCGGATTTAAATACGATAAAACGCTATGAATCCCGGGCGGACAGCAATACGATATTGCATAAATTTGGCATGATTACACCGGCGGGAAACCTAATCGGATTTGGGATGTTTGTGATGGGGACCTGGGATCCGATGTTGAAGCCAGGTTGGGCGGAAATTTCGATACAAGTTGATCCCAATTGGCAGCACCAGGGCATAGGAACCCGGATGCTGGATGAGGTTAGAACTTTGGCAGCTAAATATTCAGCCGTATCGCTGCGATTCAGTTTAAAAGATACGGATAAAGTGTCGCTTGACTGGGCTGAAAAAAGAGGGTTCAGTATAACCAGTCACACATTTGAGTCGCAATTAGACGTGACCGATTTTGACACGGGTCAATACGAAAATGACTTCAAAGCGCTGGAATCATCGGGGATACGGTTTACGAGTCTGGCAGCATACCCGCAGACTGAAGCGTTTCACGATCGGTATTGGGATTTTTGGCGCGAACTCGTTACCGATATTCCCGGCATGGGCGATCAGCCGCATCCGGATAATGAGCAAATGAAGCATTTGACGCAAAATGTCGATAAAAATGGTTTTATAGTGGCGGTTGATGGTGATGCGTGGGTTGCGTTGTCGATGGTCATTAGGGAAACGGCAACAACGTATTATAATTCAATGACCGGGGTCAGCCGGCAGTATCGCGGCAAAGGGCTGGCTCAGGCAATTAAAGTGAAAGCTATTGACTATGCACAACAAAATGGTGCAACGTATCTTCGGACACATAATGACGCGCGAAATGCCCCGATGCTTTCGCTTAATGAAAAATTAGGGTATCAGCCAAAGCCGGGTCAATTCAGTCTCGTCAAGCACTTGAAGTGAAAAAATTGGTCTTGATAGATCTACGGAGATTAATTTTTTCAGTTTATCCCGCATGTAATAGATAGTAACCTGCCGAAGAACGTCAGCTAACTGTCTCTAAATGCCCGATTCGGTTCATCTAACAATCCCAGGCGGAAAAGTGAGTTCCGCCTGGGTTTGAAGATTCACTTTATCTCGCATGTAATAGATAGTAACCTGCCGAAGAACGGCAGCTAACTGTCTTTAAATGCCCGATTCGGTTCATCTAACAATCCCAGGCGGAAAAGTGAGTTCCGCCTGAGATTGAAGATTCACTTTATCATTTAACTGTGAGATGATGGAAAAAGCAGCTAAGATTGTGAAAGGAGATAAACCTTAAATGAAGCTAAGTGTGCTGGATCAGTCGCCGATTTCGCGGGGGGATGATCCTGAAACCACATTGAACAATACATTAACATTGGCCAAAGCAGCTGAAGACTTTGGCTATACACGCTATTGGGTGGCGGAGCATCATAATACCAATGGTCTGGCAAGTGTGTCGCCGGAAATATTAATCGCGCGGATTGCGTCGGTAACACACCGCATTCGAGTCGGTTCCGGTGGTGTTTTACTGCCGCAATACAGCCCATTTAAAGTGGCAGAAAATTTCAAGATGCTTGAGGCGCTGTTTCCGGAGAGAATTGATCTCGGGCTCGGCCGTTCCCCTGGAGGCTCACAGGATACACGCATGGCGCTGATGGATGGCGTCAATAAAAGCATGACGGAATTTCCGCGTCAACTTGCAGATTTGCAGGGATTTTTACATAACACACTTTCGAATGACCATCCTTACCGCCTTGTTAAAGCAGTACCACGAACGAGAACCGTTCCGCCCATGTGGGTGCTCGGTATCTCGGAACGCGGCGCTGCCAATGCAGCTGAAATTGGCGCGGGGTTTGTGTTCGGGCATTTCATCAGTCCGGATAAAGGCGAAGCTGCGATGAAAACGTACCGGGAACATTTTCAGCCTTCTCGCGACTTTGATGAGCCCGTTAACGCGGTTTGTATCTTTGTCGTCTGTGCGGATACAGAAGAGGAAGCAGAAGAACTGGCCATCAGTCAGAATAAATGGCTGCTGAATGTTGGAAAAGGGTCTGATATTAAGGTGCCATCGATTGAAGAAGTCAAGAAACGTTCGTACCGGCAGGAAGAGCTGGATATCATGCAGAATAATCGCAACCGTGCTCTCATCGGAACGCCGGAGCAGGTGAAAGCTGATTTGGAACGGTTGAGCGAGTATTATCAGACTGATGAATTTATGATTATTACGAACATTTATGATTTTGATGCGAAAGTGCACTCATATCGTTTGCTGGCTGAAGCATTTGGTTTGTAGAATTTAGCAGCTAGGTTTGGCGTGAACTTCAAAATAGGTGGAAAATCCATTTTTTGCGAATGAATCTGTAATACGCGTAATTTTTCCTCTACAAAAAATATAAATTGGGAATGGCGGCGAGCCGCGAATTTCAATTTCCTGACATGGACACTGGCTGAAGGCTCGTTTAAAATGGAATTAACGAACACAAACGGGATTAATGAAAGGGGGCGTGTCTGTGACTGATGAACAAAATCGCCAAGTGATGCAAGCCATTAAAGAATTGCAGGATCAGATGAAGACCGGATTTGCGGCGATAGACAAGCGGTTTGAGCAAGTGGATAGTCGACTTGAAGCGATTGACCAGCGACTGGATAAGATGGATGATCGGTTTGACAGATTGGATGACAAGACGGACAAATTGAAAGACGGTCTGGATTTGCTTGCACATCGGACATGGGACAATGAACAAGAGATTTATCGACTTAAAATCGGCAAGGAATAAGGGATGCTCCGGACAACATCCCAGTGGCAAAAAAACGATCAGGGGAAAAAGCCCTGATCGTTTTGCATTTGTGGCAGCCCCGCCAAATACACGTTGTTGATCTGCCTTATAACCGCATAGATTTTCCATCTACCACATTACCTTCAAGCTTGATACCATTCCCGTACCTTTTCATCCGTTGGCAGTAAAAAGGTGAGAAAGCCGAGCAGGGGCAATAGAGATGCTAGAATCATCGTGGTTGTTATGCCAACTAAATCGATCAACGACCCTAAAGCCACTGCACCAATCGCTCCCATTCCGAATGCCAGTCCGATGATCAGGCCGGACATTGTACCGATTTTACTGGGCACAAGTTCCTGGGCATATACGACCGTTACAGAAAAGCTGCTCATTAGGACGATGCCAATGACAGCCAAGAGGATGGTTGCGATAACCGGACCGACATATGGTAAGAGAATCGTCAGCGGGCTTGCAGCAACAAGCGAAAAAAGGATAACGTTTCGTCTGCCAAACCGATCTGCTAAAGGACCGCCAATGAATGTGCCAATGGCGCCCGCAGCCAGAAATATAAACAGATAGATCTGTGATTTTGCGATTGTTACCTGATATGTTTCGATCGCGTAGAAAGCATAAAAGTTGGAAATGGCTTTTGTGTACCAGGACCGGGCAAACACAAGGAAGACGAGAATGAAAATAGCGCCTTTAATTGATCGGGACACTGATTTGTTCGGGCTTGTCGTTGTAGTGTTTTTCCGTTTTTCTTTAATAACTTCCATTTGTTCTTTATACCATCTTGCAATATATATCAGGAATACAACCGCGAGCCCTGCGATTAGAGTGAACCAGAGTGCTCCTTTTTGACCGAGCGGCACGAGGATTAATGCGGTAATGACAGGTGCCAGCGCTTGCCCGGAATTCCCGCCAACCTGGAATATTGACTGGGCAAGTCCCCGTTTATTCCCGGCGGCAAGATAAACAACTCGAGACCCTTCCGGATGAAAAATTGCAGAACCTAATCCGATGAATACAACACTTATAACGAGCGGCCAGAAACCCGGCGTCAATGCTAATCCGAACATGCCGAGCATGCTGCTTCCAAGTCCGATTGGCAGCGCATAGGGAACCGGGTGTTTATCGGTGAGTGTTCCGACGACAGGCTGCATGACGGAGGCAACCATATTAATTGTAAACGTAATCAGACCAAGCTGTGTAAAGGTCAACCCCATGGATTCTTCTATAATGGGAAACATCGCAGGAACGACAGCCTGAAGCGAATCATTGAGCAGGTGACATGCTGCGATGATAAACAAAATGCGGTATACAGTTTTCGTTTCACCGGTCGACGTGACGGTTTTTTCAGGTATTGTTTTCTCCATTTGAAGTCCTTCTTCTCAAGATTCGTATAGTAGCGTTCTTAAAATACGTCTATGTTGGAGTATAACTGAAAAATGATGGGGACACCATTAAATAAAATCTCCCCAATCAGCAAAATATCCCGCAGCTTTCATCGTTTCGATAAAGCTGCGGGATATTCATAGACTTTATTGCGCTAACTTCGGGTAAAAAGCAGCGAACTTCGGGGTTTTCTTTGTGAACATCGGGAATTTCTTTGTGAACTTCGGGATTCCACCCGATGAACCCAAATCTAATAAACGCTATCCCCGTTAAAAATTGAATTTTTCACGACGACATAATCAACATGGCGGATGGCCTTCAATTCAGCACCGCCTGCATAGGAAATGGCTGATTGCAGGTCCTGCTGCATTTCAGTCAATGTGTCGTTCAGTGAGCCTTTGTGCTCAACATACATTTTCTTGCCTTCCACATTCTTCTTTTCACCTTTTTGGAATTCAGAAGCGGAGCCAAAATATTCTTTATACAGCTTGCCGTCTTTCTCAACTGTTTGGCCCGGAGATTCTTCATGGCCGGCGAACAAGGAGCCGATCATGACCATCGATGCGCCGAAGCGGATTGATTTGGCAATGTCGCCATGTGTGCGGATTCCTCCGTCAGCAATAATCGGTTTGCTTGCGGCTTTGGCACACCATTTCAATGCCGCCAGTTGCCAGCCGCCGGTACCGAAACCGGTTTTTAATTTCGTGATGCAGACTTTACCGGGCCCGATGCCGACTTTAGTAGCGTCGGCTCCGGCATGCTCGAGTTCACGTACTGCTTCAGGTGTGCCGACATTTCCGGCGATGACAAAACTGTCAGGCAGATGTGTTTTAATATGACGAATTATATTGATAACGGCATTAGAATGGCCGTGGGCAATATCAATTGTGATAAATTCAGGTATCAATTCTTTTTCAGCGAGTTCCTTAACAAAGCTGTATTCATCGTCTTTGACGCCAACGCTGATTGAAGCAATGAGACCGCTTTCCTGCATGTCACGAATGAAATCGATCCGCGTTTCCGGTTCAAACCGGTGCATAATATAAAAGTAATTATTTTCAGCCAAGTGGCGTGCAATTCGCTCGTCAATGATTGTCTGCATGTTTGCTGGAACAACAGGCAAATTGAACGTATGCCCGCCAAACGTTACGGTTGTGTCACACTCCGAACGGCTGCTTACAACACACTTGGCCGGTATTAATTGAATATCTTCATAATCAAAAACATTCTCCATTTTAACACTCCTAAAAAACGAATAATATTTATAATAATACTAACATCGTTCGCCATTTATAAATGTACCTTAAATTTTAGAATCTGTCAATTGAAGAATGGTGGGAGAAGAGGTCAAGAACGGGGTCTGACCCCTTGTTCCAATTTTGGGGTTGTTTTTTCTGTGTGAGATGCTATAATAGTCACCAATTCAATAGCTTTTTTCATATAATCGCGGGGATATGGCCTGCAAGTTTCTACCGGTTTACCGTAAATGAACCGACTATGAAAGGAAGCAGAACAAAGGACTGGCCTTTAGTGCCTCTTTTGTTTAATGTTCGGATTTAGATGCAGTCGCATGTTTATGTGTCTTGCGTTTTCGATAACCCGAAAAACATTGCTTTCCTCATAGTCTGAGTGGGAGCTTGTTTTTCGGGTTTTTTTATGCCGCATGTATCTGGCAGTAAATGCCCGATTTGTTCATCTAACAATCAGTGGGGGAAAGAGCCCCCAATGATTGAAGACTCACTTTATTTTCCGGAAAGGGGATCAGTATGGAATCACTCAAACAGAAAATTTTAACAGAAGGAAAGGTTTTATCTGATTCGGTTGTAAAAGTTGACAGCTTCCTGAATCATCAGGTGGATCCTGCGTTCATGCACGCAATCGGGGAGGCATTTGCATCACATTTTGCCGGCTCAAATATAACCAAAATCCTTACGTTGGAGTCATCAGGCATTGCGCCTGCTGTTATGACTGGACTGTGCATGGACGTGCCGGTTATTTTTGCCCGCAAGCGCAAGTCGCTCACGTTAAATGAAGGGCTTTATTCGGCTGACGTTTATTCATACACAAAAGAAGAGACCAATCAAATATCGCTGTCGGACGATTATATCACCAGTGAAGATACGATTCTCATTATCGACGATATTTTGGCAAACGGTCAGGCAGCTCTCGGTTTGGTTGATTTAACAGAGCAGGCCGGTGCGGCACTTGAAGGCATTGGTATTGTGGTAGAAAAAGGTTTTCAGAAAGGTAAGGCAATGTTGAGTGATCGTGGTATCCGTGTTGAGTCGTTGGCAACCATCGCATCGCTTAAGAATGGCCGTATTACATTTGAAAATGAGGAGGCAATCATATGATGAAAACAGCAGCTCTCAGTTTCCAGCATTTACTCGCCATGTATGCTGGTGCGATTTTAGTCCCGCTGATTGTAGGGGAAGCGCTTGGTCTCTCGTCTGAACAACTAACATACCTTGTCGCGATTGATATTTTAATGTGCGGTGTGGCGACGATTTTACAAGTTGTCCGTAATCGGTATTTCGGAATTGGCCTTCCAGTTGTGCTTGGCTGTACATTTACGGCCGTTGGACCGATGATTGCGATCGGTGGTGAATTTGGGATTACGGCCATTTATGGTGCCATTATCGTTTCAGGTATTTTTGTGCTCGTTATCAGTCGCTATTTTGGCAAAATGGTTCGGTTTTTCCCGCCGATTGTGACAGGGACGGTTGTGACGATTATTGGGATTACGTTAATCCCGGTTGCGATCAATAATATGGGTGGGGGAGAAGGTGCACCGGATTTCGGTTCGGCAGCGAATCTTTCACTTGCGTTTGGTACATTGCTGTTTATCATTTTGATGTATCGGTTTACGAAAGGGTTTATCCGATCGGTTTCAATTTTAATCGGATTGGGTGTCGGCACGGTTGCAGCAGCTTTCATGGGTAAAGTTGATTTCGCTGCAGTGACAGAAGCGTCGTTTTTTCATATGGTGCATCCACTTTATTTTGGGACGCCGACATTTGAATGGTCGGCGATCTTGACAATGATTCTGGTGGCAATGGTTTCACTCGTTGAATCGACAGGTGTCTATTTTGCACTCGGTGATATGACAGAAAAGGAACTGAAAGAGGAAGACCTTTCCAACGGTTATCGTGCAGAAGGGTTGGCCGTCTTGCTCGGCGGGATTTTCAATGCGTTTCCGTATACCGCTTTTTCGCAAAACGTTGGTTTGATGCAGCTGACAGGGGTCAAATCGGTCAGAGTGATCTTCGTGACCGGCGTTATGCTTGTGACACTCGGGTTTATTCCTAAAATCGCGGCTGTCACAACAATTATCCCTACCGCTGTTTTAGGCGGGGCGATGGTTGCCATGTTCGGAATGGTTATTTCCCAGGGCATCAAAATGCTGAGCGGGGTCATCTCGGAATCACCCGGCAATTCGATGATTGTTGCTTGCTCAGTCGGTATGGGCATGGGCGTGACCGCGGTGCCCGAGTTGTTCGCCCAATTTCCATCAGGCGTGCAAATCCTCACCAGCAATGGCATCGTAGCAGGCAGTGTAACAGCTATTGTGTTAAATATCGTATTCAACATGAGCCCGGTAAAAGGAGCACGATCAACCGTCGCCCATCAGGAAAGTGCGTAAACAGGGGACAGTCCCTGACACCCTGTCCCCCGTTTTTTAAATGGTGTAAGATAAGGGTAAATGGTTGTTCACTCATTACGGAAGTGGCAGCGAGTTACTTATTTAAACAGGGGGGATTCCTTTGTCTTTAAAAGCAGGCGATGTCATTGAGTTCGAACGGCGTTTTACCAAAGCGGATGTCGAGTTATTCACTAAAAGCTCGCGTGATGAAGGTGCGCACCACCTAACGCCGGATGAAAAGGGCAGACTGGTTGTTCAAGGGCTGCTAACAGCAACACTGCCGACAAAAATCGGCGGAGATTACAACGTTTTGGCACGTCATATGAACTTTGAGTTTTTGCGACCGGTTTTTACTGAAGATACGATTCGTTGTGAGGTTACGATTGAGGAAAATGAGAGACAGGAAACGAAAAACAGAACATCTATTGTGGCATCTTTTATATGTACGAACCAAAAGCAAAAACATGTGTTAAAGGGCAATTTTTCAGGCGTTATTTTAGATTCATAGGTTATGCGAATCGAGGCGGCCATTGAGCTGCCTCTTTTTTATATTAAAACTGTCTTTACTATGCGACATCACTTCCTGTTAGGTCCGCCGGCATTTTTGACAGCGATATGAAGATCGAAAAAAGCTAAAATTTATAAATATACACTTGACATTATAAATATACATTTTATAATAGGGAGAAATAAAAATTTTCGAGAGGGGAAAACGTCATATGAAAGCAGCCGTGATTGGTGCAACCGGATACGGCGGAGCGGAACTAATCCGTCTATTGCAACAGCATCCCGAAGCCACACTCCACTCATTTCACTCATCAAGTAAAGAAGGCGAATCAATTGAAGCGAGTTATCCACATTTACAGACGGTTTCCGGGATGGCACTTGAAGCGATTGATCCGGAAAAAATTGCGTCAGAAACCGACGTCGTTTTCACAGCAACCCCATCAGGTGTATCGTCTGAACTTGTGCCTGAATTAATTGACGCGGGCAATCGGGTTATTGACTTGTCAGGTGATTTTCGGCTGAAAGATCCTAAGCTGTACGAACAATGGTACAACAAGAAAGCACCGGATGAAACGGTTCTGCAAAATGCGGTATACGGTTTGACCGAATGGCTTGAGGCGGATGCCACAGAAGCACAATTGATTTCAAATCCCGGATGCTATCCAACCGCTGCGCTTCTTGGTCTGGCACCATTGATGAAACAAAACATCGCAAACCCTGACTCAATCATAATTGATGCCAAAACAGGTGTCAGCGGCGCGGGCAAAAAAGCCACACCGGTCACGCATTTTACTGAAATGAATGACAATCTGAAAATCTATAAAGTGTTTGCACACCAGCACACACCGGAAATCGAACAAGTTCTTTCCGGCTGGAATTCTCAAACAGGTCCAATCACATTCAGCACACATCTTGTGCCGATGACGCGCGGCATTATGACAACGATCTATGCCCAGGGACCGGATGGCATGACCGCGAAGGAACTAACCGATCTTTATCAGGAAAGCTACAACGATTCTTATTTTGTAAGAGTGAGAGAACAGGGTACATACCCGAGTACAAAAGAAGTATACGGCTCGAATTTTTGTGATTTGTCAGTGGCGCTGGATGAACGAACGAACCGAATTATGATCGTTTCCGTGATTGATAATCTTGTAAAAGGGGCCTCCGGGCAGGCTGTTCAGAATATGAATCGGATGTTTGATATTGAGGAGACGGCAGGTCTTGGGTTTGCACCGGTTTATCCATAACGGGCCACTGCCACCGATAACAACATTCCGTGAAAGGAGGAAAATATATGGTGCTGACAAAGCAGAACAGCATTAAAAAAATTGAAATGGGGACGATTGTGACCCCCGCGGGTTTTTATGCGGCGGGGATGCATACGGGTGTGAAGCGGAAGCGAAATGATCTTGGGCTGATTTACTGCGACGTGCCCGCGAGTGCTGCTGCGTTGTATACGCTGAATGCCATACAGGCAGCACCATTACACGTGACAAAAGAAAGCATTGCTGAAGAAGGAAAGTTGCAGGCGGTTATTGTCAACAGCGGCAACGCAAACGCCTGTACAGGAGCGCAGGGTGAAGCGGATGCTTATACAATGCGCCGGGCCACTGCCCGTGAATTGTCAGTGCCGGAACATACAGTAGCTGTTTCCTCCACAGGGATTATCGGGCTTGACATGCCGATGGATAAAATCATACCAAATATCGAGCATTTAACGTTATCATCCGATGCAAATGATGCTGCGGCGTTTAGTGAATCGATTCTGACAACCGATACCGGGCCTAAGGCGACATGTTACCAGGCAGAAATTGATGGAGAGACGATTACGATGGGCGGTTCGGCAAAAGGTTCCGGTATGATTGAACCAAATATGGGGACGATGCTTGCGTATTTGACAACAGATGCTGCAATCGAACCTGACATGCTCCATCATGCGTTAAAAGAAGCGACCGACAAAACGTTCAACTGCATTACGATTGATGGGGATACCTCGACCAATGATATGGTCCTGACAATGGCCAGCGGAAAAGCTGAAAATGAAACGCTGACACCTGATCATAAAGACTGGCCGATTTTTGTTGAATTGCTTGAGGCGACATGTGAGGATCTTGCCAAGATGATCGCGCGTGATGGGGAAGGCGCGACGAAATTGATCGAAGTTGCTGTGACGGGTGCCAAAGACAACGATGAGGCTGTCAAAGTGGCGAAAACCGTTGTCGGATCACCGCTCGTCAAAACAGCCGTTTACGGATCTGACCCGAACTGGGGCCGGATTATTGCAGCAATTGGCCGAAGTGGTGCAACAGTAGACCCGACCGCTATCGAAACATCGATTGGTTCGGTTAAACTGCTTGTGAACGGTCAGCCAGTCGCTTTTTCTGAAGAAGCGGTATCCGAGTATATGCTGAATGACAACGTGCTGATTTCCATCGATTTAAATGTCGGTGACGGATCCGGCAAAGCATGGGGCTGTGATTTAACGTATGACTATGTCCGCATTAATGCGAGTTACCGGACATAAGGAGGTGTGATGATGCAAGAGATTGCTGTTATCAAGTGCGGCGGAAGTATCGTTGACGACTTATCGGATCAATTTTTTCATAATATAAAGACGTTACAGCAAAACGGTGTCCAGCCGGTTATTGTACATGGTGGCGGACCAGCGATTCAAAAAATGCTTGATACGCTTGAAATTGATTTTTCGTTTATCGACGGGCTCAGGACAACGTCTGAAGCTGCGATGGATATTGTCGAAATGGTGTTAAGCGGCCAAATCAATAACCTCATCACACGGAAGTTGAATCAAGCGGGTATTCAAGCAGCCGGTTTTTCAGGATCAGATGCGCATTTAATTCAGTGTAAGCCGATTGATTTCGCTACCTATGGCTATGTTGGTGAAGTGACCGCTGTTAACGCACGTTTTTTGGAAAAAATTTCATCCCGGGGGACTGTCCCCGTAATTGCCCCGATTGCTCTCAGTCAGGATGGTGAGCGTTATAACGTGAATGCTGATACAGCGGCCGGCGCGATTGCTCAGGCCGCCGGGGCAGGCGAATTGGTATTTGTAACCGATGTGCCCGGAATTATTGAGAATGGCGCGTTACGGCAATCTACCAGTGAAAGCGAGATTGAGGCGCTGATCAGCGAAGGGGTTATTGATGGCGGGATGATACCGAAAGTGAAAGCCGCACTGAGCTGTTTAAGCGACAGTCTCCAGCACGTTATGATTGCGGATGCTAACCAGGTTATGGGGCAAGATGGCTTTACAGGGACACGTATAACGAAGAACGAAGGAGCGACAACAGATGACAGCACTGTTTCCAACATATAAACGCTTTGACTTAGCAGTCGAACGCGCAGAAGGAACGACGGTTGAAGATACCGACGGGAAAACTTACCTCGACTTTGGCGCAGGTATCGGTGTGTGTAATCTCGGGCACCGGCATCCTGCTGTTCAAAAAGCGCTTGAGGAGCAGCTAGAGCGTTATTGGCATGTTTCGAACCTTTACCATAATCCGATTCAGGAAAAAGTAGCTGCCCTTTTGACAGCGAACAGTTCCGGGAATCAGGTATTTTTCGCTAACAGCGGGACCGAAGCGAATGAGTCGGCGATTAAATTAGCCCGGAAAGCGACCGATAAACATAAAATTATTTCATTTGAACAATCGTTTCATGGTCGGACATTTGGCGCCATGGCTGCAACCGGACAGGAAAAAATTCATGCGGGATTTGGTCCGATGCTTGAGGGATTCAGCTATGTGCCATTTAACGATATTGAAGCGGTTAAAGCGGCTGTGGATGGTGAAACGGCTGCTGTTATGCTGGAAGTAATCCAGGGTGAAGGCGGGCTTCACATGGCAGACAGTGAATTTATCGAGCAACTTTCGCACGTATGCCAGGAAAATAATCTTCTCTTGATTGTAGATGAAGTCCAAACAGGCATCGGGCGGACCGGCAAGCCGTTTGCCTATCAGCATTACGGCATTTCACCGGATATTATCACCTCGGCTAAGGGATTGGCGAACGGGGTTCCGGTTGGTGCGATGATTGCAAAAGAATCGCTTCGTGACACTTTTGGCCCGGGTACACATGCAGCGACTTTCGGTGGTAACCCGCTTGCGATGGCAGCGGCTGAAGCTGTTTTAACGAACGTTTTCAAGGATGATTTTTTGCAGGAAGTAACGGAAAAAGGGACTTACCTTAAGAAGCAGCTGGAGGAGATGATAGGCGATCTTTCATTTGTTTCGTCAATTCGCGGCAAAGGCTTGATGGTTGGCATTGAATGCAGCCAGGACGTTTCTGCTGTGGTGCCGCAGTTGATGGAAAAAGGTCTTTTGGTGCTTGTGGCGGGACCAACTGTCCTAAGATTGCTGCCGCCGCTGACAGTCAGCAAATGCGAAATCGATCAGGCAGTGACACTTATAAGTGAAGCTCTTACTGGTAAAAAAGTTGAGACACATTAATTGGAAAGCTCCTTTCTTTTGGTGAGAGAGGGGCTTTTTTATGTTTTTAAAACCTGGGTGGCGTTGTTGATGTACACTAAGAGGCTGGGGCAAAAGGTTTGAAAGTAAAAGAATAGACGAACGATTATTAGGAAAGGTAGCGGGATACACCGCTCCGGAAATATGCTTGGGTGCTCGTCGTGTTGCAAGCGTTCTCGGTGAAGCAGCACTCCTCGCAACTCGCAGCGGATTCGGTGGATGTTTTGGCTCGTCGCTTTCCGCGGGCGGCTGTTGAGCCAACTCGTGCTCGTCGTGTTGCAAGTGTTTTCTGTGATGCAGCACTCCTCGCAGGTCGAAGCATACTCGGGTGAAGTCTTGCTTTGTGCGAAGGCACTTCGTTGTCTCACCTATGCCTCTCTTCCCGCAGGAGTCTACGCATATTTCCTCCGCTAACCTTAATGATCGTTCGTCTTTTATATTAGATATATAAGTTATGTCCCAACCTCATATCTCAAGATTTCGTTGCAATTATGACGTCATGTTTCCTTCCGCAAGCATTGGTTGGTTTTGTGCACTTTGCAGGAAGTCCAGCAATGCCTGGTGTTTTTCTTGAGCCACCTGATAACCCTGATAATATAACGCCTCAAGTTTTTGTTGACTTTTTTCAATCCGGCTTGCTTCAAGCGGTTTTTCCGGCTGGATGACAAATACTTCATTACGTGCTTCCATTGTGCGTATTTTTTCCATTGTTTCATTATACCTCAAGTGGCGGTCACGCAGCAGTTTGATAAGGTTGGGCTTATCTTTAAACATATGTTTATAAAACCAATTTAACTTGGTAGGTTGTTTAACATAGTCTTTGTTTCGGGTGAGCACAATAACATGCCGTTTAAATCCCTGTTCAATTAAAGGGGTAATTGGTATTGGATCAGCCACGCCGCCGTCGATTAATTGTTTGCCTTTATAATCAATGCTCGGAGCTAAAACGGGTAATGAACAAGAGGCTCGGATAACAGTTGAGAGATCCATCTGTCTATTAAACTGATCATAGAATTCAGGTTTTCCGGTGTTTATATCGGTTGTCCCGATAATAAACTTGGATTCAGATTGTGAAAATGCTTGAAATTCGAGCGGGAACGCTTGATTAGACAATTTATCAAAAATCAGGTCCATGCTGAATAATTCTTTTTTTTGCAGGAGTCGGCGAATTGATATCGTGCCCCGGCTTTTGGTTATGGCAGCAAGCAGATTCGTGTTCCGGTCACGCTGCCGGGCGATATAAGAGCTGCCGATAAGCGCTCCGGCTGATGCTGTCGCCACAGCAGGGAATTCAATCTTTTGATCCAGAAAGAAATCCAGTACGCCTACAGTGAATGCACATCGCATACCGCCGCCTTCTAACATGAGACTTGCCTCGTATTCCAAAGTTTCGACACTTCCTTTTTCGCTTGTAAGAAAAATTATATCAGTCATCTGACTATCCCACAATTTATCAGTTTTGGGTTGGTATTGCTGTATAATATATGACGATCCAATCCAACTGTTTACTCATAAAATTTTCAGTTATCTATTGCAACTGTGTCATTAATTTTCGTACAATTAAAATATGTAACAATCTTAAGAAGGAAGGGGCGCCCGGTTTTATTTGGAGCTTGGCTGTGCCTGGGCAATCGTGAGCCTCGGCTGGTGCGGGTCTACTGTAAAATTGATGCATACATAGGTATTAACGATTAGCGAAGGGAGTCTTTTAATATGTTTTCAACATTGACACCACTTGACTGGAAACGCAGAGCAGTTAAATATTATCCGGAGAAAGTCGCTGTTATTGATGAAGAGAAAGCGTTTACGTATAAGGAATTTGCCGAACGGACGGACAGGCTGTCAATCGCACTGCATGAGGCCGGTATTCAGAAGGGTGATCATGTTGCGGTGATGCTGCCCAACACACATTATATGCTCGAATGTTTTTACGGTATTTGCCAGCTTGGTGCCGCGATGGTGCCTTTGAATTACCGATTAAAGGCTGAGGACTTGGAATATATTATAAATCATAGTGATGCCAAAATGCTGATTGTTGATGAAGAATTCAGTGGTCCGATTGAAGAAATTGCAGAGGACCTTTCGCTTGAACAGATCGTCGTTGTCTCAGTACCAGGCCAGGAGACGTCTTTAAAAGGGGTGGATTATGAGGCGTTTCTGCAGGGCACCGCTGAGAATGCAGTACTTCCTGAAGTCGAAATTGATGAAAATCAGCTTATGACCCTGAATTATACGAGCGGCACGACGTCAAACCCTAAAGGTGTCATGCTGACGCACCGCAGTAATTATCTCAACGCAGCTAATTTTATGTACCACCTTGGTGTCAGCCAGGATGATGTCTATCTGCATACGCTGCCGATGTTCCATGCCAATGGCTGGGGCGGGGTCTGGGCCATAACGGCGGCCGGCGGTACGCACGTTTGTCTGCGAAAAGTCGATCCCCCTCACATACTCGATTTATTTGAACGTCATCATATCTCGTTGTTATGCGGGGCACCGACCGTTGTCAATATGCTGATTAACGAGCCAAAAGCAAACGAGACGTCGATTTCATCAAGTCCACGAATGGCAACAGCAGGCGCGCCACCAGCGGCAGCACTCATCCATAAAGCGCAGGAAGTGCTTGGTTTGAACATGATTCATGTCTATGGTCTCACCGAAACGTCGCCGTTCATACTTTATTGCGAGTGGAAAAAAGAATTTGATGCCAAATCTGCTGATGAGCAAGCTGCGATTAAAGCACGGCAGGGAATTGAACTGGCATTTAACGGCGAGACAAAAGTCATCCACCAGGACGGAGAAGAAGTTGCCTGGAATGGTGAAGAACTGGGTGAGATTATCACTCGCGGAAACGTTGTCATGAAAGGCTATTATAAAGACGCGGAAAAAACGGCTGATGCCATTAAAGACGGTTGGTTCCATACGGGTGATCTGGCGGTCACGTATCCGGACGGTTACATTGAAATTCGTGATCGCGCGAAGGACATGATCATTTCCGGCGGCGAAAATATTTCCTCAACAGAGATCGAAGGCGTATTGTACCAGCACTCGGATGTTATGGAAGCTGCTGTCATTGCCATCCCGCATGAAAAGTGGGGAGAAGTCCCGAAAGCGATTATTGTGCCGAATGAAAACGCGTCTGCCACAGAACAGGCTATTATTGATTATTGCCGGGCAGAACTGGCGCATTTTAAAGCACCTAAAGCGGTTGCCTTTGTCGACGCCCTGCCGAAAACCGCCACAGGTAAACTGCAGAAATATCGTCTGCGTGAAATGCACTGGGAAGGACCGAAGAAAGTTAATTGAAGAATGGGAGGGCTGTTTTTCGTCCTCCTATTTAATCTGAATGTGGAATAAAAGGAGGGCGAGACATGCCGCTGAAATCGATACGTGTCCTTGATTTAAGCCGCCTTTTGCCGGGGCCATATTGTACGATGCTTCTCGCTGATTTTGGAGCAGAAGTCATTAAAGTCGAAGAGCCGGCAAAAGGGGATTATGCCAGAGCCTATGAACCCAAGCTTGATGAAGACAGTGCGATGTTTCATTCACTCAATCGGAATAAAAAGAGTGTTTGTCTTGATTTAAAATCTGAGAATGGTAAAAATGAATTTTTGAAGATGGCTGAATCAGCCGATGTGATTGTGGAATCATTCCGCCCGGGGGTCATGGAGCGTCTAGGTCTGGATTATGCAACATTGAAACGCATCAATCCAAGACTGGTGTACTGTGCCATCACAGGATATGGGCAAACCGGTCCATTTGCCGATAAACCCGGTCATGATATAAATTATTTAAGTTTTGCGGGCCTCTTGAATTTGATGGGCGACCAAAAAGGGAAGCCGGTGGTGCCGGCAACGCAAATCGCCGATATTGGTGGGGGTGCTTTGCTGGGCACCATTGGTATTTTACTCGCATTATTGGAACGGGAAAAATCCGGAGAGGGACAGTTTGTTGATGTATCTATGTTGGACGGGGTTATTGCGTGGCTGCAGACGCTTCTTCCCGATTATTTGAACGCTGAGGCGGAACCTAAACGGGGCAAAGAAATGCTGAATGGCGGCAGAGCTTGCTACAGTGTTTATGAAACAAAAGACGAACGCTATCTATCAGTCGGTGCGCTTGAGCCGAAGTTTTGGGAAAAATTCTGTCAGGTGATTGGGCGACATGACTTTGTTCCGTTGCTGGAAGCGCCGCTGCATGAACAGCATCGAATGAAGTATGAGATACAGCTGATTATATCGCAAAAAACACTGGCCGAATGGCTTAACCTGTTTTCCGATGTCGAGGCCTGTGTGTCACCGGTTTTAACATTTGAAGAAATGATTGAGCATCCGCAAGTGATTGCACGCGAAATGATCCAATCGGTGAACCATTCAACGCAGGGAACGATCAAACACATTGGCATTCCGATTAAGTTATCAGAAACACCCGGGAAAATCTATTCGCGCGCCCCGAAACTCGGGGAGCATACTGATGAACGGCAAAAAAACCTGAATTAAAATTGAGCAGTCTGATTAAAAGGCTGCTCAATAATTGTCACTTCCAAAAAAACTTTTAAACGATTGAATGGTGGCCGAACGGTTGACGGCTGCAATTGAGGTCGTAATCGGGATGCCTTTCGGACACACCTGCACACAGTTCTGGGAATTGCTGCACCCCTGTAGACCACCGTCTTCCATAAACGCCTCAACCCGTTCATCCCGGTTCATCTCCCCGGTAGGGTGAACATTTTTCAGTCGTACTTGAGGAAAGACGAATGGGCCCATGAAATCATTTTTATCATTAACATTCGGACATGCTTCCAGACAGACGCCGCATGTGAAGCATTTGGAAAGCTCATAGGCCATAAGCCGTTTGTTTTCATTCATCCGCGGCCCCGGACCAATATCATATGTACCATCGATTGGGATCCATGCCTTCACTTGCTTCAGCGAATCAAACATACTTTCCCGGTCAATAATCAGATCACGCATAACGGGGAATGTACGCATAGGCGCTATTTTAATCGGTTGTTCAAGATCATCAACAAGGGTGGAACATGCCTGGCGAGGGACATCATTAATCATCATGGAACAAATCCCGCACACTTCTTCAAGGCAGCTCATTTCCCATTGAACCGGCACAGTTTTTTCACCATCTTTATTGATGGGATTTTCTCTTATCGCCATAAGGGCGGAAATTATATTCATATTTGGCCGATATGAAATCGAAAACGTTTCGTTATATGGCTCAGAATCAGGTTCTTTCTGACGTTCGATGATTAAATCGATTGTTTTTTTCTCAACAGTTTCTGCCATGTTGTTTCTCCTTCCATTTGTTTATATGAATAGTGTTGGAATCAAATCGCTCATTTATTCAAGTAACTTAAGCGATTTTCTGCTACAATACAACTGAAATATAAGGAGGCGAAAGATATGACAAAGAATCAACTATCACCTGAACAACAAAATGAATTAGTTGAAACGTTAAGCGGGCGATTCGAAAAAAATATGCACCGCCATGAAGACCTTACTTGGAGTGATATCCAGAAAAAGCTGGAATCATCCCCTGAAAAACTTTGGTCGCTTCATGAAATGGAACGAACAGGCGGTGAGCCGGACGTTGTGGGGTATGATCAATCAACAGATGAATTTATTTTCTATGACTGTTCCGCTGAGAGTCCCAAAGGCCGCAGAAGTGTTTGTTATGACCGCGAAGCACTGGAAGCAAGGAAAAAACATAAGCCGGAAAACAACGCTATCGACATGGCAGATGATATGGGCATTACCCTTTTAACGGAATCACAGTACCGGTCACTTCAGGAACTTGATGAAGTAGATTTGAAAACTTCAAGCTGGGTGCAGACCCCTGCAGATATCCGGGAACGCGGTGGGGCACTTTTTTGCGATCGCCGCTACGGGCATGTGTTCGTTTATCATAACGGCGCGTCATCATATTACAGTGCCAGAGGCTTCCGCGGATCCTTGAAGGTCTAGTCCTGGCATTAAATAAGATCCCTTTTCACTGAAGTTAAAGCGGGGGAATGTGTTATCATATCACTATGGGTATAAGTATTCCGATTTAACTAATCAGGAAAAGGGTGGTATACATGAAAAAAGCGGGTATTGTCGGTGGTCTGGGTCCTGAATCCACAGTTGATTACTACGAGTCGTTTATTCAAAAATATCAGGCAAGAATGGGCAGTAAACAAACCTTGCCCGAGCTCTTCATTAACAGCATCAATATGTACAACATTTTTAAATATATCAGCGAAGACCGGCTTGGCGATTTGAGTGACTACGTGGGTGGTGCTGCTAAAAAATTGGAAGAAATCGGTGCGGATTTTGTGATTGTATCAGCCAACACGCCGCATATAGTATTTAATCAAATCAGGGAAAACGTTAATGTTCCAATGATTAGCATTGTCGAAGCAACGTATGAAAAAGCGGATGAATTAGGTCTGCAAAATGTTGGCTTGCTGGGGACAAAATTTACGATGGCACATGATTTTTTCAAGAAACCATTTCTTGAAAGTGACAAAAAGATTGTTGTGCCGAGTAATGACGATCAGGCGTTTATCCATCAGCATATTGTTGATGAACTGGAAAACGGCATTGTAAATGACGAGACAAAAGAAGAGTTCATTAAAATCAGCAACAAAATGATTCGTGAAGAAAACTTGGACGGTCTGATACTCGGCTGTACGGAATTGCCGATGATTTTGAAAGATGGCGATTTGGATGTGCCGCTGTTGAACACGACCGACATCCATGTTAATAAAATGGTCGACTTTACATTTTCGGATTAGTTTCAAGCTCTTTTACACCGAACCGAAACGTAATAAAAAAGGGAAGCGAGTCTGGCATGCCTTGTCCGAGGCGCACTGAACTCGCTTTTCTCAGTTTATTGCAGCCCCATATTAACAAACATTCCCTCATAATCGAGCTCACCTTTAACACGTTTAATGTGAATTTTTTCGCCCTTGAGCCATTTATTAAAATCAAAAATAACTGGGCGCCGGTCCGGCCCGATCGCGAACCAGGCCTTCATATCCTTCGGGAAATAAGCTGCGGTGTGCAGCGTTCCGGCAGCAGCATCATATTTGAATGAATAAATATCTTTCTCTGAATCATTCATCACCCGGAATGCCTTATAGGGATCAGTCATATACGTCTGCTGTTCCAAAATGGTTTGTTCACGCTCACGGGATTCGTCCTGCCGGTAGCGATTCTCCTCATCCAGTAAGTAGAAGTGATTTGTACAAACGTTGGATTTGCGTGCAGCAACTTCACGGGGGGATGCTTCCACCACAAATGATTCACCGCTTTTATCCAACAATACATAGCTGAATGAATGCCGGTGAGGCAGCTCTTTCAGCAGCGAAATCGCCTCCTCCACGCTGGCACACGTTTCGAGAATGATTCGTCCAATCATGTTGCAAAGGAAACCATCACCCGACTGTTTTCGGTGTGTAAAATTATACCCCATCACAAGCCCTTTTTCGTTCATCCCATCAACCCGGCCGGTTATCTGCATTGTCGGACCGATAACGGCGTAACCTTCATCCGTTGGCTGGTATAAGCTAAACCTCCCCTCGTAGGATTTTGGGTGGCTGTCATAATTGCGTATCATGTAATTTGAATCGGTGAAAATCGAGCAGCCACTCCGCCCGAACTCCAGGTAATAACCACCAAACATTCGGATGGCTTCTTCTTTCTCCATTTTCAAAGCGTCTCCCAGTCCATGAATTTCTTTCCAAATTCCTGGTGCAAACGACGTTAAAGCGTGTTTTACTTCCTCAGTATTGATCAGGAAGTGCCGATCTTTCCGGGGTGCCCATTGTTTTCGCCGGTTCGGGAGGATAGGCGAGTCCTTCAACTGCTTGCCTTGATAATAGCCGAAGTCGTAATGGTTTCCTCTATATTGAAAAACATCGCTGTAAAATTCTTTCATGCTTTTAAACCTCTTTCACAATGATAATGTCAGTGTAAAGGATTCACCAGCAAAAACAAACGAATCTGCATTTTCTATTCGGGGTGCGCATAGAAAAGTCAGCTTTAAGCAAAAACTATGCGTATCATATGACAGGAAGGCTGACAAATATGAAAAAGGTAACGCTGGTTTTTTGGCTGACGCTTATTCTCACACTCACATTATCTATATGGGGTGTCATAGCTCCCGACAATTTTGAAAACATTTCAGGATCAATTATGGGCTATATTTCTGATTATTTTGGCTGGTTCTATTTATTAATCGTCACGCTGTTTGTATTATTTTGCCTATACTTGGTTTTCAGTCCTTATGGCAAAATAAGACTTGGAAGACCTGGTGAAAAACCGGAATTCAGTTATTCGTCATGGATATCCATGCTCTTTAGTGCAGGCTTGGGAATTGGACTTGTCTTTTACGGAGTCGCCTCGCCGGTTTCACACTATATAAAAACACCTCCCACAGCAGAGCCGGGAACCACCGAAGCACTTGAGGATGCCCTGCGTCTTACATTTTTTCATTATGGCATCCATGCATGGGCGATTTATGCTGTTATGGCCCTTGTCCTGGCATACTTTATGTTTCGTCATGACAAGCCCGGCCTTGTCAGTGCTTCACTGGAAACGCTATTTGGTGACAGAATGAAGGGAACATGGGGGAAAGTTGTTGATGTTATTGCCGTGTTTGCAACGATCGTCGGGGTGGCCACAACATTGGGATTCGGTGCCACGCAAATCAACGGCGGTTTTGCTTTTTTATTTGATATCCCGATTTCGTTCTGGGTTCAGTTCCTCATTATTTTAATTGTGACCGTTTTATTTATGATTTCCACATACACAGGCCTCTCGAAAGGTATTAAATACTTGAGTAATGCTAATATGGGGCTGGGTTCGATATTATTACTGGCCACATTAATCCTTGGGCCGACTTTATACATTGTTAATTCATTTATGGATACAATCGGTGCCTATTTTCAGCAGCTGCCTTCCGAGAGTTTTCGGTTGGCGCCAAATGACAATGATAAACGCCAATGGGTATTGGATTGGACGGTGTTTTTCTGGGCATGGTGGATTGCCTGGTCTCCGTTTGTTGGCATATTTATCGCTCGTGTTTCAAAAGGGCGAACGATCAGAGAATTTTTGACCGGCGTATTAATTGTACCGTCAGTTATCAGTTTTATATGGTTTTCTACATTTGGCATGACAGGCATAGAAATGCAGAATAATGGAGCGGATATTGCCGGACTGCCTGATGAGCAAGCATTATTCGGGATGTTTGAGCAGTTGCCTTTCGGGATAATTTTGTCCATTTTGGGGATTATATTGATCGGCACTTTTTTCATTACCTCGGCGGATTCCGCCACCTTTGTGCTTGGTATGCAGACAACGAACGGTTCAATGTCACCGCCGACTGCTGTCAAATTCACCTGGGGATTTGCGCAGTCGACAATTGCAGCTGTATTGCTGTACACGGGTGGTCTGCAGGCGCTGCAAAATGCGCTGGTCTCAGCAGCGCTTCCATTTTCATTTATTATGCTGCTGATGATTGTGTCATTTTATAAAGCATTAAAGGCTGATAAAGAGAAAAATTGGTCGTAAAACTGTGCAGGCTTTTGCTAAAGCTGTCGAATCTGATGGTAAATCCATTTTCAGATTCGACAGCTTTTTTCGTTTTGGTTGCAATAAAAATTGGGCAATTATACAATAATTTTAAATGATTTTTAAATTAGGGATTTTAAATTTAATTAAAACGGGTACAGTCGTTAATAGGCAGGAAAGTTTCCCGGCGAACCAGGAAACTTAATCATATATGAAAAATCTTAATAAGGAGTGTTGTTTTCAATGGAAGATCTTTATCCATCACGAAAAAAGGACCAGCCGGAGATTCTAGAGCGGAAGGACCCTGTGATACACACAGATCGATCCAAAGATAATCAGGCTCCTATCTCAAAAGAACAGCTTGATTCCTATGAACAAAATGGGTTTTTGCAAATTGAGGATTTCTTTTCAGATGAGGAAGTCAAAGATATGCAGAAAGCCATTTTTGAATTGCAGGATTCCAACAAAGATGTCGCGTCTGATAAAGTTATCCGTGAGCCGGAAAGCGATGACATCCGTTCCATTTTTCATGTGCACAAAGACGACAATTACTTTAAAGACGTTGCGAACGACCAACGTATTCTGGATATTGTAAACCATTTGCTTGGCAGCGATGTGTATATCCATCAATCCCGTATTAATTATAAGCCAGGCTTTAAAGGGAAGGAATTCGACTGGCATTCCGACTTTGAAACATGGCACGTTGAGGACGGCATGCCACGGATGCGTGCAGTCAGCTTATCGATTGCTTTGTCCGACAACTATACATTTAACGGGCCTCTGATGCTGATACCGGGGTCCCAGAACTACTATGTCAGCTGTGTAGGGGAAACCCCTGATGAGAACTATAAAGAGTCACTGAAAAAACAAAAATTCGGTGTGCCTGACGAGGACAGTCTGCGTTGGCTTACTGAAAAAGGCGGCGGCATCTCGGTGCCAACAGGCAAAGCGGGCTCGATCACACTCTTTGAGTGCAATACAATGCACGGTTCAACAAGCAACATTACACCATATCCGCGCAACAATTTATTCATGGTGTACAACAGCGTAGAGAACCGCTTGGTTGAGCCATATTCGGGCGGCAAAAAGCGTCCGGAATATATCGCAGTGCGTGACAGCGGAATCCTGACCACAAGCTGAACGCTTTAATATAATTTAATTGCCGGGAAACTTTCCTGTAAATTATCCTGGCAAAAAACAGCCGTGCTGAAAGGAGAACTTCCGGCGCGGCTGTTTTTACTTATTGAGATAATCGGCAGAAGAGTGTAGTTATCGGCAGAAGAACGTGGAAATCAACAGAAGAGTGTAGATATCGGCAGAAGAGCGTGGGTATCGACAGAAGAGCAGAGAAATCGGCAGAAGAGGATGGATATCAGCAGAAGATGGCGTATATCGACAGAAGAGCGAAGAAATCAACAGAAGGTGGCAAGATATCAACACAAGAGTGTGCTATGAATAGAAAAAGCTCACGGAGTAGATTCCGTGAACTTTTGCAACTGGATATTTACCAAGTTTGATCATACTGATTCACGTCAAACAGGTCAATCAATTCGATATCCGGGTGATTGTCTTTGAACCAGTTCAGTGAAAAATCATTTTTAAACAAAACCACATAATTGTCTGAACGATCCCTCACGAGCAGATTGCGCTCGTCATACATTGATGGCTCGACCTGCTCAGCACGCAGCCACCGCGGTACACGCTCGCCGATCGGTTCGAGCATGACTTCTACGTTGTATTCATTGCGCATTCTGTACTGAAACACCTCAAACTGCAATTCGCCGACAGCGCCGAGTATGTAGGACTCGGATCGGTAATGCTTATACAATTGGATAGCGCCTTCCTGGACGAGCTGCTCAATGCCTTTTTTAAATTGCTTCGCTTTCATGACGTTCTTGGCGGTAACACGCTGAAACTGCTCGGGCGGAAATTGCGGGAGCTCCTGATATTCAAACAGGTTTTTTCCTTCCAGCAGTGTATCCCCAATTTGGTAGGCGTTCGGATCGTATACGCCGATGATATCACCGGCATATGCTTCCTCGATTGTATCCCGGTCTGATGCGACGAACTGCTGCGATTGAGCCAGTTTAATTGGTTTGCCGGTCCGCGCCAGTTTGACATTCATGCCACGTTCAAATTTTCCTGAACAGACTCTTAAGAAAGCGACTCTGTCCCGATGTGCCGGGTTCATGTTTGCCTGTATTTTAAAGACAAAACCTGAAAAATCCGGGTTGTCCGGTGATATGACACCTTCTGTTGATTTTCGCGGTGCAGGCGCCGGAGCCATCGAAATGAATGTATCAAAGAAATTCTGCACACCAAATGGCGCAAGCGCACTTCCGAAAAAGACGGGCGTTTGCTCGCCGGAAAGGACCGCTTCAAGTGAAAAATCATCACCGGCTTCTTCAACAAGGGCCAGTTCATCATTGGCAGCTTCATACGTGGGATTGGAAACAAGGTCGCTGTATGCCGGCTTATCCAAATCGTCATAAGGAATGTACGTTTCATCTTCATTGCCGTTATATTGAATAAACTGTTTGCCGTACCTGTCGAAGGTACCGAGGAAACGTTTCCCCATACCGGCCGGCCAGCTCATCGGGCATGTCTGAATATCGAGTACTTCTTCAATTTCTTCAAGCAGTTCGAGCGGTTCGCGACCTTCCCGGTCAAGTTTGTTGATAAAGGTGAAAATAGGGATGCCGCGCATTTTGCAAACTTTAAACAGTTTAAGGGTCTGGGCTTCGATCCCTTTGGTTGCATCGATAATCATCACAACACTGTCTACGGCAGTCAGTGTTCGATACGTATCTTCACTAAAATCTTCGTGTCCGGGCGTGTCCAGAATATTTACCTGATAACCCTGGTAGGGGAAATTCATCACGCTGGAGGTGACAGATATTCCGCGCTGTTTTTCAATTTCCATCCAGTCTGATGTCGCGAATTTGCCGGATTTTTTTCCTTTAACAGTTCCGGCTGAACGAATCAGGTTCCCGAACAGGAGAAGTTTCTCGGTCATTGTGGTTTTTCCGGCGTCCGGGTGTGATATGATCGCGAATGTGCGTCGTTTTTTCATTTCTTCATTAATTGTCATAAAAAAATCCTTCCATATAAAGTAGCATGTAGTTCAGGAGAAGTATTAGAGGGGGAGAGAAGGCATATTACCACCATCAAAAGATAGCATGTTGCACATTTTTCGTCAAATCGGGCCGTTCTATCCAGCAATCCGAGTTTGCCGGGATCATCTTTTAAAACATCACGAAAATCACAATAAACTGGTTCTTTGCACCTGGTTAGGGGGGGGGGGATTATAACTTGTTATGCAACAATGATATGCACGTGTTGACAAAATACCTATACGGGTATATGATAGGGTCAGTCCCTTTGGAAAGAAACACATGCAGTCAAAGTACGTTTATCGCTAGTTATCACCTTGAATCCCGGTGACTTGCATTGGAAATATGCCATTTCATACGTTATTATATAAAAGAGAAGAAGTAGCGTTTATATACGAGAGAATAAGTAAAGGAGTGACGCATCATGAAATACGAATCAGATGTAAAGAATCGTGTAAAACGAATTGAAGGACAAGTCCGGGGGCTTATGAAAATGATGGAAGAAGAAAAAGATTGCCGTGATGTTGTCACACAGATGACGGCGGTCCGCAATGCCTTGGACCGTACAGCGGCACTAATTGTGAGCCAGAACCTTGCAGAATGTATACGCGAGGAAAAACAGGAAGGCGAAAGCTCTGAAGACTTGGTTAAAGAGGCTGTCAACTTGCTTGTTAAAAGCAGATAAACAAAAGGTGTTGACAGTGGAAAGTGATTCTTTTAGAATGTGAATTAGGTTACGTTAAGCTCGCTAACCTTTTTTTCTCGCTTTTATAAATACCCCTACAGGTATATGTATTTGGATTGGTGAGATTTTTAACGTAGAAGAACAACAACCACTGTTGAGGAAATAATTATATACCCTTACCTGTACATGTTTATAACAACAACAGTTAAGGAATATATAAATGAAATCAGGAGGGAAAAGCATGAAACAAATTGACATGAAAGAACTGACAGAAAAAGTGAAAAACAGCGAAAACGTTAATATTATTGATGTTCGTGAGGACGATGAAGTCGCACAAGGTAAAATTCCCGGAGCAAAACACATCCCGCTCGGTGAAGTGCCAAGCCGTCTCGATGAAATTGACAACAGTAAACATTATTATATGGTTTGCCGTTCGGGCGGCCGAAGCGGAAGAGCAAGCGAATTTTTGGAAGAACAAGGCTATGATGTGACCAACGTGGATGGCGGCATGCTCGCCTGGGACGGTCCAACCGAAAAATCGAATGACTAATTTTTAGGAGGAATCAATCATGGAAAATAACAACACACGCGTCGCAATTATTGCAGCAAACGGCGGTATGTTTGATGCGTATAAAGTATTTAATATTGCCACTGCAGCTGCAGCATCTGATAAAGAGGTCGGGATTTTCTTCACATTTGAAGGATTAAACCTGATTCATAAAGAAGCGCATAAGGACCTCCCGCTGCCTGAAGGAAAAGAGCACTTCCAGGAAGGGTTTGAAAAAGCGAATGTGCCGGGAATCAGCGACTTGCTGGAAATGGCACAGGAAATGGGCGTTAAAATGATAGGCTGTCAAATGACAATGGACGTGATGAATCTGGAGAAAGACGATTTTGTTGATGGCATTGAAGTCGGCGGTGCAGCATCATTTATTGAATT
This sequence comes from Lentibacillus persicus, assembly GCF_900112705.1. Lineage (GTDB taxonomy): Bacteria > Bacillota > Bacilli > Bacillales > Amphibacillaceae > Lentibacillus > Lentibacillus persicus. The sequence goes on from NZ_FOMR01000001.1 coordinate 359,583, forward strand.
TGCTAAAGACGCCGATATATCATTGACATTTTAATTTAAAGGGAGTATTGGAGCAAATCATTTAATTATTGAGGGAGGCTATAGCGCATGTCACAAAGTATAACATCGAACGAACTTGCTAAACGTGTCGTTAATCGTGAGGATACACTGATTTTGGATGTCCGGAACACCGATGAGTTTGATGACTGGAAAATTGAAGGGGACAGTGTTGAAATTATTAACGAACCTTATTTCAATCTGCTGGACGGTCTCGACCCTGTTGCCGATAAACTGAAGAAGGATCAGGAAATCATCGTCGTCTGTGCCAAAGGGAACTCATCCAAGATGGTAGCTGACATGTTGAGAGAGGAAGGCTTCACGGATGTCCACGACTTGGAAGGCGGCATGAAGGCTTGGAGTGAACATCTGGAGCCGGTTAAGATCGCTGACTTGAATGACGGCGGAAGTCTTTATCAATTTGTCCGTCTCGGTAAAGGCTGTCTCTCATATATGGCTGTATCTGAAAATGAGGCAGCGGTGATTGATGCCAACCGGATGACAGACATCTACGAGCAGTTTGCCGGAGAGAAAGGTGTCACGATCACGCATACCATTGATACGCATCTTCATGCTGACCACATTTCAGGCGGCAGACAGCTTGCCGAAAAAACAGGCGGGGCGTATTATTTGCCACCGAAAGATGCCAAAGAAGTGAAGTTTGACTATGAAGCGCTTGAAGAAGGCAATGATATAACCGTTGGCAATACGACGATTAAGGTTCAGCCGCTGTACTCACCGGGCCACACGATCGGAAGCACATCGCTCATTATTGATGATCAATACTTGCTGACAGGTGATATTCTGTTTGTCAAATCAATCGGACGCCCGGATCTTGCCGGAAAAGCTGACGACTGGGTGGGCGATCTGCGCGAGACGCTGTACAGCCGCTATAAAGAACTATCTGATGATCTGATTGTGTTGCCGGCACACTATTCGTTTGTGGAAGAGCTGAGTGACGATGGCAGTGTAAAAGCCCGACTTGGCGATTTATATCAGCGCAATGAAGGCTTGCAGGTGGAAGATGAAGAAGCATTCCGTTCAATGGTTGCCGATAATCTGCCGCCACAGCCGAATGAGTATGAAAATATCCGTCAGACGAATATGGGTAAGATGAACCCTGAAGATGAGAAACAACGCGAAATGGAAGTTGGTCCAAACCGCTGTGCAGTACACGGTTAAATTTCTGGCGGGGTCTGACCCCCGCTGGGTGACCCCCGCCGGGTATCACCGTTTATCTATACTATAAAAATAAGGAGGAACTTATGATGGAAGCAGCAAAAGTATTAGATGCAAAAGGAATGGCATGCCCAATGCCTGTTGTCAAAACGAAAAAGGCAATCGAGGAAATTGACTCAGGTGAAATCCTGGAAGTTCATGCAACGGATAAAGGTGCCAAAAGTGATCTATCAGCATGGACCCAATCCGGTGGCCATGAGCTGGTCGAGCAGACAGAAGAAGACGATGTTCTGAAATTCTGGATCAAAAAAGCTTAATGAGTCTCGGCCAAAACTTATATTTCAAATGTTAAAGACGGAAGCTAATAATGGTTAGCGGAGGAAATGTGCGGAGACTCCTGCGGGAAGAGAGGCATAGGTGAGACCCCGAAGTGCCTTGCACGAGGGGGCTCACCAGCCGCCCGCGGAAAGCGCAGCATATTTCCGCAGCGGGGTTACCCGTTTTTTAGCTATTATAGTTCGTCTTTCTTTTACGTTGAATCTTTTGTCTCAGCTCTTCTTTTTTAGGAAGGAAAGGTTTAAATGGAATACAGTCTTATTTTTATGATTGTTTTATTTCTGATTGGATTTGTCGGTTCATTTATTTCCGGGATGGTCGGGATCGGTGGTTCCATTGTTAAATATCCAATGCTTTTATATATTCCGCCATTATTGGGGTTATCGGCTTTTACAGCCCATGAAGTTGCGGGTATCAGTGCTGTCCAAGTATTGTTTGCGACAATTGGCGGTGTTTGGGCATATCGTAAAGGCGGTTACTTGAATAAAGACCTTATCATTTATATGGGGATCAGCATCCTGATCGGGAGTTTTATCGGCGGGTTCGGCTCCCGCTTCATGTCAGATGGCGGGGTAAATCTCGTTTACGGTGTCCTCGCTACCATTGCAGCTGTGATGATGTTTGTGCCTAAAAAACAGATCGATGATATTCCGTTTGACCAGGTGCAGTTTAATAAGTGGCTTGCCGCAAGCCTGGCATTTGTGACGGGAATTGGCGCCGGTATTGTCGGAGCTGCCGGAGCATTTATTCTGGTACCGATTATGTTGCTCATTTTAAAAATACCAACACGGATGACGATTGCATCATCACTCGCCATCACGTTTATCTCATCGATTGGCTCCACAGCAGGTAAATTGTTGACCGGACAGGTGCTGTTTGTACCCGCAATTATTATGATTGTTGCCAGTCTTATAGCTTCCCCGCTGGGTGCAAATACTGGCAAACGCGTCAATACAAAGATGTTACAAGGTGTCTTGGCCGTACTGATTCTGGGAACGGCCATCAAAATTTGGATGGATTTCTTGAACGGCTAATCGTGTTAATCACATACTAAGTAAATAATGAGATGGAATATTTTAAGGAAGGACACGGTAATTTTGTGTTCTTCTTTTTTAAACTTGAAAACTATACCTGCTGAATCAGTTTTAGTCTTTACGTCTGTTCAGAAGTACATATAAAATAATCTGCCAGTTATAAATAATAGTTTGCAGTGATTTTGTCGCGGTGAGGCTAATATAATGAATTATAAAACAAGATTTGGAGGTGGGGCGAATTGCAGGGGCGAAGATGATAAAAACTATTATCCCATTGGTGCTTTTATGCCTGATTTTAGCTGCTTGTGGCGAACCAAGAGCAGGCGACATTTTTAGATTAGAACGAAATACCATTGGGGGCCAGCATATTGATTCTATGAATACGACAATTAGCAAGATGAGAAGCCTTCAGGAAATGGTAGACCCTGTATCCGTGGAGGAGCACGTGGACCTTAGTGAAATAAACACTTTTAGTACAGGTACAGTCGTAAGAGTGATAGAAATTAGTGATAACTATAATATGGTACAGATTGAACGTATAACACCCAACCCAGGTAATAATGTGAAAATGTGGGTTGAAAGAGACAAATTAAATGCCCCTTAGAGCATTTCTCCCCAACTGTGATTGGGGAGAAATGTTAGAAACCACATAAGTCTTTTCATCAATGTACGGCTTTTAAATCTTGAATAATGTTATCCACTTCTTCGGATTCCACGCCGGAGTACCGTTTGATTACTTTCCCTTCCGGATTCACCAAAAAGAAGCTTGTCCCATGCATAACCTGGTCAGACCCCTCGGGCGGTTGCTCTACAAGTGATTTAAATGAACTTACCGAGAATTCTTTGATCGTTTGAAAGTCATACCCCGTTAAAAATGACCAGTTGCTAAAATCAGCGCCATAACGCTCACCATACGTTTTCAGCACTTCGGGGGTGTCATACTCCGGGTCCACCGTAAATGAAATGAGCTGCGCGTCTAAACCTTCCTTGTCTAAACTCTCTTGTAACATAGCCATATTTGGCGTCATCGTATTGCAAACTGTCGTACAGTTGGTGAAAATAAAGTCGGCGATCCACCAGTCGCCTTCTAAGTCTTTAAGGGATAGTGCTTCATTATCTTGTGTTGTAAATTCAAAATCCTCTACTTCCTGTGACATGTTTGTTTCAATATCTTCTCCGCATGCAGCCAGAAAAAGGGCCATCATAACTATTGGGAGCAGTAAACGTTTCATTTCTGATTTCCTTTCTTGTTGATGCTTCATCTTCGCGTGGTTTTCATTTTAAGCATGATAATCATGATTCCCCGTTAATCACCTGTTATTCCATCTTTGACAACTCTTCCACCATAATTTCATAGTCAATGGCACCCATTGCCAGGAATTGTATCCGCCCATTTGAATCAATGAAATAAGAAGTGGGATAGGCCATAACCTCATAAGTATTCGCAACGTCAGAGTTTACGTCCATTGGCACCGGGAATGTCATCTCAAATTCATCGACAAAGTCTCTGACCCCTTCTTCACTTTCTTCCGTTTCGGTTAAATCCACTGCTAAAATTTCAACATCTTTATTATCATAAAGTTTTTGAAAATCCGGTATTTCCTCTCTGCACGGCGGACACCAGGTAGCCCAAAAATTAACGATGACCCGCTCTCCTCTGTAGTCAGACAGACGTACTGTTTCACCTTCAAGCGTGGTCAGTTCAAAATCAGGCGCAATTTGGCCCTCGGAAAGACCGGCCCCATTTGATTCTTGAGCTTCATCTTCGTTGTCGTCAGGCTGTGGCGACGTAATGACATTGTCACCGGTACCCGCTACATCAGGCGTTTCATCGGATGATCCAATAAAATCGTACACGGCCCAACCGAGCGCGCCTACTGCCAACACAATAAGTATTGCTTTTTTCATTGATAATCCCTCCAAATTATCCTAATCTTGATAACCATGTACCTTCTACTAAATCAAGGAGAAACGCCGATATACGCGGCATTAAACCTAAAAATAGAACCAGTCCCATAATTATCATAAGCGCTCCGCCTATTTTCATGATTATGTTACTGTGACGGACAATCCATCTCGTCGACCCAAGGAAAAATGTCAAAATTATGAAAGGTAATGAGAAACCAATCACATACATAATAGTATAAAATACGCCCTGACCGGGGTTGCTGGCAGCCAAAAGCAGAATAGACCCGAAAATAGGCCCTATACACGGCGTCCAACCGGCGGCAAAGCCAAGCCCAACAAAAAATGTGCCCAGATAGCCAGCCGACTTTTTCGAATAATGAAAACGTCTTTCTTTCATTAACCATGGAATATTAATCCATCCTGCAACAAATAAGCCCATCGCTATGATGAAAATTCCGGCAATTCGTTGAATCAATAAACCGGTATCGCCTATCAACAAGTTTTGCGCCCATTGTCCCAGAAATGATGCACTGGCACCTAAGCTGATGAATACCAACGAAACAGCCAGTAAAAAAAACAAGGAATGGCTTAACAACTGACGACGAATTTTGGCACTCTTATTTCCTTGCAGCTCTTTTACACTAATTCCTGTGATGTAGGACATATAAGCAGGAAATATTGGCAAAACACAGGGCGATAAAAATGATAATGCACCTGCTCCTATCGCTAAAAACATGCCAACAATCAACATTGTGTCCCCTTCAATTCCACCCATTGCTACCATCCTTTCTTAATTTGATATACGATTTATGGAAAGTTTGATGATGAAATACAATCCTATAAACCAGGAAGCATGATTCAACCAAACATGTCATATCTGCTATAAAAATAATTTAAGTAGACCATATGCACTGCGTTACAATATACAGCATACAAGTTCATTATGAAAGATTTATGAAAGTAACGCTTATATATTGTGTCGTTTATGTGACATTTCGAAATGTGTTTTTAAGCATTTTTGTATCGTTTGACAAAATACCGTTGCGGGTATAAAGTGGGTAGAGATTTTCTTGGAACAATAAATTCGATGACGTGATTAAAAAAATGAACGTATTCAATAAAATGTTTAAAGAGGTGATGTTCTTGACCGAGAAACGTTTTAATCTGAAGAATGCAGATAAATTAATAAGCGAAGAACGCAAAACGACATTGCAGCCTGAAAAAATCATTGATTATTTGAATGTCACGAGCGGTGACACAGTTGCCGACTTAGGTGCTGGTCCCGGCTTATTTGCGATTCCGCTTGCCAAACGGACTGAGCGTAATGTCTATGCAGTCGATGTTGAACCTGAAATGCTTAAGCGACTCAACGCACATGCAGCAGAAGAAAATATTGAAAACATTAAACCCGTTGTGAGTGATTTGGAGAATATTGACCTGGCCGATAATTCGGTGACCCGGATTTTAAATGCATTTGTCATCCATGAAGTTGGAAGTATTGATCAGACGATTGAGGAAATGAAACGAATTCTCGAACCGGGTGGCCAAGTGTTGCTTATGGACTGGGAGGCGGTTGAATCTGAGTCCGGCCCGCCGCTTGAAATCCGAATTCCTTCTGAAAAAATGGGAAAAATGTTGAAGGACCATGGCTTTGATATTTCAATACTTTATCCAAGTGCAGAACACTATGCCATTAAGGCATTAAAAGAGTAAGTACGGGGTAATGTGAATCTGACGTGTTCGTTAAGCTCATATACTATCAGTCTGTGATTCAACGTCTTTTCATTCGAAGAGGCGTTTTTTGTATTCTGAGGAAATCAATTTAAGAAAATGCGTTAAAATTCATGTAGAATATGCAGTGGGAAATGAACACGAAAGCGAAACAGCCTCATACAATATTAAAACGTGGTGATCGAATTGTATAATGTTTTATTAGTCGATGATGATCCGGAAATGCTGGATTTGCTCGCATTGTATTTAAAGTCTCACAATTATATGTGTCAAAAAGCGCATGGGTCTTATGAAGCTCTGACCTATTTCGAAACAAGGGTGTTCGATATCGTTCTATTGGATATTATGATGCCGGACATGGACGGCTGGGAACTTTGTCAGAAAATCAGACAGTTTTCCGATGTCCCGATCATTATGGTAACTGCCAGAAGACAGAACGAAGATGTCGTCAAAGGGCTGAAACTTGGGGCGGATGATTACATAACGAAGCCTTTTAATGAAGAAGTGCTGCTGGCAAGGATCGAAGCATTGCTCCGCAGACAGGGACCCGTGACACGTGTGGAACGAAATGGCCTGGTTTGGGATGAGAATCGCTACGTGCTTTTTTACCAAAATAAACCGATAAAATTAACGCCAAAAGAATTTATGATGGCAGGTTATTTTATGAAGCATCCGAATCAGGTTTTCTCGAGGGAGAAACTGATTGATCTGGTCTGGGGGTTTGATTCCAATACAACAGGAAGAACGGTTGATTCGCATGTGCGGAATATGCGGGAAAAGATTAATAGGGCCGGTTTTCCTATCGACGATTACTTCAAAACCGTTTGGGGAGTAGGATATAAATGGATTCAGTAGTGAACACTGAAACTGCAGAGTAGACTTTAATAGTGTACATATGTTTAAATTTACCTAAGGGGGGTATCGTACTATTGGGAACCTACAGCATGGTTGAAGAAAAGGAGGCATACTGATGACAATGAATGATAATGAAAATGATCGTACATATACGAAGGAAAAACATCAACACGAGCACCATGACCATTCATCTGAGCATGAAGACCACAGTCAGCATGCACATCAGGAACATGACCACCGCCATCACGACCACAACCATCATCACGATCCCAGTGGCGATCACCACGATGATGACCATCATGAACAGCATGATCATGGCAGTCATGGTCATCATGATCACGGCGATATGGTGAGTGATTTCAGACGTCGGTTTTACATTTCGTTAGCTGTCACGATTCCGATTTTAATTCTTTCGCCGATGATACAGAGTTTTATCGGAGTTGATTGGCGTTTTCCATTTGATCAATATCTCTTATTCACTCTTGCGACATTTGTTTTCTTCTATGGCGGCTGGCCGTTTATTACAGGCGGTATCAGTGAACTGAAGGAAAAAAATCCCGGCATGATGACGCTGATTGGTCTTGCTATTTTGGTGGCATACGGCTACAGTACACTGACGGTATTCGGCTGGGAAGGCAGTGACTTTTTCTGGGAACTGGCAACATTAATTGACATTATGCTGCTTGGACACTGGTTAGAAATGCGTTCAGTGATGGGGGCCTCAAATGCCCTTGAAGAGCTGGTTAAACTCATGCCGAATGAAGCACATAAACTGGATGACGACGATAATGTGACGGATGTGCCGACATCCGAACTGAAACAAGTGGATAATGTACTCGTGAAGCCCGGGGAAAAAATTCCTGTTGACGGGACGATTTATGAAGGCAGTTCTGCGATTGATGAATCAATGCTGACAGGTGAATCGGTTCCGGTGGAAAAAGCTGACGGTGATGAGGTCATCGGCGGGTCGGTCAATAAAGAAGGTTCGATTAAAGTGACGGTCAAAAAAACCGGTGACGATTCCTATTTATCCCAGGTCATTACGTTAGTCCGCGAAGCACAGGATTCTAAATCAAAGACACAGGATTTAACGAACCGTGCGGCGAAATGGTTGTTTTACATCGCGCTTGCATCCGGGTTTATCACGTTAGTTGTCTGGCTGTTGCTCGGCTATCAGTTTGATGTGGCACTGGAGCGTATGGTTACCGTTATGGTCATCACGTGTCCGCATGCGCTCGGATTGGCTGCACCGCTCGTCATTGCCGTTTCAACTTCTATTTCAGCCAAAAGAGGCTTGCTTATCCGCAACCGGGCCAATTTTGAAGGGGCTCGCAAACTGGATGCGGTTGTTTTTGATAAGACAGGAACATTGACCAAAGGCGAATTCGGTGTTTCCGATATTGTGCCAAACGAAGGCTACCGGGAAGATGACGTGCTTCTTTGGGCTGCCAGTCTGGAGCAGAATTCGGAGCATCCGATTGCATCCGGCATTGTCAGCTCTGCAAATGAACGAAATCTTGACCTCAAGAAAATTGATGCATTCGAATCGATAACGGGTAAAGGGATTGAAGGCACGATTGAAGGTAAAAAAGTCAATGTTGTCAGCCCCGGATATGTTGACAGTCATAATCTGGAATATGATAAAACCCGATTTAAGCAATTGTCCGAAGAAGGCAAAACCGTTGTCTTTGTGTTAGTGAATGATGAATTGACCGGCATGATAGCGCTGGCCGATATGGTCCGTGAAACTGCAAAAGAAGCTGTCGCATCCCTTAAAGAAAAAGGGATTGAGCCGATTATGCTGACTGGGGATAATCAAAAAGTTGCCGATTGGGTAGCGTCCAAGCTGGGCATTAAGCAAGTCTTTGCCGAAGTGCTGCCCGATGATAAAGCAAACCAGATAACGAAAATTCAACAAAAAGGTTTGAAGGTTGCGATGACCGGCGATGGTGTGAATGACGCACCTGCATTGGCTACTGCTGACCTCGGTATTGCGATCGGTGCCGGTACCGACGTCGCAATGGAGTCAGCTGATGTTGTCCTTGTTAAAAGTAATCCAAAAGATGTTGAATCGTTGGTGGACCTATCCGGAAAGACGTACCGCAAAATGGTTCAGAACCTGTGGTGGGCAGCAGGCTATAACATTGTAGCTATTCCGCTTGCGGCGGGTGTTCTCGCGCCAATAGGCATTGTTCTCAGCCCGGCAGTCGGAGCAGTCTTAATGAGTTTGAGTACCATCGTTGTGGCAATAAACGCCAAGCTTTTAAAAGCCTAGTTTATACAGTTTCAATCGAAAAAAACGAACGATGATGAACAAGCGATGCGCAGAATCCCCACTGCGTATTTCACCAATCCTTAACATCGTTCGTTCCTACCTTTTTTTATATGTTACTCAACAACTAATGTTGATGTCATGTCGTCGTGTCCATTGCCGCATGGGATTGAACAATAGATTGTGTATTCACCTGGTTCTTCAGGGGTGAAGGCTGCCTCTTCCCCGTCTTCAATTTCGACATCAAATTCATCAATCGCTGCGCCGTGCATACCTTCCTCATTGCTAAGCGAGATGGTTATTTCTTCACCGGCAGGTACTGTGAATTCGTCCTGACCGAACGAGAAGTTTGTAGCATTAAGATTTATTGCGTTTCCGGATGCGGCTTCACTTCCCTCATCACTGCCGGAACCCTCACTGTCATCACCGCCGCACGCTGCCAGAAACAATGCCATCCCCAGAGCGAGCAATACCAATATAACTTTTTTCATAATAGAAACCTCCTATGTAGTTTCGATTTTTTTGTTTCTACAATGCTTATTGTAATAACGAATTATCCATTTTCTGTGCAGCAAATGAGTCAAATCTATGAACAATTTAAAAGCATCATTAAACTTCTTGACAATTATACGCTAGGGGGGTATCCTATAATTAGAAATGAAAAGGAGTGAGGCTGTTGGGCGATTTCATGCACGATCACCCTGTAACACCCAGGACTGACACCGAAAAACAGGCGCTCGAGAATCGTCTGAAACGGATCGAAGGCCAGGTTCGGGGTATTCAAAAAATGGTTGAAGAAGATCGTTACTGTGTCGATATACTCGTTCAAATCAGTGCTATTAATGCCGCGTTGAAGAAAGTAGGCTTTTCAATCGGTGAGCGGCATATGAAGCATTGTGTCAGTGATGCTGTTCAAAGCGGCAATGGTGACGAGGCAATCGAAGAACTGATGGAGATTATGAAGCAATTCTCCAAATAGGGGGGATAAAGAATGCGTGAAACTGAACATGCAACACTGGGTGTGACAGGGATGACGTGTGCGGCCTGCTCGAACCGGGTTGAGAAAGTGTTAAACAAAATGGATGGCGTCGAAGCAAAAGTCAATTTGACGACTGAAAAAGCGTCGGTTGATTATGACCCTTCATCCGCCAGTGTTGATGATATAACAGCTAAAATCGAAAAGCTAGGTTATGGCGTGGAAACGGAAAAAGCTGAATTTGATGTTTACGGGATGACGTGCGCAGCCTGCTCGAGCCGGATTGAAAAGGTGCTAAATAAACAGACCGGCGTTAAACAGGCAACCGTTAACCTTGCAACCGAAAGTGCCGCGGTTGAATACAATCCCGGGCTGATGGAAACCGATGCTATTATCGGCAAAATCAAAAATCTTGGCTATGACGCTGCCGTGAAAGCTGACCAAGAGGATAAGCAGACACAGAAAGAAAAACAAATCCGGAAAATGAAATGGAAGCTGGTTATTTCGGCCGTGCTGTCAGCACCATTATTGCTTACGATGCTTGTGCACTTATTCGGCATGAATGTACCGAATATCCTGTTGAATCCATGGTTTCAATTCGCGCTTGCAACCCCGGTGCAATTCATTATTGGCTGGCAGTTTTATGAAGGTGCTTATAAAAATTTAAAAAACGGCGGGGCCAATATGGATGTGCTTGTAGCATTGGGTACAAGTGCAGCCTATTTTTACAGTTTATATGAAGCGATAAAGACGATAGGCAATCCGGAATATATGCCGCATCTGTATTTTGAAACGAGTGCGATTTTAATCACCCTCATTTTATTCGGTAAATATTTGGAGACGAATGCGAAAAGCAAAACAACCGTTGCTTTATCGAAACTTCTGGGCCTTCAGGCAAAACAGGCGCGTATTGTCCGAAACGGTGACGAAACAATGGTGTCTGTGGAAGATGTGGCGGTTGGTGATCGTCTGATCGTTAAACCGGGTGAAAAGTTTCCGGTTGACGGTCTGGTTGTTAAAGGCAAGACATCAGTTGATGAGTCAATGATTACCGGTGAATCAATCCCGGTTGAAAAAGATGCGCAATCAAATGTCATTGGGTCAACCATCAATAAAAACGGCACCATTGAAATGGAAGCCACGAAGGTCGGAAAAGATACGGCACTTGCTTCGATCGTTAAAGTTGTGGAAGATGCACAAGGGTCCAAGGCACCGATTCAGCGGCTCGCGGACGTTATTTCGGGCTATTTTGTTCCGATTGTCGTCGGCATTGCCGTTCTGACGTTTATCATCTGGATCTCATTTGTGCAGCCCGGCGCATTTGAACCGGCTTTGGTCGCGGCAATCGCCGTTCTTGTTATAGCCTGCCCGTGTGCGCTGGGACTTGCGACACCGACGTCCATTATGGTGGGCACAGGAAAATCCGCAGAATCGGGCATTTTATTTAAAGGCGGTGAGTACCTCGAACGCACGCATCAATTAAATGCGATCGTTCTGGATAAAACAGGCACGATAACGAAAGGCAAGCCGGAAGTGACGGATTTTACCGGTGATAATGAAACATTGATGCTTTTGGCCAGTGCGGAAAAAGGTTCTGAACATCCGCTGGCTGAAACCATTGTTGCCTATGCTATTGAACATGATATCCCGTTAACCGATGCTGAGTCATTTGAAGCAATACCGGGCAAGGGTATCAAAGCGACTGTCCAGGGCAATCAAATACTTGTCGGCACACGAAAACTCATGCAAGAAAATAGCATTACCTTCAGTAGTAGAGAAAAAACACTTGCCGGTTATGAAAGTGACGGTAAAACGGCTATGCTGATTGCCGTCAATGGCCAGTTCAGTGGCATCGTAGCCGTGGCTGATACAATTAAGGATACGGCCAACGAAGCAATCAGTCAGCTGCATGAACAGGGACTGGAGATGATTATGCTGACAGGCGATAATGCACGAACTGCGCAGGCTATTGCGAAACAAGTCGGTATTGACCACGTTATCGCACACGTTTTACCTGAAGAAAAAGCGGATAAAGTAAAAGAGATACAGCTTCAGGGCAAAAAGGTCGCGATGGTGGGGGACGGTATCAATGACGCACCGGCACTCGCGGTTGCAGACATCGGCATTGCCATTGGAACAGGCACCGAGGTAGCGATTGAAGCAGCAGATGTGACAATCCTCGGGGGTGAGTTGCTGTTATTGCCGAAAGCGATTGCTATCAGTCAAGCAACCATCAAAAATATCCGGCAGAATCTGTTCTGGGCGTTTGCCTATAACAGTGCCGGCATTCCAATCGCTGCTGCCGGACTTCTGGCTCCATGGATTGCCGGCGGCGCCATGGCACTAAGCTCTGTAAGTGTCGTATCCAACTCACTCCGTTTGAAGCGTGTTAAACTATAGGTTAGAAATGTGCTGCTGTAGAGCAATTTCATCCACAGAGGCAGCCAGCTTTTAAACTAAAATTTTACAAAAGGGGAGATATTATCATGGAAACAACCTTGAATGTACGCGGCATGACATGCGGTCATTGTGAAAGTGCGGTCAAAGGAGCACTGGAAGATGTAGAAGGTGTACAAGGTGTTGAAGTAAGTCTCGATGCCGGGACAGTCAACGTTATCTATGACGAGACAACCGCTAATATCGAATCAATGCGCGAGGCAGTTGAAGAGCAAGGCTATGACGTTGTCGTCTAATCAGACGCGATCGTAAAGCTGACCGGTTCCCATCTATTTGGGAGCCGGTTTTTTTTATGTCATTGACTTTCCATGAATAATTAATAAGCCATATTGAGAAAATACGAAGAGTCATGTCGATGCGCCTGACTAAAGGGTCAATAAATGTAAGACACTATGCTACTTAACACCTGTGATGATGAAAGGAGCGGGATTTATGGCGTCAAATAACTGGGGGTCGGAAAATGACAAGAAGTTTGGGAAACAGATTTCGGAACATCAGCAGAATCTAAAACTTAACTCAGCTGAATTAAGTGACTTGTGGTCAAATTACATTGGAGATTCTATGTTTATCTGTATATTCGAGCATTTTCTTGAGCACGTGGAAGATGACGAAATAAAAGATCTGTTGTTATTTAATGATGGTATCTCAAAAAGGCATGTTAACACGATTTCAGCTATGTTTGTTGAAGAAGGAATTCCCGTCCCTACTGCGTTTGGAACTTCAGATATTTATAAAAATACGCCGCGCCTGTTTGACGACACATTTATGTTATTTTATATCCAGCAAATGGCAATTGGTGCGTTTGGGCAGTATTCAAGAGCCTTATCGAGCTCAATTCGTCAGGATGTGCTGGACTTTTATCGTCAAGGTATCCAGGAATTGAACGAAGTATTCGAAAGGTCAACACACCTGCTTCTTGATAAGGGTTTTATCATGAAACAACCGAGAATTCCATATCCAACCCACGTAGAGTTTATTGATAAAAAATCGTTTAACAATTTTATTACTGGAAAAAGCCGGCCGTTGGCAGGTATTGAAATGAAATATCTAAATTTAAATATTGCAACAAATGTGCTTGGAAAAGCTATCATGATGGCGTTTGCTCAAACAGCTTCTTCACAAAAACTGAGAAATTACTTTAAAAACGGGTGGGAACTTTCGGATAAACAGATAAAACAGTACAGGGCACTGCTGGAGAGTAATAATATACCGGCACCGATGACAATGGATCCGTATATAACAGATTCAAAAGTCCCTGTGTTCAGTGACAAACTAATGACGTATCATGTGCTCCTCGCAAATCAATTAGGCGTTGAAAATCTCGGAATAGCAATGTCGCGGACAATTCGACACGATATCTCTGCAAAATACGCCAAATTTATCGGTGAAGCCGGATTATTTACGAGTAAAGCACTCGACATGATGGTTCAGAACGGATGGCTTGAACAACCCCCATTGGCATTCGATCGAAATAACGCCGTCAAAAACCCGGAACAGTAATCTTGACTTTATCTTATCAGTCTTGAAATGAACAAATTAATTTTTGGGTGCCAAAAAACGAGGAGGTATATTTATGGCGAAAAATAATGAAAATGATTCGGCCAATCAGCCTAATCAGCAAAACAAAAAAAGTGAACAGCTTGACCAGTATCGGAAGGATCACAAAAACGCCAAACTTACAACAAACCAGGGGATGAAAGTTTCGGACACAGCCGATTCGCTTAAAGCTGGTGAACGCGGGCCCACCTTGATGGAAGACTTTCATTTCAGAGAAAAGGTGATGCACTTTGATCATGAACGTATTCCCGAGCGCGTTGTGCATGCGAGGGGATTCGGGGTGCATGGTGAATTTCAAGTCTATCAGCCGATGACCGAACTGACGAGCGCGAAGTTTTTGCAGGATCCGTCGGTTAAAACACCTGTATTTGTCCGTTTTTCAACGGTTGTTGGGCAACGTGGTTCAGCGGATACAGTAAGAGATGTGCGCGGTTTTGCAACGAAATTTTATACCGAGGATGGCAATTACGATCTCGTAGCCAATAACATCCCAATATTTTTTATACAGGACGCGATAAAGTTTCCTGACCTTGTACATGCGATTAAACCTGAGCCGCATAATGAAATACCCCAGGCGACTGCAGCACATGATACATTCTGGGATTTTGTTGTGAGCAACCCGGAAAATGCCCACATGGTCATGTGGCTGATGTCTGACAGGGCAATACCGCGGAGCTTTCGCATGATGGAAGGATTCGGCGTTAATACGTTCAGATTTGTCAATGCCGAGGGAAAGGGACGGTTCGTGAAATTTCATTGGAAACCGCTTCTTGGCACACATTCACTGGTTTGGGATGAAGCACAAAAATTGAATGGAGCAGATCCCGATTTTCACCGCCGTGACTTGTGGGACGCTATAAATCAAGGCGATTATCCCGAATTTGAATTGGGCGTGCAAATTTTGGAGGAAGAAGATGAATTTGCATTTGATTTTGACATCCTCGATCCTACAAAGTTCTGGCCGGAAGAACAGGTGCCTGTCCAAATCATCGGTAAAATGACGCTGAACAAGAATCAGGATAATTTTTTCGCGGAAACCGAACAGGTGGCATTCCATCCCGGTCATCTCGTACCGGGAATTGATTTCAGCAACGACCCGCTGCTGCAGGGACGGCTGTTTTCCTATCTCGATACCCAGCTGCTTCGTCTGGGCGGACCGAACTTTCACGAGATACCGATCAACCGGTCTGTTGCGCCTGTTAAAAATAATCAGCGGGAAGGTTTTCACCGGATGGCTATCGATAAGGGGGCAGTCGCTTACTCAGCCAACTCATTGAGGGCAAATTCACCTGAGCCGGACCTTGAACAAGGCTTTAAACATCACGCTGAAAAAGTGGAAGGGCGGAAAACGCGTAAACGCAGTGAGAGTTTTGAAGATCATTATCGGCAGGCAACCCTTTTCTGGAATAGCATGTCGCTTCCTGAAAAAAGCCATATTATTAAAGCATTTCACTTTGAAGTAGGGAAGGTGAAGGATAAGACGATAAGACAACGTGTTGTGGAGATGTTTAACAACGTCGATGGACAGCTCGCATCACAAATCGCAACAGGCATTGGTGTCAATCCACCGGAAAATCCTGGCGGCAGTGGTGAGACCGCTTCATCACCTGCTGTAAGTCAAGAAAACACAGTAAAAGTGGCGGTAACACGAAAAGCAGGGATTTTGATTGAAAACGGGTTTGATATGAATGATGTTGTTCAAATGACAACAAAATTGGACAGTGCTGGTTTAAAATACGATATCATCAGCAAAAATCAAGGTATGATCACTGCATCAGACGGGAAGCAAATTGAAGCGACTAAAAGTTACGCCATTACCAGTTCGGTCATGTATGATGCCCTTTACATTCCCGGTGGAAAGCAGTCAACTAATCAGCTGCTGACACACAAAGAAGCGAAGATGTTTGTGAATGATGCGTTTGTGCATGCTAAAACAATAGGAGCGGCCAATTCCGGCGTTGACCTGCTTATGACGTCAGACATCAAGCAAATAACGTTTGCTGATACGAATGTACCGAATACGGTCGTGACTGATTTGGGGGTTATCTCAATACGCGAGTCAAACGATTTGAGTGCGTTTTCGCAGGAATTCATCGACAATGTTGCCCAGCATCGTCATTGGGCGCGGGAGAATCAAGATGGGAAAATGAGCGGCTGATCTCATTTGATGAACTGAGTTAAAAACTAACTAACGTTTGATGCGGCTTGAGGAAGTATGGTTTATCCAGGCACCTGAGCCGCTTCGAACGTTTGAAAATAGGCGGGCCACATTCAGAATATAGTAAATCGGTCTTTTTCTCTATAAAGCCCTCTGAAGCTATCTTAAAATTTTAGGGGAATGAAAAATGCATATACTTATTGCTTTGTCGGTCACTTTAGCTGCCTGGCGATGGGCAGATTGGGCACGTTTCGAAACGTTTCATCCAACGATCCTCTATATTGTGTCCATGGACTTATTATATTATTTTTTTACATATGATTATCAGCTTTGGATATTCCGTTCAAATTTAGGTGTTCCTGAAGAGGTGGTTGATCTCTTGCACACATTTATCGTTCTCCCGGGTGCAACAATGATTTTTCTGTCCAAATTTCCTGCTGAACGCATTTCTGCAATTTTCTATACAGCCAAATGGGTGTTTGTTTTCTTCAGTATTGAGTGGGTGTTCCATCTTTTTAATTTAATTCAATATGACAACGGCTGGTCACTCGTATGGTCTGCAATTTTTTTAATCGTGATGTTCCCCATGCTCATACTGCATTGCAAGCGCCCGCTGATTGCTTATGGGCTGTCGGTGGTTGTTATTGCATTATTACTTATCATCTTTAATGTGCCCTGGCTTTATTAAAGTAATCAATTGTTACGGGAGCTGTTAAAATGGAGATATTTTTACTCTGGCTCTTTCTCATTTCAGGCCTGGTTCTAACAGGCATATTATTAACAAAACGACCACTCATACAGTGGCTGTTATGCTTTTTCATCGCAGCATATTTTGCCAGCTTTCTGGGTGACTTGGTGGCTAAAGCGGGGATGCTTACCTATCCGGTTAAATTATTCCCTCAGCTTCAGTCAAGTGTGCTTTATGAATATTTGCTGCTGCCGCTAATTTGTGTAAGGCATGTCCAGATAACGTACCAATCGTCCTTTCTTAAATGGTGTTTGTATGCTTTTTTTTACAGTGGCGTAGTGACAATTGTTGAAGTGTTGTTGGAAAAATATACTGCGCTTGTTCATTTCATCAACTGGAACTGGTTGTATTCGCTAATAAGTGTGATGTTTTTTATAGTGGGTATCCGTTTGTTGATGTGGTTAATAAATACAGCTCGAAAAAATAGTAATTCTCCGGGCTGATTAAAGATTCACGGAATCCCGGAGATGTACTAATAATGCCGGGATTTTTCTTATGATAATTCAAGGGCCGTTCGGACCTATTTCAGCCTTCACAATGAGCGATGCGAGGCTTAGAATTTCTCTATACTATTTCATGAAGAAATGGTAGAATAATATTCCAATAGGCAATTGAGTTTTAGAAAGGACTGCTACATGAAAAACTTACGTCATGAAGCTCTGCTATATGAAGAGAAACGTGCAACCATATGGTTTTTATGGTTGTTTTACATAATCTTTTTCGTCTATGATATTACTTACTATTACATATTGCCCGCAACGCCGTGGAGCATTAATACGCCTGCGCCTAATACAGGTCTTAATATAATATTTTATATAATCATACTTAGTGTGTTACCAATTTCAGTTCATTTTATGAAAAGACAACGACCTGAGCTGGTTAAATACATCCTTTTTATTACCTATACCTTGATGAATATATTCAATGATTTATGGCTGTATTGGGGTGACGGAACGCCGTACGCCAGTGGCAACATTGCCGAGATTGTAATTGTCTTATTTTCGCCGCTATTTATTAATAAACGTTTTTTTTATACTGTGTTTATTGGAACTGTTCTAAAATTTGCTGTAATTGGTTTGGTGCTGCAGGATGCGATTGTTATTTTTCCAATGCTTATGGTCATTGTGACCGCTATGATCGCTTTCTTCCTTCTGTACCGTTTCTTGAATTATGTTGGTGCTTTAAAAGATTCCTATCGAAAACAATTGGAAGGCATTGTTAAAGGTGTTATCGCCACATTAGAATTAAAAGATCCATATACACGCGGACACAGCGAACGCGTAGCTAATTACGCGCTGATTATGGTCAAGGCAACAGGGCAATTTAACGCCGACCAGTTAACACCGATCTATTATGCGTGCTTGCTGCATGATATAGGCAAAATCTATATTTCTGATACGATTTTAAGCAAGCACGGTACATTAACTGAAAAGGAATTTGAGATTATAAAGGAACATCCCGAGATTGGTGCAAAGGCTGTTCAGGATGTGGAAGGCATCTCCGATTATATTGATATCATTCTTTACCATCATGAACGCTGGGATGGCAAGGGGTATCCGGAAGGGTTAAAGGGAGAGGAAACACCACTATTAGCGCGTATTACAGCTATTGCGGATGCGTTTGACGCCATGACCTCATCAAGGTCATACCGGAAAGCACTGTCTTTTGAAGAAGCGTACGAGCGCATCATTGCCGAAAAAGGTACGCAATTTGACCCTCAATTAGTTGACATATTTACGAAAATCTTCCCTGAACTGGAACGCTATTCCCGCGATCGTAATAATGGAGGAATCAAGCAATCCCTTTATTGAAGGGGGGTGGAAGCATGAAAATCCGCAAGCTTAAAAAAATTAAAGTAACATGCTGGTGGTGCTGGTGGGCAATGAAATAAAACCTGAGCAAGTACAGCTGCAAGGATGCTGGGATCTAACTTCTAGCATCCTACTATCTACAGACGAAACGGGGTCTGACCCTTTTAATGATATGAAACTAACCTTTAATACGACATTAACCCTGCATCCGCTGCAAATTCATCCGGACCGAAAACATTATATCGTTGAAGACAGCTTGTCCGGTGACTATTATGAAATGCCACAAGTTTGTATTGATGCCATTGAATTACTGAATAAAGGCAAAACATTAGGTGAAATCGAAACAGCTTTGATTCATGACTACCCAGAGGAAGCGGTCGAACTAATTCCGTTTGCAGAACAGTTGGTCGAGTTAGGATTGGTCAAAGAAATCGATGGTGAACAGGTGGGACAGAAAAAGAAAAACCATGCGCCGTCAGGGCTGGAGTGGGTTCCTGTTCGGGCAGGCACGTTCTTTTTTAATGCCATAACTGTCAAACTGTATTGGGTCTTTTTCGTGGTAAATATTATTTTCGTAGTATGGAATCCTTGGCTTTTGCCAAGTTATGCGGATATATTTCTGTTTGACTCGATGATGATGAGCATGGCGGCTTATTTAATTATTTCCCTCGTTCTTATTATCATTCATGAGTCGGGTCATATTTTAGCCACCCGCGCACATGGGTTACCTGCAAATCTGGAAATAGGCCACCGATTATTTCTGGTTGTATTTGAGACGGATTTAACACCAGCCTGGAAGTTGACGCCGAAACAACGCAATCGACTCTATTTTGCAGGTATGTCGTTTGAACAAGTCATTCTCTTTATTGCTTTTTGCTTTATATTGTTTGTACCGTTTGAAGACGCGTTGTACATAGGAATAATGAAACTTGTCGTATTCGATTTATTCGTCAAGTTTATTTATCAATGCTGCTTTTATATGAAAACGGATATGTATTATGCCGTGGAAAATTTAAGCGGCTGCTACAATCTAATGGAGAGAGGCAAGGCATTCTTAAGATCTCGGATTGGTAACGAAGATAACGGCGATTATCAGAACGAAGCAAAAACCGTCAAGTACTATAGTGTGTTTTATCTTTGCGGCATTATGCTAATGGCTGGATTGTTTTTCCTGTTCTTTCTGCCGCAAGCATTGTTTGCGTTTTCTGAGAGCTTCCGTCACATCATGAATTACACAGTTACAAGCCCTTATTTTTGGGATGCTGTCGCGTTCTTCACACAGGTGTTCTTGATGCTTGGTTTGTTGTTGTATGGCATTTTGAAACATAAAGCAAGCCGGTAAGTAAATCGAAAAATAATCGGTTTCCAAGGTACAGACAGCTCTGTATCTTTTTTTTATTCTTTAAGCAATAAATGCTGGTTTAAAGCGTGTTAAAACTGTTCATGCTAATGACAAAAATTAATTTCAGAGGTGATTTGATTGAAATGGTCAACATATGTCGGTCTGTTTTGCGTCATTTTTGTGGCAGGTGTCCTCCTTGGCGTAACAGCATTTGTTACAAATGAGATTGAAGATACACTTGAGGAAGGTTTTCAACAGGAGCGACCACAGAACGTTGACCATTCAAATACCATAAGGATGTATAATATGTAACATAAAATCAAAGGTTAATGACACGACTTATTTTCTCGACACGGAGGCGACTTTTATGACCGATTCAAACCTGCATAACGAATTACAACAGGCGAGCCGGCAGCTGCATGAGGCTCAGGAAACTGCGAGGCTGGCACAAGGTTCGGACGAACAGCTTTTTGATGAGGCAGAACAGCAACTGCAGCAGGTCGAACGTTTATTGCAGCAAGCTCGGCAGGCGGGAAGGGAAGCAACGGAAAATCCGCAGTTTCAGCAGGCTTATGAGCAGCTGCATGACACACGTCAGCAACTGCAGGAAGCACAGCAAAACAATCATGATGTGCTGTAAAATCAGCTTATGCTCTTCTTCAATCACAGGCGGGGAAGTGAGCATTGTCTGTGATTGAAAATCCATGTTAAGAGCGGGTACCATCGCTTTTTTGGCTCAAATGGTCACAAAATCCGCTCAAGTTCACAAAATTCCGCTCAAATTGATACAAAATCGGCTCAAGTTCACAAATTTCCCGCTCAAATAATCACAGTTAAAGAGGCATCCGACGACCGCTGATTGAAGACTCAGGTTACACTTGTTTCATCACACCGCGCCGCGCGAATACTAACAGAACAACGGCGGTCAATCCCTCTGCGAATGGAAGGGCCAGCCAAACACCGGTTGTTCCGAGCCAGGCCGGCAGAACAATCAGGGCAGCAATCAGCAGAATAACACCGCGGGCAAGTGTGATGCCGATTGATTGCTTTATTAAGGCGATTGATTGGTAATACGTCATGTATACAAAGTTGACCCCCATAAATAAATAACCAATGAAAAAGAGCCTGATGCCCTTTATGGCAAGCTGCCGTATCTCTTCGGTTTCCACACCGAATATCGAAACAAGACTTCCCGCGGCAATCCAGCCGATGGCGAGAAATAAGACCCCGATACTAATTCCGGTAAGTTCTGCAATTTTAACGGTCGCTTTGATTTTTTCATACTTTTTTGCTCCATAATAAAAACTGATCATTGGCTGAATCGATGTCCCGATACCGATAAACGCCAGAAAAACGAACGTGTGTAAATAGTTAATGACCGAAAATGCCGCAAGTCCGGTCGTCCCCGCATAATACGCCAGCGCAATATTGTATCCGACCACGAACAGACCGGTTCCTGCCTCAGATAGAAAGTTGGGAAACCCGAGTTTGCCAACTGTTACGACATCGTCTTTTTTCCACTTCAGCCGCACGAATTTCAATCCGGCGTCTTTTTTGAGAAAGTGAAACGTATAAACCATTAAACCTGCAGCAGTTGCAATGACAGAGGCGAGAGCTGCACCTGTGACTTCCATTTCCAATATAAAGATCATCCAGTAGTTCAATACAATATTGAGTAAAGCTGAAATGATCAGCCCGCTCATCGCCAGCTTCGGACTGCCGTCATTGCGCACAAAAATACTGAGTGCTGCTTCCCACCCTACAATCGGCGCCCACATAAATATGATTTTCAGATAATCAACTGTATACTGTAATGTCTCATCATTTGCCCCAAATAGCCTTGCCAAGGATTCGGCGGCAAGATAACCGGTTATTCCGATAACGGCCATTATGAGCGTTGTTATCACCATTGAAATCGAGAAAACTTGTTTTGCCCGGCCAGTGTCCCGTTCGCCGGTCGTGATGGAATAAAGCGTCCCGCCACCGACACCGATCAGCAGCGAGACGGATATAAGGATTGACCAGACTGGCACCGCGATGTTGACACTTGCAAGTGCAATTGATCCCACACCATTGCCGACAAAAATACCATCTATGACAATATTTGCTGACATAAGCATCATCCCAATCAGGGTAGGGAAGAGGTATTGAAAAAAACTTTTTGTGACGCTTTGGTTTAAAAGTCGTTGTTCGGCTATACTCATGACAATTCTCCTGGATTAAGGTTGTACATCTATTTTATAGTTTTGCTGAATGGAATTCCATCATCATTGTGTGTACAATTTAACATGTAGCACGATCCATATATATAGAAATGGAAAATTACTGCAGGAGATGATTGCATGGATTTCGATAAACAACAGTGGCCGGCCAAGTTTGATATCAATAAACTTGTTACAATTCCGGAAGATATTGAAAAAATCATTCAAGGTGATAAAACAGCTGTGCGGCGCAATGATCGCTATGCCGACCCGGGTGATAAACTTGAACTGGACGGGCATACCGTAATCGTTGAAAACGTGTATCCGCAGAAGCTTCGTGATATTTCAGACGTCGATGCCCGGCAGGAGGGTTATAATAGCCTGAAGGAGTATAAACAGGGTATTACCAGCATTCATGGTGAAGAAGTCTGGGACTCTGACTTGATTGTCTGGTCACACATATTGCACACTGTTCAGAAGGGGTGATATCGTATGGAAAACTATTCGATTGATCCAAGTAAGGGGCTTGAATTCGGACTTTATACATTAGGCGATCATTTGCCGGATCCCGGAACGGGCGAACGAATTTCAGCGCGTCAGCGGATAAATGAAATTATTGAACTGGCGAAACTGGCTGAGCAAGCGGGTATTGATTTCTTCAGTGTTGGGGAAAGTCATCAGGATTACTTTGCCACGCAGGCGCATTCTGTTGTTTTGTCAGCGATTGCCCAGGCAACTGAGAAAATCAAAATTTCCAGCTCTTCAACGATAATCAGTACGCTTGACCCTGTGCGTGTTTTTGAGGATTTTGCAACAATCGATCTCATTTCAGGCGGACGTGCTGAGATTGTTGCGGGACGTGCATCACGGGTAGGTGTATACGATTTATTAGGTTATGATTTGCGTGATTATGAAGAGCTTTATGAAGAAAAATTCGATCTCTTGAACAAGATTAATGAAGAAGAAGTGATTAATTGGAGTGGCCAATTCCGGGCACCGCTCAGGGATGCACGCGTTATCCCGCGTCCGTTGAACGGTTCACTGCCGATTTGGCGGGCGGTAGGCGGAACACCTGCCAGCGCCATTAAAGCGGGTTTTGCCGGCGTACCGATGTATATGGCGCATCTGGGTGGGCCGGTATCAGCGTTTAAGCGCACGGTTGATGCATACCGTGAAGCATTGCAGCAAAGCGGTTATGATCCGGCTGAGCTGCCGGTAGCCACGGCCGGTTTTTTCTATGCTGCGGAAACAAGCCAGGATGCTTTAAGGGAGTATTATCCCCATATAAATGAAGGCATGAAGCGGACAAACGGCCAAGGATTTCCGAAGCAAGGCTTTGCTCAGGCGCAGGACATGCGAAGTGTCATTAACGTCGGCAGCCCGCAGCAGATTATTGAAAAAATCCTGTATCAGCATGAACAGTATGGTCACCAGCGCTACATTGCCCAAATGGATTTTGGCGGCGTGCCGTTTGATAAACTGAAGAAAAACATTGAACTGATTGGTAAGGAAATTTTGCCGGCGGTTAAAAAACATACTGCTAAATAAGGGGGGTCTGACCCCCCAGGGCACTTCGACGATGGGTTGTGTGTTTGTGAGTGATAAACAGGATAAGTATATAAAGCAAAATAGTCGAGGTACCAGCCAACTCCGTCTTTTCCTGGCGTTTTTTCGTGTAGGCGTTCTCGGATATGGCGGCGGACCTGGTTCAATACCACTCATACATAAAGAAGTGGTTGATCGCTATCAGTGGCTTAGTGATGAGGATTTCGGTGATATTTTAGCTTTGGCGAACACGCTGCCGGGTCCAATCGCGACTAAACTGGCTGGTTATATCGGCCAGCGTGTTTCCGGCGTTTTGGGCATGATTAATGCAATTCTGGCTGTCATTATGCCGACTATTGTCCTCATGATTGTTCTGTTAACATTCCTTTCATCAATCAGTGAATTTGATTGGGTCAGCGGTATGACAGCTGCTGTCATACCGGTCGTCGGCGTGATGCTGGGCGTGTTGACGTGGCAATTTTTCAAAAAAGCTGGCGATGGCATCGGTTGGATTAAAACGATTCTGATGAGTGCCGCGGTATTAGTATTACTTGAGTTAGCCGGGGTGCATCCGGGAATTATAATTGGTGTATTGATTATTTTAGCGCTGGTCAGAAGAGACGGGAAACCTCAGGCAGAAGGTGAGGGCTCGTGATGGTGTACTGGAATATTTTCATCGCATTTTTTATTCCGGGAATTCTTGGTTATGGCGGAGGTCCTGCATCAATTCCGCTCATCGAAAATGAAGTTGTTCAGCGCTTTGAATGGATGTCAGTAAAGGAATTCAGTGAAGTGCTTGCACTCAGCAACTCACTGCCGGGACCGCTCGCAACGAAAATGGCCGGCTATATTGGCTATGAAGTCGGAGGTCCAATCGGTGCTGTTGTGGCCATATTTGCAACAGTGGCACCATCACTGCTTTTGATGATTTTACTGCTTGGATTTTTATATAAATACAAGGATTCGCCAAAAGTCAAACGTCTTACGTTGTATGTACGCCCGGTTATAGCCATTTTGCTCGGCTTGATGGCGTGGCGTTTTTTTGCTGATTCGTATCAGGGTATCGGCTTATGGCAAACCGCTTTCTTAATCGTTGTCAGTTATTTGTTGTTGGAGCGGCTGAAAATTCACCCTGCTTTTGTGATTTTAGGAACGCTTGTGTATGGCGGATTCGTTTTATAAAAGCCCTGTTATCGTGGATCGCGATGCGGGGTTTTTGTTTGAAAAACGGTATGATCCGCTGCGGATTTTGATCGCCGAAAGTTAGTTGACAGTTTAATAAATATTTCTTACAATCATTATATGAACATATGCTAATATAACCACTTAATGCTAACCATTATAGATGGATTTATTTTCGTATAAGGGGGAATTGTAATGGATGAAAAGCAACAGCCGGATAACGATACGTACGAAGACCTGGATGAAGAAACGTTGTTTGTCGTTTCACAAACATTTAAGGCATTGGGGGACCCGACCCGAATTCGAATTCTTCACTTGCTTTTTTATCAGGAATATTCCGTTAATCAGATAGCTGAGAATCTGGATTTGCGGCAATCAACGGTTTCCCATCAGCTCAGATTTCTGAAAAATTTGCGTCTGGTTAAAAATCGCCGGGACGGTACAACGCTTTACTATTCGCATGACGATGAGCATGTTATGACTCTTTTAAATCAAACAATTAATCACGCAACACACAGTTGATGCCATGTTGCATATTAATATATGAACAGATACTGTTATATGGAGTGGGAGGTTTTTGAATGGCACATGATCACAGCCATGACCACACACACGGGGCCAATAAAAAAGCGCTGTTATTTAGTTTCATTATTATTGCCACTTATATGGTTGTTGAAGCGATTGGCGGCTTTTTGACGAATAGCCTTGCTTTATTGTCAGATGCCGGTCATATGCTGAGTGATGCTGTGTCGCTCGGTGTCGGCCTTTTAGCGTTTAGATTGGGCGAAAAAGTTGCCAGCTACCATAAAACGTTTGGATATAAGCGGTTTGAAATTTTGGCCGCAGTCTTTAACGGTGTAACGCTTATCGTCATTTCCATATATATTTTTTATGAAGCGTATCAACGCTTTATGGATCCCCCGGAAGTCGCCTCGACCGGTATGTTGATTATTGGCATAATCGGCCTGATTGTCAATATCGTGGTAGCGTGGGTGCTTATGCGCGGCGATACGCAAGAGAACTTGAACCTCCGGGCAGCTTTTCTTCATGTCATCGGTGACTTGTTTGGTTCAGTTGGTGCTGTGACGGCGGCAATTTTAATTATGTCATTTGGATGGGGATGGGCTGATCCGCTGGCAAGTGTTCTTGTTGCTATTCTTGTGCTTATTAGCGGATGGCGTGTCACCAAAGATGCTGTGCATGTATTAATGGAAGGCACTCCGAAAAATGTTGAACTGGACGACATTGTCCAAACAATTGAAGAACTTCCGGAAATTATTTCCATTCACGACTTACACGTCTGGAGTATTACAAGCGGGGAAAATGCGCTGTCCTGCCATGCTGTTGTCGATGGCAAGCTCTCGGTACATGACAGCCAGAAATTGTTGCACATGGTTGAAGAGAGGCTGGAATATAAAGGAATCGGTCATGTAACCGTACAAATGGAAAGTGAGGAACATTTGCATGAGGAATCCTTGTTTTGCCGGGTTGATCCCGGACATGGGGGATAAGTTTATTTACAAGTTAACGTGTGAGAAAAAAGCTTATGGAATCGCTCCATAAGCTTTTTTATGCCTGGTTTTAGTAACCGCCGTAGCCTCTGCCAACGTATGCACTGCCCACGATGATAAGCAGAATGAACAGAACAACAATCATGGCAAAGCCACCGCCGCTTCCGTATCCTTCACTCACTAATAACACCTCCTTAGCAGAGATAGTGTTATACTATGCATAAATGCAAATGTAGTGTGGATTACCATCTATTTTTTGGGAAATATGCCTTGCATTGTTTAGTAGAATGAACCTAAATGTATTTTGGGGAGGGACAGTATGACGTGGAATTTATATAATCGATTGATTGAGGGTTATGACTGGTCATATGATAGCGATGGTGTATCCGGTGAGCGGCTGGCGAAGCGGCTTGATGCAATTGCTCAAATTGGACTGACGAAAGAGGCTGGGTCGCATCGACCGGGGTTTTCCTTGGAAGAAAAAGAAGCGAAAGAACTTGTTGCGCAGTGGATGCGTGAAGCAGGATTAGATGTGCGGCATGATGGAGCAGGCAATGTGTTCGGGCGTCTGGCCGGGAAAAACGATGAAAAGCCGGCACTGCTGAGCGGCTCCCATCTTGACAGTGTGCCAAACGGCGGCCATTTCGACGGGCCATTGGGTGTTCTTGCCGCGCTGGAAGTGGCCGAAGCGTGGCGGGAGACAGGATTCCAGCCTGAACAGCCATATGAAGTCGTGGTCTTTACAGATGAAGAAGGCAGCCGGTTCAATGGCGGTTTCCATGGAAGTGAAGCCGTTGTTGGTAATGTTGATATCGAAACGAAATTAAACCTTACTGATTATAATGGCGCAGACTTTTCAGAAGTGCTGGAAGAAGTCGGCTTAAGCGTAGACGGTTATGTGGGAGCTGAACGAAGCGCTGAAGAGATCGAAATGTTTGTTGAGGTACATATTGAACAGGGGAAGCAACTGGAACGCGAAAACCTGCCATGCGGAATCGTGACAGGGATCGCCGGCCCGTGCTGGCTTGAGTTTACATTTACGGGTGAAGCGGGGCATGCCGGCAATACACCAATGGAAGACCGGAAAGATGCTCTTGTTGCTGCCAGTGAGTTTATCGGAGCTGTCAATACACTGCCTGCAGGAATCAGTGAAACGGCGGTGGCAACAGTCGGGAAAATTGACAATACGCCAAATGGTGTGAATGTCATACCGGGCAGTGTGACACTTTATGTTGATATACGCGACATATTTAAAGAAACACGCGACGAGCTTGTGACACAGGTTTTAGCAATGGCGGACAAAGTTGCTGAAAAACATAATGTCAGCGTAAGCCATGATGAAAAGATGCGTGTCGCACCGGTCCCTATTAACAAAGACCTGCAAAAACTTTTGGCAGCATCTTCTCAAGAAAGAAATATCACGCCTTATTATCTGCCAAGCGGAGCAGGACATGATGCTATGATTATAGGTGCCAAATGGCCGGTCGCTATGTTGTTTACACAAAGTAAAGACGGCACCAGCCACAACCCGGACGAGTGGTCCGATTTAAATGATTGTGTACAGCCTATTCACGTATTAAAAGATTTTTTGGAAAAAGCTTCAGACGGCTGAGCGGCATCCAAAAAAAAGCGGACTTCCTTATCAAAGTGAAAGTCCGCTTCTTTGTTATTAGCACCACGCTGCGCCTACGATTATCAGCAGAATAAACAATACGACGATCAGCGCGAAACCACGGCCGCCGCCATGACCATAACCACCGCCATAGCCGCCATAGCCGCCGTAGCCGCCACCGCCGAAACCTGGTCCTCCATAGCTGGCCCCGGCTACTTGGCCGCCGCCATAGCCACCGCCATAGCCACCGTGACCGCACCCTTGATTACATCCAAATCCCATTTGCAGTCCTCCTTAAAATTTATTTTTTACTTTTATTAATAGCCAACGTAAGCAACGCCTACTATAATTAACAGGATGAATAGAACGACGATCAAGGCAAAGTTACCGCCGTAGCCTTTGTAGTCACTCATTCCAAAACACCTCCATAACCGTTTGTTACTAATATATGTAGGTGAAATGCAGATTGATATGGGTACGTCCCCAGATAAAAGGATTTGGGCTTGATTCAGCTTCGGAAAATCTGCTTTGAATTAGACAAACACCTTTTCAATTCCAGAAAAAGTGAATAGGATATAACAAAGTGACCATAAGGAGGTGTTAACATGTTGCATCCCGGAAGGCCACAGCCTCCATTGCCGCCACATCGACAGCCCCGCCGGCCAATGCAAACACCGACTCAATTCTCTAACAAGCATAAGCTGGTAAATCAATTCCGCGATTCTGAGGGGAATTTGGATATAGATAAAATTACTGCTACCGCGCAACAAGTTGGTCAGTTATACGAACAGGTCAGTCCATTGATATCAAAATTAAAGAAACGACCATGGTTCTAACCGAGCAGAATCAGCGGACAACATTTTTTTCAAATAGTTGTCAACACTCGGTATTCATGTTACGTTTAATTGACAGAATAGAAAAAATATAACGTACGTGCTATGAATATTTGAAAAAAATCCAGAAGGTGATGGAGATGGGGGAGACAAATCACAACGACTGGCAGGTTGTCCGCTTTGACGGGAATGAGCCGTCTTCAATGAATGATGAAATTGCTGCTGAATTTCCGTTGACAATAATGGTAAATGATGCCGAATTTGCAACCATGGTATGTTCACCGATAAACTTGGAGGAACTGGTAATTGGCTTCCTTGCGTCAGAAGGGGTCATTCGATTTTATAGCGATATTAAAACGATTCTTCTCGATGAAACGAAAGGATTCGCTTACATTGAGCTTTATAAAAATATTGATACCTCTCAACAGTATTCAAAGCGATTTATCGGTTCCTGCTGTGGTAAAAGCCGTCAATTTTATTTTAAAAGCGATGTTCAGACAGCCAAAACGATTTACAGCAAACTTTCGGTATCCGTTGAGGCGTGCTACGCCCTAATGAACGAACTGCAAGCAGCTTCTGCTCAGTTCTTGCGGACCGGGGGTGTGCATAATGCTGCTTTGGCAACGCCTGAAAAGATGCTTGCGCTTCGTACGGATATTGGACGGCATAACGCACTAGATAAATTATATGGACACATTATGAAAAATCATACCCAGAAGAAAGATAAATTAATCGTGTTCAGTGGCCGTGTGTCATCTGAGGTGTTATTGAAAGTGACAAAAATCGGAGCTGGCATTCTTCTTTCCAAGTCGGCCCCGACAGACCTGGCACTTGAATTGGCAGATGATTTAGGTGTAACGGTAATCGGCTTTGCAAGGGAAGGGAAGCTGAACGTGTATACACACCCCGGCAGAATTGCAGAAGTGAATTCTTTAATGGAAAAACAATAATCGATTGAAAAGCCGGGACTCTGTGTATGTCATGAGATTCGGCTTTTTGTCTGATCAATCTAATGCTGAATATAAGTTTGCCGCTGACAAAAAAAGGATACAGTATCAACACGAGACATGAGCATACTAACAGTAAACGCTATATTGGAGGGTCTCCTCAATGTCAAAAAAGCAAAATAAGGTTAACAAAGAAGACAGCAGAAATATTGCCGAAAGAAATTATGAGCCTGAGAATTACAGCGGCAATACACAGTTTGACAAAGGCATGGCGGAAACACATGAACAAGTCTCGGATGATTATCATGAAGGCACGATTGACCGGAAATTAAAAGAATAGTTGTAAGGTGTAAAAAGGGAGCCTGCATTTAGCGGGCTCCCTTTATCATGTTTAATGTGGCTTATTGATTATTATTTTGCTGTTGCTGTGCCTGTGCAGCTTGTTGCTGCGCCTGCTGCAGCTGTTGTTGCGCTTGCTGAATTTGCTGGTTTTGTTGGGCAGCAGCGCCTGCCTGTTGCTGTGCGTTCTGCAGTTGCTGCTCGGCTTGCTGAACCTGCTGTTGCGCTTGCTGCAGCTGTTGCGGGTCTGCACTTGCCTGAGCCTGCTGTACCGCTTGCTGAGCCTGTTGTGCCTGTTGCACTGCTTGTTGCAGTTGTTGTTGCTGTTGGTTCTGTTGTGCCATTCCAAATAACCTCCAGTTAAAATATTGAGCTGCGTAACGCTCCGTCTTTATCATGCAACATGAAACGAAAAAATATGCACGTGATTTGAAACTTTTTACCATTTTTTTAGTCTGGAACGGCTACACCCGGTCATTTAATATTTGCAGATATCAGACGAATATTTCATTCATTTTATATCATACTAGGGTTACGATATTTGCCAATTTCAAGAGGTTGTTCCTATGACAAAAAAAGCGTCACAAAAAAAAGCAGAGCGTGATTTTGACAGATTATTAAAGAAGCTGAAAACAAAAGATGGCTTCATGCATTATCAGCATGACCATCCTCAGGGCACGATGCATTTGGGCTATTTAAAAACCGCTGTGGACCCTGAAAAGCTTGAAAAATACATTCTGCCCCGCATGCAGGAATACATATACAACGATTTAAGCGAGTTAAATCAATTTATTCCTTTTACAAAAACTGAATTAACAAATGATTCAAGCCAGATCCAGGAAAAGCTTGTCAATGGCTTTGTGTTTATTTACATGGCGAATACACGACCTTCATTTTTACTTATTCCGCTGCCGCTGGATGAAAAACGGCAAGTGGCAATTCCGGAGATCGAGTTCAGTGTGGTTGGTCCGAAAGAAGCGTTTGTTGAAGATATCGACACCAATTTGAATCTTATTCGCAAACGACTGACAATTCCCGAGTTGCATGTCAGAAAATTAAAAGTCGGAACGATCACAAAGACTGAAGTTGCGGTTCTATCGATTGATGGTATCTCGGACGAGGAGAACGTTAATACGGCCATTCAGCGAATTGAAGGCGTCGATATCGACCAGGTAATTGACAGTTCGTATATTCAGCAAACGATTGCCGATAACAAAAACTCGCCTTTCCCGCAGCTGTTGGACACAGAAAGACCGGACAGAATTGCAGCTGTTTTAGCGGAAGGGAAAATAGCTATCGTGGTGGATGGCTCACCGCATGTCTTAATTGGTCCGACCACATTGATTGAGTTTTTTTCCGCATTCGAGGATTATTTTTTAAATTGGATGACAGCATCAGCCTTTCGAATGATTCGAATCGTTGCCGTCTTTTTCTCAATTTTGATTACACCAATGTATGTAGCAGTATTGACACACCATTTTGAAATTGTACCGCAAGCACTGCTCACGACCCTTATCAATTCCAGGGCGCAGGTGCCGTTTCCGCCAATTATGGAAGCTATCCTGCTGGAATTTACGATTGAACTTCTACGGGAGGCCGGTGCCAGACTGCCGACAAAGATTGGTCAGACGATTGGTATTGTCGGTGGTATAGTTGTTGGCACAGCTGCTGTTGATGCCGGAATGACGAGTAATGTGCTATTGATTTTGATCGCTTTGGCAGCGTTGGGATCGTTTACAACGCCCGTGTATAAAATGGGCAATACAATCAGGCTTATCCGCTTTCCGCTTCTACTTATTTCTCATGTTTATGGCATGATTGGTCTTGCGGTAGCAATTGCGTTCATTATGGTTCATCTGCTGCGGCTGACTTCACTGGGGAGACCGTTTTTTGAACCGATCTATCCATTCAGGCCTGCTGATTTCAAAGATGCACTCATTCGACTGCCGTTTGATAAGCAAAAAAAACGTCCGTTCCAGGTGCGTCCGGATAAAGTTAACCGTCCCGTTGGGAAAGATCACACTAAATAGAGGGATATCTATGCTTTCACTAAAAGACAAAGTAACAGGGCTTATGGTTTTTTTTCTCATTACCGCTTCCCAAGTAGGTGTCGGGGTGCTTGGATTTCAAAGTATCATTAATAAGTATGCCGGAAATGATGCGTGGCTATCTGTAATTGTTGCCGGACTTATGGTCAATGTCCTCATATGGGTGATGTATCGGATGCTGAAAAACGATGAAACCGGGGATATTATTTCCATTCACAATGTTACGTATGGCAATTGGTTGGGAGCTTTTTTTACGATTCTTTTTGTCCTGTATTTGGTTCTATTAGCCATAGTTGTACTGCAAACGTACGCTGAGATTATTCAGGTATGGATGTTTCCGCACTTAAACATCTGGGCGTTTCTATTGCTGTTGCTGCCGCTGATTTACTATACGATTTCTGACCAATTCCGGATTGTTGTCGGGGTGTGTTTTTTGGGTGTCGTTTATCCGGCCAGTTTAATTTTTACGATGATCTTCCCGCTGCAATATGCTGATATGAACCATATAATGCCGGTTATGGACCACACACTCATAGAAATTGTGCAGTCCTCGAAACTGGCTATTTTTAGTTTTATGGGCTTTTCGACGCTCTTGGTCTACTATCCATTTATACGGGAAGCCGACAAATCACAAAAATATGCCCACTATGGCAATTTTTACACGACGATTCTTTACGTACTTCTATGTGTAGTAACATTTCTTTATTACAATCAGTCGGAATTGACCGATGTTATATGGCCGACGTTAGGTCTGTGGAAAATTATTGAATTGCCGTTTATGGAACGTTTTGAATATTTTGGTATCGCGACATTATTTTTTAGCACATTACCGAATGTCGTGCTTTACCTCTGGGCAGCTACCCGTGTGGTTCACCGTACCTTTGGTTTTGCGCATAAACGGATTGCTCTAATTTTGCTTGGCATTGTATTTATAGTCAGCTTTTTTATAGAGGGGCGAGAAGAAATTAATTTTTTAAATGATACCGCCGCACAAATCGGGTTTGTCTTTTTATTCATCTATATTCCATTGTTGTTTGTGTTGAATTACATAAAGCGGAAGGTGCAGAAAAAATGAATCTTAAGTACATTGTTGCTTTCGGGTTGGTTATTACCAGCTTACTGATAAATGTCAGCATGCCATCGAAAGTGATCGATAAAATAAATATGATTACAGTCTCCGGCTACGATAAGGCTGAACAGAATCGGATTAAAGAGACGGTTGTGGCTCCCACCTACCTGGAGCAGGGCACCGTGGAAGATCATGTTTACACGACCAGTGCTGATACGGTGTATGGGAATCGTGTAAAATTAAATTCCAAAGCAAGCGAGCAATTACTTAATGGCAAGTTAAGAGTTGCATTTTATAGTGAAGAGCTGGCGAAACAAGGTCTCAAAACGCCTATCGAATTTCTGACCAGAGATACATCAATTGACAGTAACTTATTTCTGGCCATAACAAAGGTGCCAGCAGTCGAATTAATCAATACGGTAAAAACAAAGAAGGGAAAAGGAGTCTATTTTGAGGACTTATTTGAGCACAATATTATACACGGAAATCTGCCGGATGTGTCGTTAAAAACATTTGAGGATAGCTTGAAAGGTGAAACGAGTGATCCTTTCCTGCCGATGTTCGGGATTGAAGGAGAAACTGCCAAGCTGGAGTCACTTGCATTCTTCAAAGATGATCGGCTGGTCGATACATTACCAATTACACAGGCGGATGTCTTTAAAATGTTATATGAAAATGTTGGTGACGGAACGTATCAGTATAAAAGCGATGATTATAATATCTCGGTGGAAAATATGGAATCCACGAGGAAGATAACAGCTGAGAAAAAAAACGGTTCACCTGAAATGACACTGGATGTCCGGATGACCGGTGTCGTCAGGGAATATACTGGAGAACAGGTTATGGACCAGAAAAGCAAAATTGAGACAGATATTGCTCAGGATTTCACCGAAAAAGCCAACCGTATCATAAAAAGCTTCCAGGAGTTGAATATAGACCCGCTTAAACTCGAAGATTTTTTTAAGAGTAAGCACAGGAGCTATAATCAAGACCAATTTAAAGAAGATTATTCCGACATGACCATCAAAGTGAAAGCGGATATGCGTCTGACAGGAACGGGAACCAGACGTTAAATGCCAGGCAAAAAAATCATATTAGTTCATCAATCGATGAATAGGCCTTGTCAAATCCTAAATGAACGACTTCCCACAAGTAAAATGAAGCAATCGTCAAGTGTGGTGTCCAGATGGGCTTTTTATCAATCAGAATTTGCCGGCGTTCGGACTTTTCTACTTGGTACAGCCATTTCGCCCCGCGCTGAATGCCGATATCATCGACAGCGAGTACGTTCATTCTGCCGAGCGAAAAGATTAAAAACATTTCAGCCGTCCATTTCCCGATTCCTTTAATTTGTGTCAGCTCTTTAATGGCCTCGGTGTTAGTCAGATCGTTTATGCGGGTAAAGTCTAATGAACCGTCATTTGCTTTTGCCGTTAAATCGCGGAGATACTGAATCTTTTGCCTTGAAAAGCCGATTGAACGCAACTGTTCATCCGTGACAGTCATGATAGAATCGGACTTTATCCGATTATCCAGCAGCTCTTCCAAACGGCTGAAAATGGTACTCGCTGCCTGCACCGATATTTGCTGGCCGACAATGGCACGCACAAGGGATTTAAAATATTCCGGTCTGGTACTGACTGTGATGTCCCCGACAATATTTATCAGTTTTTTCATTTGGCTGTCAGCTGTACTGAGTTCCTGTGCAGCACGGTCCTGCTTTTTAATGGTAAATGTTTTCATAAGTCACCTCAGCTACCTTCTTTGTTTTTCAACAAAAAGCGTTAAGATTGTTTGAAATTCTAGCTTAAATAAGATAGGTTTGATATGATGTTTATGGTATGAATTATCTACTATTTTAACAGAAAGACTGTAATCAAACAGGAAAGGTGGATCTGTCTATGAGTAAACCAAAAATAGTCGTTCTTGGCGCCGGTTACGCCGGGATGATGACAACGAAACGATTAGCACAAAAATTAAGCCCTGAAGAGGCTGAGATTGTGCTCGTTAATAAGCATAACTATCACTATCAGACAACATGGCTTCATGAGGTAGCGGCAGGTACAAGAAACCAGAACCAGGCTCGCATGATGATCAGTGACGTTATTAGCCCGAGCCGTGTTAATCTGATCTACGATGAAGTCGTAGAAGTGAAAAAAGATGACAATCGTGTCGTGTTGAAAAATAGTGAAATTACATACGATTATCTTGTGATTTCGCTTGGGTTTGAGACCAACACATTCGGCATCAAAGGAATGGAAAAGAATGCATTTTCCATTACAGATATCGATTCAAGCCGCATGATTCGGGAGCATATCGAGTATCAATTTGCCAAATACAGCTCAGCTTCCAATCCAAAAGATGAAGATTTGGCAATTCTTGTTGGCGGCGGAGGTTTCACAGGCATCGAATTTGTCGGGGAGCTGGCTGAAAAAGTGCCGGAACTGTGCAAAAAATATGATATCGACCGCAGCAAGGTCCGTATCGTGAATGTTGAAGCAATGCCGCGCATATTGCCTGGATTTAATGAAGATCTCGTCGAATATGCTAAAAAATCATTGTCAGAGCGCGGTGTGGAATTCAGAGAAGGCGGCAAAATTTCCGAGTGCAAGAAAAATAGCTTTGTTATCGGAGAAGGCGACGATATGGAAGAGATCAAAGCCGGCACAATCGTCTGGACAGGCGGTGTGACAGGCAGCTCAGTTCTTTCCAAATCCGGGTTTGAAATTACAAAAGGCAAAGTGACCGTTGATGGTGACTTGCGTGCGCCAGGCGAAGACAATATCTTCATTATCGGTGACTGTGCATGGGTTATGAATGAAGAAGAAGGTAAACCATTCCCACCAACAGCACAGGCAGCTATGCAGCATGCTGATACATGTGCCGGTAACTTAAAAGCACTGCTGCGTCATGAACCATTGAGCAAATTTGTATTTGATGATAAAGGTACTGTGGCCTCGCTCGGCGAATCAGACGCTATGGGTACGGTATTTGACGGCAATCTGCTTTATGGCAAGCCGGCAGTTTCAATGAAAAAAGTAATTGACAACCGCTATCTGTTCTTGCTTGGCGGACCGAAACTTATCCTGAAAAAAGGCAAACTGCGCATGATTTAATGCACGTGATTTAATAACTGAGGAGGGACTCGTTTATGAAAAACGGAACTTTATATGTCATTTTAGCTGCACTGGCAGCAATTGCAGGTTACACGGTGGCAACACGTGCCCTCGAAGATACAAGGGACTTCCGTTAAATAAAACTCAAACTCGCACTATAACAACCACCTTGCAATCAAGCGGGTGGTTGTTTATTTGTGAATATGTGATATTTATCACTGGCCGTATAGTGAAAAACAGATATAGTGGCAGGAGAAGGAGGTTTTTTTATGGGCATTGAATTATTTATATTGCTTGCAGTTCTTTTTATTGCGGCAATTATTGGTACGTTTATTGCATTTAAACAGGAAGAAAACAAAATGAAAAAGTATGAAGAAGAAGGGGATACGGTAGAAGATCAGTTAAGACGCTCCCATGAATATGAATCCTCGTCGTTAAAATCAAACATTCCGCTGCAGCTGATTATCTACAGTGTAACAATCGTGATATCTCTAATCGTTTTTGCAATATACTTATTCTAAGTATTTCTGGAATTTACAGTGTAAGCACTCATGTTTTTATCCTCATATCAAATACTAAAGGACAGGAGGTGGTCAATTGATAACCATTATCTTGTCTTTTTTATTATCATCAGTGCCCATGACCGTTACCGATGAGGGGCAGGTCGTTGATGAGCTGATTAAAGAGGATTTTTCCCTGCAGTTTTCAGATGAACTGCTGATTGATGACGCGAAGCTGAATTTACAAATGGACATCATTAATGAAAAAGTGAAAAAGAAACCCGTGGATGCGGCCTTGGATGAGAACGATGACATCATAAAAGAAAAGCCCGGCAGAGCATTGGATCGTGTTAAATTCCGCAAAGCTTTTTACGATTATTTTCACAATAGTACGTCTTCGTCTATAATTACATTGCCTGTGAAAAAGGTCTATCCCCGGGTCGACAGTGAACTTCTTGCAGAAATTCGTGAATATGAAATCGGCCGTTATGTGACAAGGTTTAAAACCAATAATAAAGAGCGGTCACGCAATATCGAACTGGCGGCGGAAGCAATTGATAATCATGTAGTTTTTCCAAATGAACGATTTTCGTTTAATGAAGTTGTTGGTGAAAGGACAGAAAATAAAGGCTATAAACGAGCGCCGGTGATTGTTAAAGGGGAGCTGTCCGAGGATATTGGCGGAGGGATATGCCAGGTTTCATCAACACTTTACAATGCAGTTGATTTAAAAGGTATCGAGATAACTGACCGTTATTCGCATAGCCGAAGTGTCCCTTACGTTCCGCCGGGCCGTGACGCTGCAGTAAGCTGGAATGGCCCGGATTTGGCCTTTACAAATGTGTTTAAGCATCCAATTTTAATACGCGCTACGGCGGATAAGGGAAAAATGCAGATACGGATTCTTTCATCTGAACAGCGGTGAAAAACTTGTATAAGGCGGTTAACGCACAGATTGTTGTTAACTGCCTCGAATTGGATGTAAACTGCGAACCAGTGACAACATTGATTTCCGCTGCGGGCAGTCGCTTTTCGCAACCCCCCTCGTGAACCTCTGTTTACGGCAAGATGTTTCTGCTCTCCAGCACATGTTTCTGTTTTCCGGCACATGTTTCTGCTTTCGGGCACATATTTCTGCTTTCCGGCACATGTTTCTATTTTCGGGCACATACTTCTGTTTTCGGGCACATATTTCTGCTTTTGGGCACATACTTCTGTTTTCCGGCACATGTTTTTGCTTTCGGGCACATGTTTACTTTTTTCCAGGAAGCAGTCTGTCTTTTCAAGCGTGTGATCACTAGATACGTCGCAGTTTATGGGAATTACGATATCTCACACGAAGAAAAAGGGTTTTGGAGGACGTGGCGAACTTAGCCTTTGTTCCACTATATTCTGTGGAAAAAGCCCCCTGTGGAATGTAGTTTCGCTTTTCCCCGCATATAAAGATCAGTAACTTGCCAAAGAACGGCAAGCAACTGATCCTAAATGCCCGATTCTGCTCAACTAACATTCAACAAGGAAAGAACACCTTGTTGAATGTAGTTTCGCTTTTCCACTCATGTAAGGGACAATAACCCGCCGAAAAAACGGCGGCTAATTGTCCCTAAATGCCCGATTCTGCTCAACTAGCATTCAGCGAAATGAAAACCGATTTCGCTGAATGCAGTTTCGCTTTATTTTACGTTGTTTTTTGGTTAGAATTTATGGGGGGAGGGATTTGGCTATGGATATATTGAATTTGAATGAGCATTTTCGGGATAACATGTCCTCTGAATATAGAGCAGAGCTTGAGGAGTTGCTTGAAGAGTTTAAACGCGGTCATTATCCGAACGTATTATCAAAATCGGCTGATTTGCGGTTGAAGGGAGATCTGGATCGTGAGCTTCGTGATAAGCTGCGGATGGTGGAGGCGATCAGCCATTCGGAAATTGGTGAAGTAAAAGCTTCGTCTGACATCATATCCGAGCTTTACCATGATTCAACGATTGAATGGATGCTGCTTGGTGAGTTGGCGTTTATGTGCGATTTTAAACTTGCAAGACGTATATTGAGTTCGGCTGTCAAGGAAATGGAAGAAAGCGGTGAAATGGACCGGATTAAATTGGCACGCGGTTATCTTGTCCTTGCAGAAGCTGAGGAGAATCTGGAAAAATACGTTCGTGCTATTAAATATTTTAAAAAAGGTCTAACATATTTCCAGGATAACGAAGCACCGGATCAATATATGATATTATATCTCCATTTCAAAATCGGAATGATGTATTCCATGAAAAATGAAGCCGACGAATCGCTTCATTATTTAAATAAAGTAATCGAATTAGCCGGTGACTCGAATGAGGAACTTAAAATTAACAGTTTGGTGACAATAGCCAAAACATTTGGCAGCAAAAATGAGAATGAGAAAGCCTACCCATATTTACAGGAAGCGCTTGGCTTGCTTGAGGGGTCTTCTTTGGAGAATAAGCTTTCGCATGCTGAGGCATTAACTGAAATGGCCTTCTATTACTTTGATCAGTCCAAGCTGGCTGAGGCTGTGCCGTATTATGAAAACGCGGTTAACGTATATAAACGTCTCTCACACGTGTCGCATCGAAAGGTGGGCATGGTTTATATGCAATACGCCTACTGTCTCGAAAATATGGAGCAGCCGAATCTAAGAGAGGCTGGAAAAAGCTATGAAAAAGCCATCGGGAAGCTTGAGCTCACAAAAGACGGCGAATTATTGGAAAATGCGCTTGCGGATGTAATTGCATTTTTTGATAAAACCAATGATCAGAAAACAAAACGAAAATATGAAAATAAATTTGTTGAGCTTACAAACGCAAAAAATGCAACTTGACAGGCTATTGAGTGCTACGTATCATATTAACTGATAATGATAATCTTTATCATTGAGTGTCTTTACCGCCCGAATTCAATTGAAGAACCGATTACATACAAACGGTCAGACACAACCAGGGCAACTGTAAGGATACAAGATGATAATTAGACAGAGGAGCGAATTATATGAAAAAAATGCTCGTTGTATTATTGGCTATGCTGCTGTTAATTCTGGCGGCTTGCAGTGGCAATGACGGCAGTAATGAAGAAAGCAATGAGGAAAGTGCAGACGAATCAACTGAAAGCGAGCGGACGATTACAATAGAGGATGCGATGGGGGAGCAGACAATCGAGGGGACACCTGAAAATATCGTGGCACTCGAGTGGTCCTACGCAGAAAACCTCCTTGCACTTGGAATCCAGCCCGCGGGTGTTGCTGATCTGGACGGGTTTAATCAATGGGTGAACATTAGTAAGGATTTTGACGAAAGCGTTGAGGATGTTGGTACACGTCAGGAACCCAATCTGGAAGCAATCAGGCGTCAGGATCCGGATTTAATTATCGCGGTTAAGTTCCGTCACGAGCAATATTTGGATCAGCTGAGAGACATTGCGCCTGTTGTAACATTCGCGCCTTATGGTGAAGAAGCTGTACAGGATCACTATCAGAACATGATTAATGAAATGGAAACACTCGCTGAAATCGTTGATAAACAGGAAGCGGCTGAACAGGCTGTTGCTGAGTTGGATTCATTTATCGAGGACCAAAAGCAACGGATTAAAGAGGCGGGGCTGGAAGGATCTCAATTTTTAGCCACACAGGCATTTACGGCTCAAAACACCCCTACTTTAAGGTTATTTACCGGTAATTCTATGGTAGGGAAGATTATGAATAAGCTTGGGTTTGAAAATGTATATGAGACCGAAGAACCGGAAGTGTACGGTTATTCCGAAGTAACATTAGAGGCACTCCAAAATTTCCAGGATAATGAGGAGTTGCAATTCCTGTATATTGTTCAGGAAGATGATAATATTTTTGAGAGCGATTATGAAGGAAACCCTGCATGGGAGAATTTGAGTTTTGTACAAAACGGCAATACACATCAGCTGCCCGGTGACACATGGACATTCGGAGGTGTGCTGTCAAATCAAGTACTCACAAAGCAGCTGGTTGATGCCATGGTAAATGAGTGATAGTGATGACGAGCAGTCTGCGAAAAGTAATTGTTGCGGTTCTTACCTTTGGAGGTGGAACCGCGCTTTTGTTAATTTTAACATTTATACATATTAATCAAGGCAGTGTGTCCATTTCCGTCGGGACGATTATCGACGCCATCTTTGCGCCGGAAGATAAACTTGAACATCATACGGTCAGAGTATTGCGGATGCCGCGGGCTGTAATGGGAATCCTTGCTGGTGGAGCGCTGGCAGTGGCAGGGGTTGTTTTACAGACGGTAACAAAAAACCCGCTGTCATCTGCAAGTACGCTGGGTATTCATTCCGGAACCTATTTTGCTGTTGTGTTCAGCACGGTATTTTTCCCGGCTGCATTGATTGGAAATGGCATTATTGTTGCTTTTATCGGCGGTATTATAACCTTTTTGATTGTATTTACTTTGTCGGGGGGCAGCAGTGCCTCACCTGTGCGCATGGTTCTTGCCGGAATGATTGTAACTTTTTTATTTTCATCTTTAACAAGTGTTTTGCAGATATTTTATGAAAATGAGACCGCAGGCTTATTTTTGTGGGGCTCAGGCACGCTTGTTCAAAATGATTGGAGCGGTGTTCAATTTTCGTTGCCAATAGTAGCGCTCGGGCTTTTGGTTATTGCATTTATGGCATTTAAAATGGACACACTGACGTTGGGAGATGAAGTGGCAACAGCACTCGGGCAGAATGTAGCAGTGGTTAAATTTGTCTCTATTATTGCAGCAGTTCTGTTGACGTCCGTGACAGTCAGTGTGGTAGGGCCAATCGGCTTTGTCGGGCTTGTGGCTCCTCATATTATCAAACTGATTGGTTATCGGAAACATTGGCCGCTGATAATCGCGTCGTTTATTTGGGGAGGCAATGTTCTATTATTCGCTGACGTGCTCGCACGGATTATCGATCCTTCCTTCTCCGAACTGCCAGTCGGCGCAATAACAGCGCTTATAGGTGCACC
This sequence comes from Lentibacillus persicus, assembly GCF_900112705.1. Lineage (GTDB taxonomy): Bacteria > Bacillota > Bacilli > Bacillales > Amphibacillaceae > Lentibacillus > Lentibacillus persicus. The sequence goes on from NZ_FOMR01000001.1 coordinate 401,870, forward strand.
GTGGCTTATTTACCTTGTATTGCGAATGAAACAAAATAAATACGGTGATGAAAACACCTCCGTTATCGCTGGAAAAACTTCTGTGAACTGGCCGATGATAAAAGTTATCCCGGTCCTGCTCGGAACGATTTTGGTGACTTTATTTGTCAGCTTGGCTTCTGGAAATTACGGGTTTGAACCTGTTCTATTTTGGAATGCATTTTTTGGCGATACAGATGAATTTATGCTTGGACTTATTACTGATTTAAGGCTGCCACGGGCGTTGGTTGCGCTCATAAGCGGGATGGTTCTCGCGGTCAGTGGACTGGTTTTTCAGGGAGTACTGCGTAATCCGCTGGCTGACCCATCAGTGATCGGCATCACATCGGGCGCCGGGGTTGGTGCGCTTTTAACGATGTATGTATTTGGTGTGGCAGCTGTCTGGATCCCCGTGGGTGCTATTATCGGGGCGTGCTTGTTTTTTATATTTGTCATGCTTATGGCGATCCGTGCAAAATTTCAGCCGACCATCTTGGCGCTGTTGGGCATCGGTGTTTCGGCATTTGGTCAGGCGATTATTCAAATATTGGTTGTTCAGGCTGATATGAATGTTGCTTCAGCACTTACTTGGCTCTCAGGCACTACGTATGCTAAAGGCTGGTCGGAACTAGTCAATTATCTGATAGGACCGGTCGTTATATTGCTGCCATTATTAATTTTGCGGATTCGTGACCTTGACATATTGGCATTGGGCGATGACACAGCACAAGGGCTCGGTTTAAAAGTTATGTCAGTGAGGTTTCAACTGGCACTATTGGCCACATTGCTGGCAGCATTCAGTGTGGCAGCCGTCGGGACAATTGGTTTTGTTGGTCTAATAGCACCGCATTTATCCCGCTTGCTTGTTGGCCCTTCGAATCAAAAGCTTCTCCCGGTCACAATGCTTACCGGAGGGACGTTGCTGGTTGTTGCTGATGTTCTCAGCAGAACGCTTTTGGCACCAAACGAAATTCCATCCGGCATACTGGTCGCGATTATTGGTGCACCATATTTTCTATGGCTTATGCGAAAACGTGCATAAGGTAAAGGAAAGTAGCTACGACATAACTGTTGATTTCAATAAAAAGACGAACGATTATTAGGAAGGGATGCGGGTTACACCGCTCCGGAAATATGCTTCGCTTTCCGCGGGCGGCTGGTGAGCCAACTCGTGCCAAGGCACTTCGTTGTCTCACCTATGCCTCTTCTCCCGCTGGAGTCTACGCATATTTCCTCCGCTACCTAAGCAATCGTTCGTCTTTTCGTTATTTTTAAACCTTTTGTTTCAGCCTCTTGCTGTTACATTAAGCTTTTTCTTTTTCTTGTCTTTCTTTAATCCAGTTAATCAGGCCGCCGCTGATAATGATGTCACGCTGACGGTCGGACAGGTTGTGTTCTGCAGTAATCTCTTCGCCGCTTCCTGATAATGTTACTTTAATCGTGTCATTGTTTTTAACCTGGCTGCGGAGATCGTCGAATTGAAGCTCATTCTCTTTATCGAGCTTCTCATAATCTTCTTCGTTGACAAACTTAAGCGGAAGCACACCAAAGTTAACCAGGTTCTGCCAGTGAATGCGGGCAAAGTCCTTTACAAGTACAACCCTTAAGCCGAGGTATCTTGGTGCCAATGCAGCATGTTCGCGGCTTGAGCCTTGGCCATAGTTATAACCGCCGACGATGGCGTGACCTGATTTCTCTTTGGAAACATTAGCTCGGTCGACATAAGTCGGATCAACATCTTCATAGGTGAACTTGCTGATCTCCGGTAAGTTACTGCGGTATGGCAGCACCCGTGCACCACCAGCTAGAATTTCATCAGTGGAAATATTATCGCCAACTTTCAAGAGCACCGGAACGTTGAGTTCATCCGGTAATGCGTCCATCGCCGGAATCGAAGCAATATTTGGCCCTTTTACAAGTTCTTGTTTTTGTGCTTCTTCAGGTGGAAGTGGCTCTTCAAGTAATTGATCATCCACGTTCGGCTGGGTTGGTCCCGTGACTTTCGGATAAGGGAAGTCCATCGTCCGGGGATCTACAATCTCTCCTTTTAAGGCAGATGCTGCTGCTGTCTCAGGACTTGATAAATACACACTGTCTTCTTTCGTACCAGACCGGCCAGGAAAGTTACGTGGTGTCGTCCGAAGACTGTTCCGGCCGGTAGCTGGCGCCTGTCCCATTCCGATGCAGCCATTACAGCCGGCTTGATGCAGTCTGGCACCTGATTGCAGGAGACTTGCTATATGCATTTCTTTTACGAGATTTGTCAGCATTTGACGGGATGTCGGGTTAATATCAAATGATACGCCATTGGCAGTAGTGCGGTCTTTTACAATTTCAGCTGCTACAGCGAAATCACGATATCCCGGATTTGCTGAAGAGCCGATATAAGATTGATAGATTGGTGTGCCTGCAAGTTCTCTGGCTGGTACAACATTTCCCGGGCTCGACGGTTTAGCTACTAATGGTTCCAGTTCGGAAAGATTTATTTCTTCATGCAAGTCATATACAGCGTCATTGTCTGCGGTTATTTCAACCCAGTCATCCTCACGATTCTGTTGTTTCAAAAATTGCTTGACTTCATTGTCAGAAGGGAAGACGGTGGCAGTTGCACCAAGCTCAGCTCCCATATTGGCAATAACGTGCCGATCCATTGCTGTAAGGTCATCAAGACCGGGACCGTAGTATTCGATGATTTTGCCAACGCCGCCTTTAACACCATGGCGTTTGAGCATTTCAAGAATAACGTCTTTTGCGCTTACCCAGTCGGGCAGTTCGCCGGTTAATTTGACACCCATCACTTCCGGCATATTGATGTATATTGGTTCGCCTGTAATTGCCATTGCAACGTCGATGCCACCAGCGCCCATTGCAAGCATCCCCATGCAGCCATTGGCACACGTATGACTGTCGGAACCAAGCAGTGTTTTTCCCGGAACAGCCAAGCGCTGCATGTGTACAGGATGGCTTACACCATTGCCAGGTCTGGAATAATAAAGTCCAAAACGATGCGCTGCACTTTCGAGAAACAGATGGTCGTCGGGGTTCTTATTGTCTTCCTGAATCAGGTTATGGTCCACATACTGGGCGGAAACTTCCGTTTTTGCATAATCCAGCCCCATTGCTTCGAGCTCGAGCATTACCATCGTACCTGTTGCATCTTGGGTCAGTGTTTGGTCAATACTGAGTCCGATTTCTTTACCAGGTTCCATTTCACCTGATACAAGATGCTCCTTAATCAGTTTTTGTGTCACATTCAAAGCCAATGTATATAGCCTCCTTCTGGAAATATGTCTATAACACCCCATTCCTCAAATAGAAAGGTTTCAAACAAGTTTTCGATGTAAATAAAAAAATGCCACCTCAATGGGTGACATTTTCTAAAGGTTATTATTCGGCTTTTTGCGCTTCGATTTCAAAATTGATTGTTACTTCTTCGCCGACAAGAACGCCGCCTGTTTCCAGTGCCGCATTCCATGTCAGACCGAAGTCTTTACGGTTGATTTTTGTGCTGCCGCTGAAGCCGGCTGCAATGTTGCCGCTCATAGGGTCTTTGCTTTGACCTTCAAAAACGACATCAAATGTTACTGGTTTTGTTGTGCCTTTAAGTGTCAGGTCACCTGTAACATCGTAGTTGTTGTCGGATTTTTTCTTGACATCGTTTGCGACGAATGTAGCTTTCGGATGATTTTCTACATCGAAGAAATCTCCTGAACGCAAATGATCATCACGGTCATTATTTTTTGTATCAATGCTTGAGACGTCGATTGTCGCCTCTACATTTGAATCTTCAAGGTTTTCAGGGTCTACTTCGATAACAGCGTCAAAGTCGTTAAAATGACCTTTCGCTTTTGAAATCATCATATGTTTTACTGAAAATCCAATTTCGCTGTGTACTGTGTCAACATTAAATTTTTCTCTTGCCATTAATAATCCCTCCATTGGTTACTTTCTGTAACTAAGTGTATAATAATAAATTGATAGTGTCAAGTAACGTGAACAAATTTATTTTGAATTCAATATAAATTGTTAGTGGGTGTGATGCTAAAGCCCTTTTTGGACGTAGCTTCAGTTTTCTAATTCACCATTGATGTAAACTGCGAACCAGTGAAAATTCTCCCTTCTGTTTTTCGTTGAGTTTTAAAACCGCTCCGGCAATATACTTCGCTTTCCATGGGCACGGCCTCGGGCCAACACGATGTTGGTCACAAAGGCGTTGCCACAGGACGTGGCGTTCTTAGCCTTTGAACCATACCGCTTTCTTGCGGGGTCTTCGGACACGTGCTGTTCCCATAGGAGTCTACGCATATTGCCTGCCCTAAAAAGTGCTCACTGAATATTCGTTGGCAGTATTGAATAAACAACCTCAGCGAAGGAAATACACGGAGACTTCTGCGGGTCGGCTAAGATCGGTCACGTCCTGTGACCAACGCCGACACTAGAACATCCTGTTCGTCGAAGCAAAGGCATAGGTGAGTCAGCGAAGTGCCTTCGCACAAAGCAAGACTTCACCCGAGTATGCTTCGACCTGCGAGGAGTGCTGCATCACAGAAAAACTTGCAACACGACGAGCACCAAGTGTATTTCCGAAGCGGCGGAACACGCACTAACTCAAATTTAAAAGTAGTTCGCAGTTTATGGATTATGTCTCACAAAACACTATTCCACGTATGGGCTAAGAAAAAACAAGCCTTCGCTATGCGTGGTTTTCGTGCTATACTATTGGTAGAATTTGAGGGGGTTCAGCATGAGCGAGTTAAGCATCATTCCGTGCGGACGGAAGAAAATTTGGGACAAAAACCCGGAGGCCGGTCGAGTCGCTGCAAAGGAAGCTTATATCGGAACGTTGCACAAACGAACACGGGAATATGCACAACAGTTTACAGATCAGTGGGTTATCTTGTCTGCCAAGCATGGCTTTCTTTTCGCAGATGATGAGGTAGACGGTCAGTATGATGTTACATTCGGCCAGGAAAACACGGAAATTATTACAAACGAAATACTGATTCGCCAGGCAAAGGACATGCAGCTTGATCAGTTCGATCGACTGGTGGTTTTGACAGGGAAAAAATATAAACCGATTATTAATGCGGTATTTCCGGATGAAATGCCTAAAACGTACCCTTTGTCGCAATTTGGCGGTATCGGCTATATATTGCAGGCACTAAAAAATTCAACAAATACACATCAGCCCATACACAAATAAAACAGGAGAAGATACGATGACACGACCATTGCTTATAACACTCATCCTGATCGCGTATATCATATATGTCGGTTTTAAACATAAAGAGACGTGGAAGAAGCTATCCATTTTACAAATTGCTGGTGTACTGGTTACATTTGTCGGTATTATCAGCATTTCAGGCGTTATTCTTTTTTATGGCAGTCGTTTTATAACTGACGCAATACCAGGTGATATCATCGGTTTTATTATTCAGTTTCTCGGAATCGTTGTAATTATAGTAGCGGCAGCAGTCAGTTTTGCTGCAATAGCGGGTAAAATCACAAACGGTGTTATCCCAATAACACGACGCGGTCAAAATAGTAGGTAAGAGCAGTTAGAATGATAGGATTGAAAACGGTTCATATACGCGTTATAATATAGTTACCAAAAAAAGCATAGTTTAAAAGTCTGCAGGGGGAGCCGTTTGGCTGAGAGTGAACAGGTGTCTGTTCTGACCCTTCGAACCTGTTAGTTAATTCTAGCGCAGGAATGGTGGCTTTTTTGATGGAACAGAAAGTAATGTGAGCGGAGTTCCCCATCAGGAAGCTTCCCCTTGGCATTGCTTTTTTTGTGTGCAATTTTAGCAGGTGGTTTCATTCCACCGGCAAAGGGGAGGAAAATTTTATGCGTTCAAACCGTACGTTATTTTTAATTGAGGTTGCGATTTTTACAGCGCTGGCGCTAATGCTTGATATCATTCCGTTTCTGTCAATAAAGCTTTGGGCACAAGGCGGTTCAGTTTCTCTGTCGATGATTCCGGTGTTCATTGTGGCGTTTCGCTGGGGGTTGAAGGGCGGCCTTTTATCTGGGTTCCTATGGGGGGTTTTGCAAGTGGCAGTCGGCACAGGCTATGTGCTGCACCCGATTCAGGGGTTTATTGATTATGCACTGGCCTTCACCGTGATCGGATTTGCCGGCGTTTTTGCCAAGCAAATTCAGGAGGCCGTTAAGTCAGGGGAGACAAAAACTTATCTCACCTATATAACGTTAGGTGTGATACTGGGCAGCATGCTGCGATTCGCGGCCCATTTTGCAGCCGGTGTGGTTTTCTTTGAATCTGCTGTTGAAGGGCAGTCCGTCTGGATTTATTCATTACTCTACAATGTTTCTTATATCATTCCATCGCTCATCATTAGCGCTGTTGTGGTATTTCTTTTATTCCACAAGCAGCCAAAGACGTTAGTGCAAACAGCTTAATGTATTAATATCCGCTCACAAAAAGTGGCCTTATTATTCTGCTAAGGGCCACTTTTTAGGTATACTGGGGCCAAAGGAGGGAAATCGTATGAAAGAATTCATCGGTGAATGCCAGAGGTGCGGGAAGCATGTCTATTGTGAAAACGGGTTCTTTGACGGTGTTCATGAAAATGGTGAACTTCTGTGCAATGACTGTGCTGGTGGGTAAATTCCCGAAGTTCACAGTGAAAATCCCGAAGTACACAGTCAAGCTCCCGAAGCTCACAGTGAAAACCCCGAAATTCACAATTAATTCCCCGAAGTTCACAATTCAATAGACGAAGTTCGCTTCACAATCACCGCTTCCTTTCTACGTGCATAGGCTATAGCACAGTTTGGAAAGGAAGTGTCTGAAAATGTCTGGAGTGGAAATAACGCTTTCGCACTGGCTGTACGGCATCTTTACATTAACAATCATTATAACGATGATTTTTCGTAAAGGTGTTGTTCTGCCGACATTACTGGGGACATTTGTCGTTGCTTGGGTGTTTCAGGGCAGTATTGTTGACGCTTTTACGGCGATCTTTAATGCCAACCTGGTTGCTGCTAAAGAACTTTTTAATATCTTTTTGATCATTACGTTTATGATCGCCTTACTGCATTCACTGCGGGATTTGGGTGCAGATAAACGCATGATTACACCGATTCAGAAATTAATGGTCAATGGGCATGTTTCGTTTTTTGTTTTAATAGCGGTCACTTATGTCATATCGCTATTCTTTTGGCCGACGCCGGCAGTGCCATTAATATGTGCCCTGCTTGTCCCGGCAGCCATTAGATCAGGACTCCCGGCCATGACGGCCGCAGTTGCGGTGGCATTGGCAGGGCAGGGGATGGCGTTGTCTTCTGACTACATTGTGCAAGTCGCACCAAATCTGTCGGCGACTTCAGCAGGGATTGACACAGCCATCGTCGCAGATAAAGCTATTGTTTTATCGCTGATAGCCGGCGGTGTTGCAATTGGGGCAGCATATTTGCTTTATCGGAAAAATATTCGGTCAAAAGACAGTGAATTGAATGAGATTGAATTGGACCAGATGCAAATGGAAAGTGATTCCGAAAATAAAGCCCAGTCAGTTCATTTAAACACATGGAGTAAAGTTTTTGCAGTACTGGTCCCGGTATCGCTTTTAGCTGTCGTTGTTTATATGATGTTCACCAAGCTTAACTCAGGAAGGATGACCGGGTTCGAAGGTGGAGATGGTGCAGCGTTTGTCGGTGGGGTTGCTGTTATATTACTGTTGTTATCTACGGTAGCATTTGGACGCCAAAAATCCTTGGATTACATTACGAACCACATTACAGAAGGATTTGTATTTGCGTTTAAAGCAATGGGGCCGGTTATCCCGATTGCAGGGTTCTTTTTCATGGGCAGCTCAGAGTTTTCAGGAAGCATTCTGGGCATTGACGAAAATATACCCGCATTCCTCTTTGATCTCGTTGAAGCCTCCCAGGGTTATTTGCCGGAGAGTGCACTGCTCACAGTTTTCAGCATTCTTGTTATCGGTATAATAACCGGACTCGACGGCTCGGGTTTCTCGGGCCTGCCGCTGACAGGTGCTCTTGCCGCATCACTGGAGAGCGCATCGGTTGATGCAGGAACGCTCGCTGCCATTGGACAGATGGGATCGATCTGGACAGGAGGCGGAACGATTGTCGCATGGTCCTCATTAATTGCGATTGCCGGTTTTTGTGGCGTCTCTGTTATGGAACTGGTCAGAAAAAACTTTCTGCCCGTAATGCTTGGGTTGTTCATTTCTGCCATCCTGGCGTTGGTGATCTTTTAGTCATTTTATTAAAAAATGTTATAACTTTATGATAAACGGTTATACATCATATGTGATGCAGAAAATATACTAATATAAAATTAGAAGGTGATTAAGTGGCAAGCAATACTGGAGACATTGTACGTGAGTCGTTAGATGCATTAATGAATGACGAATCCTTTCTGCCGGAATTGAAAAGCGAGGAGCGGAAACGGGCTTTTTCTTCGCTTCATTCAATTTTATCCACTCCCAATCATATTAAAAAAACATTTTTGCGGGTAGCCCGTGAGAATGGCCAAGTAGAGCGCATTCCGGCATTTCGCATCCAGCACAACAACATCTTGGGCCCGTACAAAGGTGGAATCCGTTTTCATGAAACGGTATCTGAAAAAGAAACGGGTAATTTTGCGGCATTAATGACGTTAAAGAATGCCCTTCATGAAGTGCCTTTTGGCGGCGGTAAAGGCGGGGTCATTATAAACCCAAGAGAGTATACGGATAAAGAGCTGAACCTGGTCTGCAAAAAATATGTCCAAAACTTTAATGAAACACTGGGACCTGATAAGGATATTCCAGCCCCGGATATGGGAACCGGAGAACGTGAAATGGATTGGATGATGGGCGAGTTTAAAAACATTAACCCAGGTTACGCCTACAGAGGAAGTTTCACGGGAAAAAGTGTTATAAATGGCGGTTCTTTAGGACGAAAAGAAGCGACTGGTAAAGGTGTTTACTTTACATTCCGGTATATGTTTTATGATTTTGCAAGCGAGCGGGAAGAATGGCTCAAAGGCTTGGATAACCGATTTGCTCAAAACGCCATAAAACAAATCGACAAACAGCAAACCATTGCGGTGCAGGGTTTTGGCAACGTTGGTTCCGTTGCCGCAAAAGAAGCACAGCAATGCCAATACTTAAATAATAAAGTGGTGGCCGTCAGTGACCACAATGTCATGCTTTATAATTCAGACGGTCTTGACATCACGAGTTTAATTGACTACACCAGACGCCATAATGGTGATTTGCCTGCTGATGATGAAGAACTTATGGAAGCAGGTGTGAGCGCGTCCATACACCATCGGGATGATTTACTCACAGTGGATGCCGATGTGCTGATACTGGCAGCGCTTGAGGGACAGATTCACGAAAAAAACATGAAAGATGTCAAGGCAAACGTTATTGTTGAAGGAGCCAACGCGCCGGTCACAAGTGAAGCGGACAGTTTCTTGAGTGACAATGGGGTTATTATTATCCCTGACATTCTGGCCAATGCCGGCGGTGTCATCGTATCTTATCTGGAATGGCTTCAGGGGCGGGAAACACAATTCCTTACTGAGCAGGAAGTTTATGACCGTATGTTTGATAAGATGAAAGCAACATTTGATACCATTTACCCGCAATTTTATGGCGACCCATTCCCGCTACGGCAAAACTGTTACATCCAGGCCGTGATGAAAATTTCGACCATTACATTTAAGCAGGGTAAACTATATTAATTGATGTTAAATTCTTTTAATTTATATCTCCATCTTTTTAAAAAGGCATTCTTTTTCTGAATGCCTTTAATTTTTATAAAATATGTTATAATATTCTATAAATATAGAGCTTTCACTCATTTAATAGGGAGGGAGTTACATGCACGACCAGGAACATGTAGTTGTGACAATTGATGGAGAGGAATATTTAGGATTCCCTGACCAGAATCTGCTTGATTTAATAAATACTACGGGAAATACAATACCTCAGATTTGCTACAATGAGTCGCTTGGCCCTGTTCAAACATGTGATACGTGTATGGTAGATGTCAATGGGGAGATTGTTCGAGCCTGCGGGGCAAAAGTTGAAGCCGGAATGGAAGTGAACACACAGCTTGAAAGTGCTGTTGCCTCCCAAAAAGAAGCACTCGACCGCATTCTGGAGAAACATGAGCTGTATTGTACGGTTTGTGATTACAATAACGGGGATTGTGAGATTCATAATACGATATCAGATTTTGGACTCGAACACCAATCACGTACGTTTGAACCGAAACCGTACGAAGTTGATAATTCATCACCATTTTATCGTTATGATCCCGATCAATGCATATTATGCGGCCGCTGTGTGGAAGTTTGCCAGGATGTTCAGGTTAACGAGACGCTGCTTATTGACTGGGAGCGTGAACAGCCACGCGTCGTGTGGGATAACGATGTGCCGATTGATGAATCGTCATGTGTCAGCTGCGGGCAATGTGTTACAGTCTGTCCGTGCAACGCATTGATGGAGACGTCAATGGTTGGAGAAGCAGGCTATATGACTGATCACGAGCCGGGGCTTTTGCGCTCGATGATTGAGGTTACGAAAAAGACGGAAACCGGCTACGGACCATTATTCGCTGTATCTGATACCGAAGCATCGATGCGGGAAGAGCGCATTGATAAAACCAAGACCGTTTGTACATACTGCGGTGTTGGATGCACATTTGATGTTTGGACAAAAGATCGTAAAATATTGAAAGTCGAGCCGCAGCAGGATTCTCCGGCAAATGGCATTTCAACGTGTGTAAAAGGGAAATTTGGCTGGGACTATGTTAACTCAGAGGAAAGGCTGACAAAGCCACTCATCCGAGATGGTGAGACCTTTGTCGAGGTTGAATGGGATGAAGCACTTGATTATACAGCCAAGCGTTTTGCTGAAATTAAAGCGGATAAAGGTTCGGATGCTTTAGGCTTTATCGCTTCATCAAAGGCAACCAACGAGGAATCGTACGTCATGCAAAAGCTGGCGCGTCAAGTGTATGGAACGAATAATGTGGATAACTGCTCACGCTATTGTCAATCGCCTGCAACAAAAGGGCTCTTTCGGACAGTCGGACACGGTGGCGATTCTGGTTCGATTGATGATATTGCAGATGCTGATATGGTGATAACAATTGGCTCTAATACCGCTGAATCACACCCGGTGCTGGCATCGCGGATAAAGCGGTCGCAAAAACTGTTTGGCCAGAAGCTTTATGTGTTTGATTTGAGGAAACATGAAATGGGGCAGCGCGCTGATAAGTTTTTCCAGCCAAAAAGCGGTACCGATCTCGTCTGGCTCTCTGCGGTCACGAAATACATCATCGATCAGGGTTGGGAAGATCGTGAATTCATCGACAAGTGGGTCAATAACTTTGATGACTACAAACAATCATTGGAACCATTTACACTCGACTATGCCGAAGAATTAACGGGCATTTCAAAAGATGACTTGATTGGTATAGCTGAACAGGTTACGCGTGTAGATAAACTTGCGATTTGCTGGGCAATGGGCGTTACACAGCACCAGCTCGGCAGTGATACAAGCACAGCAATTTCCAATCTTCTGCTGGTTACCGGCAATTACATGCGCAATGGCACCGGTGCGTACCCATTGCGTGGCCATAATAACGTTCAGGGCTGCAGTGATTTTGGAAGCATGCCGAACTATTTCCCGGGTTACGAGGAAGTAGCTGACGATCATGTCCGCAAGCGCTACGAAACAGCGTGGGGTGTGGAAATTCCGAAAGTGCCCGGTAAAGATAACCATGAAATGATTGGTGCCATTCATGAGGGCACGCTAAATTCGCTGTACATTCTCGGTGAAGATACCGGCATTGTTGATGCTAACATTAACTATGTGACCGCGGCGTTTGAAAAGCTGGAATTCATGGTTGTTCAAGATTTATTTTTAACCGAGACAGCAAAATATGCGGATGTTATCCTGCCTGCCGTTCCAAGCCTCGAAAAAGAGGGGACGTTCACAAATACGGAACGTCGTATTCAGCGTCTGTATAAAGCACTTGACCCTGTAGGTGATTCGCGTCCGGATTGGGAGATTATTATGGATATTGCGCAGCGTTCCGGCTTCAATTGGGGCTATAACAGTCCGTCTGACATTATGGATGAGTCCGCATCGCTTGCACCGCTTTTCGCCGGGGTCAGTTACGACAGACTGACAAATTACAACAGCCTGCAGTGGCCGGTTGCTGAAGATGGCACCGATTCACCGCTTTTATTCGTTGATGGGTTTCCATTTGCGGATAATAAAGCAAGGCTTTATCCGCTTTCATACGAATTGCTATATGACACAAATGATGAATATGATTTACATGTCAATAATGGCAGAGTACTTGAGCATTTTCATGAAGGTAATATGACGTATAAGTCTGAGGCACTGACGCATAAAATGCCAACTGCATTTATTGAAATCTCACCTGAACTTGCGGAAGAACGCGGCGTGAACGAAGGGGCGGAAGTGAAGTTGATTTCAGAATCCGGGGAAGCAACCGGTGCTGTTCATATTACTGACAGGGTGAGCGGCAAGGAGCTTTATTTGCCGCTGAACGATAACGGTAAGACTGCGGTCAATTATTTAACTGACAATTCTGTTGATAAAGATACAGATACACCTGCTTATAAAGAAATAGCCGTTAAAATGGAAGTTATTAAGAAAAAAGGCAAAAGTCCGTTACCGCCGCATAATTTCCGGCGCGGAAATCCGCAGCCGCAAATTGGCGTACAGCCTGAACGGAAGTGGGCACGGCGTGACTATGAATTTCCGGGAAGTCAGGTGAAGCAGAATGGCTGAACAAATTTCCAAAATAAAACGCATGGAGATTCCTGAAGAAACGGTTCAGGAGAAGAATATTGATGATGTGATAAAAGCCGTCAGCGAAAATAAGGAAGCGATCTTAAAAGGCATAGATTTGCTTGATTCCCTTGAACAAAGCGGGGCACTTGATATGGTGAACGCTCTCGTTAAACATAGAGAAGATGCGTTGGAGAATGTAATGGAGGAGCTGAATAAACCCCAATATGCGTCAACGCTCGAAAATTTGCCTCAGTTGATCTTTTTAATTGGAAAATTAAATGTCAACGATCTGGAAAATTTTTCTGACCGGCTGAATCATGGAATGAAAGAAGCGGCGGCTGCCGGACCATCTGAACAAACATCTTATATTGAATTGATTAGGGCGCTAAAAGACCCTGAAATAAATCGGAGTATAACCATGCTGCTGCAGTTTTTACGCGGTATGGGAAAAGAATAGCAGTCGATATCCTGACAACTCGCATAACCGAGTTGTCAGGATTTTTCATTATTTGACTGGAAATAAATCAGTACATGATATATCTCAGAACTGCGAACCGGTAAAAATTTCATTAGCCGATTCTAACGACACATCAGTAATACCCGGGTGCTTGCCGTGCTGCAGGTGATTTCGGAGAAGCAGCATCCCTCGCAAATCGTAACATGTTCAGTGAAGTCTTGCTTTGTGCTCGTCGTTTTACGCGGCCTGCTGAAGCATCCGCTCTCCGGCACATATTTCCGCCCTCGGGCACATATTCCCGCTCTCCGGAACATACTTCAGCTCTCCGGCACATATTTCAGCTCTCCGGCACATATTTTTGTTCTCCGGCGCATACTTCAGCTCTCCGGCACATATTTCAGCTCTCCGGCACATATTTTTGTTCTCCGGCGCATACTTCAGCTCTCCGGCACATATTTTTGCTCTCCGGAACATATTTCTGTTCTCCGGCGCATATTTCCGCTCTCCCGCACATATTCCCGCTTTCCGGCATATATGTCTCTGCTCCCCGGCCCCCCGGTTTCTGCTTTCCCGAGGAACCGGTCTGTCCTTTCGAGATATCGCAGCAAAGTACGTCGCAGTTTATGAAAAAACGACAAGTTTTAAGAAATTAACCCTTTTAAAAAGACATTTAGAATTCACAATATTTACTTTTGGGCGCATTTACAATAAAATAGAGTTGTACTATCGCGAGACGATATTACATAAGATAATGGAGGGTTTTATGTTCTGAACTTTCCAAAAAAGGGGAGGAGAGAAAGTGAATAGTATTCTGGTAGCAATTTTAGGTTTAGCTGTTTTTGCGCTGGGCTACCGCTATTACTCTAAGTTTGTAGCGGAAAAGATTTTCCGGCTTGACCCCAATTATGTGACACCGGCGCATAAGTATAAAGATGGTGTTGACTTTGTGCCGACAAACAAATTTGTACTGTGGGGGCACCATTTTACGTCAGTTGCAGGGGCAGCACCGATTCTGGGACCTGCCATCGCAGTTTATTGGGGATGGCTGCCGGCGTTTTTGTGGGTAATTTTGGGCACGGTTTTTGCTGCAGGGGTCCACGATTTTGGTACACTGGCAGTATCTGTCAGGAACAAAGGGCAGTCAATCGGGACTATTGCCAATAAACTGGTTGGCCAGAGAGCGAAAATATTGTTTTTATTTATCATTCTTATTCTCGTGTTGATGGTGAACGCTGTTTTTGCATGGGTTATTGCCAACTTATTTATTTCATTTCCAGCAAGCGTGCTTCCAGTGTTTATTCAAATTCCACTTGCAATCTGGATTGGTCATGCAGTCTACAAAGGTAAGACAAAAATGCTTCTGCCTTCGGTCATTGCGCTCGGCATTATGTATCTAACGGCAATTATTACGGCACAAGCCGGATTTTTGCAAATTGATCTTGTCTCATACTTCGGAGGTGAAGGCAGTACTGGCCTGTTTGGGCTTGGAGCTGTTAACAGCGCGTTTTTGATTTGGATTGTTGTTTTAATGGTATATGTTTACATCGCATCAACGTTGCCGGTATGGAAACTGCTTCAGCCAAGGGACTTTATTAATTCCCACCAGCTTGTGGTCGGTCTTGGCATTTTATATTTGGGTTTGTTGTTTACGAACCCGGAAATTACCGCGCCGGTTACCAACCCTGGAGCTGATACGTCATGGTTCCCACTATTGTTCATTACAGTGGCATGTGGTGCCATATCAGGGTTTCACGGTTTGGTATCAAGCGGAACATCTTCCAAGCAGCTGAATAAAGAAACCGATGCACGATTTGTTGGTTACTTTGGGGCTGTCGGGGAAGGGATACTGGCACTTGTTTCAATTTTAGCTGTTGTCACATTCTTTGGTTCAACAGATGAATTTTTCGGCACATACAGCAGTTTTTCCGCAGCCAATGAAGCTGGTCTGAATGTGTTTGTTGAAGGTGCCAGTGTACTTGCCGGCGGCTTGGGCATCCCACCTGCTGTCGCTGCTACAATCGTTTCAGTTATTGTCGTTAGTTTTGCGGCGACAACGCTTGATACGTCCGTCCGTATGATGCGTTACATCATTGGTGAGCTTGGAGCGGAATATAACGTGCCGGCATTGACTAAAATGCATGTGGCGACAACTGTTGCGGTTGTCTCGAGCGCAGTTTTGGTACTGATGCCTGAAGGATCACGCGGTTTTGGATCAGGCGGTTATCTGCTTTGGCCGCTGTTTGGAACCTCGAACCAGTTGCTTGCCGGAATCAGTTTGATGCTCATTTCGATTTGGCTGAAAAGACGTGGAAGCAATTACCTGGTGACGCTCATTCCAATGATATTTGTCATGTTCATGACGTTGTGGGCGATGTTCCAGCAAGTCGTCTTTGAATGGTCGTGGTTTGGAAGTGACCCTAAAATGATGCTGTTCGTTCTCGGGGCCATCATATTTGTATTCGCAGTATGGATTGTTTTAACCGCTTTCCAGGCTTTAACAGCTAATATGGATTCGGAAGATTTGGATCAAAATATCAAATGATAACAAAGCTATCCTGTTGAGATGTGAATAATTCCAGGTTTATGACACCAGAGAGGGATCAGGTCAATTGCTGATCCCTTTCCAGTTTACCAGGCTTTGAATCAGGAAAGGGAGAGGTGAGAGATCATGCTTGAGCAGCTTAAGAGGCTTGTGGCGTTTTATGAAGAGGTATTAAGTATGCCGCATCGCCAGGAAATCGCCAGAGAACTGCGTGATCAGGACGATTTGTTTTTATTGCTTTTATATTCCGAAATGATAGGGATTCCAAACCCGGTTTATTATTATACACTTGAGTTGTATCCGTATATGATTGAGGAATTCCATGAGTGGCATCTGCGCATGGGAATGGATAAGTCACCAATGACCGGCATTCGCTGCTGTTAAGGCATTAATGATGACATTGAACTGTAAGACAGAAAGGAAGTCATACGGATGGAAGTTCTAAATAAAAAAATTATCTTTGTCGGCGGAAAAGGCGGTGTCGGAAAGTCGACATCTGCTGCGGCGATCGCCTGGAAGTCAGCGAGGGAAGGGCATCGCACCTTGTTGATTTCGACGGACCCTGCCCACAATTTAGGGGATATTTTTGACAAAAGAATTGGCGGAAGTATAACGGGTGTTTCGGAAAATCTTTTTGCGCTCGAAATCGATCCGGCAATTGAGACGGAAGCATATATTAAAGGTGTGAAAGCCAATATCAAAAATGTCGTCCATACCGGTATGATGGAAGAGGTTCACCGGCAGCTTGACACGGCTAAAGCTTCACCCGGAGCAGATGAAGCAGCGTTATTTGATCGATTGATTTCCATCATATTGGAGGAAAGTGATGATTACGATAAACTGATTTTTGACACAGCGCCTACAGGCCACACAATACGCTTGTTGTCTCTGCCGGAATTAATGGGTGTGTGGATCGAAGGTATGTTGAAAAAACGTCAGAAGACAAATGAAAATTATTCAGCTTTGCTTAATGATGGTGACCCTGTGGAAGACCCGATTTATGATGTGTTAAAAGAACGTCAGGAACGATTCGCCAAGGCGCGGGAAATTTTGCTTGATGGCAGCTTAACCGGTTTTGTATTTGTGCTTAATCCGGAACGTCTGCCAATTGAAGAAACGAAAAAAGCGATTGATCTACTCGATCAGTACCATCTTCATGTGAAGACACTTATCGTCAATAAGGTTTTGCCGGAGGATGCGGATGGTGAATTTATGATTCAACGAAGACAACACGAGCAACAGTACAAGGAAATGATCAGCAAATCATTTCAAAAACAGGAAAAGATTTACGTTCCGTTGTTCCCACATGATATAATTAAACAAGAACATCTTGAGACAATAAGTTATTATTTTCGGGAGGAGCAGATAGAAGTATGAAAGCATTTGTACATGCGTATGGAGAATTAAAAGTAAAAGATATGAACGAGCCATTTGCAGATCATGGCCAAGTCAAAGTTTCCCTGAAAACGGCTGGCTTAAATCGACGTGATGTTGCTGTACCAGGGCGCAGAGGAGATGAGGCAGAACCCTTAATTCTCGGTTCTGACGGCGCTGGTGTTGTAGAGGCTATCGGTGAAGGTGTCTCTGAATTTTCGGTTGGGGATGAAGTGATTGTTAACCCATCACTTGGTTGGTATGAAAATGCAGAAGCACCACCAAAGCAGTTTGATATTTTAGGGATGCCTGATAATGGTACGTTTACCGAAACGATTGTCTTGCCTGCTGAACAACTCGAAAAAAAACCTGAGCATTTATCCTGGGAAGAGGCAGGTGTATTGGCATTATCAGGGCTGACAGGCTATCGGGCGCTCTTCACTAAAGGAAACCTGCAAGCTGAAGACACATTGTTTATCCCAGGTGCCGGGAGCGGTGTTGCAACTTATTTGATTCAATTTGCCAAGAAAGCCGGCGCACGTGTGATTGTTTCCTCAAGAAGCGAAGAGAAGTGCAATCAGGCACTGGAGCTTGGAGCCGATCGTGCGATTGACACCAACAGTGATTGGTCCGAGGAACTGAAAGATGAGACGATCGACATTGTCATCGACAGTGTAGGACAGGCAACATTTAACCGGTCGCTTGACGTGCTGGAAAAAGGCGGTCGCTTTGTGACATTCGGGGCCACAACAGACGATACCGTCGAATTAAATCTACGTAAGTTTTTCTACGGTCAGTATAAGCTGATTGGTTCGACGATGGGCAGCCAGGAAGAACTTCATGCAATGCTGGAATATATTGAACAGCACGAGATTCATCCAATCGTTGACCGGTCCTTTTTACTTGATGACGCCCAAAGTGCGCTTGACTATCTTAAGGCGTCAAAACAATTTGGCAAAGTCGTCTTAAAAGTCAGTGACTAATCGAAAGCAGACTCTTCGTGTTGGAGAGTCTGTTTTTTATATAGCCTTACTCTAAATAAGGTGTAATCTTGTCTATGGCCTTCTGCAGCCGTTCACTATTCCGTTGATAAAGCTGTTTTGATGCTTGATTCTCCGTAGCCAGAGCAAATAATTCTAAATCGGCCTGGCATTTTTTCATTGAAGCAAGCAGAAGGGGTTTTTCAGTGGGCTCTGGAACCGTTAATTTATCATCGTAAAGGTCAACGGTTAGTTGGCCGTCACTATCCACTTGCGCGAGAAATACATTTTCGATGCTGACATTCATTTTTGCGAGTTCGGTTTCCAGCCAGTTGGTGTTTAATGACGCATTTGCCAAAGGCTCGAGCAAGGCTTTTCCATCCATCACGACTGTTTGCGGTTCTTTTTCAGGGGCAACGGTCGCGCCTAGCACTTTGGGGGTGATTGGCTGGTTTTCTTTTTTCGGAAGGATATTTACTTTTCCGGTTGGCTCCAGAACAGCGAACTCAACCTCACGTGCGTTGAAAATGTGATTGTTTCGCAGTTCCTTAAGCAGATCGTCCGTGCTATAACGTTCTTTTTTCAAATTGTCCTCCATGATTTTACCATTCTGTATTAGAACCGTGGTTTTCCCCTGAACAATATTCCGGAACCGTTTGCTCTTCAGCTGCGCGAATTCAACGGCAATCGGTATAACAAGCCAGACAGCCAGTGCAATAAAACCATACATAGCATTAGTCGTAACATCGGTCACATGAATGGCGACAATGCTTCCGATAACAATCCCGGTAATATATTGAAATATATCCAGCTGTGACATTTGTTTCTTCCCGAGTGCTTTGGTGATTAAAAATAAAACGATTAAAAAGACAACCGACCGAATCATTATTTCAACCCAACCTGGCATGCATATCATTCCTTTTTGTTTTTTTTCGGATGAATTTAACTTTTATACTGGGGTTCTTCCTTGGTCAAGTGCAGCACTTGACTTTCCAGGTCATTTTGAACGGTCCGTATTGTATTCCGGACCTCCTTGAAAACTTTATCTGCTTCCTGGTCGCTTGTTTTGGCTGAAAGGGACTGGAGTGTTGCTTCGATACTTTTAATCGAACTGAAACACCCTTTAACTTGTGAACTGACAGTCATGATCATCCTATCCTTTCGGTTTGAAAATGAACGCGCCGATTAAGCCAAAAATAATGGCAGCCGATATACCGGCACTGGTTACTTCAAATATTCCCGTCACCACGCCGATGATGCCGTGTTGTTCTGCTTCTTGCATGGCGCCATGAACCAGCTGATTTCCGAAGTTTGTTATGGGTACCGTTGCCCCGGCACCGGCAAAATCAATCAGCGGGTCGTATAAACCTAATCCATCCAGGATAGCGCCGGAAATAACAAAAATGGTTAACGTAACACCTGGGTTGAGCTTAAATACGTCGAAAAGAATCTGGCCAATCACACATATTGTCCCGCCGACCACAAATGCCCAGAAAAAAATCATTGGTTATCACTCCCTGATTCAATTGAGACGGCATGGGCGATACAAGGGATCGAGTCATTTTGCTGTATGCTTAACGGGGAATGAAGTGACCCTGTCGCAACAACAAGAATACGGCTTAACTGCTCGTCTTTCATCAGTTTTAAAAAGTGGCCATAGACCCCAACTGCAGAGCTTGCTGTACCACTTGCCCCCGAGAGAACTGGCTGGCCTTCACGGTAGATGGTAAGTCCACAGTCCTGATAGTTCTCCTCTTGAACTGGTATATTTTTTTCCCGCAGCATGTCCAGTGAGATTTCCCGGCCAATGTGACCAAGGTCACCTGTTATAATCAAATCGTAATAAGACGGATCGATATCCCGTTCTCTTAAGTGAGTTTCAATCGTATCGACTGCAGCAGGTGCCATGGCGGCCCCCATATTAAAGGGATCAGATAATCCCATGTCAACAACTTTGCCGATCGTCGCTGATGTCACGGTTGGACCAATCCCATTTTTAGCCACTAGCGCGCACCCGGCGCCGGTTACCGTCCATTGAGAGGTAGGCGGTTTTTGACCGCCGTATTCTGTCGGGTAGCGGAACTGTTTTTCGGTGGCGGCATTATGACTTGCAGTTCCGCTCAAAATATAGTCGGCGCCATCTCCATTAATAATGAAAGCTGCGAGAGCCAGACTTTCCATTGACGTTGCACAGGCACTGAATAAGCCAAAATACGGCACATCCAGGGTCTTTGCGGCGAAACTGCTCGGTGTAATCTGATTGATCAAATCACCGCTTATAAAGAATTTCACCTGTTCTTTTTGGATCAGGCTGTTTTTAATGGCTGCCTGGCATGCCTCTTCCATCATGATGCGCTGTGCCTTTTCAAACGAAGACTGCTTCAGCCACATATCGTCATGCAATATATCAAACGCTTCAGGAATATTCCCATTGGCTTCAAAAGGGCCGCCAACCGTTCCTGTCGAGATAATTACCGGCTGATTGTTAAAAATCCAAGTTCGATGTCCAGTTAACATTAGAGGCCACCCCATTTAATCAAAATCGTTTTTATTAAAGCAATAACAAATGCTGAAAAAACCCCATATACAATGACAGGGCCCGCCAATTTAAACATATTGCCGCCGACGCCAAGTATGAAGCCTTCAGCTCGATGTTCAATTGCTGAAGATATGACAGCATTTCCAAACCCGGTTACAGGTACAGCCGAACCGGCACCAGCAAATTGACCGATGCGATCATACACACCAAATCCCGTCAAGAACATCGTGATGAAAATGAGTGTCGCAACGGTCGGGTTTCCCGCCGTTTGTTCGGTAAACCCAAAAAAATAAACATACATGGTGGAAATGATTTGACCGATAAAACAAATGAAACCACCTACGAGAAAGGCTTTAATGCAATTTTTAAGTAATGGCCTTTTTACCTCTCTATGTTTGGCAAAAGTTTGGTATCTTTGGGCAGCTGGCGGTAAATTTTTCTTTTTTTTATCTGCCATACATTCTCACGCATCCTTTACGTTTTATCCTTTTTCAACTTAATAAGGCGGTTTACTTCTTTTTTCAGTTTTTTCGCTGAAATATCCTGGTTTTCAATTTTTTCCTCTAACGTTTTAAGTTCCAAAACAAGTTTTTTATCAGTGGAAACCTCAACTTTCAGATCAGGGAATTCCTTGTCTAATTTTTTTTGGACTTTCTTGTTTAATTCAGCCAACTGAAATCGTTTATGATGTTTTATTTCAAATGCAACCAACAATTTTTTACTATGGCTGACAGCGTGTATTTTTGTGATATCCTCGTATTTTTTTAATTTTTCTTTGGCTTGATTTGCAGAGGATTGATCAAGAGAATTGCTGCTGGATGAAATCATACTGTAATCAATATCCTCGTTTGTATCGACTGCGTTGTTATCAGTACCGCAGCCAACCAGCATCATGCTCAGGGCAAGTATCACAAAAAACCTTAAAACACCCATATGATGACCTCCAGATTTAAAGGGGCTGGCTTAGGCCAGCCTCATTGTTTAAAATCCTTTATATTGTGGTTCCTCTTGTTCCATTTGCTGTACACGCGGTTCGACAGATTGCAGAATCGTTTGGGTCTGATTCGCTGCATTTTCATAGAGCTTTTTGGCTTGTTTATTTTCTGTTTGCAGTGCAAACTGTTCAAAGCTTGCCTGCGCATAAGCCTGCAATTGTTTGTTTAACCTGGGATGAGACTGTCAATGGATTCATCCTCCTTTTGATTGGGAATATATAGCTGTACCAGCGGTAAAACATACAGGAAAACATTACGCCACTTCAAGATGTATTCCCTGGCGCTTCACTATTTATAATTTAATTCAGCACCGATAATTATGCTTTCTATTTTTTACCTATTAAGAAAAACACAGATGTGAAACAAAAAATAATTTTTTCTTCAAAATTCTGGAACTTTTCGGTGGGGAAATTCGTCTAATAATTAAGAATGGGGAGGAGAGAATATGAAAAAGCTAGTTGCGGTTAATGGATTTGCGGTGGCTTGTATACTTGTCATCATTTCTTATTTCTTTTTCGAGCAGGCTGAAACTGAGCTTGCAAATGGCGAGACAAATGCTATCCAGCAAGACGATTTTATTTTACATATTCGGGTGGAAAATGTGGACGAAGGTTTTCAGGTGTTCCGGGCGCTTCAGTATGTTGGAGAGGGATCTGTCGAAATGAAACATCATACACCACTTATATCCGTTTCATTTAAAAATAAAAATCATGATTATACAGGGAGCACAGTGACTAAATCGTTAAATACGGGCATTAGTTATCATCCACAAAGCGCCAAACGCTTCAAACGGCCGAGTGAAGGCACATACACACTTTTCTGTGAAGCCAGGTTCATGGTCAACGATCAGCATATAACGATTCATCATCAGCAAGAGCTGGTCTTTAATTAAATGTGAACAGCATCCCAAAAATTGGATGCTGTCAATCTGTATCATTTTCTTGTTGTTCTGTTTCGTTTAAATGGAATTCAATTTTTTCTTCGGGTTTATTGCCGTTTTCCCATTGTTTGAGTTGTGCAGTGGTTGGTTCAGCTATATCCGGCACCGTCACAGTAAAACGGTCGGTCTGAGTCCATTCGACATTTAAAAGCGGCCATGTATAATTCAGTACGTCCTTGTCGTTTGATTTATTGTGAAGTGTCATTGCTTCCCACGAATTCAAATCGATAACAACAATATCGGAAAGGGCAGGCCGGGATTCTTCTCTGTTAAAATGAAATAAAACTTTATTCATATCAGGTGATGCGGTCTTTTGTACCAATGTTGCAAGATCTGCAATTAGATATGTTCTGTTTTCCTCAGTTTGATCCAGCAATAAATAGGAGCATGAATTGGATTCGTGACAGGAGAATTCAAGTAAAAATAGCTGTCTGTCGGGTGTTTGAATTGGCAGGAGTGTCATTTGTGCAATTGCTTGCTGCCGATCATCTACAGCTGTTAAGTAACTGTCAAGGATGGGCACCATTTTCAAGTTTATCATTATTGTTTCTTTCGGCAGGACAAATTCGATAAATTCATCAACTTCCTCTTCCTCACCATTTCCTTTCTCTTGTTCAATAATTTCCGGGACTTGGGCGGCATCTTCTGACGGTGTGTCAGACTGTACGATGGCCGGTTCCTCATCACAACCTGTCAGCAACATAAGCAACATCAAAGTGAAGATTTTCTTTCCCATGCCACCACGCACCTCCGTGCCAATTTTCTTAATATCATTATACTAAAAATCCCTTTCAAAAGCCTCAAATTTTTTCATTACAGGAACGCTCCTTTATCTCAAACTTTTCGTGACAGCAGGATGTCTGTGATATCAATTTACTTGGGTTTTTGTTAAACTTGGGTTAGCAGCAGTCTTGTAACGGAGGTTTAAATATAAATGGCAGACATAAGAAAACCGATCCCGGTCGAAAAAGCTATCGAGTATGTTTGGGAATACAGGCTGAATGGGGAAGCAGAATATATATCCATAAATGACTGTGACAATAGAAGGCTGGCCGAGGATATTATAGCTAACCACCCTGTTCCGCCATTTCCGAAATCACCTTATGATGGTTTCGCACTTCGCTCAGATGATACAGTCGAAGCAAGCAGAGATAATCCGGTAACATTTGAGGTCGTGGAACATATCGGAGCCGGAGAGGTGCCTGAAAAAAAATTACATAAAGGGCAGGCAACACGCATTATGACAGGTGCCAAAATCCCGGAAGACGCCGATTGTATCGCTATGTTTGAAATATGTGACACTTATGAGCATGAAAATTCTTCCTATATGTCGATTAAGCGAAAGATGGAGCCAAATCAGAATATTATCGAAGAAGGCTCAGAAGTAGCAAAAGGGGAAAAGCTGATTAACCAAGGAACACTGATTAATCCCGGCACGAAAGCAATTCTTGCCACGTTTGGCTACAACCGGGTAAAAGTCGCCAAGAAACCAGTCATAGGTGTCATCGCAACGGGAACTGAACTCCTGGATGTTGACGAGGAACTGCAGCCGGGAAAAATTCGTAATTCCAATGCTTATATGATCACATCCCAAATCATCCGTGCGGGAGCGGCGTATAAGTATTTTGGAAAGCTGGAAGATGAATTAAACACAAGTTATGAAATGATTAAACAAGCTTTGAATGAAGTCGATATATTGATAACAACGGGCGGTGTGTCGGTAGGTGATTTTGACTTAATGCCGGCAATTTATGAGAAACTGGGAGCTGAGGTGCTTTTTAACAAAGTGGCAATGCGCCCGGGGAGTGTGACAACCGTTGCAGCAGCAGATGGAAAATTGTTGTACGGCTTATCCGGAAATCCATCGGCATGCTATGTCGGTTTTGAACTTTTTGCAAGACCTGTTGTGCAGCATTATTTGTTTAATGAGATGCCGTTTTTACGACGGGTTAAAGCTATCCTGGCAGATGATTTCTCTAAACCAAATCCTTTTACACGATTTGTGCGGAGCTATATCACTTATGAAAATGGCAACGTCCATGCAAATCTTTCGGGAATAGATAAATCCAATGTTGTCACCTCACTGGCACATTGTAACAGTTTAATGGTTTTGCCCGGCGGGACACGCGGATTTAAAGCAGGGGATGAAGTTGAAGCAATGCTTTTGGAGGATAATCAAGGACAGGCGGGATTTCTGGCGGAATAAATTAAATGGGTATCTGCGTCACAAAGACCTGGTTACAACCCAAGTTCTTTAACAAAAAAAGGAGAGGTTTCTGTGAATAACGAACCAGCGCCAATTAAAGACCATTTTGGAAGAGTCCTTAAAGATCTGCGTATTTCAGTGATTGATAAATGCAATTTCCGGTGCACTTATTGCATGCCTAAGGAGATCTTCGGTGAAGATTATGTATTCCTGTCAGAAAAAGAGTTGTTAAGCTTCGATGAGATTATACGGTTGGCTGAAATATTTGCACGTTTAGGTGTGGAAAAAATCCGCATTACAGGCGGTGAACCACTGATGCGAAGGAATTTGGATCATTTAATCGCTGCGCTCTCTGATATCCCCGGCATAAAAGATATTGCACTGACGACAAATGCCGTTATGCTCACAAAAATGGCTAAAAAACTTAAAGCTGCGGGATTGAATAGAGTCAACATCAGTTTGGATGCCATAGAAGATGAGGTTTTTAAAGGGATTAACGATAGAGGGGTCGGATCCAATCCGGTATTAAAAGGAATCGAGGCTGCTAAAGATGCAGGACTTGGTGTTAAAATTAATATGGTTGTTAAAAAGGGCATGAACGAAAGCCAGATACTCCCGATGGCCCGATATTTTAAAGGAAAAGATATTATTTTGCGTTTTATTGAATTTATGGATGTCGGTAATAGTAATGGCTGGGATTTTAAACACGTTATTTCCAAAAAAGACATCGTCAATACGATTAACGAAGAAATGCCAATTGAACCGGCAGAAGAGAACTACTACGGCGAGGTAGCCTCGAGGTATCGCTATAAAGATGGTGAAGGAGAAATCGGGGTTATATCATCCGTAACCGATTCCTTCTGTGGCACATGTACCAGGATCCGATTATCTGCAGACGGAAAACTCTACACATGTCTTTTCGCCTCCGACGGATTTGATATCCGCGAAAAAATGAGAGAGGATAAACTGTCAAATGATGAAGTTGAACAAGAATTGACGAGCTTGTGGGGAAGACGTAAAGATCGCTACTCTGAAGAGCGGACCGAAGAAACCCATCGCAACCGTAAAAAAATTGAAATGAGTTATATTGGCGGATAAAACCAAATTCAGAAGGGGGGTGGAGACGTGAAAACATTTAAGCTGAGTTCTTTGAAAATTATCGATAACGAAGACGCTGACATGTTGGAACAACCAATCCCTCTCTTGGATGGCCTGATTATAAACCGGGAAGACAATAACTCCCGATGGGTAGTCGAGGCTTACCTTGATAAAAGTCAGTATGATTTTTTTCATAATCTGAGAAAAAATAGTGCTGAAGTATTGATACAAGCGAAGATCACCAAAGAAAGCAACAGGCCGGCCACTTTCATCACTGCCATTGTCGATATGAATCTAATTGGCGAACAAATCAATGTGATTTTTATGGGGACGATTGTGGATCACCGAAAAGAAATTGTAGAAAAAAAGCTTAAGACACTGATTGAACAAGGCTATCAGGGAGAAGAACTGCTTGATAAGTTTAAAGAACAAATTTAAATTGAAGAAGACGACATTGATTGTTAGGGTCCTGATCACGTACTGGTCAGCGGCCCGTTTTTTAATAATCTGTTCCTATCCCATTAAACAATAGCGCGTGTATTGCATATATGAAGGCTGTTTCAAAGTCAGTTTGATGATACACCATCTTCTTGATAAAATGTCGAAATATGAAGCTTTTATGCAAAATGACTGCTATAATGATGTTAAGATTTTTGCAAGTGTGCCGATAATATTATTGAGAATGCAGGGTGTTCTGGATGTCTGGATATTCATTGTTCCGCTGGGTAAACCGGCTCTCACCAGTACAATTAATATTTTTATTTTATTTTATAGCAGTTATTGCGGCAACGGTTTTATTGGCATTGCCCGCAGCGCAGCAGGATGGTGTGAACCTGCCGTTTATTGATGTATTGTTCACTGCGGTCAGTGCGCTTAGTGTAACCGGGCTCAGCACGGTAACGATAGCGGAAACGTTCAGTACAACAGGAATTGTTATGATGGCGGTCATCCTCCAGTTAGGCGGCGTTGGTGTAATGGCTGTTGGGACGTTTATCTGGATGATTATCGGCAAAAAAATCGGGCTGAGGGAACGCCGGCTGATTATGGCGGATCAGAATCAGACATCATTTGCGGGAATCGTCCGTTTGGTAAAGGAAATTTTAGTCGTTATTCTGATCATTGAGCTAATCGGTTTTTTGATACTGGGCACTTATTTTCTGCAATACTTTCCAACCGTAAAAGAAGCTTATTTTCAAGGTTTTTTCGGAGCCATCAGCGCCACGACAAATGGCGGCTTCGATATAACAGGTCAGTCTCTCGTAATATTTCAGGATGATTATTTCGTTCAGTTTATTAATATGCTGCTTATTATTTTTGGCGCAATTGGTTATCCTGTCCTGATTGAAATAAAAGCTTTCTTATTTTCGAAAGGGAACAGTGAGCAACCATTCAGGTTTACATTGTTTACGAAAGTAACAACATTAACGTTTACTGGTTTGATTGTTGCAGGAGCCGTCTTTATTATGCTGCTGGATATAGATGGATTTTTCAGTGATAAATCCTGGCATGAAGTGTTGTTTTATTCACTGTTTCAGTCGGTTACGACAAGGAGCGGCGGTTTGAGCACAATGGATGTGAGCCTGCTCTCGGAGCCAAACCATCTATTTATGTCTCTTCTTATGTTCATCGGTGCTTCACCAAGCAGTGCCGGCGGCGGGATCCGGACGACTACCTTTGCATTAGTTGTCATATTCATTTTTACATATGCCAGAGGCAAACGCAGCATTCGTTTGTTTAATCGGGAAGTATATGAGGAGGATCTGTTAAAAGCTGTAACAGTGACATTAATGGCGTTTATCTTTGTGTTTACAGCTACGGTTATAATTTTAATCGTTGAGCCATTTGAGCTGAGTTATATCTTGTTCGAAGTTACTTCTGCGTTTGGAACGGTCGGGCTTTCGTTGGGCATAACAGAAAACTTATCGACTTTAAGTAAAACGATTATCATGTTCTTAATGTTCATAGGAAGAGTAGGGATTATTACATTTTTGTTTATCTTCCAGGACAATAAAAGAAGTGGAAAATACCATTATCCAAAAGAAAAAATGATTATAGGATAAACACTGACGTCTATTTGCGGGGGGAGGGTAACCATGGTTTCGAAAACGAAATTGCCAATCGACGATCAATTATTTGATAAGTTAAATGAAGCTATTCTGTTTGTTCGCCGAAATGGTGATATTATCCGCGGGAATAGTGCGGCTTTAACTTTATTAAACGCAGATTTATCAATGAAAAAATCTGTGTATGAATTTCTTGATTTTGAGTTGCTGAAGCCGCGTAATGAGTCACATTTATTAATGGCTATAAAGAACCAGGATGACAAGCTGGCAGAAGTGAAGTCGGTTTTTATGGATGACGGTACGTGTTGTCTTATTATCAGAGAAGTGTTTCCCGATGAAAAAACGAATGAACTGAAAAAATATATCGACCATAACCCCGGTGCAGGATCTGAAGGGGTTGTGATGTCCGAGGGCATTTCTATCCTTGATTGTGACCAGTCATTTGCAGATATGTTTGGCTATACAGTTGCCGAAATCAAACAGAGGGGTCTAAAGGAGCTAATTGATGAACAGAGCTTCCAACAGCTGTCTGATCAATGCGAAACAACCGGGAAGACCAATGAATTAACGGGCGTTCGCAGTGATTCCTCAACGTTTAATTTTGAAATGATGCAGTACCCGTATCATCATCATGGGAAAATTGTCAGACTGGCTGCCATCAAAGATATCACCAATCAGATCGAGAACGAGAAACGCATCGAATATATGGCTTATTATGATGAGCTGACAGATTTGCCGAACCGGAATTTCTTTTATAAAGTTTTGAAAGAAGCTATCAATGAAGCTGAATTGCTTCATGAAATGCTGGCAGTCTATTTTGTTGATTTGAATTATTTTAAAGAGATCAACGACACACTTGGCTATAATTTTGGTGATCAATTATTAAAGGCTTGCGGTGAACGGATGAAGTCTTTTTTGAATACAGACACGTTTCTCGCCCGAATGAGCGGAGATGAATTTCTTATTTTGCAACGCAGACCTGAAAATCAGGAATCTGTTAATTTATTCGCTGATGCCATGATAGATGCTTTCGAAAAACCAATCAAGATTAATGGTTACGAAATTTTTATATCGATTAGTATCGGTATCAGCATTTATCCGGAAAATGGAACATCAGCAAATGAATTAATCAAGCATGCCGACTCAGCTATGTATGTTATTAAAGAAAAGCAGGGCAGTCATTACAATATCTTTGAATCGTCTATATCTGAGAACTTTAAAGCTATGCTGACAATGGAGACTGAATTGCGCCAAGCTCTGAAACACGGACAATTTGAACTTCATTATCAACCGCAAAAAAGTCTTAGTTCGAATAAAATCGTTGGCATGGAAGCGCTTCTTCGCTGGAAGCATCCTGTGAAAGCATACATACCACCGGATGAGTTCATAGGACTTGCAGAAAAAACAGGATTAATTATTGATATCGGAGACTGGGTTTTGAGAGAGGCATGCAGACAAAACAAGTTGTGGCAAGACAAGGGGTATCAACCTGTCAGTGTGAGCGTTAATTTATCTGCCAAGCAGTTTTACCAAAGAGGGCTGGTGGAAAAAGTGAAAGACGTTCTGCGTGAAACCGGTCTGAATGCAAAATATTTGGAGTTGGAAATAACTGAAACGATGGCAATGACGAATGAAGATAATATAATGGATACGATGCATCGCTTGCGTCAGCTGGGGGTAAAGGTATCGATCGATGATTTTGGCACGGGGTATTCATCGTTTAAATATTTAAGTGTTTTCCCTGTTACCAAATTAAAAATTGATAAAATGTTCATTAACGAAAATCCGAGCCAAAACCAGGCTATCGTCAAATCGATTATTCATATGTCGCATTCACTTGATATGAAAGTAATCGCCGAGGGTGTGGAAACAATCGATCAGTTAAAGTTTTTAATGAAGGAAAAGTGTGACGAAATGCAAGGGTTTTATTTCAGCAAACCGCTGCCCCCGGAGAAATTAACAAAGTTATTTCAGGCAGAATATCAAAGTTTAAAATAAATTTAATCGTTCGTCTCGAAAAAAAGCTGGACAAGGCCCGGGAAGCAAAAAAAGGGGCCGGTCCAGTCGCGCCATGACAGTTTTAAAGTTAAACAATTTAACTATTCGTCAGTTGATATCTGCATAATTTTTAATTGATCGTTTTCGCGATCGATCGTAAGCGTGTAAGTTATCTGTTTCTCTTCGGTTCCTTCTTCTTCCTGCTGTTTAACTTCCGCTGTTACCTCTGCAGTTATTTTAACTTGATTATCTTCTGAAACGTCACTTTTAAAGTCAGAATAGTGAAGGTCCACATAATGTATGTACCCTTCCCGGAAATCCGGGTAGGACTCAGCGGATTGCATCGCACTTCCGAGCAGTGTGTAGGCGCCGACATAATCTCTGATACTGATGCTTTCAAAAAAGTAATCAGCTACATATTCGGCATCTTCAGCAAGTTGTTCAGGGCTTTCGGTACGGGTTATATCATTCGTATTTTTAAAATCAAGCTGGTCATTTTTTGCTTCATTAGACCATGATGTCACTTGATCATAAATTTCATTTGATGGGATGCTGAATCCGATTGTTCCATCCGATGTGCCAACAGCATTGACACCTATTACATGCCCGGTTGCCCGATTGATTAGGGGGCCGCCGCTGTTCCCCTCAGTGATTTGCGCAGATATTTGATATGCGTTTTCGTAGTTGAAGCCATCAACGGTAAAATTCCTCTCTGTGCCGGATATTATTCCAAGTGTTACCGTGTTTTGAAAACCATGGGGACTGCCCAGGGCAATGACTTCATCTCCGGTTTCCGCTTTTGTATCTTCTTCCAATGTTAATGCGCTTTGATCTGCAAGCTGGGGCACGCGAACGACAGCAATATCGGTTTCCTCACCGGTACCTACAACTGCGGCTGGATAAATATGCCCATTCGCAGTCCGAACATTAATGACGTCAGCATCTTTAATAACATGAGCATTGGTAATGATGTCACCTTTTCCATTGTATAAAAATCCGGATCCGGTTTTTGTATTTTGTTCGTTTTGACCTTCGATTTGAACCACGCTTTTTTCGGCATTATGAATGATTGTTTTAAGGTCCAAGGTTTCATTGCTTGATTCAACTTCATTTATCATAGGATTATTAACTGAAACATCGTCTGTCAGCAATTGATTGTTCAGAATGATTAAAACGACTATACCTATGATAACGAGCGTCACCGACATGATTACCGGTCCGCGCAGTTTCTTGTCCAATTTGTTCACCTCGCTGTTATGTCCTTATTGATGATCAGTGTACCACCTGATTTGATTTATGGTAACGCTGAGATTTTTTCTTTTGGCAATATCAAAGTGGGTGAACTCGAACTCACCGGTTTCATCGGGGAAAAGCGTGTCCGGATAGGCATACACTTCGTTTGATAATAACTTCTCATCCCCCTGCATTAAGTCGTATTCAATAAGGATGGAATTGATGGGTATTGTGGCAACGCTTTGTACCTGGCCTTTCACGGCTGCATTACCCTGGTCATCACGAGTGACGTCAGCTTCGACCAGTTCGATTGCATCATTTTCGTTTAATTTTCGTTCAGCTTCAGCGGAATTGATTGCTTGTTCAATTCTGTGCTGTTGGGCAGTTTCAAAAGCTGTTTTTTCTTTTTCGATTGTTGTTTTCAAACTTTGAAGTTTTTCGGATTCCGGTGCATACTTCAGTCCATCTTCTACCAACAATAAAGCATCAGAGAATTGTTTATCTTTTAATTGTTCACTTGCTTGGGCGAAAGTGTGGTCAACTATTTGACCCCGGATATTATCTGCAACTTCAGTTGCTTTATCGGTTTGAATCGCATCAGCTTCCCATAAGAGTGTTTTTAAATCATTTATGCCGGGTTCCTGTTCAAGGTTGAATCTCAATTGTTCTAATTTAATGGCACTGCGCTTTTCTGTCAGTTTATTAATTAGAGGATTTACCGCTTCACCAATATAAGTTGTTAATTTGTTTTCAGCATCATTGATAATTGATAAG
Organism: Lentibacillus persicus; assembly: GCF_900112705.1. GTDB lineage: Bacteria > Bacillota > Bacilli > Bacillales > Amphibacillaceae > Lentibacillus > Lentibacillus persicus. The sequence continues at coordinate 433,903 of NZ_FOMR01000001.1, forward strand.
GCGTCCTGATAAGCTTCTTGATCAAGGTGTTCATCGACTTGATTCATTTGCTCCTCAATAGTTTGCGCTGTTTGCACATAACTCAGCAGCGTATCGGCTTGGGAAAAGGACGCTTGTTTATCCAGAGCTGATTTCAAGTGTGTGCTTGCCTGATCATAGTTTTCATCGACAGCATTTTCTTCGGCTTTTTTGTATAACTCCTTTGCCTCTGCGGTCTGCTGTTGCTGGAAAATGTAATAACCCCCGATAGCCAATATGATAACAGCAGCCACCGCTATAGGAATGTACCAGTATTTATTAAATTGCTGTTTGGTATCAAGACGTTCGTGCATGTCTTCAGGTAAATTTTTACCGCATTTAATGCAATAAGCTTCGTTATCACGTACTTTTGTGCCGCAATAAGGACAATGATGCATAACCATACCTGCTTTCCATTGATGTAATAAATGGGGAATCGATTGCTTATAATAATTTTATCATATTTTTGTGATTTCCCACATGATGGTTTTTGTAAACGCGAGCTCCTTTGAATGAAGTTTCGCTTTTCCACCCATGTAAAGGCCAGTAAGCTGCCAAAATACGGCAGCTAACTGTCCCTAAATGTCTGATTCTGCTCGGGCCTGCAGGATGCAGGTCACAAAGGCGTTGCCACAGGACGTGGCGGTTTTAGCCTTTGTACCTTGATCATTCAGCGGGAAATTCATCCGCTGAATGAAGTTTCGCTTTTCCACCCATGTAAAGGCCAGTAAGCTGCC
>NZ_FOMR01000021.1 GCF_900112705.1 Lentibacillus persicus
AAACATCTTATTTTCTCGCGTTTCTTAAACAATCTGGCCCTACAATGCAAATTCGGGCGCAATTTTATTCCGTTCTTGCGCCCGATGATTGAACATCATTTATTAACTTTTTCCTCCAGTTTTCTTACTCTTTCTTCTAATTTTTCCTTGGAAGAATTTCTAGATTTCACATATTTAACGGTAAAAACGGCTCCAAAAATAATAGCTATAGTGATGATTAAGTTTAAAAATATAATTATTATAGGCATTAATTCTTGAATATTCAAAAATTCACCTCCTAAACCTTATTCCATTAATCGGCCCTTATAAGCAAAAGTGGCACAAGTCTTAATTCCGTTCTTGCGCCCGATGATGGGATAATTCAGTTTGTTAGATAATCTTGTGCTGTTTTCACATTGAAAATATTACTTTCTGTCAAAAACTGTTTTAGTAAATATAGGTGGCCTGCACCATACAACACAAAAATTCTATCGTCGCTGGACGAAACCAAGTCGGCAATGTTCTTATAGATGATCATATTTCGATAATACCAATACTGCGCTACCCACATAGGACCAGTTGGATTGCTTTGGGTACCCATTAAAGCAAGTTTCATATAAATCTCTTGGTTAGATTTGACATTTTCCTCAGCATTAAGCAAAAGCAAATAGTCCTTTATTGTATGGTTTTTAAAGTACTCTTCATACTTCAATGTTAACTGTTTTCCTTTTTCAATTGCATCGTCAAAAACGCTGGATGTGTTTGCCTCTGCCCAGACTCCTAAGTCAGGTACTCCGTCAACATTATCGTTCCAATCAACTGCAAAAAGTTCTCTCACCTTCATCTTTTCAGCTAATTGAAAACCAAATTGATGGCGTTCGTTCGATGTCAACTTAAAATTTCCATTCAAAAAGGACTGGTAATTTTCATTTAACTTTCTTTGGTCCTTAGTTAAGACTTCCAACGCAATTTTTGTTGGATTAAATTTTTTCAGACAATCTACAACGTGCCTGATTTCACTCTGTCTTTTTTCACTATGTAAATCTTCAGTCCGAGACATAAACATATCGCCATTATTCGGGTTGTCTAAATGATCAGTACCCAAAACAAATACAGTTGGTTTACTATTCACTTTGATCCCTCTTTGAACATTGATTATTTATTTACGTAAACTAATTGGCTTTTTCGTAAATTGGTGTTATACGCAAGACGGGCGATGAGCTTATTTCATTCTTGCGCCCGTTAATGAATTAGTTATAATTATTGTTTATGTATTATTATGTCTGTACCAATAAATGATTACATCAATGATTGCTCCAATTAAGGCGCCAACGGTGATTCCAAAAGCTAGATTATTAAAATATGCCGACCCAAGTGCAACACCTACTGCAGTGCCAATTGCTAAGAAAGTGCCTTTTCCTTTCCCACCAATCTTTTTACTCAAAAAACTTCCTCCCTAAATTTCAGCTTGAATTCAATATGCCTTATTCCACAAATTAGCCCTTATGTTCGGCTTAGGAGCTAATACTTATTCCTGATAAGCGCCCGTTTGCGGCACAGTCACTTTCTACTATTAGCTAACAAAAAATGATTTTAAATCTTCCTGGAGTGTCTCAGTTTAATATACGTTGGATACTCTTTTGGAACATTTTCGTATTGAAATTTGAAGCCTTTGGATTCGTAAAAGGGAATTCCTTTCATATTTCCTTTTTGAACGGATACCCATTGCTTTTTGGCACCATACTCCTCTTTTTGTTGTTTCGTAACAGCATCAAGTAATTTAGACCCAATTCCTTCATTTCGCCTTGCAGGGTCAACATATATTACAAATAATTCTCCGACTCCTACATCTATCATTCCTCCACCAGCAGCACCAACTACTTTTCCTTTTTCAACAGCTACAAAATATCCACCCCAGTCACGATTTGATTCGGTTACTTCTTTTAATATTCTTTCGTGATTATAAAAGTCCCTAATAACCCTTTCAATCCATTCATTTGAGTGAGTTTCTCCATATGTAGCCCAATAGCCCCTAATACACACATTTGAAATTCCTTCAACATGACCTTCGTTGGCCTTCATAACTTGTATCAGATAGGATTCTCCTTTCTCTCTTTGTATAATATCATTTCGGGGTAAATTATTATTAAATAAATTGGCTCTTATGTATGCTTCGAGCGCCAAATCTTATTACGGAATGGCGCCCTATTACGGAATAAGCAGTTTTATCTTGAAAAGATGGATGACCAAATAAAATGGATAGAAAAAGATTTGAATTGCTATTTACAAATTATCCCAAGGCATCTTAACAAAACGTTTGTTCATTTTCCCAGTGAGTCTGTCATATCCAATTAAACCCTCAAACTTTTCCCTAGAAAGACCCATTTCAATACGTTTTTTCTCTACCTTTCTTGTTACAAAGGCAAAATACAACCATACTATTCCCGAAATAAACAAATAAATAAACAGCAAGGCACTCCCCATAACAAGAAAATTTTCAAACCCTCGAATAATCATTGCTATAAACCATATTCCAATCATTACGTACAACCCCGTTAGAAAAAGCTTGGATGACTTTTGCTTAAACAGGTAATACGTATACATCGCCTGAAGCTTCTGAAGTTCACGGTTTGACAAACCCATATGAAACACCCTTTTATCATTTCTTATGTAATTCTATCATTACCATACTCAAAAAACCTCTTAGTTATTTCCTTTAATGCATTTGCTGCAGAATCCAAAAGAAGATTCCAAAGCCTACAAGAAAAATGATAGTACGTTGGAAGGCTACCATGGATACCTCGCCTACTTTTCGTACAAAGGTGGCAAACGCCCAAGTTAAAAGAAGTATTCCGGCAATGACAACCATGATCACCTGATATGTTACACTTGGAAAGGTGGCCTGCCATCCTCCATCTGGTAATGGTTCAAGTGGAAGAGCTATTATATTGTATACAAATAACAACATCGCCAGCGAAAAACTTCCTATTTGTATTTTCTTCCAGAGTTTATCGTTCAAACCATCACCTTCTTTAAGAGCATTTTTACAATTGGAATTTTCATTAATTAGATAAGCTGTAAAATCCAAAAGAATATTCCAAATCCTACAAGAAATAAAATTGTACTTTGAACTGCTTTAACGGAAACTTCACCTTGTCTTCTTACATAAGTAGCAAACACCCAGGTAAGTGTAAGCAATACAACAAGACTAAATCCAACTACCTGATATGTTACACTTGGAAAAGTTACATGCCAGCCACCGCCAGGTTTTGGTGTGCGGGGCAGGGTTGCTATCGAATAAACACCTATTAGTATTAACAGTGAGAAACTCCCAAATTGTATTATTTTCCAGAGCTTGTCGTTCAAACAAATCATCCCTTTTTATCATTTCAAAAAAATAACCAAGTAATAGTAGACTTGTGAATTACTAGCCTACAGAAATAAATAAAACAATACAACAATACAACAAATATAACTTTAACGCGTAAAAAGCCTTTTCTCTATTCAACAATCTGGCCCGTTAATTGAACAGGCTAAATGATTTCTTTTAGCTGGACAAGGACTGTTGTTGGAAGAAACTTGAAAGAAAATTCAATATCAATACTAACATAAAATTTGAAATACTTGGGCAAAACAAAAACGTTAAGTGTTGTTTCTCATTACATTAATCAATCCGCACTTCCAAAACATCATCAAACGAAACAGTCGTATTTTCGCCGTTGTCAAATTTCAAAGTGTTAGCCAGTGTATCGGCTACCAACAACTTCCCCTTTATTTTTCGAGAGTCATGTGAATTATGATCGTAATATTCAACCTCAACTGTAAGATCGTTTTGTAAGGCAAGTTGTAACCTAGTATTGAGTTCAAACTGCTCTTGTTCATCGAGAATCGGCTTCTGTTTATATTCTTGTTCTTGCCACATTTGCTGCAGCATCTCTTCATGTTCCGGCATCATCATAGCTGTCCACTTTTTTGTTCCTCTATCATTGACTTCACTCATTTTAAAAACCTCCATAACACAAACGTTTGTTCGTATTATAACATAAAAAAATAAAGTGTAGACAATGAATTTAATTAAGAATAATATTACGTGGACAATTTCAGTAATACTTGCTCCATAACCATTTTATGAACTCTTTGCAGTAAAACCATTTCTTTATCGCTAATATCCTGGGAATGTGCCACTTTATTCCTTATCTCAACTGTCTGTGTCAATTCATAATAAATAGTATCGGTGGTTTCAACAAAACAGGGGTAACCTCTCAACATTGATACGAGTTCATGAAAATGAAAAGTGTTATAGTTTTTATTATAAGGCTTATATTTCATCACTAGTGGACCTTCAATAAACCAACCAACTCCATATTCTTTTTGCATGGTTTGCTCAATGTATCGTCTCAAACAATTCTCTATTTCATACACTAATCCATAAGCTTGCTTCATGAATTCAGTTTGCATACAAATTTCCCCTTGTGATTCCCCTATAAGAGTAAATTTCGACATAAAATATTAAAATCCTTTTGCGTGAACGAATTTCTTATTAAAATTTGTCTTATTTTTTCCTAACCTAGAACACCCTTTCAGACAATCAAGTCCAAAAGGGTGATCAACACCTTTTCTATAGAATTTAAACTATACGCATGAGATTATAGTTTCGCGCATGTCATTAGGAAAATAATAATAAATGGAATACCCAAGACCCATAACCAAAACTCTGCGGAATAAACCGTGTTCAAATAAATCTCGGTATGCATAAACCATTGTAGGACTGCCAAAAAGACAATGCCACAGAATGTTGAAAAAGCAACAAATAACATTACGAATAATATGATAAGCAATGATTTTTTGATTGAATGAGCAACTGACAACATCAAGAAAATCCCCTTTCAGCAAATACACCGTATAGATGACGTCCGAGTATTTCCAATGCTTCTTTCTTGATTTCATAATACCTTGTTTTGCCGACAAATAGCTGCGGATAAATAACCTCATCACTATATCGAGAACCGTCATTCCGTCTACGCAAATATTTCAATTCAATCAACTTTTGTTCAATTGGACTTAATGAATCAATGGTTGAATGCAGTATTTCTAACCATTCAGATGCTTGTATTGTTTTTAGAGCATACATTTCCGTCTTGCTTTTTTTGAAATTGCTGGAACCCTGTGGCATATCGGATATAGAAGAAATAATGCTTGGTACTTTTGTTTCGTTAGCCATTGCTTTAATTTTAAAATACCGGTTTAACCAGTTCTTTTCAGCATGCTCGATATAGAAATTCTGTTCGTCTTTTAAAATCTCTTCAATTTCTTCTTGTGTGAACATGTGCTCAACATCCGTGCTGAATTGCATGAAATGATTCACCCTTTCTTACACCTTAGATATTGATGATTTATTTGAATTCCCATAATCATGCTTAGCCAATGAATGTAATGCCCATGATATCCGTTGAAAATACATTGAGGCGTGTTCCAAATCGTCTTGTTCGACAGCTTCCAAAGCTTTAGCCAAGTTCATATCATAATAATTCCATTCTTGTTCCATATACGCTTGAACAACTTGCGACATCTTTATATCCCCCTTAATAAGCTGTTATTTATAATCTTACTGACACAATCATATAAATCCTCTTTATTTGAATAGCATTCATGATCCGATTCAGAAGCCAATTCGTATAGGCCATGCTGATTTTTTGTGAGTGTCACGTTTATATCTGGAATATACTCGGAGTACCCTTGTTGCATATGGCAAATGACATTGTATAGAGGATCACACCCTTTTCCCAGGTATTCATAAACGTTTAATTGCTGTATCATTTGCTCACTCATTGTCATCTTCCTTACATGTCGTTACACGTTCCACCGTTGGATTCATAATTGTATGCCTTAACGTCCCTATCAACATTTCTTCTTCACTGTTCCGGCCATGTAACGTCTGCAGCCATAAACGATACATCGTTAATGCCTCGGAAATAAGATGGGCTTCAGAATAACCAGCTTCAATCACGATCTTTCTCTCTCCGATTCTATTAATGACTTGCATATTATTAGTCCTCCTCAGTCAAGGCCATCTATTAAACGTTGTCGCATATTAACTAACAATGGTATAATGAGAGATATCTTAATGAAAATCAGAAAGGTGGATATTTAGGCGTATCGTTGCTTTCTGTTTTCCAGTTCATTAAGGTATTTTCTTGTTTCAGCTGCCGTTGGTACATATTTGTCACCAACGGAGCTTTTATGCTCCATCCATTCTCGCCACTTTCTGTCGGTCTCCACTTGACTATCCTTCGGATCAAACACCATCACACTTTTCATACCTTGCCACATATTAAAACGCCCTCCTTCTATAATCTGAGCCATTTATAACAATAACGTTTGTATTATCCATCATTCTTGAGAAGTTCCGTTCACTCACCCGTTCTTTAAGTTCATTACTGCTTAAATTGGTCGTATAAACGGTTGCCTTGCCCGACCGATCATCCAGTATTTCGAATAGTTTAGATGTGGACCATTCTGTTCGTTGTTCGGCGCCAATATCATCAAGCACTAGTAAATCCACTCGTTGAATAATGTTTAACAGTTCTTCTTCTGTAACGCCTTTTGTATTGTAGGTCCCCTTGACTTTAGTAAGCAGTTTGGGAAGGGAGAGAAACAAGCATTCATACTCTCTTGTCATCAACGCTTTGGTTATGGAAACCGATAGATGACTTTTGCCTGTTCCATAATCGCCTGTCAATAAAAGGTTCTGTTTTCGATCAAATGAGTGACTATACGCCAGTGCCTTGTCTTTAGCCCGTTTTAAGTTGCTGTCATATGCATCAAAGTTATCGAAGGTTGCTTCTTTTAACGACTCATTTATCAATGAATAATAATTAAATCGATCCATCCGGTTACGATGTTTGAGCTGATTGTATTTTTGCTTAGCTGCCTTTGCCAGCTTGATATCTTCACATCTGCATCCGTAATTGGCTATAACGCGCTCCCCTTCACGCGGTCCAGAAGGGATAATTAATTCTGTTTGTGTTACATGCTGGTTGCAACCATCACACACAAACGTTTGAAGCAGTTTTTGTTCCGGACTTTTTATACGCTGTTTAATACTCTCCATCAGGAAATCCTCCTAAAACCCATAATGATAACCATCATTCGCAGCGGATTGCTTCTTCTTTTCCTTTTTGTTGTTTTCGATTTCTTCCAACGTCAATAACGATTGATTTTCCCAGTTTCGTAGAATCCCCTCAACGTAATTTAATTGTCTTTTATTATTGGCACAGGCTATCTCCATTGCCTTAACAATGATTTTTTCTGGCTGTGTAAATGAAGAATCATCCAACCACGACAACAACTGGTTTTTTCCTTGAATGTTATTTAACCCGAATCCGTTACTATCCCAAAATTGAATAATTGCTGAGGTCTGTGGTTGTTCTTGTTCTTTGTCTTCTTTCTTCTTTCTTCTCTCTTGTTCTTGTTCTTCTTCTGTACCGTCATGTGACGTCACGCTAACATCACGTGATGTTTTATTGAGTAACTTTTGCTGTTTCTTCCGTTCTCGATACCTTTTGTTGCGCTCTGCATTCAACTTTTTCGCACGTTCCATTCCCTCAATATTTTGGTGTTTTTCCCAATTGTTAATGTAAATAAATGAATCTTCATCTATATCAATCATTCCGAAGTCTCTTAAAGTTTTTAATGCAAGTCGTACAGTATTAACTGGTCTACCGAATATCGTAGCAAGCATTTCCTCCGTGTATGGAATATTTTCATTAAGATAAATATAGCCATTTGCATTGGTCTTTCCTGCTTGTGCCAGAAGTTTTACCCAGATTATTAAAATTGTATCTGCTTCTGGCATTTGTTCTATCAATTTTATTTTTTCATCCTCAAACATAGAAATATCTAACTTTATCCATTTTAGTTCTCGCATTGTTGCCCCCCCTTTTCATTTTTTGGAAGGTATTCCTAACCAAAAGAGAATATTAATTAATCCACCCCTTCTTCTTCCAAGTTTGTAACCTACTGTCCATGCATTCTTGAACAGAAATGTTATATTCCTGTTCCAAGCAAGTTAGAAATGAGTCAACAATCATTTGTATATCCAACAATTCTTTAGCTCTTTCCCTGACTCCCTCCAATTCTTTATCGCCAACAAATTCAGGTGGCTGCACAAGACTAAATTTTTCAAAGCGTTCAATAGTTTCTGTTACTTGGTTTACAAAGACATGTTGCAATGCTAACCTATGCCATTCAATTGCTTCACCACTCATTATAAGGGGAGCAATGTAACCCTCTGCAGTTTCCCGTGCAACTTCAAACCCATATTGTGCATCACTTAACACGCTAACACTTTGCTTTGCTAGATCCTCCGTCATACTCCTTCTATCATTTTCTAAATGCGATACCAGTTGTTTACTAACATGAATTATATTTGCAATATTTTCCTGGCTATACTCCTTTCTTTCTCTAACCTTTTTAAGGGACTTACCTATTTTCATGTTTTCTCTCCTCATTTTTGTATATATTTGATTTGCTTTTAATACACGAAATCTCGTTATGGTAGATTTACAAACTAACTATTTTTCTTTCGGAAGCAATATCATTTGTGATACTGATATGATCTTTAATCCAACTGATGACTTCATCCTTTGGGTATAGAACACGATCGCCGATATTAATTTTTGGAAAGTCAGACCTTCTAACGATATGCGCATCTAATGTTTGTGTACTCACATTGAATACTTGTTTTGCCAATTGAGATTTACTTAGCAAATATGGGAACTCATTCAATTGATCCCGGTCTTGCTGAGCTTTTTCAGCAATTTGGTATATCATGTCGTACATCTTATTTTCAAATTCTGGCTGGGGTTTTAGCGTCGTTTCAAACAATTCAAACAACCTCCTCTTTTATCTTGGACATTATGTCCAGACTTTGATCAAAAAAAAGTTCATCAACTGTATGATTAAGTACATCTGCAATTCTTTTAGCTAGATCAATACCAGGGTTCCTTTTACCTTGTTCAATTTTGTAGTAATAGGATGTAGATATGCCTACACTATTAGCGATTTCTACCACATCTTTATAGCCTTGATTTAACCTAATATTTCTTAAATTTGTTCGCATCTTCACACCTCCTTTTTGGACGTATTGTCTAACTAATTACATTGTAATGGACGTTACGTACAATGTCAACAACTTTTGCCCATTTTGTCCAAACATATTTTATTTATTGGACAAATAGTATAAAATATATTTATCGGAGGTCTCATTATGAAATTTAGTGATAGACTAAAAAATCTTAGAAACAGTAATAATATGAGCAGAGAGGAATTAGCGAGTAAAGTTGAGGTTTCGTATTCAACTATTGCTAAATATGAAAGTGGTACTCGCGAGCCTGATTTCTCCACTTTAGATAAATTATCAAGTTTTTTTGATGTTGATACCGACTACCTTTTAGGACGGACTGATACACCAAAGTCATCGAAAGAATTTGACTCTTTAGCTGAAATTAAAAAAATAGTGGATGAATATGGAATAGAAGACATGTTTTTCCATAATATTGATGATTGGAAAAACCTCACTCCTGAAGATGTTGAAGAACTGCGCAATCACTTTGAATATATTACTTATAAAGCTAGAAAAAGAAATGAGAAAAAAAAATGATAAATAAAATTGGTCTATAAAGGGGACAAAAATAAGACAGATTGATATCAGTAAGCGACTTCTTCGTTGTTTAATCTTTCATTATTAATAATATAGGTGTACAAACAATTGTACATCCTTTTTTATACAATTTAACAGAACATATGTTCTCAATTAGGAGGATGTTATGAATTACGTATCAACTTTAATAGAGGACACAGTGGAAGAATTGTATTTGAAAATGGGGATAGTGGACCCAGACCATTCGATTGAGGATATCGCTCAAAGGCTTGGCATTCAATTATATTATTTTCGCAAACCACCTTTTGTCTCTCGTGGGTGTATATATTTAGATCCCGCAATACCATTAGAAAAAAGAAAAGAAGTGTTTTCGCATGAATTAGCTCACATACTTTATCATTCAGGAGTACAGCTATTCATGACAGAATCATTTCGGCTATTGCAAGAGTCACAAGCCGATAACTTTGCGCTGCATTTTGCCGTCCCCACTTTTATGTTACGAGAACTAGTGTTAAGTGAAAGGAATCAAGCAATTACTTCGATTGCTTCAACATTTCATGTCACACACAACTTTGCTGCTAAGCGATTGAATCATTACGAAAAGCAAATTGAGGGATTAATTCTACGCGAAAAAATAAATAGCAAAATGGAAAATTATTATAGATAATTTTAATTAAACAAAATGTATTCATTTAATAGTCCAAAAATACAACTGTTATTTATATCATTTGAGTGAGGTGATAAACTTGGCTTCATTCCGAAAACGAGGAAAAACGTGGCAGTATACCGTTGAGATAGGCATCGATCCTGTAACGGGAAAGCGCAAACAACAAACCAGAGGTGGTTTCAAAACAAAAAAAGCTGCACAACTTGCTGCAGCTGAAATAGACAAAAAAGTAAATGAAGGCACTTTTGTTGAAGAATCTAATATAACCTTTGGCGAGTTTGTTCCAATTTGGTTTAAATACTATTCTAAATATGTAAGAGGAGAAACACTTCAAAGCAGAGAAACATCAGTCAAAAAATTGAATGAACATTTCAAGTTCGCTATGATGAGAAAAATAACTAAACCATATTACGTTGATACTTTACATGAATTGTACAATGAAGGATTGGCCGCAAATACAATTAAGTCTATTCACTCTACGGCCAGTTTAATTTTTAAATTCGCGTGTTATGAAAGAAAGGTCATTAAAACTAACCCAACGGAAAACGTGGATATGAGGTTTTTGCAGTCTGACAGTCCGATCGAAAATGATGGTCCTTTGAAAGATGAAGAAAAATTTCTCGAAAAAGAAGATTTGGCTACCTTTCTACAAACAGCCAAGTCCAGATATCCTTACCATCCACAGGACTATATTATATTCTTAATGTTGGCATATACAGGTTTAAGACGTGGTGAATTGGCGGTGTTAAAATGGAACGATATTGATTTTGAAGATCAAACCGTGTCAATAACTAAAACTTTTAACTACGGTAACACTAAAGCAGGTAATGATGTGAAATTAGGCCCACCTAAAACACCAGAATCCGAACGAATCATTGATATAGATGAATTTGTGCTTACCCAATTGAAAAAACATCGATCTTGGCAAAACCAATTTCTAATGGAAAACAGAAAGCAATATAAGGACCAGGGATTTATTTTTATAAATACTAATAGTCATCCTGGCTATCCGATATCACCTCAGGTAATATATGAACATATGCGAACCATTTTAAAAAAAATGAAACACCCGATAAAATTAAGCCCACATTCAATGCGCCATACTCACGCTTCATTATGTATTGAAGCTGGTATACCTTTGCGGGATATTGCTGAACGTCTAGGTCATAGGGAAATAAAAACACTTGAAAAAATATATGCACATACAACTAAAGGCCAAAAGAAAAAAACAGCTAAAAAGTTTAATCAGCTGATGACAAAAGTAAGGGAAGAAACACCATTTTAGAATAAATGTAGACAAAATGTTGACAAATGACATTTTTTAATTAATTCTAGAAAACTGGAAGTGAACCGAAACACGTGATATAATAACGTTTTGTTAGGATTAATAAGGTATAAATATCGATTTACATTTATATCTTGCAAATATAAATGGTAGGTGGTATTACAATGAAAAATAAACAAGCATATCAGGTGCTGCTTTATTATAAGTTTGTTCCGATTGATGATCCGGAGGCGTTCGCAGAGGAACACCTTGCCTTCTGTCAGGAACTCGGACTTAAAGGACGCATTCTCGTTGCACACGAAGGACTGAACGGAACTGTTTCCGGCACAGTCGAACAGACAGAAAAGTATATGGAAGCAATGCACCAGGACCCGCGCTTTGCTGACATGACGTTCAAAATTGATCAGCATGACGGCCATGCGTTCAAGAAAATGCATGTGCGGCACCGTTCCGAAATTGTCAGCCTTAAACTCAATGAAGATGAGGATGTCAGTCCACTTGAGAAAACAGCGAAATTCCTTTCACCCAAAGAGTTTTATGAAGCAATGCAGGATGAAGAAACGGTCATTCTGGATGCACGGAATGATTATGAATATGACCTTGGTCACTTTCGCGGCGCAATCCGGCCGGACATCGAAGCATTCCGTGAACTCCCGGACTGGATCCGCGAAAATAAAGACCAGCTGAAAGGTAAAAAAGTGCTGACCTACTGCACAGGCGGCATCCGTTGTGAGAAGTTCTCCGGCTGGCTGATGGAAGAAGGCGTTGAAGATGTCAATCAGCTCGACGGCGGAATTGTCACATATGGAAAAGACCCTGAAGTACAGGGGGAACTCTGGGACGGAAAGTGTTATGTATTTGACGAACGCATCTCCGTTCCGGTTAATCAAAAAGAACACGTTGTGGTCGGAAGAGATTATTTTGACGGCCAACCATGTGAACGGTATGTCAACTGTGCCAATCCGCCATGCAATAAACAAATTATTTGTTCAGAAGAAAATGAGCATAAATATATGCGCGGCTGCACCCATGAATGCCGCACCAGCCGGGAAAACTTGTACGTCCGCGAACACAATTTATCGCAGGATGAAATCAACCGGAGACTGGCCATTATTGAAGAAGAAACCCGGACAAAACAGGAAGCTTAATGTATCAAGATCATCCATTCAAAAAATAATGGATGGTCTTTTTTAAATTGTTAGACAATTCTTTTGACAATAATTGGATGCATTGGTATTCTTTACTGTAAAAGGGGGCGATTTCAATTAGCTTATATGATTTCTCCGCAAAAACAATAGATGGAGACGAAAAATCGCTGCATGATTACAAAGGGGAGGTACTGTTGATCGTCAATACTGCCAGTGAGTGCGGGTTTACACCGCAATTTGACGGGCTGGAGAAGCTTTACGCTTCATATAAAGATGAAGGATTTACTGTACTCGGCTTTCCGTGTAACCAGTTTAACAATCAGGACCCTGGATCAGATGAAGATATCGAAGTCTTTTGTCGGAGGAATTTTGGGGTAACCTTTCCGATGTTCAGCAAGATTGATGTAAAAGGCGATAACGCACATCCATTATTTGTGTATTTAACCGAACAAGCAAAAGGTGTGATGACGAAACAAATAAAGTGGAATTTTACTAAGTTTTTAATTGATCGAAATGGAAACGTTATCAACCGTTACGCACCGCAAACAAAGCCGGAAAGTATTGAAAAGGATATTGAAAAAGCGTTGCAAAGCTGAAATGCTGTGCAACCGTTTGACTGGGACAGCATCTTTTTGTCCTGGTTGGGCTTTCCGGAACATAGTTGGGCTTTCCGGAACATAGTTGGGCTTTCCGGAACATAGTTGGGCTTTCCGGAACATAGTTGGGCTTTCCGGAACATGAAAAAAATCGGGCGGCTGTAAACAGCGCCCGATTTTTTCAACTTAATAAGCTCTTGCCCAGTAAACCATCTCTTTTGCTTCTCTGCCGCAGTATACACAGGAATCCGAAATCTTTTCCTGTTCAAACGGAATACAGCGGGATGTGGCAGATGTTTCGTCCTTGATCTTTTCCTCACACCCTGCATCGCCGCACCACATGGCTTTGATAAAGCCAGGATTCTCTTCCAACGCTTTTTTGAATGCATCCATATCAACTGCCGTTGTGGTTGCTTCGTTGCGATGTTCCAGTGCTTTATCATACAAATTCTGCTGCACTTCTTCCAAGAGAGCCGGCAGCCGCTCCTCCAGTTCAGTCAACGGTACAAATTCTTTTTCTCCCGTATCCCGGCGGACCAGCACCACTTGATCGTTCTCAATATCTTTTGGCCCCATCTCAATTCGAACCGGGATTCCCTTCATTTCATACTCGTTAAATTTCCAGCCCGGCTTCTTATCGCTGCCATCAATATCGACACGCACCAGATCCTGCAGACGATCTCGAAGATCATAAGCCTTGTCCAGCACACCCTCTTTATGCTGGGCAACCGGCACAATCATCGCCTGGGTCGGTGCGATTCGCGGCGGGATCACCAAACCCCGGTTATCGCCATGTACCATGATGAGCGCGCCCATAATACGTGTGGACATACCCCACGATGTTTGATGGATCGGTTTTTGATCACCATTTTCATCGAGATAGTTAATATCGAACGCTTCAGCAAAGCCTGTTCCAAAATAATGCGATGTTCCGGATTGCAAAGCTTTTCCATCGTGCATCAGACTTTCAATTGTCAAAGTATAGTTCGCCCCGGCAAATTTCTCACTCTCAGTCTTTTTACCATGCAAAACAGGTATAGCCAAATAATCCTCGGCAACATCTGCGTAAATCTGCAGCATGCGCGCTGTTTCTTCTTCGGCATCTTCACGTGTCGCGTGTGCTGTGTGCCCTTCCTGCCACAAAAATTCAAGTGAGCGCAAAAATGGACGGGTTGTTTTTTCCCAGCGGACAACATTGCTCCACTGGTTATACAACTTCGGCAAGTCACGGTATGAATGGATATTTTTAGAGTAGTATTCGCCGAAAAGAACTTCTGATGTCGGGCGGACACAAATCCGCTCGGCCAGTTCTTCTTCACCGCCGTGTGTCACCCAGGCCACTTCCGGTGCAAAACCTTCAATATGGTCTTTTTCCTTTTGCAGCATGCTCTCTGGTATAAATAACGGAAAGTAAACATTTGAGTGGCCGGTTTCTTTGAATCTTTTATCCAGTTCGTCACGAATATTTTCCCAAATGCCAAAACCGTATGGCTTAATAATCATCGTTCCGCGGACGCTTCCATAATCAACCAGCTCCGCTTGTTTAACAACGTCGGTATACCACTGAGCAAAATCGTCCTCCATGGCGGTTATTTTTTCAACGAATTGCTTGTTGTTTTTACCCAATAAAGACACTCCTTAAATAGAATATGGAAGAATTAACTTATAAAAAAATCCTCCGTCCAGAAAAAAGGGACCGAGGTTTGTGGTGGTACCACCCTTGTTTGCAGCTCCGTAATCAAGCTGCACACTTGGTATCTTAACGGTTTAAAACCGCGCACATCTTTCGGTAAAAAACCTTTCGACGGCGAACTCAAAGGCAGGTTCACGTTTGGGTCCATGGAAATTTCCACCAGGCATTTCCTCTCTATTAAAGACCGCAAACGGTACTATCCCTTATCAGCGTTTCATCTATTATATTTTTTAATATAAATGGATGTTTGTTTAAAGTCAAGCCCAAGCCGCACAGAGGAAAATTTATCTGCGGAAGATGGAGTTTATCTGCGGAAGATGGAGTTTATCTGCGGAAGATGGAGTTTATCTGCGGAAGATGGAGTTTATCTGCGGAAGATGGAGTTTATCTGATAAAGTCCATATAATTGTGTAAAAAGGAATCAAAAAAAGGGTCAAATTAATCCCCCATGTTACAATGTTTTCAACCGAGAAAAAAAGTAGGAGGGATTAAAATGACCCAAATCCAGTTTACCCTAAATATGGATAAATTAAAAGATTCCATTATGAATTCCAATATCGAAGCAGTTACCAAATCAACCATCGTATTGATTCTAAACGAGTACATGGAAAAGGAGCGTGATGAATACTTAAATAATAAGCCTTACGAGCGCGGGACAGGCTCCCGGGATTATCGAAACGGTTATTATACTCGTTCCTTAATGCTTGAGGTTGGCAAGGTAG
>NZ_FOMR01000019.1 GCF_900112705.1 Lentibacillus persicus
AGTTTTGATTTTTTATGGGTGCTCTTCATGTCTGAGGCCCAATTAATCAGCCGTTCAAAGCCACTTATATTGTTTTCAAAGACCAAGCGTTTCCCTAAATCAATGCCGCGGTCATCCTGTGCTCTCGCGACGTGTTTTTTCTTCGCGATATCAATACCTACGATTAATGTTTCCTCTGTGATTTGCCTTATTTTTTCATTTCGATTATAATTCATTGGTGAGTCCTCCTTGGTTTTTATTTAATTAGGGGTCGATGCGCATCGACACCCCGTACTATACCAAGGGGACTCTTTTTGTATCAAACCTCAAATACCCTCAAATTTTTTCAATACAGGAATGCTCCTTTTGTTTTTTAACAGTCCAGTTGTTTCCTCTGTGTAGTTACTCTCATTTTTCTCTACCCTGAAAAATGTACTATAAAACAGAAAATACGAAAAAATTGACATATTCTTATATTGGTGTTAAATGTTTTAATAGAATTAATGTAGGAAGGGATGAGTAAATTGGATAAAATTAGTTTGGACACAGCCAAAAAGTTGATTGATAGTGCGGAAAAAGAAGCAAGAAACATCGGTGTGCAAATGGTCATTTCGATACTTGACGATGGCGGCAATCTGATTGCAACGCATCGAATGGATGATGCATGGCTCGCAAGCATTGACATCGCCCATAACAAGGCTTGGACGTCAGTAGCTTTAAAAATGCCAACAACCAACTTGGAAGAAGCTACCGTGCCTCAGGCAGAACTTTGGGGACTTAATACAACCAATCAGGGAAAAATTGTGGTGTTCGGCGGCGGCATTCCTCTTGAAAAAAATGGAAAAGTAATCGGAGCAGTCGGTGTCAGCGGCGGATCCGTTCCACAGGATGTTCAGGTCGCAGAAGCAGCAGTCAATGCATTTGAAAAGGAATAATAAATAACGAATAAAAGTGCTCAGAATTGATTTTTCTGAGCACTTTTTAATTTTTCTCACGCATTATCGACAAAGGGTTCCCCTCCTTCAGTTAACTGCCTTTCCACTTTTTGAAGAATCGCATATTATATCGTAAGCGCGAAGGAGCATCAGGGAAAGGAGTGGTCACGATTCAGGACTCCACCAATGAACAAAAAAGTTATGAATCAAAATTATATGAAATAGATGCCCGGCTGAAGGTATTGGAACAATCATTACAATCCAAAGCGGACACAAAAGATGTTATTTTAAAAATCGATGAATTAATTAAAGAAAAAGAACTGATTACGAAGAACGAGCTGAATAATTTTCATAAAAAAATGGAAGCCACACTTCATGCGAACCATGTTAAGCTATTAAAATGGCTGATCGCCACAGGGTTAAGTACTGTAGCTGCCATTGCAGGGGTGATCCGTATCTTCATTTAAATAATTTTCGGTTATTACGTCCAAAGCTCCGTTCAGTAACAGGCTCCTTCCCGCGTATAAACCTTCAATCACACACATTCTGTCAACAGTTCAGGTATCTTTCCATTAAAAAGAAAACAAAAATAACTTGCTCTCTGTGAATTGTTTCATTTAAAATGGTTAATGTTATCGATTTCATTAGTTTAAATATTTTTGAGAAGGAGGAACAGTATGATAACTGCTACCTGGAGTTGGCTTTGGGAGAAACATGATCAAGCAAAGGAAATGTTAAGTTTCTTCGTGCAGCCAAATAAATCAAAACTTGGATCTGACAGTATAAATCCAAACAGCACAAAAGAATCAAACGGTGGCAACGGCGGTAATAAGAAGCGTACATATTCAACCGCTCAGTTGATTGGATTAATCTTAGGACCATTACTGTTTATATTAATCCTGCTGTTCTTCCAGCCGGAAGGCCTTTCAGATGCAGCACAGGCTGTTTTGGCCAGCACATCGTGGATTGCCGTATGGTGGATGACGGAAGCTATACCAATCCCGGCAACTTCCCTCTTGCCGATTATTCTATTTCCGCTGACAGGCGGACTTGACATCGGCCCGACAACCTCATCCTATGGTGACGACACCATATTTCTTTTCATGGGCGGGTTTATGATCGCTCTTGCGATGGAAAAATGGAATCTGCATAAACGTATAGCTCTGACGATTATATCGGTTATCGGGACCAATACCGAACGAATTATCCTTGGCTTTATGGTAGCAACCGGTTTTTTGTCTATGTGGATCTCGAATACGGCAACCGCCATGATGATGGTACCTATCGGACTCGCAATTATCTATCAGGTTTCTGACCAGCTGAAAGAAGATAATACAATTGATACATCTCCGGAGAACTTTGGTTTCGGGAAGGCGCTTATGCTGGCAATTGCTTATTCAGCTTCAGTCGGTGGTATATCCACTCTCATCGGCACGCCGCCGAACACTGCGCTTGCAGGCGCTGTTAATAACATGTATGGCATTGAAATCTCGTTTGCGGGGTGGATGTTGTTTGGGGTTCCGGTAGCATGGCTATTTATTTTTGTCATATGGTTTTACTTGGTAAAAGTAGCTTACCCACAAAAAATTAACCAGCTTCCGGGCGGAAAAGAAATTATCCAAAAACAAAAAGACGACTTAGGACAAGCATCGTTTGAAGAGAAAGGTGTCCTGGTTATTTTCACGCTTGCTGCTTTGGCTTGGATTACGCGTTCATTTATTTTGACTGAGTATGTCAATGAAAATATTAACGATGCGATTATCGCCATGACAGCAGCTATCATTCTGTTTATTATTCCGGCTAAAAACCGTGAAGGTGATCATTTATTGGACTGGAATTCTGCCGTTAAACTCCCTTGGGGCATTTTACTTCTGTTCGGGGGCGGCTTAGCGATCGCAAGCGGTTTCCAGGAATCAGGGTTATCCGAATGGATCGGTAACCAGCTTTCAGTTCTTCAGGGCGTCCACTTGTTCCTTGTATTGCTCGTTGTGACCGGTATGGTGATTTTCCTGACAGAAATTACATCCAACACGGCTACAGCCAATATGATGTATCCGATTATGGCATCATTGGCAATGGCACTTGGCGTTCATCCATTTACCGTGATGGTTGCTGCAGGCGTAGCTGCATCCAGTGCATTCATGCTGCCTGTCGCTACACCACCTAACGCAGTCGTATTTGGCTCAGGCTATTTGCGGATTCCGGATATGGCCAAAGCTGGGGTTGCTTTGAATCTATTCGGCATCTTATTGGCAGCTGCTGCTATCTATTTCTGGCTCCCAATAGCATGGGGAATCGAACTGACCGAAATACCGGAAATGATGAAAAACAACTAATAAAAAACAGGAAAACCACTAGGTTTTCCTGTTTTTTTAGTATTAAAACATTTTCACTTAGCCTGAAGAATGCGCACTATTGCGAGGTAAACGGCCGGGATGCATGCGAGTAAAACAATAAGGGCAGTCCATCCTCCAACGTTCCATAAAGGTGCGAGCACTGAACTTCCAAGCGAAACACCAATGTAATAAGAAACGAGATACAAACTCGAAGCACTCCCTTTATGTTCTGTCACTTCTTCACTTACTGCCGACGCCGTTAACGAATGCGCTGTGAAAAAACCAAGACACGTGATACACAACCCGAGAACGATCATCCATAACGAAGATCCCAGCGTCACAAACATTCCCGCAACCATAACCAGTACACCGGAAAACTGGACCGGCCGCAAGCCAAATTGTCCCGCCAGCCATCCGGCAAGCGGCGAACCGATTACACCCAGGCCATAGGCAAAAAACGTATACGAAATAACATCAAGCGGCAGCGAAAACGGCGGTGCTTCAAGGTAAAACGGCAAATACGTCCACATGCCTGTAAACGACAACTGCAAAACAATACCCAAACCGAAAAACAAGAGCAATGAAGGATTTTTTAAATGGTAAGCAAATGCTTTCAAATCACTGGAAAACGGTAATGAACTCGGTTTAAAGAATCGAGATGACGGCAGCATAAACATCACCGCAGCAAGACTCACAAGACCAACACCGGCCAGAATGTAAAAAGCAGCCTCCCAGGAAAAATGGTCCGTCATATAACCGGTCATAACCCTGCCGACCATTCCGCCGAGGGCATTACTCGATATGTA
Source organism: Lentibacillus persicus (assembly GCF_900112705.1). Taxonomy (GTDB): domain Bacteria; phylum Bacillota; class Bacilli; order Bacillales; family Amphibacillaceae; genus Lentibacillus; species Lentibacillus persicus. The sequence continues at coordinate 4,057 of NZ_FOMR01000019.1, forward strand.
AAAAGCGATTGCTGCATGAACACTCCGTTTATCAATTTCCTCACTCAAATAGGCAAGTGCCGCTGCCGGAAGCCCGGCCAAAGCAAACCCTTGAAAAAGCCTCAAAACGAGCAACAGCATAAATGAGTCAAAAAGCGGCATGATTAAAAACGGGATAGCTGCTCCGGCTAATGATAGTTTTATAAAAATTGTCCGTCCGCTCCGGTCTGACCAAAAACCAAGCACAATAAGACCGATAATCAAGCCGATGATTGTTAAAGATAATGATAGACCCGAGGCAGAGATCGAAACGTCAAATTCTTTCACAAAAACAGGAAACAGCGGCTGCACTGCATACATTCCGGCAAAAACAAAAAATGATGCCACCGCCAAACTCAGTGTGAGCCGCCAAAAATAAAAATCGCGCATTGAATATTCTTTTTGCGCCATATATGTCACATCCAATTTAACTATTAGTCTTATAACCCAAAGGCGATAATGCAGCCCCCACTGATGTCAATTAATGCGGGATAAAGCTATTTTAATAGATTTAAAACTTTAACCTTCATCCAACACATATTTATCCCGGCCAACACTCATGCCAAAGACCATCACCAGAGTGGACACAATAAGCAGCGTAACAAGGGGGATTGTCCATACACCGGTCACATCATACAAGTACCCTATGAACATCGGGCCGACTGCAGCCAGCGTATAACCAAGGGCTTGAGCCATTCCTGACAGTTCTGCCGCATGTCGTGCATTACGGGCACGCATACCCAGAAACGCAAGTGCCAATGCAAAAGTGCCGCTTAGCGTAACGCCTATGAGGATCGTACTTACAATCATAACGGGAAATGACTCACCTATCAGCAGCCCCCCGTAGCCGCCAAAAGCACAGAGAAACATTATGAACACGATGCCCCGCTGCGATTTAAAACGCCCGGCTGCCATCGGTACAATAAAGCTGGCCGGGAGACCGACAAACTGAGCAAACGAGAGCATCCACCCCGCTGTGGCCATCGTTAAACCGTTACCATGCAAAATTTCGGGGAGCCATGAAATCGTTACATAAAATAAAAACGACTGTAATCCCATAAAACAAGCGACTTGCCACGCTAATGATGACTTCCACATTCTGTTGCCGCTCATACCAACATATCTTAATTCAGCAGCATCTTGAGGTTTTTCTTTTCTCGCTATGTATAGCCAAACGACAATTCCAAAAATAGCCGGAATTGTCCAAACTGACAATGCGAGCTGCCATCCCATTCCCAATCCTTGAGCAAATGAAATACTCAACCCGGATGCTAAGGCTGCAAAAATTCCCATCGATGTCGAATAAACACTTGTCATTAGCCCAACCTTAGATGGAAACTTTTCCTTAATTACACCAGGCAACAGTACATTTAAAATGGCAATGCCCAGTCCGACGAATAATGTGCCGGCAAATAAGAATGCAATAATTGAGATAGAACGGATTGATATTCCCAGAAAAAGCATGATAAGACCTGCCAATAACATTCGTTCGTTGGAATATCGATTTCCCAATTTGGGCGCAAGCGGAGAAGTAACTGCAAAAGCTATCAACGGCAGACTTGTTAAAATGCCGGCACTCCAGTTTGACAACCCGATATCATCGCGTACTATGCCGATTACTGGCCCAACTGAAGTAATGGCGGGGCGCAGATTAAATGCGACCAGGACAATTCCTATTATAAGCAAAAACTGGTATAACCTTTTTGAACTATCATTAGCCATTCACATATACCCTTTCTAAATATCGCATATCATTAAATTTGGCTTACCGCCGCAGATTGGGCCGACAAGCCTTTATTTCCATCAGGCAGATGCTATCTGGGTGAGCTGCAAATCTATGTCTAATATAGCACACCCGGTCAACTGGCGGAAAATAAGGCTTTTATCGAGTATTGGTCCTTCGTTCATATTATTCTGTTCAGACATTTTAACCAGCGTGATTTCCAGACCGGTACCCGAGTCTTTTTTCTTTTCACAGCCATACTTTCTAGGTATAATGTAGGAAATGGTATGCATATCATAATAAGACCACAGCGGATACTGTGGTCGATTAAGCTGTTCCTTCAGTGGTTCGGCTTGTCACGAATAGACCTCTCTTATTCCGTCACAGGTTTTTTTGAGAGGTCTATTTTTTGTTGATCATCTCGACGATTAACGCCAGCAATCCAACTAACAAAGTACCGAAGCCAATCAGTACCATAAATACTTCAAACATACCCAAGAGCCTCACCCCCTTTAACGGCCAGGATAGCCAGCCGCATGCCCGTCTGAGAAACAGCCCTTGGTTGGTAGTATAGCACAAAATAAGTTAAAAATGCGAACAAATGTTTGTGTTTTGAGTTCCGGTACATTTATTTGCTGAGCCTTTGGAATCATTTTAGAGAGTTTTGCAGTTGAGGTAACTGCTCGATATAAAGGAAAGAATAACTATTTACTGTTATGGTGTATTATATGCCGGGAAATGAGAAGGCTTGTAATTCATTTATGGGGGAAACTTTTTAAATACACAAGCGTCCTGTCGGCTCAATCAGAAAAAAACGGGCATCCCTTGAGGAACACCCGTCAATCATAAACATAAGTTAGCCGCCTGCCACAATGTGAAAGCCTGAATCCACGTGAAGTACTTCGCCCGTAACGCCCCGTGCCAAATCGCTAAGCAGGAACAATGTGGCATCACCGACCTGATCCTGATCAACCTGACGGCGAAGCGGTGCTTTTTCTTCAACGACTGACATTTTATCATTAAATCCTGATACGCCTTTTGCTGATAAAGTTCGAATTGGTCCGGCTGACACTGCATTCACACGAATGCCATCTTTTCCGACATCTTCAGCAAGATATCGTACGCTTGCTTCAAGAGCTGCTTTCGCTACTCCCATTACATTGTAATTCGGCACAACACGTTCAGCACCAAGATATGTCTGAGTGACAATTCCGCCGCCCTCGGTCATGAACTTTCTGGCTTCCCGGGTAACCGCTGCCAGTGAGTAGGCACTGATATTTTGTGCAGTCAAGTAGCCATCTCGTGAGGTATCAGCATAATCGCCTTTCAGTTCATCTGTATTAGCAAACGCAACTGAGTGGACCAGCCCATGAATTGTACCAGCGTTTTCACCAATCTCCTGAAATGCTTGCTCGATGCTTTCGTCATCTTCAACATCGCAGGAAACAATAAACTTAGGTTTTATTTCATTTTTTTCCAACAATTTTTCCAGTTTTTGCTTTGAGCGCTCCTGACGATACGTGAAAATCAAATTGGCCCCGGCGTTATAGAGTGATTTTGTAATGCCCCAGGCGATACTCCGGTTATTGGCTACGCCCATCACAACAATATTCTTATCTTTTAATAGCGACGTCATATATGTACCTCCGATTTAAAGGATATGTTTATAAGTATAATGTAGCATAATTAAGACCAGGTTTTAAATGGCAACGGGATAAAAAAATAAAGCCTGCCTATGCAAGCTTTGCTATTCGATGCCTGCCTCTTTCTCGAGCAGTGTAACACGTGCTCTCGTGTCCAGCAGCTCATTATTGTGATCGTTCAGTTTATAACCCAGTTTGCGTACGTCGTTTCGGATTGTTTTTATTTCTGTCTCTATATTCCCGACTCTATCTTCTAAACTGCTCAATCTTTCTTTAATTTCCCCGACATCTTTTGACACTTCCTGAATCGCGACGAACAGGTCCTGCATAGTCACTTTGCCCATTTAACCGGCCTCCATCTGCTGACAATTTTATCCCGCATGTAATGGACAGTAAACCGGCCTGGAACGGCGGCTAACTGTCCCTAAATATCCGATTCTGTTCATCTAACAATCAGATCTTTCAGGTGCGCCAAAATTTCTTCAGGAAAAAGAAATTCACCCATCCGCTCATGCTGTATGTAAAAATAGCGCAGGATTGCCCGGTAGCTCCATGCTTTATCCGCTGTCAGATAGGAAGCTTCCTGCACTTTTTTAAAAGGCTGTGTCTGCATGTTTATCACTCGCATTTTTCGACTTTCTTTTATTGTACGTCTGCAGCCCTCAATCTGTCTATGGAAGATGATTCGGAAATTCAAGTAAAATTCTGCTGAGGCTTGGGTATCCTTAGTCAAAAGACTTTTAATCACATAAAAAAATGCCCTGAAAAAAGATCATCAGAGCACTCCTTGTTCTTTATTTTTCAACCTTTGATAGCACCTTCTGTCATCCCCTTTGAAATCCGCTGCTGGAAAATCGAATATAAAATGATGACAGGAACGATCGCAAATACGAGACTCGCAAACAACGTCCCCCATGCATTTGTATATTGCGCTTCACTGCTGATAAAGTCTATCGCAAGTGCGAGTGTATAATTTTCCTCACTTTGCAGAAAGATTAGTGCCATAAAATATTCGTTCCAGAACTGGATGGCGTTCATAATTGTCACAGTAATTATGCCTGACATTGAAAGCGGTGTAATAATTTTCCACAGCACGCCATACGGTGACATGCCGTCCATAGCCGCCGATTCTTCAAGTGATTTCGGTATCGTGCTGATAAAACTCGTGAGCACAAAAATCGAAAATGGCAGCTGACTAATGGCATACACAATTGCAAGCCCAAATATATTATCCAACAGATTAAATTGGCCCAGGAGAAAAAACAATGGAATCCAGCCAAGCACCATCGGAATCATCATGGCAGATACATATAACGTAAAAAGAAAACTGCTTCCTTTAAAGCGCATCCGCTCGAGAGCATATGAAGTCGGAATTGCCAGGACAAGTGTCAAGGCCGCACCGACGACTGTAACAATTAAACTATTAAACACACTCGTGTCAATATTATAGTCGGTCCATGCAGTTATGAAATTTTGAAAGTTCCAGGTTTCCGGGAATCCCCACGGGTTGGCATATATTTCAGCGTTCGATTTAAACGAACCGATAAACATCCAAAAAATTGGGTACAGCACGGCAATTGACCACAATATTAACGGGATTCGAATACCAAATCGTGTTATCATTTCGCCTACACTACGTTTCATGCCGTCTCACCCTCTTTCATTAATATTCCACCTTGTCGCGGCGCAGCAATAATTGCAAAATCAGCACCGTAACCAGCGAAATGACCAATATCATCACACCGATTGTTGCGCCATACCCGAAATTGTATTGCTGAAATGCCTGCTGATACAAATACGACCCCATGACATGTGTTGCGTTATTCGGGCCGCCTCCGGTCATAACCTGAACAATGATAAAGGAGCCGTTTAACGTTGTAATCACAATATAGAGGATTGATATTTTAATTTGAGGCCAAACAAGCGGTAATGTAACTTTCCAAAATTGCTCCCATTCATTTGCCCCGTCAATGCGTGCTGCTTCATAATAACTCTTGGAGATATTTGCAATGCCTCCCATTAACAGCAGCATGAAGAGTCCAATGCCCGCCCAAATCGACGGTAAAACAAGACTTGTTAAAGCCCAATTTTCATTCCCCAGCCATGCTCTTGTCCAACTTTCCAAGCCAAGAAATTCAAGTGCAGAATTGACCAGTCCCAGATCAGGATTATATATGAATGTCCATAATATGCCGATGACGACAACCGACATAATATTCGGGAAGAAAAAAATAATCCGGTAAAATGGTGCTTCTTTAATTTTAAGCTGCGTCAAGGCTACGGCGATAAACATTGCCATAATCATAATCCCGATTACTTTAGTGATGACAAGGAAATAATCGTGCCAAATGGTAGCAGGTACGATCTCATCTTTAAATAATTGTATATAATTATCAAAGCCGACAAATTCTTTTGCCTGTGATGACCCTGACATCTCAAAAAAGGAATAATACAATCCGCTGAATAATGGATAAAGGGTAAAAATGCCAAACATAATAAACGTAGGAACAAGGCAAAATGCTAAAAACAGGTATTTTTGTTTTTTAGATTGTACCATTCAATCACTCTTTCCGATTAAATAAGGGTATGGGATGAGGTTGGGACAAAAGAATTTTTCATTGAAAGAAAATCCTACCTGGCAAAGTAAGAGGAGTGCAAATGACCCGCTCCAGTAATATACTTCGCTTTTCGCGGGCGGCTGGTGAGCCTCCTCGGGCTAGCGCCCTGCGGGGTCTCACCTATGCCTTTGCTTCGACGAACAGGACGTTCTAGTGTCGGCGTTGGTCACAGGACGTGACCGACCTTAGCCGACCCGCAGAAGTCTACGTATATTACTTCCGCTTACAGATTGCTTTGTTTGTCTTTCACAACACTCTTTTTAGTTATCTCCCACCCTCATCCCATACGGTTTTATTGGTTATTGACTTTCGCGGTAGTCAGCGGCTGCTTGTTCTGCTTCTTCTACAAATTCTTCTGCCGTAATATTGCCCAACATCAGTGAAACGAGTGAATCACTAATCGGTGTTTCCAAATCGGCGCTCATTGGATGAGGCTTATGATAGATTTGGGCTTGTTCTGGATCATTGATCATTTCGTTAGCATCAATCAAGTATTGCGGCACGTTTTCGTTGGATGCCAAGTCGACACCTTCAAGGTTCATAATTGCGCCGGTATGTTCTGAGAAAGATTTTGCATATTCTTTTGTGTAAATAAATTCAACAAAAGCCTTGGCCGCTTCAGGGTTTTCTGCCTGCTCGGCAATTGCCAGCGGACGCAAATCCGGTACGACTGCCATTGGCTCGCCGGAATCGTTCATCGGTGATGGAACGAAGCCATATTCCAAATTCTCCGGTTTGTCGCCTTCCATCTCATTTGGAAGCCAAAATCCAACCGGAATATAGGCGTTATCATGAAGCAGGAAGTTCATTTGTGACTGCGTATGGTTAATGGCCGCAAATCCTTCATCGATATAACCTGCTTGTTGCATTTCTTCTACTTTCTTCATCACTTCAAGAACCGTGTCGCTTGACCATGCGCCTTCAGCTCCAGTGATGACGTCATTTAACAGTTCATCGCCGCCGGCTGCTCCAAACGCCGGGTACAGCATGCCTCGAAGGAAGTAGTATGGATGCTGGCCGGTTGTTACAAATGGCGAGATATCAGCATCTTCCTGGATCTGCCCCATCGAGCTCATGAAACTATCAAAATCAGACGGAACTTCCCAGTTATTTTCCTCAAACCACGCTTTGTCGTACCATGTGCCCCACGTATCAAATACGAGCGGCAAACTGTATACACTGCCGTCAAAGTCAGACGGTGGTACAATGAAACTATCCATCAGTGGTGTGCCATCAACTTCAATGTCCTGCACCCACTCGGTAAGGTCCATCAACTGACCGTCCTCAACCATCTGTGTTTCACTGGAGCCTGCACCATCGATATAGACAACATCAGGCGGATCTCCGGATACCCAGCGTGATCGCATTTCTTCATTAATATTCGGTCCGGCATGTTCTTTAATCTCCAAATCAGGGTGTTCTTCCTGGAAGTCACCAATCACTTCTTTCCACCAGGAGTCCCCATAGCCTCCAACAAAGTATTGAATCTCAAGTGTTCCACTTAACCCTTCACCGTCACTTGCTTCACCGGTGTTTTCACCGCTGTCCTCCGAAGCGTCTTCTGATGAACTGTCATCCGAACAAGCAACTGCTATCATCAGTAAGCCGATCATCAGAATAAGGACGAAAGGATTTTTCAATAATCGCTTCAAAATAATTCTCCCCCTTTGTTTTGTTAAAATATATGAAACGCATCAACAGTTCATGTGCCTGTTAATGTTGTTTCAGATTTGAAAGTTAAGAGCATGGGCAATCGCATCACGGACATATCCATTACTCTTTTTGATTGCTTCTTCCGCTTCGCTGTACGAAACACCTCCTTTAAGCATTACGATAGCAGGTTTTACCTGGTTATTCGTTAAGGCAAGTGTCTGATCCGCTTCATTGTAGTCCACCCCCGTAATCTCCATAATAATGCGTCTGGCTCGCTCCATTAATTTATAATTACTGGCATGAACGTCCACCATAAGATTTTCATAGACTTTCCCAAGTTTGACCATCGTTGTTGTGCTGATCATATTCAAAATCATCTTATGGGCAGTGGCGGCTTTCATCCGGGTGGAGCCTGTCAACACTTCCGGCCCAACAACGACTTCGATTTCTGTATCCGCAAACTGACTGATTGATGAACGCTCATTGCATGACAGAGAGACTTTGTACGCACCAACTTTCCCGGCATGCTTTAAAGCACCAATCGGGTATGGCGTCCTGCCGCTTGCAGTGATGCCCACGACAACATCTTTATCAGTAAGATTTCTGGCTTTCAGATCATTAATTGCCTGTGATTCTTCATCCTCAGATCCTTCAACTGCTTTAAAAAAAGCCCCATTCCCGCCGGCCATGACCGTTTGAACGGTGTCTTGCGAAGTCATAAATGTCGGCGGGCATTCTGAGGCATCCATCACCCCAAGCCTGCCGCTCGTGCCGGCACCAACATAAAACAATCGCCCACCCTTCTGCAATCGCTTGTAAGTAGCTTCAACGACTTCATTCACTTTGGGCAATACCGTTTCTACAGCCATCGCGACCTTCTTATCTTCTTCATTAATCACATTTAAAATTTCCTTCGTCGTCATCTGATCCAAATGCACACTTGACTTGTTTCGCTGTTCGGTCGTCAGTTTTGCCAGTTCCATATGCAAGTATCTCCCCGCCCCCAAATTTAGTAAAACGCTTTCATATTATATTTAAAAATTTTCACACTTTAATTTGTTTTCAGTATAGGCTGGTTGAATTATTTTGTCAACAATATTTATATATTTTTGTAATATAATTTCAGTTTGCACACAGTTATCGCTTTGTCAAAGCGGATATTGCTTTTCTTGTTTCATCTAGATGCTTAATTATTTTTTCATACTGACTGGATGCTATCACCATAAGCAAAATATCAATCACATGCAGCTGGGCCATTCTTGACGATGTTGCACCACTTCTGAATGTCGCTTCTTTTGCTGCAGATGTATGCAACTGAATATCAGAAATATCGCTCACCTGTGATTTGCCGGACTTAGTAATGCTGATTGTCTTTGCTTGTTTTCTTTTAGCCAGTTCCATTAAATCGACGACATCTTTTGTTTCACCTGAAAAAGAAATGCCCACCACAACATCCTCAGGTCCTTTATTCGCAATGGCCGTTGCACCCATATGTACATCCGAGAAAGCCTGCGCAAATTTATCAATTCGTATAAACTTTTGTTCGGCATCCTGAGCTGCAATAAATGACGCACCGACGCCGATGAAGACAATAGATTTTGCTTCGGAAAGCACGTTGGCAGCACGCTGTAAATCAGAGGTGCGCATAATATCCACCGTTTCTTGAATTGTCTGGATCGTATTGGCTGTCATTTTTTCAATTAAATTTTCCGTTTTATCATTGGGCTCAATATCCCGGAAATCCTGTTCGCCGTGCTTCTGTAAATCGCCGGCTACGCGGATTTTTAATTCCTGGAACCCCTTAAGTCCGAGTGATTTGCATAACCGAATAACTGCTGCGCTTGATGTGCCGCTTGCTTTTCCCAACGTTACAGCTGTCAGCATGATTGCTTCTTCAGGTTTTTCCAATATATATTCAGCCAATTTCTTTTCTGATGGCGGCAGGCCGTGAAGCATGTCCTTTAATAGTGTCAGACCGCCTTTGATTTGTGACAATCCGATCGCCTCCTAATAAGTTGAAATAAAGTGAAACTTCAATCAGTGGGCGTTCTCCCCCACTGATTGTTAGTTGATCAGAATCGGGCATTTAGGGACAGTTAGCCGCCGTTCTAAGGCGGGTTATTGTCCATTACATGCGGGATAAATTTTGAACGATAGTTTCGTCAGGCGAATTGTTTTCCATTAAACAAGCACCAATAATGGACCCGCCGACTGGTGTCATGTCAGGCGTAATTAGTGTTAATGTCTGATCGCTCTGAAACTCTTTTTTCAGCAATTTCAAAAGCACATCTTTATCCTCGAATATACCGCCGCACAAAACAGCATTCACTTTCTCATCAGGTTGGTAAAGTTTCGCTTTTAGCGTCTGGATACTGGTCATCACTTCAGTTGCAGCGTCTCTCATAATTTTTGCGGCAACTGTGTCCTGTTGTTTATAAGCCTCAAACACCAATTTTGCGACAGGTGAAATAGCGCTTTTCGGAGATGGCAAACTATAAATATACTGGATAAGGTTGTAAGGGTCAGCAATCTGGAAATGCGAACAGACCATGTCAAACAGCACAGTGTCTCTGCCGCGTCCATCAAAAGCTTTTAAGGCGGCTGTAATTCCCGCCTTGCCGATATCATAGCCGCTGCCTTCATCACCAAATAAATAGCCCCATCCCCCTGTACGATCACGTCTTCCCTCAGCATTGATGCCGAACGTAATCGAGCCGGTCCCTGCAATCTGCACAATCCCAGGTTCACCCAAGGTGCCAGAATACAGGGCGTTAACTGTATCAGGCTCAACTCTGACGCGAGTCTTTTCAGGTATAAGCTCTTTTAACAAGCCCGTCAGCATCTGAACAGCTTTATTATTACCCGCTCCTGATATGCCGGCAAATAAACTGGTGAGTTGATTAAAGGCCATTCGATCCTGTTGACTCAAATCATGCATCAGACCGGAAAATGTCTCGTACAATTCATCCTGTTTAACAACATTCGGGTTAACCGGGCCTGCAGATGCCTTTGCTGCAAATTTACCATCAGCAGTTGTGATGACAGCAGTTGTTTTTGTCCCGCCCCCGTCAATGCCGGCGATGTATGTCATATCTAACCATCCTTTTTACGTATCTTTTGTTTATCTTATAAAACTTACAATCTTTAAACAAGCTTTTTTTTAATCACTGTTTTCTAAAAGGGTGTTGTTTATGACACAAAGCTCATGAACTCGAAGTAACTTTAAAATTTGAGTTAGTCTATGCATGCTTTTAGGGGCTGTCCCATATAATTAAACAAGTTTTGACGGCTCTATCGTTTTTTGCTAGTGTTATAGATATGCTTTTAAACCGCTTACATCATTAAGAAGGGGGAACTTAAAATTGAAAGCAATCACATCATTTTTTGACCGGATTGTCCAGCGTTTTTTGCCTGATGCCTTTTTGTTTGCTATCATCCTGACAATTATTGTTTTTCTTTTGGGCATGGGCGTTATGGGCAGTTCACCCGTGGAAATGGTTGATTATTGGGGGACCGGCTTTTGGGATTTACTTGCATTTGCCATGCAGATGTCGCTCATTGTCGTGACCGGCTATATTCTGGCCAGCACGCCGTTTGTCCGTAACATATTAAAAAAGATAAGCACATTTGCCAACACACCGGGGCAGGCAATTTTACTGGTAACATTTGTTGCTTCGGTTGCCTGTCTCATCAACTATGGGTTTGGATTGGTTGTGGGCGCACTTCTTGCCATTCACGTTGCACGCCGTGTGACTTCGGTTGATTATCGCTTACTGATGGCAAGTGCTTACAGCGGTTTCTTGTTATGGCATGGCGGGCTTTCCGGGTCCATACCGTTATTGATTGCCACAGAAGATCATTTCTTAATGGATTCGATTGGGTCAGTGCCCGTAACCGAAACGCTTTTCAGCAGCTTTAATTTATTTATCGTTCTGTTCCTTTTATTGACATTGCCATTTTTGAACCGGTATTTAATGCGGGCACGTGACCCGTTTACGAACACCGATGCTGCGACTTGGGACACGAAAGAATATGAAGATGAAGAAGAAGAATTATCTTCGCCCGATCCGGAAACCCCCGCTGAAAAACTGGAAAACAGCCGGATCATTTCACTAATAATTGGTTTGATGGGGTTGGCTTTCATCATTTATCATTTTGCCACGAATGGTTTTGACTTAAATCTTAACATCGTCAACTTCACATTCCTGTTTATGGGGATTCTTTTCCACAAAACACCGCAGCGTTTCCTGAACAGTGTTTCCAAAGCTGTTAAAAACGTTGGCGGCATCATTATTCAGTTTCCTTTTTATGCGGGTATTATGGGAATGATGGTTGAATCAGGTTTATCACAGGAGATGTCGATGTGGTTTGTCAGTATTTCAAATGAAGTGACACTGCCGCTGTTTTCATTCATTAGCGCCGGTATTGTTAACTTTTTCGTACCTTCCGGAGGCGGCCAGTGGGCTGTCCAGGGACCTATTATGATACCAGCAGCGCTTGAAATCGGTGCGGACACTGCCAAAACGGCCATGGGGGTTGCTTGGGGTGATGCGTGGACCAATATGATTCAACCGTTCTGGGCATTGCCACTGCTCGCAATTGCGGGCTTGAAAGTCCGCGATATTATGGGCTTTTGTGTCTTGATTTTATTTTATAGCTTTATCCCTATTTCGATTGGACTATTGTTCTTGTGAACTATAAATCGCCGGTGCCCTCACAGGCACCGGCGTTATTCATATCAACAACATGTTAAATCAGCCGGAGTCAGCTTTGCGTTGCAGCCCGGCTTTCTTTTTGCCTGCAATTTGAGCCATTCCGATGCCAACAATAATCATGACAGAACCGGTCATGATGCTCGCAGTGAGTTCTTCATCAAGAATGACCCAGCCAAAGAAAAGACCAAATACCGGGACAAGTAATGTTGACAGCGTCGCGGTGATCATATCAATTACGCTTAGCAGCACAAACCAGAGCGTAAAACATAAAGCTGAGGCAAGCACACCTGTAAATAATATGTAAAATAGGCTTTCACTATTGAGCGTAACAGGTTCACCCCATTCAGCAAATAACGTCGCGATAAATATTCCGAGCGTTCCAAAAAGCATTTGATAAGCTGATACTTGGAGTTGTGTCATGCGTTTTATTCGCGTTCGATAGTAGACATTCGCTCCAGCCCATGACACCGCCGCAACAATAATCAGCATTTCGCCAAAAATAACGGCCGGGTCCTGAACAAAAAATATATCCCAACCAAGTATTGTAATCAAACCGGCCATTCCTACCACAAGGCCGGCAACTTTTCCGGAAGTTATTTTCTCACCCAGAATTTTCACAGCAAAGATACTGCTCCATAGCGGCATTGAATAAAGCAAAACGGATGATTTGCCTGCATCAACAAATTGCATGGCGTACATAACAAATGTGAAAACAATTGTTGTCTGCAAAACGCCGACGACTACCAAATGCTTCCACATGCTGCGTGGCGGTTTGCCCGATTTCAACAGCCATACCGCTATCAGCAAAGTTACCGTCCCTGTCCCGAATCGAAAAGCCGAAAACGTGAACGGTCCCATAAAATTTAATGACGCTTTCATGAAAACCCATGCGTAGCCCCAAATCAGTGTTATCATCACTATTAACAGCCATGCTGCCCACTTACGCTGCCGCATGAAATATTCCATAAAATAAAACCTCTTTTTCTAACATAATATGACCAGTATAATAACTTCGGGTTCGGGTGGCAACTGTCACACCTTAACAATACTTTAAGCCTAGTACTTTAGATACGTAAATCCAGACTTTCCCAACTTTTTTAAATACTTTGTTGCATGGACGCTCGAACCTTATCGAATTATGATGAATATACGCTATAAGATTCCCCCTTTTAGCGCAACTGCCAGGTGTCCCTCTATTTTGGGGCACCCCTTTTTGTTCTAAAAACTATGAAATCTAAAAAAATATGTTTTAAATTTTTCTGAGCGGGTACAACAATAAATGTAATGCTTTGTATTACCCCCCTCTTAAATAGAACGTGAAAACTTGCTGTCCTTATAGGCAGCAAGTTTTCTATTTCACTTAATCAATCAGTTTTACTTTCTATCATTTTGCAAAACCGCTCAGCGAACGCCTGACACCTGAGGATATCATCGCCCCTCGGGGCAAGCTCGACAATCAGCCGCTCGGACATCAAGTTTGCCTGTCTCTCCTCAAACCGGTCACCAAGCAAATTTGCAGCACCGCCAAATGTTGGATAAAAGGATTCCCCTGAACCAAACACACCCACAGGCATACCGGTAATATTTGCCTCTTCCAGATCTTCATAGAAATCTTCAACTTCAAAAGGCAATGTGCCGTCATCCCAGGAATACGTACCGGCAAGGATCCCATCATACCCCGGGAGTTCATCTATATCGATTATTTCCATTTCAAACGTTTTGGTCACCACGTTGTGGCCGTGTACTTCTACTGTTTCTTTCATTATTTCAGCGATTGCTTCTGTATTGCCGGTCATGCTGACATAAGCCAGCAGCACGTTTCCCATCAGAAATCCCTCACAAATCTAATCAGTCTCTATTTATTTTAATGCTGAGGATAATCCGTTTCAATTATTCAATTTCTCTATTGTTTGTTATTAAGGCAGACGATTGGATAAAATGAAGATAAACCTCTAAAGAAAAGAAGGTGTAGCACATGTCAAAACAGCCTAATCGTCTTATTCATGAAAAATCACCCTATCTTCAGCAGCACGCATACAACCCTGTTGATTGGTATGCATGGGGGGATGAAGCATTCGAAAAAGCACAAAAAGAAGACAAGCCGATTTTTCTTTCCATCGGCTATTCGACGTGTCATTGGTGTCATGTACTCGCGCATGAATCATTCGAGGATGATGACGTGGCAGCCTTTTTAAACGAGCATTTTGTCGCAATTAAAGTCGACCGGGAAGAGCGGCCTGATATTGATTCGGTCTACATGAAGGTATGCCAGATGATGACCGGGCAGGGCGGCTGGCCATTATCGATTTTCATGACCCCTGATAAAGTACCCTTTTATGCGGGAACATATTTCCCCCGCGTAAGCAAATACGGCATGCCGGGTTTCATGGACGTGATTACACAGCTGCAGGAAAAATATCGACAAGAACCTGAGCATATATCAGAAGTAACAAAGAGCGTAACAGACGCACTCAAAAAAACAGTAACAACTAAAAGCGAGCAGCGCCTGAGTAAGGATTTTACTGATAAAGCTTTTAAACAGCTCGGCAAACGATTTGATTTTAACAACGGTGGATTCGGTTCGGCACCCAAATTTCCAACACCGCAAAACCTGCTGTATTTATTAAGATATTATTATTTTACAGGTGAAAACGCAGCACTGAAAATGGCTGAAAGCACGCTGCAAACAATGGCCAACGGCGGCATTTACGATCATATCGGGTTTGGTTTCGCCCGCTATTCCACGGATGAAAAATGGCTCGTTCCTCATTTCGAGAAAATGCTTTATGATAACGCCTTGCTGCTAATAGCGTATACGGAATGCTATCAGATTACCGGAAATCCGCTGTATAAAACGATCAGTGAACAGATCATTACATTTGTCACACGGGAAATGAAAAATCCGGACGGCGGTTTCTACTCTGCCATTGACGCTGATTCAGAAGGTGTTGAAGGCAAATATTATGTTTGGGCGTATGATGAAATCTTTAATATTCTGGGAGAAGAACTTGGCAACGTATTCTCGTCCGCATACGGCATAACACGCGAGGGTAACTTCGAAGGCAAAAACATCCCGAACCTGTTGAATACAGATCTAGAAAAAATCGCAGCGGATAATAATATGGGCTTAACGGAACTTTATCAGAAATTGGAAGAATCCCGTAAAATCTTGCTCACCGAAAGGGAGAAACGGGTTTACCCGCATGTGGACGATAAAATTTTAACTTCCTGGAATGCCATGATGATAGCCGGACTCGCCAAAGCCGGCAACGTTTTCGAAAACGAGGAATATACAAAAGCGGCTGAAAACAGCATCCATTTCATTGAACGACACCTGATTCAGGAAGACAGGGTTATGGCGCGT
Source organism: Lentibacillus persicus (assembly GCF_900112705.1). Lineage (GTDB taxonomy): Bacteria > Bacillota > Bacilli > Bacillales > Amphibacillaceae > Lentibacillus > Lentibacillus persicus. The sequence continues at coordinate 19,791 of NZ_FOMR01000019.1, forward strand.
TTCCGTGATGGCGATGTTAAATTTTACGGCTATCATGACGATTATGCCTTTTTGCTGTGGGCTTACAGTGAATTATATGACGCAACGTTCTCAGTGTCATATTTGAAACATGCCCGCCGCATCGCGGATGATATGATTGATTTATTCTGGGACACGGAAGAGGGCGGATTTTTCTTCAATGGATATGACAGTGAAGAATTGTTATCACGGGAGAAACAAGTTTATGACGGCGCCCTCCCGTCCGGAAATGGCGTTGCAGCGGTGATGCTCGCGAAACTCGGCTATCTGACCGGCAACACAGCCTATCTTGATAAAGTCGAGGAAATGTACTATACCTTTTATAATGATATAAGCGAGGTGCCAGTCGCTGGTGTCCAGTTCATTCAAAGTCTGCTCCCGATGGAAAACCCGACCAAAGAAGTCGTCGTCCTTGGAAGCACAGATGATTTCACAACCGAGCTAAAGCAAACATTTCTTCCTGATGTGACACTGCTTGTCAGTGATAACCCCGAGGAATTAGCTCAAGTCGCCCCGTTCACCGCCGATTATAAGCAGCTAAATGGCGCACGTACAATATATGTCTGTGAAAATTTTGCCTGCCATCAGCCGACTACGGACACTGAACAAGCATGGGCGTCTATTCGAAAGGACCGCTGAACGTTAGCGGTCTTTTTGTGAACTTCAATATTTACGTAAAATTCTAGTGCCATATGTTAAACTTATACTGAATATATTTTCAAAGGAGCGTCACACATGCAAAAAGTCAAAATGAACGTGCAGACCATGTATCACGGTGATCTTCTCCGTGCAGGCAAAGTTTATGAAGTTGACGAATCAACCGCTGAAAAATGGGTTGTCAGCAAGCTGGCTGAAAAAGTTGAAGAAACATGATTCTCATATAGCTTTCTATAAAATCGGAACGTATAATAGAAAAAAAGGAGCATTCCTGTATTGAAAAAATTTGAGGGTATTTGAGGTTTGATACAAAAAGAGTCCCCTTGGTATAGTACGGGGTGTCGATGCGCATCGACCCCTAATTAAATAAAAACCAAGGAGGACTCACCAATGAATTATAATCGAAATGAAAAAATAAGGCAAATCACAGAGGAAACATTAATCGTAGGTATTGATATCGCGAAGAAAAAACACGTCGCGAGAGCACAGGATGACCGCGGCATTGATTTAGGGAAACGCTTGGTCTTTGA
>NZ_FOMR01000020.1 GCF_900112705.1 Lentibacillus persicus
TGTATTGCGCGTTTAGACCCGTACCTTCAGAAGTTTGTCAGCGTAACCCTTTATTATAGGTTGTATTGCATTCTCACCATATTCATTCAACTCAAGCGTCATGATTTACACCACCCCTGCGGGTAGGCTTTCGTCAGCTAAACTGCACTGTTACGGTAAATTCTTACGCCTTTTCACCGAGCTTTTAACACTATCATTCTTACTAAATTCAGTGCTAATCGACTAAGAGAGAACCCTTCCAAACGTTACCTCTTCATTTGATTCTTCGATATAATCCTTCAATTCCATAGGGAATTGCCTAGACTTTACCAGAGAGATGTTAGCCATCCTCCATTTAAACTAAGAACGTTTCGCACCAGAATGGCGCCCGTTTGTGGTAGAGTGTAAAAGGATCATCACTCTCTAATTTTCCTGAACAGTTAGAGAATTTTATAGCCAAAGATCTCTTATTTTTAGAGAGTAAAAAGATAAATAACGAAAATTGAGATAAATATTATATCTGTGAATGCCAAGTACAATTTAACTTTCGTTTTTTGACCTTTGCTAAACTATAATTAAATAAGCTATCGTATAATCCTATTACAAATAAAATTAATGAAATAATAATTACAAGTATATTCCCTGTAATCAATACTGCAAGAAAATAAATAAACCACCTCCGAAAAAAATTAAATATCAATGTAATACACATTAAGGATATCGCATTTGGGCTTACTTCTAACTCATCATCTGATGAAACATCGCTAAGCTCTTTTTTGATATTCTTAAATCCCTTAAGTAGGGGGTACTGAATAACTCAATGTTTATCCAAATTTGAATAAGTGATTTTCTCAGTTCTGATAGTGGATAGACCATAAACGTGAAAAAAATAAGAAAAGAAGCTCCCGAAGTGCCTTCGAGAGGTTCGGATTAAGCACCTGAAGTGAAATAATCGATTCACTTGTCTGCTGAAGGCGTGCTTGAATAAGACCGAGTCCATAAGTGCGTTTTCCTTCACCGAACTTGCCTTCAATGGCATTTCGTTCAGACGCATCCCGGTACGCGATCTGTTTCCTGACAACAGGAGAAAAAATTAAAAGAAATTTTTTTTATCCGCCTCAGCCCATATTTTATCGATTTTTCTTTCATCTACTTTCCTGATTTTTTTAATATTATGCACTTTGTCAAATACAAAGGCAAATAATAACATAAGGGTGACTGGGATTACAAAAATGTATATCCAGATCATAGTATCCACCTCCCTAAATTAAAAGCAGTTTATTTGTTGCTTTATTTATTATATTCAACTGACAAGCTTGAAGTATATTGTATTTTCTATAGGATGAAAGAATACTGAATTGCCAAGTCTCCCACATTTCCTATTTTGGATTCCGAATAAGGCGGTGCATATTTTAATGTTGCTATTGTTGATGGTAAACCTAATACATTTCGATTACAGAATTCGGAGCAAATATTTAAGTTATAGCAACGGTCGTTGTCAACACAACAAATTAAATGAGTATGATTATATTGGGTATAAATGATATTGGATAGGACATACATCGGCTTATAGCTGCTAAACCAAGCTTACAATACGGTCGTCAATGCGATGCGTTTTCGTCTGAAAAGAAACAACCGACATTAAAATCGATTGTTTCTTTTGGTATTCAACACAAATTTCTTCAACAATCTGGCCCGTTTGTTGTATACGAATATTTTAACATAATGGATTTACACAATTTAAAAATTGGGAAATTTTATTTTAACCTTTTACATATTAACACCCTAATTAACGTCAAATAGTATTGCATTTTGGCACCCATATTAACAAGCGTACATAAATTTTTGTACACCTGATAATTCGTATGTTATTTCGTTATATAAGTTGATCCGAGCCCTGTAATATCAAAAAAAAAAGGGATACTAAACCACCTATGATTTGTATCCCTGAAAATTCATTCATTATATTTTCTCTTTCAAAATTAAACCCGCTATTCCAAAAGGGACATCCCCTTTAACTGCTTTTGCCATTATTGTTACGCTGGTTCTCCAAACGCTCCTGAATCTTCTTTTGCTCTTTAACCGGTGGTGTAAGGCTTACCACCTTATCGCCGGGTTCCGGAGAGACACGCACTTCATCAGAATAATATCGCATCCGCCCAGACGGTTTTATGACATAAAGCAATACGGTATTTTCATCTTTGTCTTCCAAATACTGTTTATAGGTGTATTGGTTCGTAATAGCTGTCTGGCGGAAAACATAATGGTCGCGTGTTTTTTGAATTAAATCCTCCAGCGCAAGATCTCGTCTGAATAAAATTCGCCCGCCAACTTTATTGACAACATCTTCCATTCCATTTAAATCACGGCGATATGGACTTACTTTATATACGTTCGTTCTGCCATATTCCGGCATGAACGTTGTGGAAACAAGCGCGTTATACGTATTATATTCAGTCCCCGCAATTAAATATTCATAAGGTATCGTATCCAGCTGATACTCGGTTTGTTCCGACAGCATCTGTCCATGGAAAAACGGAACGCCTGCCTCCCTGGCCGGCCGCAGCCGCTCCCAGGAGGAATCGACAATCATGACGGGCACCTGTGACTTTTGCAGTGACCGTGCAAGGTTTACCGTAAAATTATTACTCCCGACAATTAATGTGCCCGGCTTTCCTTCTTTGGAAAGATGAAGCTTTTTGGCAAGTGACCCAATTGAAAAGCCATGAGCAACAACGGTGGTGAACACGAGCGCAAATGTAATCGTTGTTACAAGCGAGGCATCGGCATAACCTGCTTCGCTCAATATCGAAGCGAAGTAACCTGAAACCGTCAACGCAACAATCCCTCTTGGCGCAATCCAACCGAGCAATATCTTTTCATTCAGCGCAAGGTCTGTTCCAATTGTTGAAAGAAATATAGATAACGGACGCACGGCAAACATCATTAACAGCACATATCCCAAAATGTTCGGATCAAATACTCGAAGCAGTGTTTCCATCTGAAGGGAAGCAGTCAGCATGATAAAAATAGCCGAAATCAGCAATATTGAAACGTTCTCCTTGAAGTGACGCATATCATCAATCGAACTGATGCCCATATTGGCCAACGTAACACCCATTGCCGTAACAGCAAGTAAACCTGTCTCGTGCACAATCTCGTCCGCCAGTGTGAAACAGGCGATAACGACGATGAAAACCGCCGGCGATTTTAAAAACTCGGGGATATAACCATGTTCAAACATCCAGCCAATCCCTTTACCGCAAGCCCAGCCCAATATGCCTGCAAAAACTGAGGCAGCGAAGAAAATAAACAGGGCTGAACCATCAGGCGTATCAGCCGTCAAAAACGTTATGATTTCAAACGCAAATACGGCAAGCAACGCGCCAATCGGGTCAACGATAATCCCTTCCCACTTAAGTATTTTTGCCGGACGCGGTTTTAACTTCGATTGACGGAGAAGCGGCATAATAACCGTTGGCCCCGTCACAATAAAAATACCGCCGATAACAAAGGCTGCAGCCAGACTAAGCCCAGCCACATAATGCGCGGTCAGGGAACCAAGGATCCAGGAGATAAATGCACCTATTGTAGAGATTCGGAAAACCGGTCTGCCCAGCCCGCGAATTTCTTTAAAGCTTAAATTTAAGCTGCCCTCAAAAAGTATGATAGCAACTGCGACGGATATAATCGGATTATATAGTGGACCAAAATCTTCTTCAGGATTCATGAGCCCAAAAATCGGACCGGCAAGCAGCCCGGTGATGGACATAATCACGATCGCCGGCAACCGATAACGCCAAGCAACCCATTGAGACCCTATCCCCAGAAGACCAATTAACATAATTTCAAATAAAAGAGATGGAGCCATAATTGTCCCCCCTTAAAATTAGAGTATCCATAAAGTGAAACTTCAAACAGGGGCGGAGCGGTTTTCTCCGCCACTGTTTGTTAGTTGATCAGAATCGGGCATTTACTGGCAGTGCCTTCCGTTCTTTGGAAGGTTACTGCCAGTTACATGCGGGATAAAGTGAAACTTCATTTAGCGGAACGTTTTTCTCCGCTAAATGTTAGTTAAACAGAATCGGGCATTTAGGGACAGTTAGCCGCCGTTCTTTGGCGGTTTACTGTCCTTTACATGCGGGATAAAGTGAAACTTCAATCAGTGGCGGAGCGGTTTTCTCCGCCAATGATTGTTAGATAAAAAACACAACACTATGATACGTTAAACGACGTCTTGCTGTCCGTGACATAAGAGATAAAGTTATTTTAAATGCCTTAGACGTGTATGTAAACAATTAGGTTTTAAAAAAAAGATTGTCTTCTCCACATAAACGTCATAATTCGATTGCAGTACGCGTTGACAAGTGTTATCTGCCTTGTTAGACTATTTTTGCTTTACGAGCATTTAAATTTTTTCAATTTATTTTTTCTGATTATTTTTTAAGTTATCATATAAACGCCAGTAAATGTCCAATACACACTCGACGAAAAGAATCAATTCACTGATTGAAGCTTCACTTTACACATTGAAAGGAAAAGAAACTATGAAAAAGGATACCGTCATCATAGGTTTTATGTTATTTGCATTATTTTTCGGGGCAGGAAATCTTATCTATCCGCCAACTATAGGTATTGAAGCAGGAACGTCTTTTTGGGCAGCCATTGCGGGTTTTGTTTTGACTGGCGTAGGACTGCCCGTTCTTGCTGTTGCAGCTGTTTCATTTGTTAAAAATGATGCCAGGGAGTTGGCAGATCGGGTCCATCCATTATTCGGACTTATCTTCACTTCCCTTGTTTACCTTGCCATCGGCCCGTTTTTTGGCATACCACGCGCTGCCACCGTTGCATATGAAATGAGTATCGAACCTTTCTCCGGGCAAACGTCCCTACTCCTGTTTATCTTTACAACAGTCTTTTTTGTACTCGTTTATACTGTCAGCATGAACCCGTCGAAAATAGTCGATCGCATTGGTCAGTTTTTAACACCGATACTGTTCCTGGCAATCGTAATTCTTTGTTTAGGCGGCTTTGTACTTTTGGAAAGCCCGACAGTTAGTCCAATTGATAAATATGCGAGTGCACCGCTGTTCACGGGCTTTGTGGAAGGCTATTTGACAATGGATGCCATTGCAGCTTTAGCATTCGGGATTATAGTCGTCAATGCTTTTAAGGATCGTGGTATCATCGAAGGCCGCGAACTTGTCAAGGCAACATTGAAAGCAGGGATCGTTGCAGGAATAGGACTGACAGCTGTGTATACGTCAATAGGCTGGATGGGTTCAAGAATGGCTTCTGAAGGCAAATTTTCCAATGGCGGGGCTATTTTATCACGTTCTGCTGAGATGATGTTCGGAAGCTTTGGGGCCCTGTTGCTTGGGGTAATCGTTGCGCTTGCTTGTTTTACGACATCTGTCGGACTGGTCGTTGCGTGCGGCCAATTTTTCCATAAACTAACCGGACTCTCGTACAATTTGATTATCGCTTTTGTGACTGCGGCCAGTTATCTGATTGCCAATCAGGGTTTAAACACCATTATACAAGTGTCGGTGCCGGTCCTGACATTTATTTACCCGATTGCAATTGTGTTAATAATCCTGACATTTCTCAATCGCTTCTTTGGCGGAGCAAGAACTGTCTACCTTGGTGCAATCCTATTAACCGCACTCGTTGCTCTGTATGATGGTCTGGCTGCATTTGGTGTTGAAATGCCTGCAATCACTTCAGTCATAACATACTTGCCATTTTTCTCAATCGGGCTTGGGTGGCTTGTGCCGGCGATTGCCGGTGGTGTTGTCGGATACTTTTTCAAAAGAAAAGCAACAATTTCTTACTCAAACTAGCCAAAAAAAATGCAGCTAAATACGAACGCATAAAATCTCAGCGCAGCCGGCTGAGATTTTATACGTTTTGTATTATCATTCGAAATCTCGATTCAATATCGGAAATTCAATTCGATCGTTAAGCTTTCTAAAAATATGTTAAAATAGTCAAAGACTAAAGGAGAATCGCCATGATAAACCAATCTGAGGATATTCTGAAAACATACTTTGGCTACGAAACATTCCGGGCCGGGCAAAAAAAGACAATTGATTATATTAGAGCACGCCACAACACACTTGCTGTCATGCCGACCGGCGGCGGGAAGTCATTATGCTATCAAATTCCCGGTATGTCTCTGGATGGCACAGCTATTATCATTTCACCGCTCATTTCACTCATGAAAGACCAAGTGGATGCATTGGAAGCACTGGGCATTCCGGCTACTTACATAAACAGTTCACTGACAGCTTCCGAGCAGCAAACACGTCTTAATGACATCGCCGCAGGGAGATATAAATTCGTCTACGCGGCTCCGGAACGATTTGAGTCGTCATTATTTATGTCCATTATAAAACGAATCAACGTGTCGTTAATAGCGTTTGACGAGGCTCATTGCATTTCGCAGTGGGGCCATGACTTCAGGCCAAGCTACCGTTCAATTATCCCAAACCTGAACCAGCTGCCGAACATCCCTGTCACGGTTGCTCTCACTGCCACCGCTACTACCGAAGTGATTTCAGACATTCAATCGTTATTGGAAATTGATAATGAGCACATTGTTAAAACAGGGTTTGAACGTGAGAATCTATCATTTCATGTCGTGAAAGGAAAAGACAAGTCTTCCTATATACGCTCCTTCATGGATAAACACCGCGATGAATCAGGCATTATTTATACAGCGACACGCAAACAGGCGGATTCATTGCATGAACAGTTGGCAAAACGCGGTTTATCAACAGCCAAATACCACGCAGGCCTTACCGAAAATGAACGCAAAGAAGCACAGACAGCATTTATTCACGATGAAAAGACCGTTATGGTTGCCACAAACGCATTCGGGATGGGAATCGACAAGTCGAATGTTCGCTACATCCTCCATTACGCGATGCCAATGTCAATAGAATCTTATTATCAGGAAGCGGGCAGAGCCGGGCGTGATGGGGAGCATAGTGATTGTATCCTGCTGTTCTCTCCAAAAGATGTCCAGCTGCAAAAGTTTCTCATTGAGCAATCGCTGATGGATGACAACGCAAAGCAGCACGAATACCGAAAACTGCAGGCCATGATGAATTATTGCCACACGCATGGCTGCCTCACGTCCTACATACTGGACTATTTTAATGATAACGAAGCCGGAGCCAAATCGGCGTGCGGGAGATGCAGCAACTGCCTTAACCGGCAGAATCGGATGGATATCACTGAAGAAGCACAGATGATTTTATCATGTGTAAAGCGTATGGGTGAACGATTTGGAGCAAGCATGACAGCCAAAGTGATGAAAGGATCCAGAGACAGCCGGCTTCATCAATTTGGTCTGCATAAACTCTCTACCTATGGCCTGCTTTCTGCCTACACTGAAAAAGAAATCACCGAACGAATCCAATTTTTAGTTGCTGAAAAATGGCTGTCTACAAAAGACGGCAAATTTCCCACATTGCAGCTCAATGAAAATGCTGTCGAGGTTCTGAAAGGCAAAGCGACCGTTTGGATGTACACGGCACCAATTCCGGCAAATGAACCGGGAGATTATCAAAAAGAGCTGTTTGAATTACTTAGACAGCTGCGTAAACGAATGGCCGACGAACAGGACGTCCCGCCATATGTATTATTTTCCGATGCGACCCTAAAAGAACTGAGCCGTTACTTACCTGAAACGAAAGAAGACATGCTTAGCATTAAGGGCATTGGTGAGAAAAAATACGAACAGTACGGTGAAGAATTTCTTGAAGAAGTCCGACAGTGGCTGGCAAATAATCCGAAAGCTGACAAGCCCGTTAAAATCTCCGGTGGTGAGGGACCAGTCAAAAAAGAGAACGAAGCTGATGACCGCCCAAGCCATTTGAAGAGTTATTCGATGTTTCAGGCAGGAAAAACCATTAACGATATTGCCGGAATAAGGGAATTGACATACCAGACGGTTGAAGGCCATCTTTTCAAAGCATTTAAAGAAGGACATCCGATCGCCTGGCAGATATTTTTTAATGGGGAAGAAGAAAAAGCAGTATTGGATGCACGTAAAGAATTAGACGAGCCAAGGCTGAAACCTTTGAAAGAATCACTGCCTGACGACTATGATTATACGACTATCAAAGCTGTACTTGTGAAAAATGATTTGATATGAATGGTGATAAACAAAGTTACTATTGTTTCCGATGTTTACCATAAAAAGTCCCCGTCAATTAGATGTTCACCCTAATTAACGGGGGTTGCATAAACTTTACCTGTAAGCACTTGGACATGTACCAGCCTGAGGCTCATAATAACAGTGTTGTTTATATGCACCGGTAAATGGCTGACCGAACCATTCAGGCGGGCATTCACCATACGGATTAAAGTACCATAGCGCGTACTTGGACGGATGTTGCCTCCAACGCGTAACGACTCTTCGCGCCAGTCGTCTCTCCGCTTCTCTTGCCGGCCTGTAAAATAAACTGCCTTCCTGTACTGCTTCAAACGAATAATTTCCGCCTTGAACTTGAAAAATGACATCCCGTATGCTTCTGACATCCTGAAAATCCAAACAATCAGCCACTGCTCGATTAACAACAACATTACCCACCATAAGCATGCCCAGTTGACCTTCACCCACAGCCTCGGCCCGCATCATCCTGGCGATTAAATCAATGCCTTTCTCCGTATAGGCCACTCGTGCCATTTTATCACCTCTACATCAATTGTATTTTAAAAAACAAAAAAGATGTCAGGTAATTACATTGTATTGGATTACTCAACGAATCGTTATGATTAATAAATAATTGATGGCGCTTTGCATAACAAAAGACGAACGATTATTAGGGAGGGAAGCGGTATACGCCGCTCCGGAAACCTTAATTATCGTTCGTCTTTTAAATTGAAACTATCAGTTATGTCCCAGGCTCGCCTTTTACTCCCCTTTTACATTCAGGGCCCATGTGCCGTTACGGAAGACGGCTTCGGTTGTGCCATCTTCAAGGACACCGTCAATGTCCAGCTTTTCTGAGCCAATCATAAAGTCAACATGCGTCAGACTGTCATTTACACCATGCTTATCAAGTGTTTCATCATCCATTTGCGCCCCGCCTTCAAGGTTTGTCGGATACGCTTTGCCCAAAGCGATGTGGCACGAGGCGTTTTCATCAAACAGTGTATTATAGAAAATCAGACCTGATTGCGATACCGGGGATTCGTGCGGCACAAGCGCAACTTCACCGAGCCGCTGAGCGCCTTCATCCGTCTCGAGCAGATGTTTCAGGGTGTCTTCTCCCTGTTCAGCCTGGTAGTCAGTTACTTTTCCATCTTTAAATGTGAGGCTGAAGTTATCAATCACGCTGCCGCTGTAGTTAAGAGGCTTCGTGCTTGTAACCGTGCCATTCACACCATATTTATGCGGCAAGGAGAAAACTTCCTCTGTCGGCATGTTTGGGTTAAACGTTGTCCCTTTTTCTGAAACAGCAGATCCGCCCTTCCATATATGACCTTTAGGGAGTTCAATTTCCAAATCCGTCCCTGGTGCTTTGAATACAAGCTTTTGATATTTCTTCTTGTTCAAGATTTCGCGTGCGGTCTTTAGCGTCTCGTTATGTGCTTCCCACGCGGCAACCGGATTGTCCTGATCAACCCTGACGATCTTGGCAATGGCATCCCATAAGCTTTCCACAGCGTCGTCTTTTGATTTATCCGGGAAAACTTTCTGAGCCCAGTCGCCGGTCGGGATTGAGATAATTGACCAGGTAATTCGGTCATTCATCGTGTATTGGCGGAAGTTTTTCATTGCCTCTGCTCCAGCTTTATTCGCCATCGCTATCCGGGATGAATCGATGTCTTTCAGTAAATCAGGATTGGTCGAACGGATTGACAAAACTGCCGCCCCGTCTTCAGCATACGTGTCATGTAGCTTAATTTTCCACTCGGGAAAATTTCCAATAACTTCATCCGGCGCATTCTCATATTTCAATAACGTCAGCTCATCGTCAACCCAGTTGATATGTACGTCCTTTGCACCCATTTCGTATGCTTTTCTAGCAACGATCTTTGTAAAGTCTGCCCCTTCAATAGGTGCATTAATCATAAGCGCCTGATTGTTTTGCAGATTGACGCCGGTGCGAAGCGCGAGCTCTGCATATTTATCCTTCATTTTTTGATCAGCCATACGGTTACCTCCAAAATAATGTTCATTACATTCTTATTATTTCATAAATATTACAAATCACCAAATATATAATACTGCCAGTTACATGCGGGATAAGTGGATCCACCTATAATTCAATTTACGGAAACACTGAAATATGGTATGATATAACTAGGTTACTTTTCGTAATCCTATTATCATTAATCAGAGAGAGGTGATCTTGATGACTGAATTGTGTCCGCGCTTTGAAGGCGCCATGGAGATTATCAGCAAACGCTGGGTTGGTTTGATCCTATTTGAACTGCTCGATGGCGCTAAACGCTTTTCCGAAATGGAAGCAGATTTGCCTATAAGTGGACGATTACTCTCTGATCGACTAAAAATGCTGGAAAAAGAATCCATTGTAAAACGTAATGTGTATTCTGAATTTCCGGTCCGAATTGAGTATACATTATCTGAAAAAGGAAAAGCCCTGAAGCCGGTTATCCAGGAAATTCAAAATTGGGCAAATGACTGGGTGCCACCTGAAAATATTGAAGAAACAAAAGCATAAAATACAGAGCCTTGGTTACGAGGCTCTTTTTTGTTTGATTGGAATTTAATAATTAATTAGCTTCCCTGTTTCTTTTCATTCCAAGGGTAGTCGGTTCCGAATGTCGCGGCCATTTCCTTGGAATGCTCGCGCCGTTTTTTCCGCTCAGCCGCTCGTTCAGGGGCAGAGTCATGCAGTTGCTGCTCCTGCGCCGTTTCAGGATATACTTGAGGCACGGAAACGGGTTTTCCATTATCATCCACAGCGACAAATGTAAGAAAAGCTGTTGTGCATACTTTGCGATCACCCGTCAGCAGGTCCTCCGTAACAGCCTTTACAAATACTTCCATCGAGGTATGGTGTGTCCACGTCACGAATGATTCCACACATACTGAATCGCCTTCCTTGACCGGGGCCAGAAAGTCAACTGAATCGGTCGAAGCGGTGACAACGGGTTTCCGCGCGTGTCTGACAGCTGAAATAGCAGCAACATCATCGATATAAGCCATCAGCTTCCCTCCGAACAGTGTGCCATGGTTATTCGTGTCAGGCGGGAGCACATGCGAGGTTTTCACCGCGAGTGAATTGATGCAAGGTATTTTGGTCATATGCGTTCCTCCATTATCTTATCTTGCTATGATTTTCCCCAAATTCAAGCCGACTTACTCATTACAGTATTGGTGACAAAAGTCTTGAAATCGATTCTTTAAATCGAACACCTAATGAACGTTTCCGGTAGAGTTTATCTGTCATTTGAGTCGATAATGCAATATCGTCCTGAAACGCAGCCAACAATCGCTCAGACAGCCCCTGATCATACAGAAATGCATTCACTTCAAAATTAAGACGGAAACTGCGCACATCAATATTGGCTGTGCCGACTGAAGCAATCTTACCATCAACAATAATCGTTTTCGCATGCAAAAACCCATTCTGATAGACATAAACCTCTGCCCCGGCTTTTAATAAGTCACCAATATACGACAATGTAGCCCAGTAAACAAACGGGTGATCAGGTTTATTCGGGATCATGATTTTAACATCGATGCCTGACAATGCAGCAATCCTGAGTGTGTCCTGAAGACTGTCATCCGGGATAAAATAAGGTGTCTGGATATACACGTATTCTTTTGCAGACATAATCATTTTGATATAGCCATTTTTAATTTGCTCCCAGTCCGAATCGGGACCGCTTGAGACAATTTGGATGCCGACGTCACCACTTGGTTCAAACGTATAATACCTGTCGTCATAGATAATATCATTCCGTGATGCCTGATTCCAATCCAATATAAACCGGGTCTGCATATTCATCACGGCACCGCCCGATATTCGCAGATGAGTATCACGCCAGTAGCCAAACTTCTGATTTTGACCAAGGTATTCATCACCTATATTGAAACCACCGATATAGCCGATTTTACCGTCTATAATCGCTAGCTTCCGGTGATTTCGGTAGTTGATTTTTAAATTGATTTTAGGAATGCTTGCCGGGAAAAATGACTCTATTTCGACGCCTGTTCTGCGCAGGCGGCGAAGAAATTTTTTGCTGATTTTTCGTGAGCCCATATCATCATAGAGCACCCTTACCTCCAAGCCTTGTTTCGCTTTGCGCATAAGAATGTCCCCTACGCGCTTCCCGAGCCGGTCATGACGCAAAATATAATACAGTAAATGAATATGATCTTCTGCATTATTCAAGTCCTCAATTAACTGCTCAAACTTTTCCTGGCCGTCGGTAAAAATTTTGACACTGTTATCTTGTGTAAAGATCGCGTCATCATTGCGCAAATGTAAATAATACAAATCTTTATATTCTGCCAGGTCTTCATTCTTATAATGAAAATTATCTTCCTCCAGATCGCGCAATTGCTCTTGAACTTTAAACTTAACGCCCAGTTTCGACTTTGTGTCCCATGTAAAAATCCGCTGACCGCTGATCCGTCTGCCAAAAATCAAATACAGCAAAAACCCGGCAATCGGTATAAAAAGCAGTACCATCAGCCAGGCCCAAGTTGAGGAGGCATCTTTTCGTTCTAAAAATATAATGGCGAACGCTAGGGCTATGTTTAATACGAGAATGATTCCAAGAAAGATTGATAAATAGTCCACTGAAAAACCCCACTTTGAGCAACTAAGCATTTCACTTTATCATAGCATAATTTAACTGATGCCTGTATAGCTGATAGTACCCAACTGAATAACTTTTTGAAACCGGCCGACACACTATGTGCTAATCTTACAATTGGTCAAGCGCCTGTTTCAGATCGTCCCAAATATCTTCCCACGCTTCAAGCCCTACTGATAAGCGTATAAGCTGGTCGGTTATCCCCATGTCAGTTCGGGACGGCTCCGGTACAACTGAATGCGTCATTGTAGCCGGGTGCTGAATTAACGTTTCCGCATCACCCAGGCTTACTGCGATTTTAATAAAATGAAGATTGTTCAGCAGTCGTTGGGCATCTTTTTTCGTTCCCTTAATTTCAAATGAAATAAGACCGCCTCCACGCCGCATCTGCTTCTCACGTATATGATAGTCAGGATGCTCCGTGTCATCCGGATAAAGAACACGTGTTACATTTGGGTGGCTGCGCAGTTTTTCGTCAATCTTTTCAGCATTATCACAATGACGGTCGACACGAATCGGCAGTGTTTTCAGCCCTCTGATCAAAAGCCATGCGTCAAATGGCGACATGACACCACCCATATCCTTCTGTGTTGTCATCTGCACCTTATCCAAAAAGTCCTTTTTGCCGACAGCCACACCTGCAATAACGTCGCCATGTCCGCCAATATATTTCGTTGCGCTGTGCAGCACTACATCACAGCCAAGCTCCAGCGGCCGCTGCAAGTATGGGGAAGCGAACGTATTATCAACGACAACCGGTATATCAAACTCATGGGCGACTTCTGCGACCATTTTCAAATCGATCAGTTTCATTGTCGGGTTGATCGGTGTCTCAACATAAACACATGCCGTCTCCGGTTTGATGAGCGACCGCACGTCATCTTTCGTTTCCATCGTTGAAAAGTCATGGGAAATATTATATTTTTCATTCATCATACTTAATAATCCAAATGTACATCCGTATAAACCTGAAGAACATAGTATATGATCATTTGCTTTCGTTAATGCAACGAGAATCGCTGAAACTGCGGCCATTCCTGATGCAAAAGCAAGCCCCCGCTCTCCTTTTTCCAATCCAGCCATTTTTTCTTCAAGCACTGTCACGGTTGGATTGCCGAGCCGCGAATACATATAACCATCTTCCTCACCTGCAAAGCGTTGTTCTCCCTGCTCAGCAGTTTCAAACGTAAACGTTGATGTCTGAAACAATGGCGGTGTCAGACTCCCCAGCATATCCGCGGATTCATAGCCATCATGTATAACAGCCGTTTCCTGCTTATTTCGATCTTTGGTCATTTATACTCCCCCTCTAAAAATTGCTTACACTGTTATTTTATTGTATTTCCATCATTTTTGAAAGCGGTTTCTCGTATGCCGGAACTTCCAAATTGCTTTTTAGCTCAGAAAAATCTAAACTTGGATTATTTACATATCGATTTACAAATTGAGCATGGTCCGTTGCACTAAGACTTTTCCAGACCATAAGTTGCGCAAAGGAGGGTAACGATGAATCAGGAAACTAAAACAGGTATTCTGTATGCGCTCGGAGCTTATTTCTTGTGGGGTTTTTTGCCTATTTACTGGAAATTGCTCGGTGACATACCTCCTGATGAGATTTTAGCTCACAGGATTCTTTGGTCATTCGTCTTTATGGGATTAATTGTTCTTGCTGCAGGGAAATGGAAGCCATTTATTCACGAACTCAATTCGATTATCAGAAACAGAAAACAGTTAGCAGGTATAACACTCGCATCACTTGTTATCAGTCTGAATTGGCTCATTTTTATCTGGGCTGTCAACAATGATCATGTTATCCAATCGAGTCTTGGCTACTACATTAACCCGCTTGTCAGTATTTTATTCGGCATGATAATTCTAAATGAGTCGTTAACACGACGGCAGCTATTCTCATTTTTATTGGCGGGCATTGGTGTTATTAATCTCACTGTCAGTTATGGTGTTTTTCCTTGGGTGTCTTTATTACTCGCTTTCAGTTTTGCCATTTACGGGCTTTTGAAAAAAACCGTCCGGATCAGTGCTATGTTCGGGCTGACGATTGAAACAATGATTGTCACACCCGCTGCGCTCATTTACCTGATTTTCATTCCGGACAGTTCACTCCGGCCTGAAGTTATGTTTTCAGATTCAGGGCTATTATTATTCGGAGCAGGTGTTGCGACGGCTGTCCCGCTTTTATTGTTCGCAGCCGGAGCTAAGCAAATTCCATTATCAATGGTCGGTTTTTTGCAATATATTGCACCGACAATCATGCTTATTCTCGGTGTTTTCGTTTTCGGTGAAGCCTTTTCAAGTGCCCACCTGCTATCTTTTGCCTTGATTTGGGCAGCACTTATCATCTACATGGCCTCTGCTTATCGGAAAAACACAAATAAAAAGAAGAAATCTGAAAAGATACTTGACGGATAGATTACTTCATGTATATAATATTCATTAAATTAATAAGATTTATATCTCTTATCAAGAGTGGCGGAGGGATTAGGCCCTGTGAAGCCCGGCAACCATTAAGGCAGTTATCGTGCCTTGAAAGGTGCTAAATCCTACAGATCACGTTCGATCTGGAAGATAAGAGGAGGACCGGTTACATAATCAACCCTCTTCTTAGGAAGAGGGTTTTGTTTTACCCCTCCTCCAGGCCATGTGCCCCGTTTCCAGAGCACGAATTGACGATAATAAAATTTTCAAGGAGGAATTTTTCATGACCGATTTTCATTTTCAAAACCAGGAGACCCAATTACTTCACGGCGGCCAGCAACCGGATCCCGCAACAGGTTCACGCGCTGTACCAATCTACCAAACAACTTCCTATGTGTTTCGAGATACCGAACATGCCCAAAACCTGTTTGGCCTGGCAGAACCGGGGAATATTTATTCACGTATTATGAATCCTACCAATGATGCGTTTGAACAGCGGATTGCGCTGCTTGAAGATGGTGTGGCAGCTGTTGCAACCTCCTCCGGGATGGCAGCCATCACCTTATCTATTTTGAATCTTGCCGAAAGCGGTGATGAAATTGTCGCTGACAGTAACCTTTATGGCGGCACATACAACTTGTTCTTTAACACACTTCCAAAGTATGGCATTAACGTTAAACTTGTCGACGGCACGGATCATGAAAGTGTCAAAAACGCCATCACTGATAAAACGAAAGCAATCTTTGGTGAAACGATTACAAACCCCAGCCTGAACGTGCTGGATTTGGAAACTCTTTCAGATATTGCCCACGATCACGGCATTCCGCTTATTATTGATAATACGTTTGCAACACCTTATGGAACGAAGCCGCTTGCCTGGGGCGCTGACATTGTCGTTCATTCAGCAACAAAATGGATCGGCGGTCACGGCACAACAATCGGCGGTGTCGTCGTTGACGGCGGCCGCTTCAACTGGGGAAATGGCAACTTTCCGGGGTTCACTGAACCGGATGAAAGCTATAATGGGCTTCGCTACGTTGACCTGGGAGCGCCTGCCTTTGCCATGAAACTGCGTGTTCAACTGCTGCGGGACATCGGTGCTTCCCTAAGCCCGCAAAATGCGTTTCTCCTTCTTCAAGGGCTTGAAACCTTGCATTTAAGAGTTGAGCGGCATAACCAAAATGCGCAAAAAGTCGCTGATTTTCTGAATAACCACCCCGCTGTTGAATGGGTGAACTATCCAGGCTTAAAAGACCATCCTTCCCACGACATTGCCGGAAGATACTTGCAAAACGGCTATGGCTCAGTTATTACTTTTGGTATAAAAGGCGGTCGTGACGCAGGGCGGAAGCTAATCGACAATATTACGCTGTGGTCCCACGTTGCCAATGTCGGTGATGCAAAATCACTTATTATTCATCCGGCTTCCACGACTCACCAGCAGCTCGATGCCGAGGGGCTGGAGAAGAGTGGTGTAACTGAGGAATTAGTCCGTCTGTCAGTCGGTCTGGAATCGACTAAAGATACACTGGCAGACCTTGATCAGGCAATTGCTAAAGCAACGGGCGAGACACCTGTTATCGCGTCTACAGATGATGATGCAGTTAACTGGCTGCTTGCCTCCTCTTTTGACCGGAGCAATGGCGATATTCGCCAGAAGAATGTTGCCGTATTCGGTCTCGACAAAGGCGACAAGACATTTAATCAAAACACACAAAAATTGAAGAAGCTTGGGTTTAACATCGTACCAATCAGTTCAAACGAAGCCAGTCTTCTAGGGGAAGAAACGTACGCCAAACTTCAAGATGTGCCAGAATCACTCGATGCTGTTTTAACAAATGACGAACTGCCTGAACAAGTACCTGAAGTACTCGCTGAAAAAGAAGGAAAAATCCTATGGGCTGAAAATGCTTCTGCTGCGGAACACTTGCTTGAAAGCGCCGAAGCTGCAGGAATCACAGTAATCACTGATAAAAGTGCATACGACGAAGCAATCCGTCTCCGCAAGAACGGTGCCTGAGACGCCATCACTTAAATCCGGCAAGTTTCTATTCACTTTAATTCGCCTTTATCTGAAGGCGAATTTTTTTGTTTACATAGCATTTATAATGGGGATTAGCCAAGCGTATCCATGATATAATATAAGGAAGGGATTTGACACGTTATACGGTAAGTTAATAAATTTATACAGACACGATTAACTCATAATAGGTGTGAAAATGATGAAAAAACGATATGCACTTCTCATTTTGGGTATACTGCTCATAGGCATAACTGTTTTTCTTATAATTAATAAACCCGAGACATCTGAAGAAGAAACCATTGAGCGAACAAAACTGGAAGAGCAGGAGGACAACTCAGAAATCAAGGAAGACGAAACAGAGGACGATACCTCTCCGTCAGAAAACCAAAGTACCGAAGAGCCAGCGGAAGAACCGGTCGCGCAATTACAGGAGCTTTTCAGCGAAGTTGTCCGGACCACAATCGATTTCTTTACTAACCGCGAATCGCACGTGACAGCACTTGGCGATTCCTTGACCCAGGGCGTCGGTGATAACGTCACCGAAGGCGGTTATGTAAGTATATTGGATAATACAATTAATAGAAATAACCAGCTAGTAACGTTTGATAACCACGGCAAACGCGGTCACCGATCTGACCAGCTCCTGAAACGGCTTGAAGAAGACAAAGTTGCACAATCGGTTGAAAATGCCGATATTGTTTTGATAACAATAGGGGCAAATGATATTATGCAAGTTGTCAAAGAGAACTTTACCGACTTGAAGGTAAACGATTTTACTGATGCAAAAGAAACGTATGAACAGAATTTACGGCAAGTTTTTGATCGAATTAATCATCTAAATGAAGATACCAGTATCTATCTAGTCGGAATATACAACCCTTTTATGAATTACTTTCCGGATATCAGAGAACTGGAAATGATTGTCCAGGACTGGAATAGCATCAGCCAGCGTGTTACAGAGGATTATGATAACGGGACATTCGTTCCGGTCGCTGATTTGTTCAGCACAGGGGATAAAAAACTGTTCGCAGATGATAACTTTCACCCGAGCCATAGAGGCTATCAGCTTTTTGCCAGGCGTGTTCTGGAGTATTTAACAGATCAGTAGGAGGCGGAGATTGTGCCAAAACATCAAAAGAAAAAGAATAATTGGAAGGCATTCTTCTTTTGGCTCCTCGGATTAAATGTACTGACAGTCCTGATAATTTTAGCACTGGTTTTCTGGCCTGTATCCGAAACAGAGACACCTGAACCAACTGAAGACAATTCAGTCCAGAGTTCCGAGTTCACCGTGCGCACGTCAAAAGAAAACGTCAACCAATTAGTAAATGCATATATTGAAAAACTCTTGGAAAATACAAGCCATGAGTACAGTGTATCACTTGAAGAAGATGTTGAATTAAGAGGGGAACTTCCTGTCTTCTCATCCACTGTACCGGTTTCTGTCCATTTAGACCCGGTTGTTCAGGATAACGGGGATGTTATTCTGAAACAGGAATCCATTTCGCTCGGTCAGCTGGCACTGCCGAACAAAAAAATTATGGAGTACTTGAAAAAGTATTTGCCCATGCCTAAGTGGGTAACGGTCGACCCGTCTAATGAAGAAATCTATGTAGCCGTCACTGATATGGAAATTCGCAGTAACTTAAATGTGCGTGTGGAAAGTTTTGACCTCGAAACTAACAATCTTGCATTTAATATTGAAATACCTTATCAAACGTTGGGAATTGAAAAGCGGTTTTATTAATCCGCCCGCCTCTATGGATTTATCAACCGGAAATTGGATTTATCAACCGGAAATTGGATTTATCAACCGGAAATTGGATTTATCAACCGGAAATTGGATTTATCAACCGGAAAAGCCTGGGCCGGAAGTCAAGTCCATAGTTATGTGTAAATTGGGTTACAAGCTTTCAACCTTTAGTGCTCTTATGTGAATATTGATTTGGCAGGGTATGGGGCCGGCCCCATACCCTGCCAAATCGTCATTTTTTCTTGGTATGGTTGGGAACTCCGATAATATTTTTCTTTTGCTTCTGTTTTTCAGCCTCATCCATTAAGACG
>NZ_FOMR01000011.1 GCF_900112705.1 Lentibacillus persicus
TGCGCATCGACACCCCGTACTATACCAAGGGGACTCTTTTTGTATCAAACCTCAAATACCCTCAAATTTTTTCAATACAGGAATGCTCCTTTTGTAGATTCATTTCGGATAAGAGAAGGCATTTTCTTTTTTGACATCATATGTGTTATAATGACAAAAATATTAATGTAAACGCTAACAAAATGGCCTTATAACACACCGTCGACTGCGTGCCCAATCTCTTATCCGATTGAACAATTAAATCGTAGCATGTTTAAATTAGAAAAAAATCCTATAAAAAATAGCAATTTTTTATTTTTTTAACGTGAAAAATTTTAAAATATTCAAATCGACCGTCCGTTAGTATTGAAAAAAGCTAAAGAGGTGGATGTTCATGGAGATTAAACGGGAGGACACAAAGTTGACTGATATATTTGAATTGCCAAAAGACGAAGCGTTGAAAACGTTTTATGAGCGTATGATTACAATTCCAATTACAGCAATTGAATCTTTAAAACAGGAGCTCACCACAATGGTGGGAGAAGAGCGTTCTAAAGGTATTTTTATTCGTTATGGCTGGCATAATGGCGTGAGTGATGGCCAAACAGCTAAAACGTTTCAATGGGAAAGTGAACGCGATTTGATTAATGCAGGTCCTGAATTGCATATGCTGCATGGCTACCTCGATTACGTGAGGATTGATGATATTGATTATGATGAAGCAGGTGACTTGGCATCAATTGATGTCTCCTGGTTCAATTCATTTGAAGTGGAGAAGTTTTTAAAGAGTGAAAATTACAGTGAAGAGCCAATTTGTCATACACTGTGCGGCTATGCAAGCGGGTATTTGTCAACCGTTCTGGAACGGCCGATTCTTGTAAAAGAAACCAAGTGCAGGGCGATGGGGTATGATCATTGTGAAGTTGTGTGCATCCCAATGGAAAAGTGGGGTGACGAGCTGGAAAATGAATATCACTACTATCAATCCACCAGTATGATTCAGGAATTGGATGAAGTAACCGCCAAATTAAAGGTCGAACGGGACCATTTGAATAAAACATATGAAATACACCGGAGATTAATAAAAGAACTTCTTTCAAAGCAAGGACTTCAACGAATTGTAAATGTGCTTTATCAATCGACGGGGCGTCCGATATTTATTGAAAATGAAGATCACAAGCTTATGGCCAAGTCTGATGAGGTGACGGTTGATTTTGACCTGGAAGACCTTAACACCGACACGACCAACTTTATAAAACTATCAGAAGATACCGGGCTTCTTCGTACACCGATTTATCTTGAACAACAAATCAAAGGTTACTGTACTTTTCTTTTTGAAAATGGCAGCACTCCCAATAATTTGGAGTATATGATTATTGATCAAGCTTCCATAACGTCATCGATTATATTGTTAAATGAAAACATTAAAATTAACACCGAACAAAACATCAGACGTGGTTTTTTAAGTGACATACTGGATGGAAGGATGGATCAGGAAGAATTATATAAAACCGCCTACTACCTTAATTTTAATCCGAATGATTCATATTGGATGCTGACGATTGAGCGTGAAAACGAGAATCCGGATATGAGCCGGAAAATTGAAGTGAATGAAGCATTGATCAACCATATTAACAGTCTTTTAAGAGAAAGATATATTAATGCGATCGTGTCGCAAAAATCAGGAAAAATTATTGTATTAATTGACCACGCGTCGTTCAAAGAAGTTTACGTCAACCAATTACGTTTTATTAAACAACTTATCAAAGACTGTTCACGCCGTTTTTCCAAACAAGCATTTTATGCGGGGGTCAGTTCATGTGTTCAAACGATTGATCAAGTGCCCGCTTTGTATGATGAGACGCTTGCGGCGTTAAAAGCGAGAAATCCGAATGAAAAAGTTCATTATTTCGAAGACTTGGGGATTGAAAGTCTTTTGTTCCAAATACCTGATGAAACATTAATTAATCGTTTTGTGGACAAACAGGTGGGAGAGTTACTCGAAGTTGACAAAAATGATGATTTAATTCAGACGTTTTATGCGTATGTGGAGAATGGGGTCAATATTAACAATACGGCTAAAGCGATTTCGATGTCGATAAGCGGTCTGAGATACCGTTTATCAAAGATCAGTGAAACACTGGATATTGACCTGGATGATACTAAAAGCGTTTTTTCGGTCTATATGGCTTTAAACGTGTTAAAAGCAAAAGGCCGCATTAGCATTTAGCTTATTGATTGCCACACAACAACCTTGGTAAAGCAGTTACGATAACTGTTTCCCAAGGTTGTTTTTTTGTCGATTGAATGATCCGGACACCATGTTATACAAGGTTATTGAAACGCCTTTTCTCACACGTTTTCTGCTGGGGTCAGCAAAATGATTTCACATATAAAATTTGAAAAAAATAAAATTTTGATATTTTTAATAGCTATATTAATTAATTTCAGGCTAATATACTAACAATTAATCAAGCAATTGCTGATTATAATGATAACGTTTTCAACTATGAGGAGGAATCACATTGGCAATTAATTTAGAAGTCGAGCAGGAAACTGTGAATAGAGAACAGTTGCTTGAAAGAGCACGTGAAGTGGGAAGACTGGCAGAAGAACACGCATTGCAGGCAGATGTTGATGCAAAATTACCGGATGTTGTCATTGAAAAAATCAAGGAAGCCGGTTTTCATAAACTTCACCGGCCAAAAGCGTACGGCGGCCAGCATCTGGATTTCTTTACGTTTGGCGATATTGTTCGCACGGTTGCGAATTACAGCGTCCCGGCTGCATGGATTACGTATTTCGCAATTATTCATGAAACATGGCCGGCATTTTTACCTAAACAAGGCCGTGAAGAATTATACAATAGCGGTTCGCTGATGGCCGATGTCTTTGCCCCGGTTGGTAAAGTGACCAATGATTCTGACGGCGAAGGTTATCGGCTTAGCGGACAATGGAATTTCTGCAGTGGTGTACTATGGTGTGACTGGATTGCACTGGGTGCGATTCACCAATTACGCGATGGATCGGAACCGGAACTCAGCTTATTTATCGTCCATAAAAAAGATGCTGAGATTATTGATAATTGGGATCCTATCGGGCTGCGCGGCACAGGCAGTAATGCTGTCAAACTTGATGATGTGTATATACCACCGCACTATGTCTTTCCGGTGAAGCGAGTTGTTGGAGGAGCCACTGCACCGGATGGCAACTATGAAGAAGACTATCAGTTGTTTAATGTACCATATTTGGTTTACTTCTTATCCGGATTTCCTCAGATTGCCATCGGCGGTCTGGAGCGTCTGGTGAATGATTTTGAAGAAAAAACAAAAGGACGCGTCCGCATTTACAACAAAAATGCAAAAGAAAAAGACGGCAGCAGTGCCCAGCGCACGCTCGGCGAATTTAAAATGCAATTAACGTCCTTAAAATCGATCGCAAAAGAATATATGGAGAAATTAAGTAATTACGAGAAAAACGGCACGCGAGTTCTTGATGAAGAAGAGCGTGAGCAGCTGTTCGCGATGCGCGGGCATATTTCGAAAACCGCGGCAGAACTGGGAACTCGAATCTTGACGACACTCGGCGGCAATGCCATCTACCGTGAAGGCCATTCGGAGCGTTTTGTCCGTGACTTGATTGCTGTTTCAGCGCACCCTTCACATTTATATGAAGATGCGATGGTTGGTTACGGTAAAGCAAGTCTTGGGTTGGATGGACACCCAATGTGGTAAATAAAGTGTTTGACTGATTAAAATAATTGGGGGAGGAACCTTATAATGGAAAAAGAACCGATTTTTGATATTGCCCATTTGGCACACATTGAAATTTACAGCCCTAAATTAGAAGAAACAGTGACATTTTTTAAAGACATTTTGGGGATGGATGAAGCAGAACGCCAAGGAAAATCCGTTTATATGCGGGCGTACGAAGATCATTACCATAACACATTGGTTATTACGGAAAATCATGAAGCGGGCCTGGGTCATTTTTCTCTACGAACCACCTCGCCACAGGCACTTGAGCGCCGTGTAGCCGAAATTGAAAAAATGGGTTACGGCATCGGCTGGATTGAGGGTGACATTGGGCATGGTCCTGCTTATCAGTTCAATTCACCGGACGGTCATAAAATGGAAATTTTCTGGGAAGTTGACTATTTTCAGGCACCTGAGGAGCAGAAAACGGCATTGTTAAACCGTCCGCAAAGACGTCCGAATCGTGGTGTCCCGGTCCGCCGTTTAGATCATATTAATCTGCTGGCAAAAGAAACCAATGAAAATGTTGAATTTTTGGAAGAAGCATTGGGCTTTAAGGTTCGCGAGCGGATTTTGGATGACGACGATAAAGATATTGCTGCGTGGCTAAGTGTGACGAACCTGGCGCATGACATTGCGATTATGGGCGATGCATTAGGCGAAGAAGCGCGTCTTCATCACATTTGCTACTGGTATGGCTACCCGCAGCATTTAACAGACGTTGCAGAATTACTTGTGGAAGCTGGTCACGAGATTGAAGTGGCCCCAATCAAACATGGCATCTCCCAGGCGCAGTGTATGTATGTTTACGAACCGGGCGGTAATCGTGTCGAATTATTCGGTGATTCAGGCTATCTCATTTTTGATCCGGATTGGAAAACGGTCGAATGGAAAGGTGAAGATGCGGCCCAGGCTATTCTGTGGCATGGCGGCTCGAATCTACCTGCCGACTTTTTCGAATATGGCACACCGGTAAGGGTTAAGGAGCCAGTTAAAAATTCATAGCTGTAAATGATGGTGGCGCTTACTGTAAAAGTAAGAGGCTGGGACATAAGGGTAAAAGTAAATAAAAAACCGACAAAAATTAGGAAGGGTAGCGGGATATACCGCTCCGGAAATATGCTGCGCTTTCCGCGGGCGGCTGATGAGCCCTCTCGTGTCAAGGCATTTCGAGGTCTCATCCAGGCCTCTGTTCCCGCAGGAGTCTCCGCATATTTCCTCCGCTAACCCTTGTTAAAGTCAGCTTTTTATATTGAAGTTATAAGTAATTTTCCAGCCTCCGTTTTCAGCTGCCTTAATCAAGATTTGCAATGTATTTATTGAGCAATTAAGAGACGTAATCGCCCTGGATAAGAAGGGACTGGAGGGATATGGTTGGAAATCAGTTCGAAGCATATGAAAGTAAACGGGATTAATACACATTATCACGAGGAAGGATCAGGAAATGAAAAAATAGTATTGATACACGGGTCAGGCCCCGGGGTTTCGGCATTTGCAAACTGGCGGTTGGTTATCCCGCGATTAAGTGAGTCGCTTCATGTTTATGCTCCCGATATTGTTGGGTTCGGCAGTACAGATAAAGTTGCCAAAGAGGATTATACCCTCGACCTTTGGGTGAATCATTTGATTGGCTTTATCGAAGAAGTAGCCGATGAACCGGTTTATTTAGTGGGGAATTCGTTCGGAGGCGCTTTGTCAATGCACGTGGCACATCGAAGACCTGACTTGGTAAAGAAATTAATTTTAATGGGGACCGTTGGTATCGAGCATAAGATTTCATACGGCTTGGATCGTGTTTGGGGATATGAACCAAGTCTTGAAACCATGCGTGAATTGATCGGTTTATTCTCATACAGTGATGCGGCTAAGAATAATGAAGAACTGGTGCGTTTGCGGTATGAAGCCAGTATCGAGCCCGAAACACGTGATGCGTTTAAAGAAATGTTTTTTGATAAGCGGCAGGAAAGGCTGGATGAGCTGGCGCTACCGGAATCGGAAATTAAAAACATTAAGATTGAGACATTATTATTTCATGGTTTAGAGGATCAAGTGATTCCATTTGAAGAGACGAGCTATCAACTAATCCAGTTATTGCCGCATGCTGAGCTGCACTTATTTAATGAGTGCGGTCACTGGACACAAATTGAAAAAACAGACGAGTTTATTAACCACATTTTTGCTTATATTAACACCTGAATTTTTTATTTATCATGATGATTTCAGTGATGACGAGGTTGATTTGATAGTTTAAATAACATTTCGGTCCATAAGAGCGTGAGAACATAAATAACTTGCGCTCTTTATTTGTGAAAAAAATCGTTGGAAATTTCGTTTTACTGTTTTGCCAGTGCGTTGAGAAGTCGAAAGGAGAGGTGAAAATATGTCACAGAAAAAAATTAAATGTGCCATTATTGGCTCGGGCAACATTGGAACGGATTTAATGTACAAATTATTGCGGAGCGATAAGCTTGATGTAACGGCATTAATCGGTATTGATCCGGAATCCAAAGGGCTGCAAAGAGCAAAGGAAAACGGGGTAAAAGCGATCGATAACGGAATCGATGGTTTAAAAGAGCAACCGGAACTCGCGGATATCGTCTATGAAGCGACTTCCGCAAAAGCGCATCTGACCAATGCTCCTATTTTAAAAGATATGGGGAAAAAGGTGATTGACTTAACACCAGCTGCAGTCGGGCCATTTCTGGTGCCTTCTGTTAATTTGAAAGAGGACGAAATTCCGTATCTTGAAAATGTAAACATGGTTACTTGCGGTGGCCAGGCAACGATTCCGATGGTCAAAGCGATTTCTGATGTGGCAGCTGTTGATTATGCTGAGATTGTCGCTTCCATTTCCAGTAAGAGTGCAGGACCAGGGACAAGGCAAAATATTGATGAATTTACTGTAACGACGGCTGAAGCCCTATGCGAAGTTGGCGGGGCAAAGGACTCAAAAGCGATTATTACGCTTAACCCGGCAGATCCCCCGATTCTTATGCGGAATACCATTCATGTAAAAACAGCAGAAAATGTGGAGGATAAAGAAGAAGACATTATAAAATCACTCGATGCCATGCTTCACGCTGTTCAAGGCTACGTAAAAGGCTATCGGTATAAAGCAGTTCCCGTTGTAAAAGGGGATGTTGTGACGGTATCAGTTGAAGTGGAAGGGGTCGGTGACTTTTTACCGAAATATGCAGGTAATCTGGATATTATTACGGCCGCTGCCACAAAGACCGGTGAAGTCATAGCGGAAAGTCTGTTGAAAGGGGAGACGGTTTGATGAGCAATGAATATGTAACCATAAATGATGTAACATTGCGGGACGGCATGCATGCAATTCGCCATCAATATACGAAGGAGCAAATTGCTGAAGTGACCAGATTAATTGATGCCTCCGGTGCCGATATTATTGAAGCCACGCATGGGGACGGTCTGGGCGGCAGTTCCATTCAATTTGGTTTCTCAAAGGAAACTGAAAAAGATATCATTACAACTGCCGTGGACAATGCCAAAAACGCAAAAGTCAGTGTTCTTCTGTTACCTGGAATCGGCACGATCGATCATTTGAAACGGGCAAATGAGTGGGGAGCGCAAGTCGTTCGCGTGGCAACGCATTGCACGGAAGCTGATGTGTCTGAGCAGCACATTAAAACAGCAAATGAGCTTGGTATGGAAACCGTCGGATTTTTAATGATGGCACACCGGACATCGCCTGAAAATTTGCTGAACGAAGCCAAAAAGATGGCGTCATATGGTGCAACGACCATCTACGTGGTTGATTCTGCCGGTGCGCTCACGATGGATGATACACGGCGCAGAATTTCTTTATTTAAGGAAAACCTGGACACGGAAATTGGTTTTCATGGTCACAATAATCTATCATTGGGGGTGGCCAATTCAATTGCTGCATATGAAGAAGGTGCCACCCGAATTGATGCAAGTCTTGCAGGAATGGGAGCAGGAGCCGGAAACACGGCAACAGAGCAATTAGTCGCTGTGCTAAACAAGTTGGAAATTGCCAATGGTGTGGATTTATACAAATCCATGGATGCGGCGGAAAATGTTATAAAGCCAATAATGGAGCGTCCTGTACAAATCGATAGTTTAAGCTTAACATTAGGGTATACAGGCGTTTATTCAAGTTTCCTGCTATTTGCCGAACGAGCGGGGAAAGAGTATGGCGTAGATCCACGGGATATCTTAGTGGAAATTGCAAATATGGGAGCAGTCGGTGGTCAGGAAGATTGGATTATCGGCGTTGCACAGGATTTGGCTAAAAAGCAAAAGGTTTATGCCTAATACAACATTAAGAAGGCTCGGTACAGTCCCCGAGCCTTCTTTTTAATGGTAAGTATTCGGGTTATTCTTGTTCCGTTTGTGTTAATTGAAATAACCTTTCCAAAAGGTCTTTTCGAAGTTCACCTTCTGGTGGGGCCAATCCAAACAAATCGCAAAACCACAGACCATCAATTGTAAGTCTCACAATAGTTGCTAAAACCGGATCCAAGCCATCTTCTTCAATCTTGCCTTGCCAATTTTGGTAATGATCTTGTATAGGTTGCAGCAGCTCCGGATTTGTCGAAATCGCAGCCAAAAGACCTGAAGTCAGCTGCTGTGGGTTATTAAGCGACACTTCAGCATAGCTTCTCAAAAAGTGGCCGTTTTGAGTATCTTGAGAATTGAGATTTTCCATTTCTTTTGCATAATTTTCCAGTACGCCCTTTATTCCCCCTTCAATTAGCGCGTTCTTATTTGGGTAGTGATAAAGTAGCCCTCCTTTACTCATTCCTGCTTCTTTTGCTATATTTTCTAAAGTTAAATGCGATACGCCTCTCGAGTTAATAATACGTTGTGCTGCTTCAAACAGCTCCATTTTTTTATCCACGCTCAATACCTCCTGTTACCAATAACATTAACCGTCCAGACGGAATTCTGTCAATAAAAGTCATAAATATTTGTTAAAAGTATTTAAATGACTCTATTAAATTATATCGTCGGACGATAACATTTTGGAATGGATAACCGGTATTAGTCATGAGTTTGGTGGACAAAGTTTATACCAGGAGTATCTTTTTAAGGTGAAAAAGCAAACCTTGAAAATTTCACCATGTTTACTGATTCAGTGCTTTGCACCTATACCGCCATCAATGCGATACTGGCTACCGCTGATAAAGCTGCTTTCATCGGAAGCAAGGAAAAGGACAAGATTTGATATCTCGTGTGTTTCACCATAGCGTCCCAAAGGTATTTCATTCGTGAGGTCTTCCTTTGCTTTAGAGTCATCTTCAGGATTTACGCCTGATTCTATAGAACGCATCATGCGTGTATTCACTGAAGTGGGATGAATAGAGTTTACACGAACATTATTACTAGCAACTTCTAAGGCGGCTGTTTTAGTGAATCCAACAACTGCATGTTTTGATGCTGCATAAGGGGCAATACCAGGATCTCCGGACAACCCTGCATCAGAGGATGTGTTGATAATACTGCCACTTTTTTGCCGGCTCATGACAGGAAGTACATGTTTCAGTCCCAGGAAAACCCCATGTACATTCACTTTTAACACTTTATCTACAACTTCTATTTCCTGATCGACAATAGGAGCAACCTTTCCTTCAATACCAGCGTTGTTAAAGAAGATGTTAATGTGTCCAAATTTTTCCACCGTTTCATTAACATAGTTTTTCACATCATCCTCACTCGTAACATCAGCTTTAATCGCGATCACTTCTCCAAGGTGTTGGAGGTTAGATTTTGCCGTATTAAGTAATTCTTCATTCATATCTACAAGTACAACTTTAGCCCCTTCTTTTAAAAATGTCTCGCTTGTTTTTTGGCCAATACCCCCTGCTCCACCTGTGACAATGGCGACCTTGCCTTCTAATCTTCCCATGTTTGTTTCTCCTTCCATTACTTGAATTTATTTACTGATGTAGGGATAAAAGTATGTAATCAGTTATTCCCCCTTCATTTTGTCAATCTTATCCTGGTTATTATCAATCCATGTCTGTGCAACTTCTTCGGGGTTTTCTCCATTGTCAATTTTAGTGATCATTTCTTCGAGGTCATCAATTGGCATACTCCAATTACTTATAAATTCATAGGCCTCAGGCGCTTCTTTTTCCAATTCCTTATTGGCAACAACATGAACAGCTGAGCTACCTAAAACTTCTGGGATTTTTTCATTTGTTAATAATTTAATATCAAATTTATTAAACATGCTGTGGGGGCGCCATCCAAACAGAACAACTGGTTCTTCATTTTTGATTTTCTCTTCAGTCGCCGCCAGCATTGCCGCCTCTGAGGAATTGATCATCTCCAAGTCCAAATTATATGCATCAACAGCTTTGGGAATATCCTTAACAGCTGGATCACTTTCTTCTATCGCCAACACTTCGTTATTTACCGAATCTTCCTTCCCTTTCAAATCTCCAACATCATTGATGTCTTCCATATATTCAGGAACCGCCATTCCCCAATCCGCATCTCCATAACTTGTGGATACAATCTTTACTGAATCGGAATATTTCTCTAGATACTGTTCGTGTTGAGGTTCCCAGTAATCCATAAAGATGTTCACATCATTTTCTGATAACCCCGTAAACACAACTCCAAGATTGGCCTCTTTTTCATTTACTGTATAACCCATATCTTCCAAAATTATTTTAGCTATTTCTGTTGGGGGAACAGTGCTTGTCCACGGTGTTTTGCCAAAAGTTAACGTTGGTTTTTCCGCTTGGCTATCACCCGACTCGTTCGACGCCTCGCTGTCATCGCTTGCACCTTCTGACTCATTGCTTGACGTGCAACCGTACATAACGACTGCTAATAGAATCGCAGCCAGAAGAAAAAGCATTTTCTTCATTTTATCTCCTCCTATAAATTGGATATTCCTATGATGACTGATCGGTGCTGACTTTAATAAAAGATACCGTACCATAAAGATAAATAATCCACAAATGACAATTTTCGAGTAATTTCGCGGAATATTGACATAAACAAAGATATGGCGTTATAAAGTATGATTTTTATAAAGTGAATGGAGGATTTGAACTGTACAAACATTTTATACAGTTACAAATTTACGATATTTTAGATTATGTGGTTATGTTGGATGAGTGCTGCAAAGGTTGCGGGAACTGGAATTTAATGTAATAGGAGGGGTGAACTAAGCAACAAGTGTAAGCTTGAAAATAATTTTATAAGGAGTGTATGTTTTGAAGGATTTGAATGTAGAACATAAAGTACTATGGCCTGTTTTGCTGATTTTACTGGCAGGGTTAGTTCCTGTTGGGCTAAACCCTTCAGCTGCGGCAGACGTTGTAGGCACCATCCTGAGTTTTATTACTGGTAATTTTGGATGGATTTTCGTGTTGTTCCCGTTTATGATACTTATTTTTTTCTCCTGGTTGGTTTTTGGGAGATTTGGTCAGATCAAATTGGGAGATCCTGACAGCAAGCCTGAATTCTCAAACTTTAGTTGGTTTGCAATGATTTTCACAACGGGGATTGGTGCAGAAATCATGTATCAGTCGGTGATTGAACCAATTACTTATACAACCGGGCCTCCCTTTGGTTTGGAACCAGGAACAATAGGTGCAGCGGAGTGGGCTATACCTTATGGTTTTTTTCATTGGGGTATACTCGCGTGGGCAATCTATGCGCTTCCCAGTATCCCTATGGCATATGCACTCTATGTAAAAAAAGTACCCTATTTCAGGCTTAGTGCCGCCTGTAAACCAATACTGGGTAAACATTCAGAAGGTTTGCCGGGTAAAATTGTCGATGTTGCCATGATGATCGGGTTGATTGGGGTAGTGGGAACAAGTATCGGATTGGTTGCTCCCATGATAGCTGAACTATTGAGTGAAATGTTTAATATTCCCGTTACATTAGGGTTAATGGTCATTGTTATCGCGCTATGGGTGGCGATATTTGGTGGAAGTGTCTACCTGGGGCTTGAGAAAGGGATTAAAAGGTTATCAAACTTCAATATCGTTATTGTAGCTGCAATAACAGCTTTTGTATTCCTTGTTGGTCCAACCATATT
The DNA here is from genome assembly GCF_900112705.1 of Lentibacillus persicus. Lineage (GTDB taxonomy): Bacteria > Bacillota > Bacilli > Bacillales > Amphibacillaceae > Lentibacillus > Lentibacillus persicus. The sequence goes on from NZ_FOMR01000011.1 coordinate 11,785, forward strand.
TATGTTGAATAATAGTATACAAGGTTTAGGCAGGATGTTTAACGATTTCTTTGAGATGGGCCTGAATCTTGGAACGATCAGTGGTGGAAGTTTTCCGCAAGATTGGACCGTGTTTTATTGGGCATGGTGGATTGGTTATGCGTCTTTAATAGGTTTGTTTACGGCCAGGATTTCGAAAGGACGTACGATCAAGCAAGTCATCATTACTCAATGTTTAATAGGACCGGTGGGGTGCTGGGTGTTTTTTGGCGTTTTCGGAAATTATGCACTAAACATCCAAATGTCCAATTTAATTCCAGTTGATTCAATGATGGCAGAAAGTGGTCAAACGGGCGTTATAATGGCGGTTATTAACACATTGCCGCTCAGTGCGATTATCATTCCACTATTAGTCATCGCCTATCTCATATTCTCTGCAACGACATTTGATACCGCTTCATTGATTTTATCATCTGTCGCGAGTAAAAAACTTGATAAAACGGGACAGCCGCCGCGTCTCTACAGGTTATTCTGGGCGTTAATTCTTGGAGGAGTCGGTATCGTTATATTGGTAATAGGCGGGCTTCAGGCAGTTCAACTGTCGTCAGTTATTGTAGGGGTGCCGATGATTTTGGTTTTTGTGTTAATGACTATTTCGTTTATTAAGTCTGTCAAAGAAGACTTTGGAGAAGAAAAATCAACATTGGTAAGATATTCCGAAATTCCTGCATCGGAAACTCAAGGTAATCAGATGTCTGCAGACAATGAAGATGTTCTTTTAAAAAAGGATGAGACATAGCAAACCGGAAATGTGTCATTGATTAAGAAAGATTGTTAAAAGAATCTATTTGTCAACCCAAATTGAATAGTGTTGCGACTGGTTGCGTGAGTACTTCAAAACCACCAGTTTCAATAGGGCGAAGAACAATTTTGAAAAAAATCATTTTTTTTAGTATTGACAACAAACCGTCTGGACGGTTAAGCTATCTACTAGAAAGAATCACAGGGGTGCAAAATTTTACTCATGGTTTTCGTGCCCTTGAAATCAAGATTAAATCGAAGAAATCATCGAAGGAGGAGCAGTGCCATGAAAAAGACTAAACCACTTGTGCTCGGCATTGATGCTGGCGGCACAATGACTGACACGATTCTCGTGGATCAAGAAGGCAATTTTGCTGTCGGCAAGGCACCGACCACACCTAATTACGAATCGGAAGGGTTTATTGAATCAGCGCGCGACGCGACAAATATCTGGGATCTGGACATCAACCAAACCTTTGAAGAACTGGCGGTAGTTCTTTATTCGGGTACAGGCATGCTGAATACGTTGTTATCAAGGACCGGCAAACGCATCGGTCTGATTGTGACACGAGGCATGGAAGACGCCATCCTCATGGGGAGAGGACTTCAATCATGGGCAGGTTATTCTTATGAGGACCGTTTGCATGCCGTTACACATGCTTTTCCTGAGCCTCTCGTTCCCCTCAGCCGGGTGCGTGGCGTGACTGAGCGGATTGACCAGTTTGGGCAAGTCGTTATCCCAGCGTATGAACACGAGGCAATCAGCAGTGTAGAAGAGCTTTTAGAGCAAGACATTGAGGCGCTGTGTATCTGTACCATGTATTCACACGTTAACCCTGAGCATGAAATAAAAATTGGCGAAGCGGCGAAGAAAGTACTGGCTGAACATAACGTCGACATCCCGATTTACTTCAGTCATCAAGTTCGTCCGATTATCCGCGAACAGTCCCGGTTAAACAGCACGCTTATTGAAGCCTATGCAACAGCCAGAGGCCGCGAACAGCTATTGGGTGTTGAAGCGGCTGCTAAAGAACATGGTTTCCCGCACAGCATGCAAACAATGCTTTCATACGGTGGACTTGCGGATGTACGCTATCCACGTCTGCACGAAACGATGATCTCAGGCCCGGTCGGAGGGCTTTTGGGAGCTAAGCATGTCGGTGAGTTGGTTGGGGCAGATTCAGTAATTGTCAGTGATATGGGTGGTACAAGCTTTGATATTGGAGCAATCACCCGCGGCAAAGTGCCGATTGAAGATGAACCGACATTAGCCCGGTTTAAGCTGAATTTGCCGACGTTGGCTATGGATACCATCGGCGCCGGCGGCGGTACGATTGTTAAAGTGGACCCCTCCACAGGCAAGGTGAGTCTGGGCCCGGAAAGCGCTGGTTCTGTTCCAGGTCCGGTAGCTATGGATATGGGCGGCACAGAGCCGACAATTGCTGACTGTGATGCCATAATGGGTCGCTTGAATCCTGATAACTTCCTCGGTGGCAAGGTCAAACTTAATATCGAGAAGGCAACACAGGTGCTGAAAGAAAAAGTTGCCGATCCTTTGGGCGTTGATGTTTATGAAGCAGCCGAAGGAATGGTGAATATGCTGGAGATGGAAGCTAAGTCTTCCATTGAATCCATTATCTCAACGCGTGGGGTCGATCCAGGGGAGTACCATTTGATGGCTTACGGCGGCTCCGGACCGCTTCACATGGCTGAGTACAGCCGCGGGCTTGGTTTTAAAGGTATTTTGACATTTCCGTTTGCGGCAGCATTTTCAGCCTTTGGTTGTACAACGGCGGATTATTTGCACAGACACAGTCAATCCGTCCATATTATGACCGGCCCTGATTCCTCGGATAAGGACCGGGTAGAAGCACGACGTCAGATTAATGAAATCTGGAGTGAACTTGATAAGAAAGCACGCTCGGAGTTTGTCTCTGAGGGTCATGATGCGGATGCAGTCGTATGTGAGCCATTTGCTATGATGCGCTTCACCGGCCAACTTGAAGATGTTGAAGTGGCAGCGCCAATGGCCAGATTAGAGTCAAATGAAGACTTGGATAAGCTTACACAAGCATTTGAAGAATTGTACGAAACGATTAATCGCAGTGTCTCCGGTTATGGTACAGCCGGTTATACAATTATGGAACTCGGCTTAAACGCCCGTGTGGAAAAAGTGAAGCCGGAGTTGAGCCGCCGTCCTTTGGGGTCCAAGACTCCTGATCCTGAAGCGAGCAAAGGAAAGCGTTCCATGTATTACAATCGTGAATGGCAGGAGGCGCAACTTTGGGAAATGGATATGCTGAAACCTGGAAACGTTCTTGAAGGCCCTGCCATTGTCGAGCACCCTGCTACGACCTTGGTGATCCCCGAGGGGGACCGGGTCCGTGTAGATGAATGGACGATTCTTCACTACGAACACGGCGAAGACACGAAAAATTCAGCTGGAAACGTATTGTAGACGAGGTTGAATCTAAAAAAAGGAGGATCCTTATGAGCAACGTATCTGAAAATATAGCAATAGGAATTAAGGAACAGCTGCTTGAGAATGATCGTAAATTCAAAGAAACAGGCTGTTATGCAGGCATAACGGAATTGAAATCCCGAGAGCAGGATCCACTGCGCTATGAAAGCCTGCACACAAAGCTTCGATCAATGACGATAGCATCACGGGAGATGGCCAGAAGCATTTCGGCTTCTCCTGGTGTGCGCGAGGTAGGAGAAATGGTTGTAGCGTTATACACTCCGGAAGGCGATGCAATTAGCCTTTCCACTGGGATTATGGTTCACGTACATACGATGAGCCGATTTATCAAATGGATGATTCAAAATGGATACGAGGACTCACCTGGTATTTGCCCAGGCGATGTTTTCGCTAATAACGATGCTTTTATCGGCACAGTCCAAGTGCCGGACGTTATGGTTGTTATACCAATTTTTCATAATGATGAGCTGGTCGGCTGGGCCGGCACAGTTGCTCACGAATTGGAGGTCGGCGGTATCACCCCAGGCGGTGACGTCTACTTGGCACAAGAACGTTTTACCGAAGGCTTGTTTGTTTGCGCAGAAAAAGTGGGTGAGAAAGACGAACTGCGCCGGGATTATCTAATCCGGTTGGAGCGGAACCTCCGCATGCCTATCTATTGGATGTTCGACGATAAAGCAAAATTGGCAGCTAACCTGGAATTGCGCGAACAAGTGAAACAGCTTATTGATGAAGTCGGTTTAGACTACTACAAACGGGCTACACGCGAATTCATTGAAGAAGGGCGCCGTGCGCAGCTTTCCAAAGTTCAACAGCTTATGGTGCCAGGTCGCTACAGAGGGCACACGTTTTATGGCCACCTCACTGAGGGTAAACCCGGGATCCTGCCTTTAGGCGATGAAAACTTACTGTATTCGATCCCGCTTGAACTGGATGTGGGCAGCGATGGACAAATGCATTTGGATTTTGAAGGAACCGGTTCCTGGGGTTACCACTCGATGAACTGTACACCAGCTGGTATGGACGGCGGATTATTTGTTACCTTGACTCAGTCAATGAACTTTGAAGGTAAAGTGAATGACGGAGCCTGGCTTGCTACAGATATGAATTTACCATCGGGAACTTGGACGAACCCGGACCGGCACACTGTGGCAACGGCCACGTCCTGGGCACTGCTGTTACCGGCCTTTGGCATTTTTCAGCGATTGCTCAGCCGGGGTTTTGTCAGCCGGGGATTCAAAGAAGAAGCGTTTGTCGGCCAGGTAAACAGTCCAATGGTGGAAATGGGCGGCCAAAGCCAGTACGGCAGCCAGTTTGGGATGGCTATGTTTGAGTGTTCCGCAGCCGGCAGTGGCGCTCTTGGTATAAAAGACGGGATCGATAACGGTTATGTCGGCTGGAATCCTGAATCTGACATGGGCAACATGGAGGTTTGGGAGCAGGGCATACCAATGCTCTACTTGGGGCGAAGTATCGCGACTGATTCGGGCGGTGCAGGCCGCAACCGTGGCGGGACAGCTTTCACGTCACTTTGGCTTGTCCACAATACAGACGAAGTGACGATTGCGACGTCCGAACATTCAAGTCGTGTGTTTGATAACGCCGGCATGTGCGGAGGCTATCCGGCGCCAACAGCCCATAGACACTTTACTGTGCGGGACAGCAATATCCAGGAAAGGATTAAAGAGCAGAAGCCTTTACCACACTCGTTGGGTAAAGACCCGTATACGACCGACTTGGAGCGGTTGGTTGAAGGCGAGAAAAAAGAGATTGAAGGACCGCATATAGACAAACCACTGCAATCCGGAGATCTGTTTGCGCACTCATATAATGGGGGCGGCGGTTATGGCGACCCCATCGAACGTGACCCGCTGGATGTTGTCCGGGATGTGGAGAATGGCTATGTGACGCCGGAAATCGCTCAAAGAACCCATGCTGTCGTGCTTGAATATGACGAGGAACGTAACGCATGGCGTGTCAACTCAGAAGCAACTGAAGCTCGACGCACTGAAACCCGAAATGCCCGGTTAAAGAAGGCCATGCCTGTTAAAAATTGGATTGCCTCTGAACGTGAGCGCGTGTTGGAAAAAGACTTTGTTACCGAAGTGTATAAAATGTATCAGGATACAATGGGCATTTCCAGCCAGTTTGCCAAAGAGTTCCGTGAATTCTGGCAGCTGCCGGAAAACTTTACAATGTAAGGAGTGATCATGATGGCAAGTTATGATAAGGAAGTAATTCGTGATTTAATTGACGGTAAACTGCCTTGGCAGACAACGAAATCAATTATGAGTCAGTATAAAGACGATGATCGGTTTTTCAAATATATTGATATCCTTCAAGATCAGGTAAAATTTAACGACCAGATACTGCTGCCGATTGGAGAGCATTTGTATATCGTTGCCAGGAATAGTGAGCCTCAAGGCGAGCGGGTTGTTAAATGTGGCTGTGGTCATGAGTTTGGTCATTACACCAACAACTGGAAGTTAAATGCTGTTATTAATGTTCGAAATGAAGAAGAAGAGATTGCTGAAATCTATCCTGGACGTCATAGCTATGATCCGGACTGGATGGAAATCCGCGAGTTTATTTGTCCAGGTTGTGCCACCCTGTTGGAAGTGGAAGCGGCTGCACCGGGTTACCCGATCGTATTTGATTTCTTGCCGTATTTAGAGACTTTTTACCGTGATTGGCTCGGTCGGGAGTTACCGCCTGAGATTGGGAGAAGTTAATTAAAACGTAATTGGGCCGTGTCAGCGGCCCTTTTTCTTTTCAGCTATGTTTTTTTCGCGTCCTTCATTAACAACCTTACTATAGATTGCTTTGATACTGTATGATTTCATTCCATACGTTAATAATACGGCTTAGGATTAAATTTTAATGAGTAAACCTGGCTGAACATGCATTTATTGAAGTAATTAGACAGGTGATAAGTTAATGGAAGGGGCGATATCAAATGAATGAGCAGGAATTGAGAGAGACCGTTGAACAGATTGTTGATACGCACGCTGTCGGTACGATGGCGACGGTTAAACAAAACAAACCGCACTCACGCTATATGACGTTTATTCGAAAAGAATTAACACTCTATACGGCAACAAGCAGCGAAACACATAAAGCAGAAGAAATAGAAGAAAATCCAAGCACCCATATTTTGTTAGGTTATGAAGGAGAAGGGTTTGGTGATGAATATGTGGAATATGAAGGAAAAGCTGAAATTAACAGCAGCCCTGAACTTAAACAAGAACTATGGACGTCGTATATGGAGAACTGGTTTAATGGACCGGATGATCCCAACTTTATTGTGCTGAAAGTGTCGCCGGTCACAATACGGGTTATGAACAAAAAAGGTGCTGCGCCAAAAACGTTAGAATTATAGCCAGTTGTTATGTACCAAACAGTTAAAAATGAATGTGATTTACCGAATAAAACCGGCTCATTGAGGCCGGCTTTATTTTTACATATTTTCAATGCTTTCTCCTCAATACATAGATGGTATTTCCTGATACAATCATATTATATATATGAAAAGCTTAATCCCAACTGTTCAGGAGGGCGCATATGACTCAGAAAATCGGTATTATTATTCTGCATGGTGCCGGCTCGCCCGATGAAAATTTTGCCGATGGTTTTATTCAAAAGTTGTCAGAAGGTTTCGGTAAGCAGCTGAAAAACTATAACCCGAAAAAGGAACTCGTCTTTCAATCGGTCTTCTGGTCATCGGTATTTGAAGATAAGGCGAAAGCGTTATGGGAAAGAATGGAGACAGGAGCGGATTTGGATTACAATTTCTTGCGGCGATTTGCTGTTAATTTCCTGGCCGATGCTGTTGCATATCAACCGACACCGGACTCTGACCACAACTATGACAACGTCCATGCGCTTTTAGCACAGTGCTTGAACCGACTCCAAACAAAAGCAGGCGCACGGGCACCTTTATGTGTTATTAGCCATAGTCTTGGTTCGGTCGTAGCGAGTAATTATTTTCTTGATTTACAGGTGAAACAGCGCAATATTGGTATAAACACAAAACGGCACACAAGCAATACGCCTTTGGAAAAGGGTGAAACACTTTCTTTATTTTACACGTTGGGAAGTCCGCTTGCTTTATGGTCGTTAAGGTATACTGATTTTGGCGTGCCGGTAAGTGTTCCGTCACCATCATTGCATCGTTATCACACCAACGTAACCGGCGAATGGCTAAACTTTTACGATAAAGATGATATTCTTGCCTATCCGCTTAAAAACCTCAACAAAAACTATCAAAATGCTGTGACCGAGGATGTACAAGTGAACGTTGGCGGTCTCCTGACGAAATGGAATCCTTTATCACATTCCAAGTATGACAACGATAATGCAGTGATTGCTCGAATTGTGGAAGGGCTGGTTCGTACATGGAGGGCCGTTAATCATTAGTCAATTGTAACGCAGGCAGATTTAAAAAGGCGAAAACATTACGATTAAATTCAAAGGAAGAGACGAACGATAATAGGAAGGGTCCGGGACAGGCCGCTCTGGAAATATGCGTCGCCTTTTTCTGCAGTGGTTTTCGCATATTCCCTTCGCCAGCCAAACTTGTCGTTCGTTTTTTTGTATATTAAAATCAAATGTTATGTCCCGGACTTTTCATTAATTTTTTACAATATCAGCGTTTTTCAAGCTCGAAAGCCATGTTTCAAACGTATAAGACATTTCCCAGAATGCCAGTTCATATTCTTTTGCGATTACAAACTGCTCTTTCATCTTTTCCTTTTCGTTTTCGCTTGCTTCGTCAGCTAATTTATTAAGCAGATCGATCATTTCTTGAGTGGCGTTTTGAAACCAATCACTCGCATACATTTGAATCCAATTGGCATATAATTTTTCCGCGGGTTTTGCATCTTGATAAGTGATACCAATGTCGGCGTACAGCCAATAGCATGGCAGCATTGCTGCTACAATTTGTCCCAGGCTGCCGGACAACGAAGCCCTGTACAAATGAGACGTATAGCCATACGCAGTAGGTGCCGGTTTAAAGTTGTTTATTTCTTCATCGGTAATATTTAAAATTTGAGCATGCTCTTTATGCACTGTGAGCTCTGCTTCGGCCGTGTTTTTCGCTTTGTCTGCAAGCGTTGCGGAGACGCTGAAATCATCTGCATGAGCCGCTGCGAACGCATGCACTTTGCCGTAATGCTTTAAATAGTAGATATCCTGCATAATATAGTTTTTAAATGTTTCAAGCGGTAAATCGCCTCGGGCAATCTCTTTAACAAACGGATGGTTTAAACTCAACTCCCAGCTTTGTTTTGTTGCTTCTTTCAACTCGTCTGTGAAACGCATGAAAATCTCTCCTTATTGTTAAGCTTACAGTTCCCAATTTATATCAATCGTTTAACCGATGTACCGGTGATAAAGTGACTTCGCCTGGGCGGTATCATTGGTCCCATGAACAAGCACACGACCGTCCTGAAAAAGAACCAGGCGATTGGAGTCAATGGCAACCGATAACAGAAAAGGGTTTTGTTCGACTGTACCTACTTGAGCTAACTGGTCAGCCACTTTGGGCAAATCCGGTTTTTCAGTCGTTTCAGGACGGATTTGAACGGTATCCCGGCCGCACAAAACAGCGGTCTTCGTTTGATTCTCGTAATTCAGAAAAGGATATGACGGTGATTTGCCGCAAGAAGAACAGTTGTCGCTTTTTAACGGGTCAACTTTAATTGATGATTGATTGTTCGTCCAAATATCGAATGAGACGAGTGTGTTTCTCAGTGCGTCCCGGTTTTCTGTCAATATCTTTAATGCTTCCGCGGTCTGGTGTGCTGTTACCAGTTGAACGATGGGGCTTATAACCCCGGCTGTATCACACGTTAACCCGCCAATCGGTACTTGTTCCATCAAGCAATGCAGACAAGGTGTTTCATTCGGTATAATCGTGTAGCTGATGCCATAACTGCTGACAATAGCACCGTATATCCAGGGAATGTTGAATTTCTGAGCCGTATCATTCATTATCATGCGAATGTCAAAATTGTCTGTGGCGTCGAGCATAAGGTCAACGCCATCCACCAGCTGCTCCATTTTCTCCGGCGTAACATCAGTCACCTCAGCTTCAAGTACGACGTCCCGATTGATGGCCTGCAGTTTTCTCTTTGCAACAATCGCTTTAGGCATCCGGTTGATCGCATCTTCCTCGGTATAGAGCTGTTGGCGCTGGAGATTGCTCCATTCAACATAATCACGATCTGCAATGGTTATTTTGCCTGTTCCGGCACGTGTGAGCATTTCAGCAATGCTCGTTCCCAGTGCTCCGGCACCGATGATTAAAACGTGTTTACGGCGCAAGTGGCGCTGGCCTTCACTGCCAATTGGCGAAAATAATATTTGTCTGGAATAACGTTCTTCCATCAGATACTTATCCCTTCTTGCGGGCTGCTCGCTGTCGCGTATGATTTTTTTGGAATACGGCCCGCTTCATAACCAAGTCTGCCTGCTTCAACAGCACGTTTCATAGCTTCAGCCATTTTGACAGGGTCATTTGCGCCAGATACAGCGGTGTTTAATAGAATCCCGTCCGCGCCTAGTTCCATCGCATAAGCAGCATCTTTCGGTGAACCGATTCCCGCATCGACAATAACGGGGACGTTTGATTGTTCAATAATAAAGCTTAAATTAATCGGGTTGATAATGCCTTGTCCTGACCCGATCGGTGATGCACCAGGCATAATGGCATGCGCGCCCATTTCTTCCAATTTTCTTGCCAGTACGACATCATCTGATGTGTATGGAAGCACGATGAAACCTTCTTTCAGCAGCTCTTCTGTTGCATTCAGTGTTTCAACAGGGTCGGGCAGCAGTGTTTTTTTATCCCCGATCACTTCGACTTTGATCATGTCACATAGGCCGGATGCGCTTGCGAGTTTAGCCGTTCGTACAGCTTCTTTTGCCGTGTATGCACCTGCTGTGTTTGGTAATAAGTCATAGTTATGGATATCAATTTTTTCCAATAGATTGGGCTGGGATGATTCGAAAATATCCATTCGGCGTACAGAAAAAGTTAAAATATCCGTTTCCGATACATCGACCGCTTTTTTTTGTATGTCAACATTCGGGTATTTCCCGGTCCCTAACAGTAATCGGGACTGGAAAGTCTTTTCGCCAATTGTCAGCATATCAGCCACCTCCTACAAAATGTACAAATTCCAGTTTATCACCATCCGCCACTTCTCTTGTGGAATGGGACGTCTTATCGATGATGTCACCGTTATGCTCGACGATGACAACCGGCGGATCATCAAAAAAATGAAGAATGACATCAGAAACCGTGGTTACATGCGCTGGTAAATCAATCGTTGATCCATTGATATAAAGACTCATAAATGTACCTCCTTGTGTGTTCGGCGCTGAAAGCCAAAAGCTTTATCAACAGGCTTGCCTTCGATATAATCAGCCATCAGCAAACCGGTAAGCGGCGCTAATAAAATCCCGTTTCGAAAATGCCCGGAAGCCAGCCACAATCCTTGTATCTCAGGGTGCTCATCCATATATGGCAGGCTGTCCGCGGTTTGTGGGCGATGACCGCTCCATGCTGTTTCCCATTTGGCATGTTTGAGTTCAGGGACAAGCTGAAGGGCGCTTGTCATCAATGAATGGAGCCCCTCGAGTGGTACGGATTGATCCATATTATGGGGCCTTTGCGTTGCGCCAACAATAACTCTTCCACCTGCTTTCGGTACGAGGTAGCATGATTCTGAAAAAATACTCGACGTTATCAGATGTTCATTCCCACGGATGGAAAAGCATTCGCCTTTTACCGGGTAAAGATCCAGTGGAACACTGGTTTTCTCCCAAAGCCAATTGCTCCACGCACCACCCGCTGTTATCACGGTATCGGCAAGAAATGTCCCGTTGGTTGTATTGACGCCGGTAATGTGATTATTTTCAGTCAAAAACTCCTGTACTTCGGTATATTCAAGAATATCTGCCCCTAAACTGACTGCTGACTGGGCAAGTGCTTTTGTGAAGAGCGGTGCATTGACTTGCCCGTCGTTTGCCATATAAAGACCGCCTGTTATGGCATTGTTAATGGCTGGTTCTTTTTCTTTCACTTGTTCGCCGGACAGCCATAATGCTTCTTCTCCGGATTCCTGTTGGTGTGCAAAAGCCTGCTTTAATCGGGTGGATTCCGATTTGGTTTGGGCAATCCTGAGAATCCCGCTTTGAAGCAGTTCGATATCTATCCCGCTGAGTGATTTGAGTTCTTCTGCTAAGGCTGGAAACATCGCTCTGCTTTGAAGTGATAGGGATGAAAGCGGGCTGTCACTTTTCAATTCATTTTGCGCTCCTAACATCCCCGCTGCTGCCCGGGACGCCTTTTGGCCAATTTCGTCTTTTTCAATAATAAGCACCTGATAATCGCGCTTGCTCAATTGAAAGGCAATGGAGCTGCCAATGACACCGCCGCCGACTATAATGACATCATACACGTCGTTCACCACCTTTCCGTAATGCGTTGTTATAAGCTGCTGCTTTTTGCAAAGGGTTCTCTGCCAGTAATACACCGGATAATACAGCAATTCCGCTGGCGCCCGTTTCCATGACATCCGTTGTGTTTTCCGGTGTAATCCCGCCTATCGCCAACACAGGTATGTCTACCTGCTGAACGACGTTTTTGAGTGCTGTGAGTCCTTTAGGTTCCAAATCGGGTTTTGACCGCGTTTCAAATACATGACCGAAGATTAAATAATCGGCACCTTTTTTGCAGGCGTTTATGGCTTCTTCGGTCGAATGCACAGAAGCGCCGATATGCAGTTCTGGATATGCATGACGGGTAGTCGCTATATCTTTGCTGGCATGCGTTAATTGCACGCCTTTTGCTCCAACGTTATGAGCAACTGCTGCCCGGTGGTTAATCATTATTTTTTCAAGTGGCACGCCTTTGGCCTGAAGCTTACTGACGGTTTGGGTTAATTGTTTATCGGTCCATGATTTTTCCCGCAGATGAATCGCGTCAGCATAGTGTATAATTTGTTCGGAAATGGCTGCCAGTTGTTCCGGCGTCTGCTGTCCGGTTGAGATGACATGAAATGCGTCTGAATCTGGAGAAGTCATCTTAGCACGGTCCATTGCTAACTACCTCCCGGGCTTGGCATCTTAACAACATAAAAAACCACTTCCCTAATGTAAGGAAAGTGGTTGTGAACGTTACGTTTATAGATTGGCATTATTCGTTCGTCACTTCCCTTCGCCGGTATGAGCCGTGTCAGGTTCAAAGGGTCTCAAAGTACATTGCTTTGATCTCAGCCTTCTATAAAGGCACCCCTAGTGCTGTCGTTATTTAATTGTTATGTTAATTATAACATCGATTAAATTATTGTCAATCGTTTAATTTTTCTTTCATTTTAAAATACCCGGTAGCCGCTAAGGCAGAAGGAACTTGTTTATAGTGATACCCGTATAAGCAGTTCATTACGACTCGATTAAGGATACATGATATGTTAAGCAGAATATGTTTTAATTGGCAGTATGCCGAGCCGAATGAGTGAAAGGAGAGCAAGCGAATGACTTCGACGAATGATTTATCACGTTTACATCGACGCCTAATTGTGGCAACCACATTATCTGCTTCTTTTTTATCTGTTCTGACGCAGTTTTTGCTCATTACGGCTTTTCCAAAAATAATGACTGAATTTAATATTGATTCAAGTGAGGTTCAATGGCTGACAACAAGCTTTATGTTAACAGTTGCCGTGCTTATCCCGATTACGGGTTATTTCATCGACAGGTTTAAAACAAGGACATTAATGACGAGCGCGATGACCTTGTTTTTTATAGGGACGTTGATTGGCTTAATTGCGCCTTCTTTTTCCATTTTAATTGTTGGTCGTATTGTTCAAGGCATCGGTTCCGGCATTATGATACCGTTAATGCAAACAATCATGTTCTTAAGCTATCCGAGAGAAAAACGGGGGTTTGCCATGGGGCTGGCCGCGCTCGTCATTAACGTTGCCCCTGCGGTGGGTCCGCCGATATCCGGTTTGTTGATTGAGTATTTCGAGTGGCGCGGGTTGTTTCTTTTAACGCTTCCGGTTGCTGCAATTATTCTGCTTTTAGTTTATCTGTTCATGCGTAATATTACCGAGCAACGGAAAACAGCAATTGACTACTTATCAATCATTTTTTCCACCGTCGGTTTTGGCGGCATCCTTTATGGTTTCAACAGAATAGAGGAGGCTGGCTTAACTGATGCAGGGGCCCTCGTGAGTTTGACTGGAGGCATTATAGCGCTAGGTTTATTTGTATTTCGGCAGTTGCGGCTGGAGACGCCAATTCTTGAATTGCGTGTGCTAAAAGTACCTGTTTTTGCACTTGTGGCCTTTATTTCAATTCTTTCGTTCAGTTTATTGATTTCAATCGAAACCATTTTGCCGATGTATGTTCAAAATGCGCAGCAGCTTTCTGCTTATTACGGCGGATTGATTGTCATGCCCGGCGCACTGACACTTGCTGTTATGTCCCTTTTTGCAGGAAGATTGTTTGATAAATACGGCGGGAAAACGATTGCGATAATCGGTTTTGTTTTGCTCTGTTTAAGCACCCTTGGTTTTTATTTTGTGATTGACCTTGATACACCTTTCTTTGTAGCGATGGTTTTATTCATGGTGCCAATGGCAGGTGTTGCTCTGATTAACATGCCGATTATGACGGCTGGCATTAATGCGTTGCCGGATGCTTTAATTCCTCATGGGACGGCAGTCATTAATACGGCTCGTCAATTTGGAGGATCGTTAGGGTTAACGTTTATTATTTCCTTTATCAGCAGGGCAGCGGGTGACTCCGGCCCCGTGAACCCGATTAATTATCTGAGCGGGGTGAAAACAGCTTTTTTCGTTGCTTTCCTATTTGCAATTACTGGACTGGTTCTCTCATGCTTTTTGAAAAAGAGTAATTCAATGGAGGAAGCATTTTAATGGGTTGACGGCAAGGTGTTTGTGCTGATAAGCTATCTGGATAGAAAAGTCATTCTATCTAGTTGAAGGAGAAATGATTACATGAGTCGATCCTTAAAACGAGACACATTACTTGAAGTAGCTGAACGATTATTTTATGAACATGGCTTCCGCGGGGTAGGCTTAAAGCAAATAATCAGTGAAGCGAATGTAGCTACGATGACGCTTTATAATCATTTCCCGTCCAAGGATAATCTCGTGGAAGAAGTACTTAAGCTGCGCGAAGAACGCTACTGGTCTTATTTGGACTCCCATGTAGAAATGGATTCGGATTCCCCGTTTATTTTGGCTGTGGAAGCCCATGGTCGCTGGTTAAAGGAACAATCTTACCAGGGTGATATGTTTTTAAGAGCAATAGAAGATTACAGTGGAACAGATAATGATATTGAAAATATTGCAAGGGGCCATAAATCCAAATTACTTCGATATTTTCAGCGATTGGCTCAAAGGAAAGGGAAAGATAATGAACGTGATTTAGCACATCAATTCACATTGCTGCTGGAAGGAACCACTTCCATGACGACATTAATTGGTGCAGAGAAAGCAACCGAACATTCAATTGCGATGGCGAGGACAATTGTCCGGCAAACATCGTAATTTTTTTAATCAGAAGTAGAAAGGTCGTTCTATATAATTTTAGGCGGTTAGGGTGATACCATGAAATTTTCAAGGTTAGTGCTGCCCGGAGTGACGATGGTCGCTGTTACCTATGGTTTGGCGAGGTTTAGCTATGGGTTGCTTCTGCCGGATATTAATGCCTCGCTTAATATGTCTGAGTTTTTGTCAGGAGCAACATCGTCGCTGTTTTATTTAGCTTACTGTGTCACGATTGTTCTTTCAACTGTGATAACAACACAAGAAGGCCCAAGAAGAATGATCCTCCTGGCTGGACTGTCGGCGTTTGTGGGAATGTTGATGATGGCAGTCACGCCGAATGCATGGGTCCTCGCGTTTGGTGTGTTGTTGGCCGGAGGGAGCACAGGGTTGGTTTCTCCTCCATACGGTGCGGCGATATCACTATGGATCCAAGAAGAGAAGCAAGGCAAGGCAAATACGTGGATTAACTCAGGAACAAGCTTGGGCATCGTCCTTTCAGGAGCGGGTGCTTATTTTTTAACACCAAATTGGAGGCTGACATATTTAATTTATGCGGTTCTGACTTTACTGATATTGGTGTGGAATTACAAAGCGATTCCAAAAGGCAGAATGGGTTCAAGATTGAGGTTTAAGAAAGGAAACTATTCAATACGAGGTGTGAAAGAAGCTAAGCCTTTAATTGCGGCATCTCTTATTCTTGGAATTTCCACCGCGGCGTTCTGGACGTTTTCCAGATCTTTTGTTGAAGTGGCTGGTGATTATAGTGATTGGCAGCTTTCCGGCTTTTGGGTTGTGATTGGACTGTTTGGTGTGCTGGGGGGGTTTTCCGGGTCGTTAATCGAAAAGGGAGGCTTGCCATTCGCTTATAAATTAGGCAGTTTATCCATTGCCTCAGCTTCAATTATTCTGGCTGTTGCACCAGGGAATTGGTTGATGTCTTACTTATCGGCTGGAATCTTTGGTTGTTCCTATATTTTCCTGACGGGTGTTCTGCTTGTCTGGGGAATTCGCGTGTTTATTGCGAATGCGTCGCTGGGCATTGGCGTTCCGTTTTTACTTCTGGCGGTCGGGCAAGTAATCGGTTCAATACTTGCCGGATGGCTCGTTGGGTCATGGGGCTATGCTGCGTCGTTTATGATACATGGTGTATTGGGCTTGACAGCTCTCCTTATGGGTCCCGGAAAGCGTCAAAATGAGATGGCGAATATTACCTCAGATTAAATTAAGCAGTTGAATAATTGACGCTTAAAGTGCTATGTTTAAACATGGCTGGAAACTTATATAAAAAGATAAAATCAAAAAGGGAGAGAAGCATTGATTTGGGAAGTGCTTAACGTTGTCGGCACCATCGCATTTGCAGTCAGTGGTGCCATTATTGCGACACAAGAGGACTATGATATTTTAGGGGTATATGTGTTAGGGTTCGTAACAGCATTTGGGGGAAGTACAATCCGTAACTTACTAATTGGTATACCGATTGAAAACATTTGGACTCAAGGTAATTTATTCATCGTCGTCTTCTCGGTGATTACGGTTGTTTTTCTATTGCCAAACCCCTGGCTTCAATATTGGAATAAATGGGGAATTCTTTTCGATGCGATTGGTTTGGCGTCATTTGCCATTCAAGGAGCTTTAAGTGCTGTACAGGTCGATGCACCGCTGAGTGCAGTTCTTGTTGCGGCAACCTTGACCGGATCAGGCGGCGGTATGCTTAGGGATGTGCTTGCAGGACGCAAGCCGATGATTTTCCGCGAGGAGATTTATGCACTTTGGGCCACATTGGGAGGCTTAGCCATAGGACTCGGTGTGATCAGCGGTCCCTGGACAACAGGTATTCTGTTTGTCGCAATCGTGACGTTGAGGATGTGTTCGGTGCGTTTTAATTGGCGCCTTCCTCGGCACCCAATATGGTGAGATACTAAAGAAAAAGAGAACAGGTTTATCCGCTTGCCCCTGTTCTCTTACACGATCATCGGTCGCTTGCTTTACTATAATGCAATGGCGGTGACACTAACCAGCCTTTCTCTTTGGTAAGCCTGAGAACTTTAGCTCCGAGTTGTGCCTTTTGTGTATGGAATTGGCCATACATCATTGCAATATCTTCTCGTACTGATTCACCAATCATCTTACTGCATGAAACTAATCCTGCTGCAATTTCTGTGGATAGGGCCGCTGCTATTTCCGCATCCTGAAAACGTGCTCCCGCTGGAATATCCTCCGGAGAGGCGTTCGGACGTTCCGGTGGTGTTGGCGGCAGACCAATCCCGTGCTCCTTCAAGAGCTTTTCAACCTGCTGACTTTCCTGTTGAGCAGCTTGAATCGCTTCCTCAAGCAATTTCCGTAAATCTTCATCACCTGCATGATTAAGTTGTGTCTGATTACCGGCAATAACTGCTTTTGCACCGCTCAAATACATCCATGCGCCATATACTTCACCATAGTGCATTGGTTCATCTTTGGGATTTCCGCTTAGTATGCCCATTCGAATCCTCCTTAAAAATTCATTTAATGGTATCATCTTTCCAATTATTAAACTGCCCTGGGGACATCAAATTATTCAACTTAGCAGAGAACTCGTTCAAGCAAATCGTTAAGTTTGGTTCCATTCAGGTGAGCAGCGCGCCCATCAAGGACAGCTGTTCAACGTGCAGACAATAATGTAAAGAAAAGGGATGGAAATAATACATAGCAGTGTCGTTAGAAGCACCCCGATTGATGGAAAAACCGTATCCCCTCCGTATTTTTGTGAATAAAGTGAAATCGTTGGAGCAGAAGGCATTCCCGAAACTAATACAGCAATCAGAACTGCGTGAGACGGCGCAGGCAAGGCAATAAATGGAAGTAGGAGACATGGGATGATGATTAGCCTGGCGAGTGCTGCTTTCCATATATAAGTATTTTTAATAAATGACGCAAAATTCTTGTATGCCACGTTTGCGATTAGAATTCCTATCATCATCATGGAAAGCGGAATCGTCATTTTACCGACTGTTTCAAGTCCTGTCGATAACATTGCGGGCCATCCGATGGGAAGTAAAAAAACTGCCAGCCCGATAATGGTGGACAGAAAACCAGGGTTTAAGAAGATATTTTTCCATGTAATGGTTGCTGTATTTTTTCCAAACAGATAAATTCCGTACGTCCATATGAGTATGAGGTAACATAAATTAAAAATGGTCAAATAAATGATCCCTTGCTCTCCCAGCAGAATAAAACTGACAGCATAGCCGATAAACCCTTGATTGCCGAAAATAATGAGCCCTTCATAGGGGCTTTTTTGTTTCTCCGGAAGCTTGGCATGCTGACGCATCCAGTATGCCAGAAAACATGCAAAGATAAGGATGTATACAGACATAACAAAAAGCCATACAAATTCTTTTAACAAACTTAAGGAAAACGAAATATCAAGCGAATATAAAATGAGAGCTGGCAATGTAATATAAAGAACGAGCTGTGTTAAAACGTCATTTGCATTTTCATTTAAGATACTTGCCTTTCTGGCCGCAAACCCTATACCGGCTATTCCATAAAGTATTAGCATTTCTTGTATAAACGCACTTGCGGACCCCATAATTATCCCTCCGCTTTACTGTATGAGAGGAGGAATTGAGTGGTTAATATCATAAGTTCAGAAAGCAGTTCCAAATGAAAAGCGGCAGTCCCTCTGACTTATTGGAGAGACTGCCGTTTTATTTGAACATCAGATTGTCTCATACAGTGCGGAAAGCTATGATGGTATTTGTTCAGTGGTTATTACCGCTATTATTTATCGCGTTTTTCAGTATCCGACAGGTCTGTTTCTTCACCAAATTCGGTTCCATACTTTAACCTGCCGGACTCCATTCCGTCACGGTTTTTTTCTCTATATTCCTCGTGGTCAGGCTCGAACAAAAGTGTTAAACAATATAAACTGCTTAAACCGACTAAAGCATAAACAATTCTGGCAAGCATGCCATCCTGGCCGCCAAAAATTGCCGCAACCAAATCAAACTGAAAGAATCCAATCAGACCCCAGTTTATCCCGCCTATAATTGTTAACAGAAGCGCGAAACGTTTAAGTCCATCCATAAATATTCACCTCCTCATTCAATTAAGAAACCCTGGCAATTTTATTTTTTGTAACAACTTATCATTTATGCGTATGCTTTTTTATATACTGATTAATGTTGCAATGTTTCTTTTTTGGAGAAAGAAGTGCTTCAGCTTAAATTGGATAATTGATGGGCAAAATTCAGTAAGCAGGATTTTTAAAAAGGCAAAAAAAATCGCCCCTGAGACAAAGGGGCAATTTTAAGGTATAAATTAAGAGGCTTGGGGATAATTAATCGTTTATGTGGGGGAAGAAAGAAAACTCCCCTATTATATTACGCAGCCATTTCACGGCAAACTTTCGCACAGCGGTGGCATGCTTCTGCACAATCCTGGCAATGTTGATGCTCATGTTTCGCACACTCATCACCACATGCCTGGCAAATTTCAGCGCATAGACCGCAGATTTGCTGTGCAAATGGGCTGTTGCTTTGCATTGCCTTGGCAGCAAACGCGCACATATCGGCACATTCACGGTCCAGCCTGATACACTCGGTCATCATTTTCACGTTGTCCTCGTTTAAACAGTCATTGTAACATTTGTTGCATTGCTCCATGCAGTTCAGGCATTCTTTAATACATTCTTCATAAGTCATGCTATTCACCCTTTCTGTATTTAGTGGCTGCATATTCATAAATAGTCTACCCAACAAAGACAAACGAAAAACTTCTCATATCATATGCCTGTCTTCAATCTGGGTTATATGTACATATTCAGGGTTACGTGCATAGACTATGGCGACTATGCTTGAAAGGGATGAGCAAATGAATTATAAGCCGTTTATGTATCCAAACTGTCCTTGCTTTGATGGCTGGTCAATGTACCCATCCGGTCATCAGCCTGCACACCCTGGTAATCCATACGGGATGAGTTATGACATGCAACAGCCGTATATGGAGTGTCGGGACTATGGCCGTCAACCCTTCACGGTTAATATTAAACAGAGAGCTGAAGCAAATCGAACCTACCGGACAGCCATATGGACTGGTAAATATCTTCAGGTTACAGTAATGAGCATTAATCCTGGGGAAGATATTGGCCTCGAAGTACATCCATCCACTGATCAGTTTCTGCGTGTTGAAGCAGGACGCGGATTAGTCAGGATGGGCGAAAATCAGTACAATCTGGATTATGAAATGCACGTCCAGGAAAATGATGCGATTATGGTTCCTGCCGGTAAATGGCACAACCTGATTAACATCGGCCATACGCCATTGAAACTTTATACAATTTATGCGCCGCCTGAGCACCCATTCGGTACTGTTCACATGACGAAACATGAGGCAATGGAAGACGAATAGAGGTACTGTCGGAAAAGGGGCTTGGACATAACTCAAAAGAGCATTTTGAAAGATGAACAAAGCGTATGTCAGCGGAAGAAATATACGGAGACTTCTGCGGGACTAGAGGCATAGGTGAGACCCCGCAGGGCGCAGCCCGAGGAGGCTCACCAGCCGCCCGCGAAAAGCGACGAGCAAAGCTTCCACCGAGTCAGCTGCGAGTTGCGAGGAGTGCTGCTGCACCGAGTTCACTGGCAACACGACGAGCACCCAAGTATATTTCTGGAGCGGGTCATTTGCACCCCCGTTTACTTGGTTAGTTCATTTTCCTTCAACTAAAGCTCTTTTGTCCCAGCCGATCTTTCCGGCGTTTTATGCATTTTGGGGCATTGTTTCGAATTGTTAATACAGGGTAAGTTGACATGTGGATCGTTTTGCGAAATACTAAAAAATAAAGGGTATACTGTTTTGTTAAAACGCTTTACGAAGGGGGCTACATACATGAATCGACCATTGCAGTCAATCACTGATCGTGTTTCAACCAGGAAAGGGATGTGGCTTACACTGACCATTTGGCTGGCTGGAACATTGATGCTTGCACTTTTTGCACCGAGCGCTCAAGACTATCAGGTGACCAGCATCGATTCAATACCGGAGGATGCTCAATCGTCCGTCGCTCAGTCTAAAATAGATCATTATTTCGGCGATAATGATGGCATTTCGGCGATTATGGTGTTTCAGGCTGATAATAAAGAGGCCGGGCTGGCGGAAATCCCGGCTTTTTTGGAGGCCATTAAAGAAGAAAATATCTCGGGTATCAAGAATATTGTACCACTGGGGGAAATGCCGCCTCAGGCTGCAGCGCAGTTCTATTCTGAGGATGAAACAACCACGATGGTGCCGATGACACTTGATGCGTCTTTGGATTCTGATGAGATAAAATCCACAATCGATAAAGTTTATGAATTGCAACAGGATGCTCGTGTCACGATGAAGATTACCGGTCCGGCTGCTATCGGGGCTGATACCACAGAGTTGTTTTCAAGAGCGGATATCGTTTTGATCCTGTCGACTGTAGGCATTATTCTTGTACTTCTTGTTGTGATATACCGTTCACCGTTTTTGGCGTTGATTCCACTACTGGGTGCCGCGTTCGTTTATGAAGTGGTGAATCAAATACTGGGTCTGATGGGGATGGCAGGACTGGATATCGGACAGCAGTCGTTTTCAATTATGACGATTTTATTGTTTGCTGCACTTATTGATTATTCACTTTTTGTATTTTCGCGGTATAATGAAGAACTGAAGCAGCATGAAAGTAAGCATGAAGCGATGAAGCTTGCCATGAGAGGCACGGGTGTTCCGATCTTTTACTCGGGGGGGACCGTGTTTGCTGCGATGCTTGTGTTGTTCTTTGCTGAGTTTGCTGAATACCGCAATTTTGCCCCGATTTTTGGTACAGCTGTTATTGTCGTTTTAATTGCTTCACTGACATTAGTGCCGGCAATGTTTACCTTGTTCGGGCGGAAGGCTTTTTGGCCGAAAGTGCCGCATGTCGGTGACAAACAAGTTAAAAAAAGCTCATTCTGGGCAAAAGTCGGACGGCTTGTAACACAATCACCGGTTAATTCAGTGGCCATTATTGTGATAATTTTATTAGGCTCGGCTTTCAATATCGTCAATCTTGAGTATGAGTTCAATACGATGAAATCCTTCCCTGAGGATATGCCATCCAGAGAAGGGTATGAAATGCTGGAAGAAAAGTTTGAACCGGGCGATTTGGCACCTGCTTCTGTACTGCTTGAAGCAGATGGTTCGGTCAATGAAGAAAAGCGTCAGGAACTTGCGGCTGACCTTTCTGATCAGCCGCTTGTTGAAAGCGTCCGTGTGCAGAATATGACCGATGATCAGGAGGCGATCTCCTATCAAATGACGTTTGGGGCAAACCCTTATTCAAAGGAAACAATGGATGCACTTGAGGGTATAATAAATGACTCGGAAAGTATCTTGGCTGACAGTAATCTTAATGGTGACTTATACTTTGCAGGGGAGACGGCTGTATCTGTTGATGACCGCTCATTGAATAACCGGGACTTAATTGTAATTGTCACACTGGAGACGCTGCTGATTTTCGGTATGCTTATCTTTTTAACCAGATCGTTCAAAATGCCATTGTACATGATGGGGACGATTCTTGTTTCGTTTGTGGCAGCACTCGGACTGGGCACATTAATGACAGATCTTTTCTTTGGTATAGATACCGTGAGCAACCGTGTGCCGCTTTATGCTTTTGTTTTCCTTGTTGCATTGGGCATCGACTATAATATCATGCTCGTTTCACGCTTTATGGAGGAGCGGGAGATGTATCCGGTAAGAGAAGCAGTGGAAAAAGCTGTAGCGAATACAGGCGGTGTTATTTCCTCTGCAGGTATCATTCTTGCAGCGACATTCAGTGTGCTCATGACTCAGCCCATACAACTTTTGTTTGTATTTGGGTTTATTGTCGCAGTGGGGATTCTGATGGATACATTCCTGATCAGGGGCGTTTTGCTGCCGGGATTGCTTGTTTTATTTGAGAAAGATAAGAAACGAAACCAGTAAACCCAGTAGAAGTTTAAATTGGTATGAACTCAGGAAAACATAAACCATACTTAAAATTGAGGTGAGATGAAATGGAATTGAAGAATAAGACCGTTGTCATCACCGGGGCAAGCAGCGGAATTGGTGAATCGACCGCTGAACGGTTTGTCAAAGAAGGTGCCAATGTCGTTCTTGCCGCAAGACGACAAGAGCGCCTGGAGGAAATCAAAAAACGGCTGGATGCGTACGAAGGCAAAATTGCCATCAAAACGACCGATGTCACATCGCGTCAAGAAGTGGAAGACCTTATTCAGTATGCCATTGGTGAATTCAATCAAGTGGACGTATTGTTCAATAATGCCGGTTTAATGCCGCTCAGTTACATGAAAAATACGAAAGTGGACGAATGGGAGCGCATGGTTGATGTTAATGTGAAAGGCGTACTTTATGGTATTGGAGCAGTTCTGCCGCATATGATTGAACGGAATGAAGGGCATATTTTAACAACATCATCTGTTGCCGGACATGAAGTTTTTCCAACGGGGGCTGTCTATAGCGGAACGAAATTTGCAGCACGCGTCATTATGGAAGGCCTTGCGAAAGAAGTGAAAAATACCGACGTCCGTACCACGTCGATTTCCCCGGGTGTCGTCGATACGGAATTGATGACGACCATTACCGACGAAGAAGTATTGAATAAACAGAAAGGCGGCATGCCGTTCACCCCGCTTAAAGGAACCGATATTGCCGAAGCCGTTTACTACGCTGTCAGCCAGCCGAAAAATGTTGATATTAATGAAGTCATCGTCCGTCCAAATAATCAATAAATTGCCTGTTACAGCTCCTTTCCAATCAAATGGGAAGGAGCTTTTAAGTTAAGTCAGTAAAATTACTTAATTCTGCCACATTTCCACCAACCCCGTGCCAATATTTATTTGTAACATAAAAAATACTCCCCCTTAAGATAGAGGAGTTAAGAGATTTACCCATCCATCCATTCAAAAACCATACGAAGGGAGAGATGCAATGTTTAAACCGGACCAAAAAAAGGCCAAGCCTGGTGACATCATTGAGTTTGAACAAAATGGTATCTTGGTGCAGGGGGAAGTCCTGCCATCACGAACACAGAATTGTTCAGTGGTTGATATCACTCGCACAAAAAACTATGCCGCATTAAACCATGGATACCCGAACACCGTGGTTGACCACAAAAGTTACAGAATTATTCAATGATCAGCAACATGCGTTTACTGCCGAATGAGTTAAAAAAGTGCTTAGAATGATCCCATTTGTAAAATAACCCTTCCTTTATAATAGAACGAAAAAAAGAGGCAGGATCCGAGGAAAATATTTTCTTGGATCATGCCTCTTTTTGTTTGTGACAGTTTTTGAAAGGTAATGTTACAGAAAATCCATAAACTGTGATTTATTTCAATCCTGATTGTTAAAAAAGTGCAAAATGTCGAACATGGTCGAAAACCGGAGAAATATACAGGAATTCTAAGATGGATCCCTTATGAAATCTATACAATAAAAATTGTATAGATTTTTGAAATTGTACAGACTTAAATGCTTGTTTGTTTAAACACTTCTATCCTCTATACTTAGAAAAGTGTTCAAACGGAAAGCAATAATGGAGGTGCAAACATTGTTAGAGTTTAAAAATGTTACGAAAAAATACTCAGACGGCACAACTGCTGTCAAAGATTTAAATTTAAAAGTTGATACAGGAGAATTCGTTTGCTTCATCGGTCCCAGTGGATGTGGGAAAACCACAACAATGAAAATGGTGAACCGTTTAATTGACATAACGGAAGGGTCGATTCTTGTCGACGATAAAGATATTAAAGAACAGGATGCGGTTGAATTGCGACGGTCGATGGGCTATGTCATCCAGCAAATCGGTCTGATGCCGCATATGACGATAAAAGAAAATATTGTCCTTGTCGGGACATTATTACAGTGGCCAAAAGAGAGAAAAGATGAACGTGCACGTGAACTGCTGAAGCTTGTAAACATGCCCGAGGATTACTTGGACAAATACCCGCATGAACTTAGCGGCGGCCAGCAGCAGCGTATTGGTGTTTTGCGGGCACTTGCTGTTAACCCGCCACTTATTTTGATGGATGAGCCTTTCGGAGCTCTTGATCCGATTACTAGGGACTCACTCCAGGAAGAATTTAAAAAGCTTCAGAAAGAACTTAATAAAACAATTATTTTTGTAACACACGACATGGATGAGGCACTTAAGCTGGCAGATAGAGTGGTAATCATGCGCGATGGTGAAATTGTGCAGGCAGATACGCCTGAAAATATTGTTCGGCATCCTGCGAATGAATTCGTTGAAGAATTTCTCGGTAAAGATCGATTGATTCAGGGACGACCTGACGTGACGACTGTTGAACAGATCATGGAAGGTTTTCCGGTTACAGTGACAACAAAAACCACATTGAAATCAGCCATCTCAACCATGCGTGACAAACATGTGGATTCATTGCTTGTGGTTGATTCAGACAATGTGCTAAAGGGTTATATCGATATCGAAGCGATTAACCTTAACTATAAAAAAGCGAATAACGTAGATGACGTTATGGAAACTGAAGTATTTTCAGTGCTTGGTGACAGTTTGTTGCGTGATACCGTTCATAAAATTTTGCGTCGGGGTGCCAAATACGTGCCTGTGGTCGATGAAGGTAACCATCTGGCAGGGATTGTTACGCGGGCAACTCTGGCAAACCTTGTTTATGACACGATTTGGGGCGACGGAATGGAACTTGAAGATACTGCGGCGGCAGGAGAATAGGAGGCAGATAACATGATGGAATTTTTTGCAGAAAATGGGAATGAGCTGCTTTTTAAAACATGGGAGCATTTTTACATTTCACTGGTAGCTATTGTACTCGGTGTGATTGTTGCTGTACCGCTTGGTGTACTGCTGTCGAGGGTGCCCAAATTCGCCGACCGGTTTATTTCGTTTATCGGTGTTCTACAGACTATCCCAAGTCTGGCTATCCTTGCTTTCTTTATTCCAATTGTTGGCATTGGTAAAATACCGGCTATTTTGGCTTTGTTTTTCTACTCACTGCTTCCAATATTACGTAACACGTATATTGGCGTTCGTGATGTTGACCGTGGTGTTGTCGAAGCCGGAAGAGGTATGGGGATGAGTAATTGGCAGTCAATTATCAGCATGGAACTTCCGTTGTCAATCCCGGTAATTATGGCAGGCATCCGGCTCTCTACGGTTTATTTGATCGGATGGGCAGCACTTGCTGCATTTATCGGCGGTGGCGGTCTTGGTGATTTCATTTTCGACGGATTGAATTTGTATCAGCCATCACTGATTCTCGCAGGAACGATACCGGCCACAATTTTAGCAGTCATAGCCGATCGTTCATTGGCACTATTGGAAAATAAACTTACGCCTGAAGGATTAAAAGATAGTTATGAAACAGCGTAATGGTGGAGGTGAAAAGGATGTTAAGACGAGGAGTTAAAAGCATGCTGGCTTGTTTCCTGATTTTAATGCTTGCAGGCTGTTCATTGCCGGGTCTCGCTGGCACGTCTCAGCACACAATCAAGATTGGATCACTGACGCAATCTGAATCAGAAACGATGGCGCAGATGCTGGCTATTATGATTGAGAGGGAGACCGATGCGAAAACGGAACTTGTGACGAAACTTGGATCATCAATTGTGCAGCATCAGGGGATGCAACGTGGGGATATCGATATATCCAGCACACGCTACACTGGAACTGATATCGCAGGGGCTCTCGGCATGGAACCTATTAAAGATCCGGAAGAAGCTCTTCAAACGGTAAAGCATGAATTCCAGCAGCGCTATAATCAGACGTGGGCAGAGACATACGGCTTTGAAAATAGTTATTCAATTGCTGTTACGCAGGAATTTGCCAAGGAAAACAATATTGAAACAATCTCTGATCTCGAACCTTATGCAGAAGATTTAGATTTTGGAGTTGATAATGCCTGGGTTAATCGGAAAGGTGATGGCTATGATGGATTTAAAGAGGCTTATTTCGCGTTTGGGGAAGTATTTCCAATGAATCTTGGACTTGTCTATCAAGCTGCGGCAACGGGAAACATGGATGTTGTTCTTGCTTATTCATCTGATGGACGAATTCAGGAATTCGATTTAAAAGTGTTGGAGGATGATCAGCAATTCTTCCCGCCATATGATGCATCACCGGTTATTAATAATGAACTTCTGGAAAAATACCCGGAGATCAAAGAAATTACGCAGCGTCTCAGTAACGAGATCTCGACAGAAGAGATGCAGCAATTGAATTACATGGCGGATGTTGAGCGTATCAACCCGCGAAAAGTAGCCAAGCAATTCCTGGAAGCGAACAACTACTTTGAGGATGGAGGAGGGGATTGATATGGAAACAATACAGCAATTCACCGATTATGTCAGTGCCAATGGCGGTTATATCTGGACCGAGTTTTACAGACATTTTCTGATGTCAGTTTATGGTGTCCTGTTTGCGGCAGTCATATCAGTCCCGCTGGGCATTCTGATAGCAAAATACAGTAAATTGAGCGGCTGGGTGCTCGCTGCAGGCAGTATCATTCAAACGATACCGGCATTGGGAGCTATGGCTGTTATCATGCTTGTCATGGGTCTTGGGACGAATACAGCAATTGTGACTTTAATGCTTTATTCAATTTTACCGATTACCCAAAACACTTACGTTGGCATGAAGAATGTTGATCAGACGGTTATTGAAGCGGGCCATGCTTCCGGTATGACCAGATTTCAGTTATTAAGAATGGTTGAACTTCCGCTTGCAGTCAGTGTGATTATGGCAGGAATCAGAACTGCCCTGGTGATCGGGATTGGAATTGTAGCTATTGGAGCTTTTATCGGGGCTGGCGGTCTTGGTGCGATTATCGTGACAGGAACCAATGCGACCGATGGAACTGCTATTATTCTTGCCGGTGCTATTCCAACCGCCATTATGGCCATTATTGCTGATGTAGTTATGGGCTGGATTGAACGCAGGCTTCAGCCGGGTCAATCGGCTTAAGCATCCGTGGAGAAGGCCCGGCAAAACCTTTTAATAGTACGCCCTGATATGATAAAGTTCAGTAAACACTTCATGCAAAGGGGTTTGAAATGAGTCACACAGAAAAAATTGAAGATATTAAAACACAATTTGTTGAAAAAATAACCGATAATATGAATGCTTTTGGAGCCCCGACAAGCGTCGGCCGCGTGCTGGGGATTATTCACATGAATCGTGAACCAATGACTTTGGATGAGCTGGCAGACGAAACTGGGATGAGCAAAACCCGTATGAGCCAGCTCGTCCGGGAAATGATAGATATGAATATTGCTGAACGTGTATTTAAAAAGGGTGTCCGGAAAGACTTGTATCAAGTGGAAGAAGATTATTACCAGACGTTTATTTCACTTTTTACATCGACATGGCAAAGAGCCATTAGTCGCAGCCGGCACTTTGAACAGCGGCTTATGAAAAAAATTAATGACTTAAAGCAGGAGCCGGCATTGACTGAAGACAATGAACAGGCTATTAATGAATTGCTGGCTGAACTTCACGAATGGATGGAATACTATGACTGGATTCGCCGGCTAAACGACTTTTTCGAAAGCGGCGAAATTTTTGAGCATGTACCTAAACAACCTACAGGAGGCGGTAAAGATGAATAAAAAAGTAATATTATCTTGTGCAGTAACAGGGGCAGGAGACACAACGTCGAAAAGCCCGCACGTACCTATTACCCCGAAAGAAATTGCAGATTCAGCAATTGAAGCAGCTAAAGCCGGTGCGACGATTGCTCATATCCATGCGCGCGATCCGGAGACAGGTGGATTAAGCCATGATGTAAATTTGTTTCAAGAAACCGTGGAGCGCATCCGTGAGTCAGAAACAGATGTCATAATTAATATTACGTCCGGTGGCGGCGGTGATTGGGTTCCAAGTGAAGACGATCCGACACGAGGCGGGGAAGGCACTGACATCCAAACACCCGAGGAGCGTCATGAACCAGTTGGTAAGCTGTTGCCGGAGATGTGTACACTTGATTGCGGCAGCACCAACTTTGGCAACATGTTGTATGTCAGCCCGACTGACTGGCTTCGCAGACAGGCCAAATTGGTGCAGGAAAGCGGTGTGAAACCTGAACTTGAATGCTTTGATACAGGCCATGTCCGTTTTGCCAATCAATTAATCAACGAAGGTTTGATTGACGGCGATCCACTGTATCAGTTCTGTCTTGGTATTCCGTGGGGAGCGGCAGCCGATGCTGAAACACTGTCTTATATGAAGAGCCGTATCCCGGAAAACGGCAGATGGGCGGCATTTGGAATTGGACGGATGCAAATGCCGATTGTTGCCGAGTCCGTGTTGCAAGGCGGGAATATTCGAGTTGGTCTGGAAGATAATCTATATCTTAAAAAAGGACAGCTGGCAACAAATGCACAGCTTGTTGATAAAGCAGCCGGGATTGTTGAATCGCTCGGGTCTGATATTATGACACCGGCTGAAGCACGTAAAGAATTAAATCTGTTGAACCCATAGGGAAAGGACGACTAGCATGACAACACCAAATGAAGCAATCAAGCATATAACCGTTGTCGGAACAGGTGTGATCGGCAACGGTTGGATTACACGTTTTTTGGCAAACGGCTATCGTGTGACAGCTTCTGATTTAGACCCGGAAGCTGAAGAACGAACGCGTGAAGCGGTTAAAAGGGCATGGCCAAAAATGGAAGAAATGGGGCTGGCGGAAGGTGCTTCCCAACAGAATCTTTCGTTTGAAACCGATTTGGCCACAGCTTTGGAAAATGCGGACTTTATCCAGGAAAACGTTCCAGAACGAGAAGAACTAAAACGCAGTGTGATCGCTAATATTGATAAACATGCACCAAAGGAAGCGGTTATTGCATCAAGCACTTCCGGGATATTACCGAGCACGCTGCAGGCGGATTGTGAGCACCATCCTGAGCGGGTAATCGTTGCACATCCATTTAACCCGGTTTATCTGATGCCGCTCGTTGAACTTGTCGGCGGTGATAAAACCGAAGACCACTATATTGAAAAAGCGAAGAATTTCTATGACAGCTTGGAAATGAAGCCACTTGTTGTGCGTCATGAAATCGAAGGGCATATCGCTGACCGCCTGATGGAAGCTGTTTGGCGTGAATCGTTGCACATTGTTAATGATGGTGTGGCAACAACCGAAGAAGTCGATGCCTCGATTATTTATGGCCCCGGACTTCGATGGGCATTAATGGGACCATTTATGACACTTCACATGGGTGGCGGCAAAGCAGGGATGCGTCATTTGCTGACACAATTTGGCCCTGCTCTCAAATTGCCATGGACAAAGCTTGAGGCACCTGAGCTGACAGACGAACTGGCGGAAAAGGTGGTTACCGGGAGTGAAACACAAACCGGAGACGCCGAAATGGAAAAACTTGAAGAACGACGTGACCAATTTTTGATCGAGCTGCAGCAACTGTTGGAAAAGTATTGGCCCGGAGCCAACCTGGAAGGCAGATTATAATAAATTGTTGAGGAGGAATACGCTTGGGTGAGCCAAAAGTAATTCTTCAGCATAAGGTCCCTGAAGAATGGATTGATTATAATGGTCATATGAATGATGCCGAATATTTTCGCGCATTCAGCTGGGGTGTTGACAGCTTCATGAAGCTGATCGGCTTAACAGATGAATTTCGTGAATCACAGCAGTACACGATCTATACGATGGAGACGCACGTATGCTATTTGGATGAGATGAAACTCGGTGAGCCATTTGAGGTAAACATGCAAATTCTTGATTATGATGCCAAACGTGCTCATGTGTTTTTTGAATTGTTCGGTGCGAATGGCAAACGCTCAGCAACAAGTGAGCAAATGCTGATGGGCATTGACCAATCAGCCGGCAAAGCTGCCCCATTTCCGGAAGCTGTTTCTGCACGCCTGCAAGAGCTTGCGGAAAATCACACACCGGCTGAGAAGCCAAAAGAAGCCGGACGTGTCATCGGCATCAGACGCAAATAAACCACGTCCATTCTATAAACGAAAAAGCCGCTGATGGTGAGAGAACATCAGCGGCTTTTTTTGATGTGAGGGGATGGGGTGTATCAGTGAAGCATCAGCATATGTTCCTGAGCGGCGAAATATGTTCCGGAAAAGCAGCGTATGTTCCGGAGCGACTATATATGTGCCGGAAAAGCAGCGTATGTTCCGGAACGGCGGAATATGCGCCGGCAAAGCAGAGTATGTTCCGGAACGGCAAAATATGTGCCGCAAGTCCAGAATATGTTCCGGAACGGCAAAATATGTGCCGCAAATCCAGAACATGTACCGGAACGAGCCAGAAGCTCTCCGCCGGCACATCTAATCCTGGTCTGAAACGCCCACGAGCTGCATGCGTTCGTTAAACAGGGTCGGGTACGACAAATACCCGAGCATAATGCTGGTGACGACAGCGGTAGTCAGCAAAAGGAAAAGAATGAGCAATTGTAACAGAACCGCTTGTACCGGATCTGCGCCGGCAATAATTTGACCGCTCATCATTCCCGGGAGTTGCACAAGTCCGATTGTTTTCTGACTTTCAATGGTCGGGATCGTACTCGCCTGGATCGACTTTATAAGCTGAGAATGAATCGCCTGTTTGGGGGTGCCGCCCAGTGACAGGATCAGTTCAGTTTCGTTATGATGATCCTCAAGCTCAGAGGTGAAGCGATTCAGAAACAGAATGGCCAGGACCATCGAGTTACCGACCACCATGCCGCTGATTGGAATAATAAATTGTGCAGTAGCCGGTGTTATATTCAGTCCCAGCAAAATGGCTTGCGTGAGAACTTCCACGAAAATAAATGTTACAATAAGTTTCCAGATGATGCCTTTAATTGCAGCGCCTTTCCGCTGGGCATTGTGGGTTGCGGCAGCGATCATAAGCACAATCATCAACACAATGTAGATCATATTTTCCGAATCAAAGACAAACTGAAGGACATAGCCGACAGCAAGCAACTGGATGATCGAGCGAACAGCGGCGATAATCGTATCTTTTTCGAGTCCCAAGTTAAGTGTTTTTGATAAAACGATCGGAATAATTACGAATAATAGCGAGATTGCTAATGCCAGAAAGCTCACTCAATTTCACCTCGCACAAATTGTTTGACTCTCTCGTGTTGTGGGTCCTTCAAAAAGCTGCTTTCTCCTTCTTCTACAAGTTCACCGTCCATCATGACCCATGTCTGATGTCCGATTTCCATCGCCTGCTGGAGACTGTGTGTAATCCATAAAATGGTTGTGCCGTATTCCTGATTAATGCGGCTGATAAGCTTTTCGATATCCTGGCGGGACACGCTGTCCAAAGAAGATGTAATCTCATCAAGCAGGAGAATATCCGGCTGATTCACGAGTGTTCGGGCTATGGATAACTTTTGCTGCTGCCCCCCGGATAAATCCTTTGTTTTTTTATCGAGAGCGATATCGTTTAAGCTAACAAGGCTGAGCAATTCTATTGCACGTTTATCTGATAATGACTCTCCACGCAGTTTTAACGGAAGGTCAAGGTTTTCCCGGACGGTTCCACTGACCATGGTCGCATTTTGAAGTGCAATGCCAACTTTTCGGCGCAATTGAACGGGTTCATAGCTGTCGATTGGGTTTCCGTGGACTTTAATACTGCCGGAGTCGGGTGATTGAAGCCCGTTGCACAACTTAAAGAGCGTTGTTTTCCCGGCACCTGATGGACCGACAACGGTAGTGATTTTCCCTTCCAGAACCTCGCCTGAAACATTCTTTAAGATATGTACACCGTCAGTTGTATAGTTTACATTGTTGAGCGTTATAGCGCTTGTTGCATCCTTCATCCGTGTCACATCCTTTAGTATGTCCTGGATAATTCCTTCCCTATTATATCTAATCCATAACGGTTTTGCTTATATAAAATAAACATGGAAGGCCAATGCAGCTGCTGAAGCACGTTCAGGCAAAGTTTTCTTCATTATTATTAAATTTTTTTAACAGCAACAATCGGATGATATTGCCGATAATCAGCCCTGCCGGCAGTCCCCCGGCCATAGGAAGCCACATAGGGCCAATCAGCTGGCCGAAAAGGGTAAAAGTTGGTGAGAAGATTAGTCCAACGGTCACAAAATAGGCAGAAAATACAAAAGGCACGTACGCATAGGGCTTGCTTTCGCCTCTCCCATCCTTATACGCATCCCACATTGCAAAGAAATAAAGACATGGATAGAACATCAGCCATCCATAGTTCGTCTGGTTGACAGCTTCTTGAATTTGACCGTTAAAACTTAATAAAATGATGGTGTTGAAATTTCCCATAACATTTACAATAAATTCGAGTGTAATAAACAGAATGCCCTTAATATACCGCTCATTCAGTAGCTGACCAAACCCGGGCAGTGCGATACTCCATAGCAGCAATTCAAGTTTGCCTCTGTCTTTTCCTCTAAATTTTTCCATTTGTCTACCTCTCGGAGCAAAAATTTTTCCGGATAAAAAGTATAAATCCGGGTGACGTTGATACATACGAAGAGTGTCTGATTTAGCATATTAAGGAGGGCAAAACTGAGGAATCATTATGTATTCTCCTTTCATACGATGGCGCCATTCAGACAGTTGTACCGATCATTTAAAAATGTTTCTGCACGATTAGTTTGGCATTAATGACAACTCCTATACTAATTAGACGAGCAAAACATTGGATTGGGATATGACAACATCGGCAATACCGGGACAGCATGATACAATAAACAGAAGGAATGAAAATAGATGAATTTGAAAACATATATGACAATGGACGCAACCGATATCGCGGAACTTATTCGGATGAAAGAAGTCACACCAGGGGAATTTCTTAAACTTGCTTTCCGGCGGCTTGAGGAGGTCAATCCCGAATTGAATGCTGTCGTTCATGGCCGCAGAGAGAGGGTTATGATTGAGTCTGAAAGGTATAGGGAAAATCAGCCTTTTTCAGGTGTCCCGATGCTCCTGAAAAATCTTTCGCAGGGCGTTGCGGGGGAATATATGACGTCTTCCTCGAAATTAATGAAAAATGTGATCAGTCAGCACGATTCGAACTTTGTCAGAAAATTGCGTGATGCCGGATTTTTGTTTATGGGGCATACGAATACACCCGAATTCGGCTTAAAAAATATAACAGAGCCTGAAGTTTACGGTCCGACACACAATCCGTGGAACACGGCTCATTCACCGGGAGGATCCAGCGGTGGTGCAGCCGCCGCAATTGCGTCAAGTGTTGTGCCGGTTGCCGGTGCAAGTGATGGAGGCGGCTCAATTCGCATACCTGCTTCATTTACCGGTTTGTTCGGCCTGAAACCAACGCGCGGAAGAACACCTGTAGGGCCTGGTTCAGGCCGGCAATGGCAAGGTGCGGCTATTGGATTCGTGCTGAGCCGGAGCGTCCGTGACAGTGCAGCACTGCTTGATATTTTGCAGACAGTACAGCCTGAAGCAGCATTCCAGACACCGCTATTTCCAGGGAAGTATACAACGCATGCTCAACTCCCATTTGATAAACCTGTCAGAATTGCTTATACGACAAAATCCCCCGTCGGCACGCCGGTTTCAAATGACGCGCGTGAAGCGGTTCTTAAAACAGTAAACTGGCTGGAAAAAGAGGGTTATAACGTGGAAGAAAAAGAGCACGATGTTGACGGGGTAACGCTAATGAAAGATTATTACATGATGAACAGTGGCGAGATTTCGGCCCTCACAGCACAGTTGGAACACTCACTCGACAGAACTCTGACCCCTGATGATGTCGAACTGGAAACGTGGCTGCTTCACAAAGCGGGTAAGTCCGTGTCGGCAGCCGACTTTTCACGAAGTCTTGCCTCATGGGATGCTGCAGCGGCAAAAATGGAAGCATTTCACCGTACATATGACTTTTTTATCACGCCTGCTTCGGCATACACAGCACCGAAAGTAGGTGAGCTCACGTATTCACAGTCTGAACAGGCTGAGTGGCGAGATAAAATGGAGCGAGCGGATAAAGACAAACAGCAAACTATTATCTGGGATCTCTTTTTGCCGAGTCTCACGTATACACCATATACACAGCTTGCTAATCTAACAGGTCAGCCGGCAATGTCTGTTCCTGTACATAAAGCTTCCAATGGCCTGCCGTTAGGCGTCCAGGTGGTAGCGTCGAAAGGGAAAGAGGACATGCTGTTAAAGCTTGCCCGCCAAATGGAACAATCTGATTTATGGGAAGGCTTAAAAGGGCTTCTGCCTTATTAATTAAGAATCCTGACAGTCCCCCGTCCGGCCCGATTCGATTGGGACACACACTACGCTTTGTTTGCGCGTAGTGTCTTTTTGTTTTATTAAGCGTTTAATGTGATACACATCCACTAAGGAGGATGTGAGCGAAATGACAGCAGAAGTAGCTATATTGAATAAGTCAGGTCTCGCACTTGCAGCGGACAGCGCAATCACAAGTGGAAAAGACGGCGTACGAAAAATATATAATTCAGCTAATAAATTATTTTCGCTTTCCAGAAACCATTCTGTTGGTGTTATGGTTTACGGCGCCGCCTCCTTTATGGAAGTGCCCTGGGGCGTGATTATTAAAGCGTACCGGGATTATTTAGGAGAGCGGACATTCGATTATCTGCCACACTATGTGGATGATTTTTTGGATTTTCTCCGTAAAGATGATAGATTCAGAAAACCCGAGATTGAAGAGATTATCGTTTATCGATCTTTCTCTGACTTATTAAAACGGATTGTTAGAGAAACGGAAGAAGAATTGGCTCCGGACGAAGAACCGGTTCGATCAACGCAGCTGTTGATGAAGAAGGTCCAGCATCAGCTTGATACCTTTAAGCAGCAACAGGATTGGCTGGACCTGGAATTTCCGTCGTTTCGAGAATCATTTATGTCGGTCATCAGGGAAGTAAGGGAAGAGGTCATCCTGCATGAAACGGCTGATGATTTTGACGAGATGTTGTGTGAACTTGCCTTTGAAACGGTTAAATCGGATTATTTCAGTCTTGGAAGTACAGGGCTCGTTTTTACTGGTTATGGAGAGCAAGAGATTTTCCCTCATTTGGTGAATTACCGTCTGGAGGGATTTATAAATGGCCAATTAAAGTATAAAGAATTAAACGATAAAGAAATCAGTTATACGTCAGATGATAAGGCCGGCACTGCTGCTGTATTACCGTTTGGCCAGCGTGAAATGGTGGATTCTTTTATGTATGGAATTGAGCCGGCTATAGCGGATACTATTTTTAGTATTGTCAGAGAGGTGCTGGATGATTATCCGCAGCAAATGAAACGCTATCTTAATATTGATTTAACAGATGAGCAAGTTAATGCCCAAAAAGAATTGGGTAAAGACATATATGATTCGATTCAGACAGCCGTATCTGAATATCAGCAGGCCAACTATATAGAACCTTTATTGGGGATTGTACGGTCTTTGCCCAAAGAGGAACTGGCCGAAATGGCTGAAGCCCTTATCAATCTTACGTCTTTCAAGCGGCGTCTGAGCAGGGTTACCGAATCTGTCGGCCCTCCTATTGATGTAGCAGTCATAACGAAAGGAGATGGTTTCATTTGGATGAAACGAAAACATTATATCGATGCTGAAATCAATGCATATGATTAAATAGCGCTATTAGCGAAGGGAGGCGGGAAGGCATGGCGAAAAAGGAGAGACCGGATAAGCAGACGTTCTTCAATCTGACAGGACAAGACCGTTTGGAATTTGATCTGGAGGACGAGCCCAAGCACAAAAAGGATGAAGCGATTGACAGGGTGTTTCGGAAATTGCACGAAAAGTTTGAGGAAACCAGGGATAAGGATGTTTAAAAATTAAATACCGTGGTATCCCACCTGCAGGATGGTTTCATCCAAGCCAATTATAAAGGGGTTTTTCTATTAGCTGGAAATAGAATCGGGAGTTTAAAAAGAGCTTAGAAGTGAAATTAGTCTACTGCAGGCCGAAAGAAAAGAACTCTGAAAGGAGATGTTAAAGATGGCTAAGAAGAACAATAATAAAAACAACAACAAAATGTCTCTGGAAGAAGCAGGACAAAAAGGCGGCAACACAACAGCTCGCAACCACGATCAGGAATTTTATGAAGAGATTGGCCAAAAAGGCGGGAAAACAACATCCCGCAATCATGACCAGGAATTCTATGAAGAGATTGGCCAAAAGGGCGGCAATGAACGTGCCCGACAAAATAACAACAACAATTCCAAATAACATGTTTAAAACACTCGATAGATTTGGAATGGTTAAGTAGAAATTGAATTGAAAGGAGCGATTAAAGATGGCTAAGAACAATGAGAAGAATAACAGAATGAGTCGTGAAGAAGCAGGTCAAAAGGGCGGAAACACAACAGCTCGCAACCACGATCAGGAATTTTATGAAGAGATCGGTCAAAAAGGCGGGAAAACAACGTCCCGCAACCATGATCAGGAATTCTATGAAGAGATTGGCCAAAAAGGCGGAAACACAACATCCCGCGAACATGATCAGGAATTCTATGAAGAGATTGGCCAAAAAGGCGGAAACACAACATCCCGCGAACATGACCAGGAATTCTATGAAGAAATTGGTCAAAAAGGCGGAAACACAACATCCCGCAATCATGACCAGGAATTCTATGAAGAGATCGGTCAAAAAGGCGGGGAAACAACATCCCGCGAACATGACCAGGAATTCTATGAGGAAATTGGTCAAAAAGGTGGGGAAAGAAGGTCCCGCCAATCAAAGAGTAATAGAAACTCCTAATATCTAGAAAGTAACAGAAGATTAATATTAAGTCAAGAAGGAAGGGGATTTTCTCTCCTTCCTTTTTTGTATTGTATAAACGTTTGGGAGCCGGGTATAATTGATAAGAATAGGTTATAAAAACATTAAGGATGTTTTTACTTCACACACTATTTCTAGTATAGTTAAAAATGAATAGTTCATTGGGAGGAGCAGACTGGATATGCAGGATACTGCCATAAATAATGAAAAGATTAAAAGAGTTCTGGATAATATAAATAAAGTCATGATTGGCAAAGAGGAAGAAGCGATGCTCAGTCTTGTAGCATTGCTGGCTCAAGGGCATGTTCTGCTTGAAGATGTGCCGGGTGTCGGTAAAACGATGCTCGTCCGGACACTGGCTAAATCATTAGACTGTGATTTTAGAAGAATACAATTCACCCCCGATTTACTCCCGGCGGATGTAACGGGAGTATCGATTTATAATCCCAAAGAGATGGAATTCGAGTTTCGCTCAGGTCCGATTCTCGGCAATATTGTACTGGCGGATGAAATTAACCGGACTTCCCCAAAAACACAATCAGCATTGCTTGAAGGCATGGAGGAGAATAATGTCACGGTTGATGGCAATACGATTCCCCTGAAAAAGCCTTTCTTTGTTATGGCAACACAAAATCCGATTGAATATGAAGGAACATACCCGCTGCCGGAAGCTCAACTTGATCGATTTATTTTAAAAATGAAAATGGGGTATCCGACAGCTGAACAGGAAATGAATATGCTTGAGCGGACATCCAAAAGCCATCCAATAGACAGCATATCGGCAGTAATGGACCGTGAGGAGTTAATAGCGGTTCAGGAAGCAATCAAAGATGTTTATATCGATTGGAGCGTCCAGCGTTATATTATTAATCTAGTAACTGCCACAAGAGAAGATAGTGCGGTCTATTTAGGTGTCAGTCCACGTGGTTCAATCGCATTGATGAAAACAGCAAAAGCCTATGCCTATGTCCAGGGCCGTGATTATGTGTTGCCGGATGACGTTAAATATTTAGCGCCATACGTGTTGGCACACCGGCTTATTTTAAATGCTGAGGCTAAATATGATGGTCTGACACCTGATTCAGTCATTGAAAATATCATCCAACTGACACATATCCCAATTCGAAGGGAATTTAATTCATGAACGGCACCATTCGATTCATTGGTAAACTGAGCTTTGTCGTATTTATGCTGCTGCTGTTATTTTCATTTGCGATGTTTCAGGGCGGCTTTGTCAGCTGGTTTCTTTTTTATGGTTCACTGCCAATTTTTTTATATCATATCGGCCTGTTGCTTTACCCGGTCAAAAAGTGGCATGTGAGCCGTACGCTCTCCCGCTATGTTGTGCGATCGGGTGACCGCGTACAGGTAACCCTTCGAATCAAACGCACCTTTCCATTCCCGTTATATTATTGTGTTATTGAAGAAATATTGCCTGATACATTACAACGAACTGATCACCCCGATGAAAGGTACCGTTATTTGGGCCGGCCTGAAAGAATGCATACAACCCGTCGTGTTAAAAAGATTACCTTCCCGGGATTTCGCCGAATGATTGAAATACCGTACGAAATAGAGGGCATCCCGAGAGGCGAACATCAACTGCGGGCAGTCCGGATGCGGACCGGGGACGTATTCGGGATAGTGGCCAAAGAACATATTTTTCAAGTGGAAGATCAGATTGCAGCGTTTCCTAACGAGCGTCCAGTTTCGATTTCAGAGCGGATTAACAGCTATGATCAAGGAGCCGCCTCTTCAAGGGCCATGAATTTAAAAAACACAAATGTTGCTTCCGGGATACGGGAATATACACCAGGCGATAAATTTTCCTGGATAGACTGGAAGCAGACTGCAAAGAAAAATACGGTCATCACGAAGGAATTTGAACAGGAAAAAAGCACGGATACATTAGTAGTGCTGGATGCCTGTTATAATGAAAGAATTAATGAACTGGCGTTTGAAAGCAGTGTTGAATTGACAATGTCACTTTTAGAATCGATTCAACGACAGACTTCGCAGGCAAGCTTTTTGTCAATCGGGAGGGAGACCATTTATTTTCCACTCGATCATGACCCTGCCAAGAAAGATTGGATCAGAAGGCATTTAACTCGAATACAGCCGGGCGGTGAGGTTCCTTTTTCGGTTAAATTGCGCGAAGAAATCATGAAAATCGGTACAGGCGCCAATATGCTGCTTATAACAACACAGATGGATCATGAATTTCCGAGGACAGTTAAACAGGTCAAGCTGCGGACGAAACAATTGGTTGTTATTTTTATTCAGGCACGCGAACTAATATCACGAGACGAACAGGCTATGATTCGGCAGTTGCGGGGTGAGGGTACGGTTGTCAATGTGCTGTCTGAGGACGAATTGGCCCGTAAACTAATTGAGGTGAACATTGTATGAATACTAAAACACCAATTTTTCACACCTCACTTTTATATATTTGTGCCTTTATATTATTTATGGAGTGGCTTTATCCGGTCAATCAGATAGGTGAAGTCACAAACATGACGGTGTTTATTTTATATACCATTTATTGCTTCTTTATTTCATTGCTGGGTATTAAATGGTGGCTTTCAATCCCTTTGAAAGGGCTGGGCCTCCTTTTTATAATTGACAGCCTGTATATGGCGCCGGCAATCTTAAGTGTAACATGGCTGACACAGTTTATGGCCGAAGTTGGTTTTAATATTAATGCTTTATTTTCGCAGCAATGGTATGCACTGACACCGTTGTTCCGAAGCATGCTGTTTTTAGTTCTGATTTGGATGCTGAGTTACTTATTGTATTACTGGTTTATTGTGATGAAGCGCGTCTTTATTTTTTCGCTTCTGACCTTCATTTATTTAAGCTTGCTTGATACATTTACACCCTATGAAGCAAATGCGGCCATTGTCCGGACGTTTATCGTTTCATTTGCTGCCTTAGGTCTGTCGAACTTTTCCAAAGAGATTGGTAAGGAAGCTATCCATTTTTCGTGGGCAAAAAGAGCGCCTATGTGGGCGATACCACTTGTCTCTGTTGTGTTATTTTCAACGTTGATTGGTTACGCCGCACCTAAATTGGAGCCGCAGTGGCCTGACCCGGTCCCGTTCATCCAAAGCGCTGCCGAGAATGCCGGCGGTCCCGGAAACGGCGGAGGCATTCAAAAGGTCGGGTATGGCGAAAATGACAGTCAATTGGGCGGTTCGTTCGTGCAGGATTATACGCCTGTTTTTCAAGCAGCTGCCAAAGATGAGCATTATTGGCGTGTTGAAACAAAAGATGTCTATACCGGAAAAGGCTGGGAAAAATCGAGGGATCCACAGTTTGAGCCGCAGTACGATGGCAATATCACGTTAAGTACATTTGCTAATGACGTTGAAACGGAAGAACTGGAGACCATGCTTGATTTTCAGGAAAATAGTCAAATGGAAAAGCTTGTTTACCCTTATGGGATTGACCGTGTTGAAGTTGA
Source organism: Lentibacillus persicus (assembly GCF_900112705.1). Lineage (GTDB taxonomy): Bacteria > Bacillota > Bacilli > Bacillales > Amphibacillaceae > Lentibacillus > Lentibacillus persicus. The sequence goes on from NZ_FOMR01000011.1 coordinate 52,868, forward strand.
CCAAAGTGAACGTGTTGATTTGCAGCTCGACCCGGAATATGGCGAAATTCAAACGCAGCGTAATGGGAACAGCATGCGGCTTGATCAGTATACCATTCATTATAATAAACCGTCATTTGCAATTGATGAGCTGCGTGAGGTTAAACCTGGAGACGATCCGCAAGAGCTGAAGGACCACTATACTCAGCTGCCTGAAACACTGCCCGAACGCGTTTCTGAACTGGCGGAAGACATTACGGAAGATGAAGAAAACCGCTACGATAAGGCGCGTTCGATAGAATCGTATTTTGGCAGAAACGGATTTACGTACCAGATTAGCAATGTCCCTGTACCTGAAGAAGAACAGGATTATGTTGATCAGTTTTTGTTTGAATCACAAGCAGGCTATTGTGATAATTACTCGACTTCGATGGTCGTTATGCTGCGTTCACTGGATATCCCGGCACGCTGGGCCAAGGGGTTCACTAGCGGAGAAGTTATCCAAAGCGGTGATACACCGGATGATTACGATATTTATGAAGTGACGAACGCCAACGCCCATTCCTGGGTGGAAGTGTATTTTCCAGGCGAGGGCTGGGTCCCGTTCGAACCAACGCAAGGCTTTTCGAATCTGACAGATTTCCATATGAATATGGATGAAACTGATGAGGAAGGTGCACTTGAACCTGAAGAAGATGACGCAGCACAGGGTCAGCAGGAAGAAGTTCCGGAAGAGGAAGAAAATGAAGCAGCGGCAGCCCAAAATGACGGGAATTCAGGAAGTTTTGAAATAAATTGGTGGTATGTGTTAATAGGTGCTTTGGCGGCTGGCTTACTGGTGTGGCTTATTTACCGGACGAGGTTCCGCTGGCGTACAGCTTATATATCCCGCAAGCTGCAGCGGAGGCAAGATGCGAAAACTTTTCAGGAAGCTTATCATTGGCTCCTGTCACTGTTGAAGCAGAAAGAATTTGGCAAAGCACCGGGTCAGACTTTGCGGGAATATGCGAAACAAGTGGACTTCCACTATGATACCTATACAATGAATCACCTGACAAATTATTATGAACGCATGTTGTATAACAATGAAACGAACACCATGGATATCAACCAAGTGAACGAATCGTGGAAAAATTTAATAAAGAAAATCATGGCTTGACCGCAGTTGTATTGCTTTGTAGAATAAAGTGATCGACTCTAAATGTGGTAAATTAAATGATGAGAACGCCATTCATATATCCTCGATAATATGGATTGAGAGTTTCTACCGGAGTGCCGAAAACACTCTGACTATGAAGGCGGATTTCAATAGGTTTTGTGACGTATAACCTGGATTTCTGCCTTCGTACAGCTTTTGTCTGTGTACGGGCAGGGTCCAGGTTTTTTTACAGGTGGGAGCGACGGGTTGAGTTTGAGCAGGAAAGAGATGGACTCGAGTGAGCATCCCCTGAACTTGAGCGGAAATGTGCAGATCTTGAGCGGGAATTACCTAAACTTGAGCGAGAATGCAGCAGACTTGAGCGAAAAATGCCCGTACTTGAGCGTGGTATTCATAAACGCGTGCAGGAGACCATCGAACTAGAGCGAGATGCCCACATGAATTAAACGTAATACGTAAAAGAGGAGCGTGAACTAATGGAGCAGAGCGAAATGATTTTAGTGCTTGATTTTGGCAGCCAGTATAACCAACTGATTACACGTCGTATCAGAGAACATGGTGTTTACAGTGAACTGCACTCACACAGGATAACCGTCGAAAAGGTAAAGGAAATGAACCCAAAAGGTATTATTCTCTCGGGTGGTCCGCACAGCGTCTATGATGCGACGAGTTTTCGCTGTGACCCGGCTATTTTTGAGTTAGGAGTACCTGTTCTCGGGATTTGTTATGGCATGCAGCTGATGGCGCTTCATTATGGCGGGGAAGTCTCAGGCACGACTAATCGTGAATATGGCAAAGCGGAAATAAATTTGAACCAGATAAGCGATGTGTTTGCAGGTACGCCTGAAAGCCAGACCGTCTGGATGAGCCATGGAGATAAAGTGATCCAGCCGCCTGAAAATTTCACAACAGATGCCACGAGTCCTTCAACACCGATTGCTGCTATGAGTGATGCGAACCGCGGGTTGTATGGTGTCCAATTTCATCCTGAAGTCCGTCACTCAGAATATGGCCATAGAGTGCTGAGAAACTTTGTTTACGATGTGTGTGGCTGTGAAGGCGATTGGACGATTGAGAATTTCATCGAGATGGAAGTTGCTAATATCCGTCAGCAGGTCGGGGACCGGAAAGTGCTTTGCGCGTTAAGCGGCGGTGTTGATTCATCCGTTGTCGCTGCACTCATTCATAAAGCTATCGGTAAGCAGTTGACATGTATATTTGTTGATCACGGTCTGCTCAGGAAAAATGAAGCAGAGGAAGTGACGGCAACTTTTCAGGATGATTTTGACATGAATTTTATAAAAATCGACGCAGCTGACCGGTTTTTGTCAAAATTAAAAGGTGTCGATGATCCCGAACAGAAACGGAAGATTATCGGCAACGAATTCATTTATGTTTTTGATGATGAAGCAGATAAAATAAAAGATATCGATTTTTTGGCACAGGGAACGCTTTACACCGACGTCATCGAAAGCGGAACCGAAACGGCCCAGACGATTAAGTCACATCATAATGTCGGCGGACTGCCGGAGGATATGCAATTTGACTTGATTGAACCGCTGAACACATTGTTTAAAGATGAAGTGAGAGAGCTTGGGCTGCAGCTTGGATTGCGGGAAAATATTGTATGGCGGCAGCCGTTTCCGGGTCCGGGACTTGCTATCCGGGTTCTTGGTGAAGTAACTGAAGAGAAACTTAAAATTGTTCGTGAATCGGATGCGATTTTACGCGAAGAAATTGCAGCTGCCGGGCTGGAGCGGGACATCTGGCAATACTTCACGGTTCTTCCTGACATTCGCAGCGTCGGCGTCATGGGAGATGCACGCACATACGATTACACAATTGGCATCAGAGCAGTGACATCCATTGATGGCATGACATCAGACTGGGCGCGCATTCCGTGGGATGTTTTGGAAAAAATATCAACGCGCCTTGTAAATGATGTCGAGCATATTAACCGTGTCGTGTATGATGTGACGAGCAAACCGCCGGCAACAATCGAGTGGGAATAACGAATGATATGTATAAAAACATAAATAATGTTCGTTTTTTCGTTGACGATGTCGAATTTTTGTAGTACAGTGACACTATAATTAAATAAATGCGTATAATTTGGGGAATATGGCCCAAGAGTTTCTACCGGACCACCGTAAATGGTCTGACTACGCAGGATCGAGCCATGAAGTTGAGTGTTTTATACCTCTTCTGATTGCTTTTTCTTGCTTGTTTTTACAATACTCTTGCCCCTGGCAGGAGTATTTTTTATTTTGAGGAAAAAAGCTTTTGAAGCGGCGTCCAGAAAGAACAACATTTAAAGAAAAGCTTGAAAAGGTTTGGAGGAGACATAATGAAAAATTATTTTCGCTTTCAGGAATTAGGCACGAATTACAGACAGGAATTCATGGCGGGAATGACAACGTTTTTGGCGATGGCTTATATCTTATTTGTGAACCCGTCAACACTTGCATTAGTCGGTGTCGAGGAACTGCCTGAAGGTGTCACGCGTATTGATCAGGGGGCAGTGTTTACGGCTACTGCAATTGCTGCTGCTGTCGGGACATTAATTATGGGGGTTTTTGCTAAATATCCGATTGCGCTTGCACCCGGGATGGGTTTGAACGCATTTTTCTCCTATACCGTGATACTCGGATTTGGTATTCCTTGGGAAACTGCACTGGCCGGTGTTTTAGCTTCAGGACTTATTTTTATTGTATTAACATTGACCGGCTTGCGACAGAAAGTGATTGACGCTATTCCGGGGAATCTGAAAATGGCAGTAGGTGCCGGGATTGGTGTCTACATTGCTTTTATCGGTTTTCAGAATGCCGGCATTATTGTAGGGGACGATGCAACGTTAGTCGCTTTGGGTAATTTAACGTCACCGACTGTGCTATTGGCCATTTTTGGCATTTTTGTCTCCGTTATTTTACTGAGCCTGAATATTAAAGGCGGCATTTTTTACGGCATGATCATTACAGCCATTGCCGGTATGGTCACGGGGTTGATTGAACCGCCGTCAGGTATTGGCGGAATCGTAGGCGAGGTGCCAAGTGTGGCGCCAACATTCGGTCAGGCATTCATCCATTTTGGTGATATTTTTACCATTGAGATGCTCGTCGTTATTTTGACATTTCTATTCGTTGACTTCTTTGATACGGCAGGAACACTTGTGGCCGTGGCTAACCAAGCTGGTCTGATGAAAGATAATAAATTGCCGCGGGCCGGAAAAGCGTTGTTCGCGGATTCAGCTGCTACAGTGGCGGGAGCGGCAATCGGTACCTCAACAACAACGTCATATATCGAATCAACGGCAGGCGTTGGCGCGGGTGGACGTACCGGATTTGCTTCGGTTGTGACGGCAGGATTTTTCATTTTGGCCTTGTTCTTCTCCCCGCTGTTAAGCGTTGTTACTGCAGAAGTGACGGCGCCTGCGTTAATTATCGTAGGGGTCATGATGGCGGCTTCGTTGAAAGATATTGACTGGGATCAGTTTGAAATTGCTGTACCCGCATTTTTGACGGTTATCACAATGCCGCTCGCATACAGTATTGCAACCGGTATCGCCCTAGGTTTCATTTTCTACCCGATTACGATGATTTTAAAGGGGCGCATTAAAGAAGTCAATCCGATCATGTACCTTCTGTTTGTCATATTTATACTGTACTTTATTTTCTTGAGCTAACAATGAAATAACCGTATGTTTTCGGGTGTAACTAAACTTAAACCAGCTAATCATTATCCAATGGTTAGCTGGTTTTTGAACTTGTTTCACTTTGGGGAGCACATTGTTTCAGAAATATATAAGAGAATATATTTAATTTAAATGTAAATAATATATACAGTTTGTAAATTTGATGAGGAATGATTGGCCATGCATATCATCTATAACTTATTAATTTTATTGGCTGGCTGGCGATGGGGTGACTGGCGAAATTGGGAAAAATATTATCCAACTATACTTTTTTTTATTGTAAATGATCTCCTATATAATTTTATAACGTATAATCATCCGTTTTGGGATTTTAATGAAAATGTATTTCGAGTGCAATTCTTTAATCATACAACGTTGTCGTTATTAATAATGTTTGTTAGTTATCCAGTAACCATTTTGATTTATCTGAAAAAATTCTTCGGGACGACCAAGTGGAACGTAAGGCTATTTCATTTCATGCTTTGGGTAATAATCTATCTTGCAGTCGAACACATTAATTTGCACATTGGTTTAATTTCTCATCATAATGGTTGGAGTATGTGTTATTCGGTGCCATTTGTTATTGCCATGTTTATTATATTTCCAATCCATTACAGGAATCCCTTGTTGGCATGGCTGATAACATTAGGAATTTTAATTTTGCTTACAATTCCATTCGATTTTCCATTGGACAAAATGAAATAATACCAGCGTGATGGGAATTTCAAGTGTGATCAAATATGCAATTGTGTCGGGGTGTATATATGGAAATCATTTTATGGTGGATCGCATTTTTTATCGGCATTGTCTTATTATGGTTTAGCTTAAGAAAGCTGCCTTTTAAAGAATGGATTTTAGTTTATTTATTAACCTCTTATTTTTCGATCATTCTTGGTACGATTGTTGTGGAAGAAAATATGCTGCATTACCCTGAAAAAGTTTTGGATAAACATTTTGAATCGAGCATCCTTTTTGAATACCTTATGTTACCTGCTGCGAATATTTATTTCTATTACACTACATATCAATCCAAGTTACCCGGCATGTTGATTCAAAGTTTAATTTATTCTTCGCTTTTAACGATGATCGAAGTGCCTTTAGAAAAATATACCGATTTGATTGAGTATCATACATGGACATGGATGTATACGTTTATCAGTCTCTTTTTATTTTTTATTTTTATTCGTATTCTAATGCAATTAATTAACAAGGCCGGCGCTTGTGCCGTTTCTCGCGGCAAATGAGACTGGATTATCACAGGACAGGTGTATATGGTGGACGGCGGTAGAATGGCTAAGTTGAATCTTCCTTAAGGAAGGCTTTAATACCTACCAACCAGCACTTTTTATATTCCGCGCCTTCGCGTTCTCATGTTCATCGTATGGTAAATGATTAACAACAGCGTGCCGATAGCTGAAGAAACACCTAGTACTGCATACAGGGTACCGCCGCCATACGTTTCAATAAGCGCTCCGCCAAGCAGGGACCCGATAATACCTGATATACCAAAAAATACAGCGTAAAATAACAGATGTCCGGTTGATTGAAGGAGCTTTGGAATCAAGCGTGTGACGTAATCAAGGGCTGCCAGATAAAAAATGCCAAAGGTGAGTCCGTGTAAAAATTGCAGGGCAATGATAAACAGCGGGTCGTTGGCCGCAGCATATAAAAACCAGCGTACACTGTAAACAATACCGGCAAAAATGACAAAAATTAAGGTGTGATAATTGCGGAACCAGCGGCCGGCAAATGCAAAAATAAGTGCCTCACTTGCAACACCGACAAACCATGCGATTCCTACGAGTCCCTCATTTCCACCAAGCTGTTTGATATACAGACCGATAAAACTATCGCTTGTCCGGTGGGTCATTGTGATAAACATGATGAAAAACAAAAAAAGCAGAAAAGGTTTATTCCGGATAAGCTTGTTAACATCTTTAAGCTGGACCGGTTCATTCGCAACTTTTACATCAGTGAGCTTGAAGGTGACAATAAGCGCCATTATCCCGAAAAGCAAGTAAGGCCAAATCATATATTGAATACCGGCGGCGCTTAAAAATTGGCCGATGACGAGTGACGAAATCGCAAAACCAATCGATCCCCACGTCCGGATCGTTCCGAACGAAATATTCAACGCATCAGCACGGCGCTGACCGAGACTGTCACCAAGCCCGCCGATTGGTGATGTAAAAAAGTAAAAGACAAACCCCGCCAGCAAGATAGCGACAAGACTGTTCATCTGGAAAAATAAGATACTGCTGATGAGAAGGCCGATAATACAGATTAATAGAATGTACTTGACGGTTTTATATTTGTCACTCATGTATCCCCAGAATGGCTGGGCAATAATGGCTGCCAATGGTCCCACGGCGAGAACCCAGCCGATTTCAGTTCCATTTAATCCTTTGTATTCCAAATAAAGCGGCAAAAAACTGAGAATAATCGTATTTGTAGCATGAAAGCTGAATAACAGCATTTTTAATGGTGTAAGTGACGGTTCGTTTGACATGTTGCTCGCTCCTCTATGGTTCTTGGCGATTCCGGAAAGTGTTGCCTACAGCAGTATACGCCACTTTGGCAATGTAAACAAGCCATGCGTATGATGAGTGCTTATACCACTTTTGTGATATGATGACAGCAATCTATGCCAGGTATGTAGATGACGAAAAGTTTCAGAAAGGACGTGTCAACATGGCATATATCTTACAAGTGGATTTTGAATTGGATGGCCCTTTTGGTCAAGAGATGGCAGAGGAATTTTCTGATCTGGCAAAAAGCATTAATGAAGAGGAAGGCTTTATATGGAAGATTTGGACTGAAGATAGTGAAGCGAAGGAAGCGGGCGGTATTTATCTGTTTCAGTCAAAAGAATCAGCACAAAATTATTTAACGATGCACACTGAACGGTTAAAGCAGTTTGGTATAGAGCCGGTTAACGGGAAAATATTTGAAGTGAATGAAACGTTAACTCAAATTAATAATGGTCCAATTAAATAACTTAAAAGCTCGGGGCGAGAACAAGATGTGCCAGCTGCGTTTTATGGCAGCTGGTATGGTCAGTCACATTTAATTGTGAACTTCAGCGAAAAAACTGTAAACTTGAGCCGATTTTGTGACAACTTAAGCCGAATCTCGTTGAGTTTGAGCCGAAACTGTAACAATTTGAGCGAACGGACCTGCCCCTGAAGTTTCCCCACGTTTAGTGAACTTATTTCCAAACTTTCTCAATAAACGCATCCCGGCCGGATTGGGCGCGGTCTTTTTTATAATGCTCGGCATGCTTTTTATAGAAGTCCTGGTGATATTCTTCGGCTGGATAGAAAGTCGATGCCGGCAAAATTTGTGTCACAATCGGGTCGTTAAATTTGCCGCTTTCTGCAAGTGCTTGCCTCGATTGTTCAGCGAGATCGCGCTGTTCTTCATTATGGTAAAAAATTGCGGTCCGGTATGAATCGCCACGATCGTGAAATTGGCCGCCATCATCGGTTGGATCAATTTGACGCCAGTAAATAGCAAGAATTTCATTATAAGGCATGACTTCCGGATCGTATGTGATCTCAACAGCTTCAAAATGGCCGCTGTTACCGCTTTTTACATCTTCATATGAAGGGTTTGTCATATGGCCGCCGGTATAGCCTGACAAAACACCATGGATGCCGCTCCATTGGTCAAATGGCTTAACCATACACCAGAAACACCCTCCTGCAAAGGTTGCTTTTCTCAGTTGATTTATCATGTTCCTTTCCTCCTGTCGATAACCGTTTCGTCATTATAACATAGGTGCCGGCAACAAGGTTAAGTGTGCTGCATTTTACAAAAAGTACGGGCCGAAAAAGACTGCAACCATTAGTGCGTGAGTGCCTGCAAAATAAACAATCCTGGAAGGTGCATGCCAGTCACGTGTTACTTTTGCCGACTGGGCTGCAATATAGGCAATTACTGCTGAAACCAGGATAAACACATAGGAGCTTCCAGTGAACGTTAAGTAATCAGGTGCGCGTGCGAAAATGTCATCAATGAACACCATGTCCTGGAACAGGAATACTGCCAGCATGTAAATGGCAATTCCCGCACAAAAAAACCATGACCGCTCTTCATCCAGTTTACGCCCTTTAATGACATACATCAGGACAACGAACAGCACCGGCCACATCAGCCAGATAGTCGTGACAAGAAGCGTAATCAGCACTTTGGCAAGCATGCCGAACGTTTTGCCCAATGCCCGCAGCCAGTCATCCTGATCAAGACCGGCAGCCTTTTCGATAATTGAAGCGTTGCTAGATGAAATATAAACGTTTTTCGATTCACCGCTTTGTTCAAGCCACATAACTGTCGAGTCATTTACCCATTGTGGGTACGTTCCCGCTTTTGGGGTGTTGCTTTTACGAAAGGTTTTGACCTCGCCGCTATTTGTAATGGTCGCGGAATAGACATTGAAGGCCCGGTTATTCTGGTATTTCGTTTCGGTATAGCCGCCCGCACTGAACAAAAGATGCGGTTTACCATTCTGATAAGAAATCGTTATCGTGTTCGCTTCGCTTAGGGCGCCTCCGCCGGCAGGATCAGGGAAAGATAGTGGCTCGAGCGCTGGCGCTCGGTTGCTCCCTACGGAGGTCTCACTCATATAAGTATAGGATTGCGGTGAACCCTGCGACTGTTTTTGCACCGTTTCCATAATATAAGCGATTTTTCCGTCATGAATGGCAAAGTCCATATCTTCAACGGTTTGCATTGGGTCAATTTGAAACGATTCCTGGTGAATCATTTCGGCGTTATGATCGGCCAGTTCATAAATACTTAACGCCACGTCGTTGTTAAGCGAAATCTCTGTCATAAAATATACGTGGTCTTCTCCCTGGAACGGGATGATGTCATCCAGGTTATCTTCCAATTGCATGATCTTGGAAGAATTGTTGCTTGACGGGTCAAGTTCATATAATGTGTTTTTCTTGATGTAAAGTGCCGTATTGTCGAGTGGATAAAAACGATCGGCATCAGGCACAATCACATTGCCTTCACGATCACGGATATCGCTGTAATCATGATAAATCAGTTCGTCGCCATTGAGAAAGACTTGAGTCCATTTATCGAGCGGAATATCGTATGATGTTTCATCAAGCAGTTCGAATTTCCGGTTAAACGTTTTTACCTTGAGCAGGTCTGGTTCATATGTTTGCAAAACATATTGACCTTCTGATGTTTCCTTGACAGGAAGTCTTTTATCCACAGGGGTTTCCCCAATTTTCAACCCCCTGCTCCAATCCTTTTCAGGCCGTTCAGTCACGTCGGCAATGCCTTCATTCAGCATAAGCAAAACACCTAACAGAATCACAATAGAAGGCAAAACCCAAAATAAATGCTTTTTCATTTTCAACCCCCCTGTACATATAATAATTTTACCATAAATAGGAAGAGGGGAGGTTTTTGTTTATGCTCGATTAAAGGTACAATATAATATAGAAGAAGGGAGTGGGAGGCTAATGGCAACGCCGTTTGTTAATAAGATTTTGACGGGGAAAGTTAAACGTATGGGGACGCCTGGCGCGAAATCGCCGATGGAGCGGGAATGGGAAAGCGGTATTTTCAAGAATATCACGGTTGGACCGCAGTGGATTGGAACTGAAGGGTTCTCAACTGACGAAATAGCGGACAAAAAAGCACATGGCGGTCCGGAAAAAGCCGTTTTTGCCTATCCATCAAAACATTACCGTTATTGGCGGGATGATGTGAACATAATGGAAATGGGCATCGGCGCGATGGGGGAGAACTTATCCCTTGAAAACGCTGATGAATCAACGGTTTGTATTGGTGATACGTATCGGCTCGGTGACAGCATTGTTCAGGTCTCCCAGCCAAGACGGCCGTGCTGGAAACCGGCAAGACGCTTTCGTGTGATAGATCTGGCATTAAGAATCCAAAACAGCGGGCGGACAGGCTGGTATTTTCGTGTTTTGCAGGAAGGCTATGCAGAGAGCGGCAAAGAAATGGAACTGATCGAACGTCCGTATCCGGAATGGACCATTGCTGCCTGCAATGACGTCATGTATGTGAAAAAGAGAGACCTCAAACTGGCAGAGCAGTTGGCATCGTGTGAATTGCTTGCCCCCAATTGGAAAAAATCGCTGGAAAAAAGATTGCAAGGCAAACAATCATCCGACGCCAAACGCGTCTACGGCCCCAATAAGGATTAGGGACGAGGGGACGGGATCGTTGTCCCGCATTAAAAGTTATATGCTGAACGAATGGAATCATGAAATGGTTACGGGCTGTAACCGGCGGGAGGTAAAAAAGTGCTCAGTAATGCCTTTGTTATGGTAGCTATTATATTAATCATCAATATCGCTTATGTGTCCCTTTCGACCATGCGGATGATTTTGACGCTGAAAGGGCGGCGCTATATGGCTGCTTTTGTCAGCATGTTCGAAATTGTTATTTATGTTCTTGGGCTTGGTCTTGTGCTTGATAACCTGAACGAGATCCAGAATATCCTTGCCTATGCCATCGGTTTTGGCATTGGCGTTGTTGTAGGCACCAAGATAGAAGAAAAACTGGCGTTGGGCTATATTACTGTCAATGTGATTTCATCGGATCCTTATATTGATTTTACCCGGCAAATCAGGGAGAAAGGATACGGCGTGACAAGCTGGTTTGCGTATGGAATGGAAGGCGATCGGCTGGCAATGCAAATTCTGACGCCAAGAAAATACGAACTGAAGCTTTATGAGACGATTAAAACGATTGATCCGAAAGCATTTATTATTTCGTACGAACCGAAACAGATAAATGGCGGCTTTTGGGTAAAGCAAGTGCGACGGGGACGATTATTCAATAATAACCAAAAGAAAGACGGCAGCGGCGGTGGTTCTGTACCAACAGCGCAGCGGTCAATCGCAAAGCCGGGAAATAACCGAAGTCAGCATCATTTTAAAAAATGACATAATAAAAATATATAAAAACCGAACAATGGATATGTTTTTACGGCAAACGTTCGATTTTAAATTGACATCACAGCCGGTTACTGCTATGCTGTGACTATAAAAATTTATACTGCCTCATATATTTTCGGGAATATGGCCTGAAAGTTTCTACCCGGCACCGTAAATGCCGGACTATGAGGGAGGATGGAAATTAACTTGCAGCACGTCTGTTATACCTGCCCTTCCGGCTGAACCGGAGGCAGGAGTTCAACAGACATGCGTTTATTTAGTTGCGCTAAGTCTATTCATCTTCTCTCATACGCTTGGGAGAGACGGATAGACTTATTTTATTTAGGACCTCATCGTTAATTTATAATACAGCCATTATTTATGAAAAGCTATATAAATCATGAAAAGAGGGATAGAATGGCGCGTGTTGGTGTGATTATGGGGAGCATCTCGGACTGGGAGACGATGAAACACGCATGCAGCATATTGGAAGTGTTGGAAATCCCTTATGAAAAAAAGGTGATTTCCGCGCATCGGACACCTGACGATATGTTTACCTATGCAAAGCAAGCAAGGGATAATGGGCTGAATGTCATTATAGCCGGAGCTGGCGGGGCTGCGCATTTACCCGGGATGGTTGCAGCACAGACTTCACTCCCCGTCATTGGTGTGCCGGTTCAGTCAAAAGCGCTGAATGGTCTTGACTCACTGCTTTCAATCGTGCAAATGCCTGCGGGAGTTCCGACTGCAACCGTAGCAATTGGCACGTCGGGTGCTAAAAATGCCGGTCTTCTGGCTGCCCGGATAATCGGTGCATTCGACGATCAAGTTGCTGAAAAACTAGGTGACTACCAGGGAAAGATGAAACAATCGGTTAATGAAATGAGGGATGAACTTGCAGAACAATAAAGTGGTACTTCCCATGCAAACGATCGGCATCATCGGCGGCGGTCAACTGGGACGTATGATGGCAATTGCCGCTAAATATATGGGCTACAAAGTGGCGGTCCTTGACCCGACCCCAAACTGCCCGACCGCCCAAGTTGCCGACCAGCAAATTACTGCCGATTATGATGATATGGATGGTATCCAAAAGCTTACTGACGTGAGCGATGTCGTTACATATGAATTTGAAAATGTTGATCTTGACGCGGCGGCTTTTATCGAACGGCACGATAAACTTCCACAGGGCGCCTATGCACTGGAAATCACCCAGAATCGTGAAAAAGAAAAAGCGGTCATGAACGAAGCAGGGCTGCCGGTGCCCGCCAATAAGATTGTCGATAGCAGTGAGATTTGCGCGCGTGCATTGGAAAACATGCAGCTTCCGGCTGTTATTAAAACCATCAGCGGAGGATATGACGGCAAAGGTCAGCTCAAAATAAACACAAGCGATGATATTAAAGCAGCATGTGAATTTGCTGAGCGGAACGCCGTAAGCATTATCGAACAATGGGTCCCGTTTGATCAAGAAATATCAGTTGTGTTTACGCGCGGGCAAAGTGGTGAGACTGCTTTTTTTCCGATTGCGGAAAACGACCATAAAGATCATATTTTATACAAAACAACAGTCCCGGCTTCCATCAGCGCCGTGGTACAGCAAAAAGCGCTCGATGCTGCAGGCAGTCTGGCGGAAAAAATGAATATTACGGGCACGTTTGCAATCGAAATGTTCGTCAAAGGTGATGACATTTACTTGAATGAGATGGCACCAAGACCGCATAACTCGGGGCATTATACAATTGAAGCGTGCACAATATCGCAATTTGAACAGCATATCCGAGCTATTTGCGGCCTGCCGTTGATGCCGATTGAACTGCTCAGGTCCGCTGTTATGGTCAACATTCTTGGTGACGATATGGAAACAGCTTTAACTGAGCTTCCGAAAATGCAGCACGGATTCCTGCATTTGTATGGAAAAGAAACGATAAAGGCTAAACGGAAGATGGGGCATATTACCTTTATTGCAAATACAGTGGAGGAAGCAAATCGACAACTGACAGCATACGAGGAGGCAAAGCAATGATTGAACGTTATACCCGCGAAGAAATGGGTTCGATTTGGAGCGAGGACAACAAATACAATGCATGGCTTGAGGTGGAAATTTTAGCGTGTGAAGCATGGCGCGAGCTTGGCATTATCCCGGCAGATGATGTGGAAAAAATTCGCCGGAACGCTTCTTTCAAGGTAGAACGAATCCAGGAAATTGAACAGGAAACACGGCATGATGTGGTGGCCTTTACAAGGGCGGTTTCCGAAACACTGGGAGACGAGCGGAAATGGGTGCATTACGGACTCACTTCCACAGACGTTGTCGATACAGCTCAATCGTATTTACTGAAGCAGGCAAACGATATTATTCGTAAAGACCTGCACCAATTTATCGACGTTTTGAAAAATAAAGCCATTGAACATAAACATACCGTCATGATGGGGCGGACACATGGGGTTCATGCCGAGCCGACAACGTTCGGATTAAAAATGGCACTGTGGTATGAAGAAATGAAACGTAACCTTGAACGCTTTGAGCTTGCGGCTAAAAATATCGAATTCGGCAAAATGTCAGGTGCGGTGGGCACCTACGCGAACATCGATCCGTTTATTGAATCATACGTGTGTGAACAGCTTGGGCTGACGCCTGCGCCGGTATCCACGCAAACATTGCAGCGTGATCGTCATGCCGACTATATTTCTGCCCTCTCATTGATTGCAACATCAATCGAAAAATTCGCGACTGAAATCCGCGGTCTTCAGAAAACGGAGACACGGGAAGTGGAAGAGTTTTTTGCAAAAGGTCAAAAAGGCTCATCGGCAATGCCGCATAAGCGGAACCCAATCGGCTCGGAAAACATGACCGGCCTTGCGCGTGTCCTGAGAGGGCATATGGTGACCGCATTTGAAAATGTTTCCCTTTGGCATGAACGGGATATCTCACACTCATCGGCGGAACGGATTATTTTACCGGATTCAACGATCGCACTGAACTACATGCTGAATCGTTTTTCCGGAATCGTCAGTAAACTGACCGTATTTCCTGAAAACATGAAGCGCAACATTGATAAAACGCACGGTGTTATCTTTTCGCAGCGCGTACTGCTTGCACTCGTCGATAAAGGCATGAGCCGTGAAGAAGCATATGACCTGGTACAGCCGAAAGCAATGCATGCCTGGGAAGAAGGGACGCATTTTAAAGCACTGGTGGAAAATGATGCACAGGTCAGTCAAAATCTGACCCAGGCTGAGATTGACGATTGCTTTGATTATACGTACCACTTGAAAAATGTGGATGCCATATTTAACCGGATTGGACTTGAGGCGAAATGATGAAGGCTGATTTGTTATATGAAGGGAAAGCAAAACAGGTTTATGAGGCAAAGGGCGAGAAAGAAAAGCTCGTGCTTGATTACAAGAATGACGCAACGGCTTTTAACGGAGAGAAAAAGGAAGTTTTTTCAGGAAAAGGCCGGCTGAACAATGAAATCTCTGCCTATATTTTCGACGTTTTGAATGAACAGAGCGTCCCTACACATTTTGTTGAAAAGCTTTCGGAGACAGAGCAGCTTGTTCACCGGACTGACATCATCCCACTCGAAGTTGTCGTCCGTAACGTGGCTGCAGGAAGCATTACACGAAGACTCGGCTTACAAACAGATACATCGTTCAACCCGCCGCTCGTTGAGTTGTTTTATAAAGACGATGACCTTGGTGACCCCTTGATAAATGATGCGCATGCCTTATTCCTGAGCGATGTCACCACGTCCGAACTCGAGGAGATAAAAGACAACGCACTGGCAATCAATCAGCAGCTGATCAATTTATTTGAGTCAATCAATCTCAAACTGGTTGATTTTAAACTGGAATTCGGACGATTGGCCAACGGACGTATCGTGCTGTCTGATGAAATTTCGCCTGATACGTGCAGACTTTGGGATATAACGACAAACGAAAATCTGGATAAAGATGTGTTCCGGCAGGGGACCGGTGATTTGCTGGAAGTCTATCAAAAACTATTGAAACGACTGGAGGCCAGGACATGAAAAAAGTGACCATCCGTATTATGCCGAAGCAGGGTGTACTCGATCCGCAGGGAAAAGCTGTTCAAACATCTCTGAGTGCATTGGGTTTTTCTGATGTGAAAGAGGTCCAAACCGGGAAGTTGATTGAACTGTTTGTGGAAGATTACCAGAATATTGATCAACGTGTTCGTGACATGTGCGACAAACTATTGGCCAATCCGGTTATGGAAGACTATCACTATGAAGTGGAGGAGGTCGCGCGCACATGAAGTTTGCAGTTATCGTTTTCCCCGGGTCGAACTGTGACCGTGATATGTATCATGCGATCAAACATGTTCTCGGGATGGAAGCTGATTTAGTCTGGTATGACAATAGCAATCTGGAAAACTATGATGCGATCCTTTTGCCCGGCGGATTCTCTTACGGTGATTATTTGCGCTCGGGAGCTATCGCATCAGCATCAAATGTTATGCAGCACATAAAAGCACACGCTGAACAAGGGAAGGCTGTTCTCGGTGTTTGCAACGGGTTTCAAATACTGCTGGAAGCCGGCCTGTTGCCAGGTGCTATGCTGCCAAATAAAAATTTGTCATTCATGTGCCATTACGAACCGTTGGCCGTCGCCAATCACAAAACTTGCTTTACGTCGAATTATGAAAAGGGTGAAGTCATTCAGCTGCCAATCGCGCATGGTGAAGGAAATTATTTCGCTGATGATGAAACCCTGTCAGCGTTGAAAGCAAATAAACAGATCGTCTTTACGTATGAGAACAACCCGAATGGATCAGCAGCAGACATTGCAGGCATCATTAATAGACAAGGCAATGTACTTGGCATGATGCCGCATCCGGAGCGGGCAGTGGAGCGATTGCTCGGCAGTGACGATGGTGTGAAACTGTTTCAGTCATTGATCCAGAATTGGAGGGACGCTTATGCAGTCAACGCATGAAATCAGCCCGGCAAAAGTTGAACAGGAGAAACTCTATCTCGAGATGGGGTTGAGTGAAGAGGAATTTGAAAAAGTTAAAAACATCCTTAATCGGCGTCCGAATTTTACTGAAACAGGGATTTTTTCGGTTATGTGGTCGGAGCATTGCAGTTACAAAACTTCCAAACCGCTTCTGAAAAAATTTCCGGCGGATGGCCCCGGTGTTTTACAGGGACCGGGAGAAGGTGCAGGCGTCATTGATATTGGCGATGGCCAGGCGGTCGTTTTCAAAGTGGAAAGTCATAACCATCCTTCAGCGGTTGAACCGTATCAGGGTGCGGCGACAGGTGTAGGCGGGATTATCCGTGATGTGTTTTCGATGGGAGCCCGTCCGGTCGCCTTGATGAATTCATTAAGGTTCGGCAATTTGACGACCGGCCGCACGAAATATTTGTTCCAGGAAGTTGTTCATGGAATCGCGGGCTATGGAAACTGTGTGGGTGTGCCGACGGTCGGCGGTGAAGTGCAATTTGATGACAGCTATGAGGAGAACCCGCTCGTTAATGCCATGTGTGTCGGACTGATTAATCATGATGACATTCAAAAAGGCATTGCAGCCGGTGTCGGTAATACAGTCATATACGCAGGTGCCCCAACCGGTCGAGATGGAATTCATGGTGCAACGTTCGCATCAGTTGATCTAAGTGATGAATCTGACGAAGACCGGCCGTCTGTTCAAGTGGGCGATCCATTTATGGAAAAATTATTGATTGAAGCCTGTCTCGAAGTTATTCACTCTGACGCACTTGTCGGCATGCAGGATATGGGCGCGGCGGGGCTGACTTCATCAGCGAGCGAGATGGCGAGTAAAGCCGGTACAGGAATAGCCATGAACCTGGATTTGGTGCCGCAGCGTGAGGAAGATATGAATGCGTATGAGCTGATGCTGTCTGAATCGCAGGAACGGATGCTGCTCGTCGTGAAGCGCGGGCGGGAAAAGGAAATCATCGATGTGTTTGAAAAATACGGATTGCAGGCAGTGGCTGTCGGCGAAGTAACCGAAGAAAAATCATTTCGGCTTATACAGCATGGCGAGGTCGTTACCGATATTCCGGTTGATGCATTGGCTGAAGAAGCGCCAGTTTACCATATGCCATCAAAAGAAGCGGCATATGTCAAAACGTTTCAGAAAATGGAGAATGAAGTGCCACATGTGACGGACCATGGTGAAATGCTGAAACAACTGCTCCAGCAGCCGACAATTGCCAGTAAAGAGAGTGTGTATGATCAGTACGATTCAATGGTGCAGACGAACACAGTGGTAGCACCGGGATCGGATTCGGCCGTTATTCGGATTAAAGGTACCGATAAAGCATTGGCGATGACCACCGATTGCAATTCACGCTATATTTATCTTGACCCGTTAACTGGCGGGAAAATTGCTGTTGCTGAAGCAGCACGGAACATTGTTGCTTCAGGCGCACGGCCGCTTGGTTTAACCGATGGGCTGAACTTCGGAAACCCGACCAATCCGGAAATTTTCTGGCAGATGGAACAAAGCGTGGAAGGCATGAGTGAAGCTGCCCGAACATTAAAAACACCTGTTGTCAGCGGGAACGTATCACTTTTTAACCAATCAAACGGAAAATCAATTTTTCCAACACCGGTCGTTGGGATGGTTGGATTGATTGAATCGCTTGAGCAACTGACCCCGAACTTTTTTCAGCAACCGGGAGATCTGATTTATGTGATTGGCGAAACAAAGGCTGAATTTGGCGGAAGTGAGCTGCAGAATGTGATGAAAGGGATGTACAAGGGCAAAGCACCTGCCATTGATTTACATGTGGAAGCCAAGCGCCAGAAGCAGCTGCTTACAGCAATCAGGCAAGGGTTTATCGAGTCGGCACATGACTTGGCTGAAGGCGGCCTTGGTGTTGCACTTGCTGAAAGTGTTTTTAATGGAAAAGGACTTGGGGTGGACGTTTCGCTTCCCGGCGATCCGACTACTGCCATGTTCAGTGAAACCCAGTCGCGTTTCCTCGTTTCAATTAAGCCGGAGCAGCAAGAGCAATTCGAAGCAGCAATTGAAAATGCGGTGCAGATTGGCACAGTCACCGGTGATGAAACGTTTGTTATCAGGGCAAATGATGAAGCGTTAATCGACGAAGATGTCCAAACATTGCATGAATTGTGGAAAGGAGCCATCCCATGCTTCCTCAATTAAAAAGCATTAATGAAGAGTGTGGTGTGTTTGGCATTTGGGGGCACGATAAAGCAGCTGAACTGACATATTACGGCCTGCATTCAATGCAGCACCGCGGCCAGGAAGGCGCAGGTGTCGTCGTGAATAACCGGCAGAAGCTGAACGTTCATAAGGGGCTAGGTCTCGTCAATGATGTTTTTAAAGAAGCCGATTTCAGTCAGCTTGCGGGTGATACAGCAGTTGGGCATGTCCGGTATTCCACGCAGGGTGAAAGGT
This sequence comes from Lentibacillus persicus, assembly GCF_900112705.1. Lineage (GTDB taxonomy): Bacteria > Bacillota > Bacilli > Bacillales > Amphibacillaceae > Lentibacillus > Lentibacillus persicus. The sequence goes on from NZ_FOMR01000011.1 coordinate 72,046, forward strand.
CTTTTGAAAATGTTCAGCCGTTGGTGTTCCAATCACAGACTGAGGGCATGGCGTTGGCACATAACGGCAATATCATGAACGCTGAAACACTGCGTGGCGAGCTTGAAGAACAAGGGAGTATTTTGCAGACCTCTTCTGATACAGAAGTGCTCGCGCATCTGATTAAACGCAGAGGCATGGGCATTAATGAAACTTCGATTTCAGATGCACTCAATAAAATTACCGGTGCGTATGCGTTTATTATTTTAACGGAAGAGAAAATGTATGCAGCGCTTGATCCGAGCGGCATCAGACCATTATCGATCGGCCGGCGTGGCGATGCTTATGTGGTGGCATCCGAAACGTGTGCTTTTGATCAGATTGGGGCAACATTTGAACGGGAAGTTTTGCCTGGTGAGCTGGTAACGATCGATGATGACGGAATAGCATCAACGCGCTTCGCTATGCGAGGCCAGCGGAAAATGTGTGCGATGGAGTACGTTTATTTGTCACGTCCGGACAGTGATGTCAATGAAGTCAATGTTCATGCTTCACGCAAACGAATGGGAAAAGAATTGGCCGACGAATCGCCTGTTGAAGCAGACATGGTCATCGGCGTGCCCGATTCGAGCATTTCATCGGCTATCGGCTATGCGGAAGCAAGCGGCCTCCCGTATGAAATGGGGATTATCAAAAATCGTTATGTGGGCAGAACGTTTATCCAGCCTTCGCAGGAACTGCGGGAGCAGGGTGTGAAATTGAAACTTGCCCCGGTTCGCGGAATTGTTGCCGGAAAGCGAATTGTCATGATCGACGATTCAATTGTCCGCGGAACGACGAGTAAACGCATTGTACACATGCTGAAACAGGCTGGTGCCGCCGAAGTCCATGTACGGATTGCTTCACCGTCAATTCAACATCCTTGCCATTACGGAATTGACATGTCAACACGGGAGGAATTGATCGCTGCCAACTATTCAGTTGATGAAATAAGCGACATTATCGGTGCGGACAGTGTGGCGTTTTTATCTGAAGCCGGCCTGGAAAAAGCTATCGTCAAAGATAAGACCATTCATCAGGGAATCTGCATGGCCTGCATGACGGGGAGCTATCCAGTGAATGCGAATGGCGAGCGGGAAGCGGCTTATCGAAACTGATAAAGAGACAACCATTAATTTCGAGAAAAAGAGGTGAGGCAATCAATGGAAAATATATATAAATCGGCCGGGGTCGATGTTGAAAAAGGTTATGATGCGGTTGAACGCATAAAAAAACATATAGCCGCAACCGCGCGTCAGGAAGTGCTCGGTGATATCGGTGGGTTTGGCGGTCTGTTTGAATTAACATCATTAAACTATCAGGAGCCTGTTCTAGTCTCCGGTACTGATGGTGTCGGCACAAAGCTGAAGCTGGCAATCGATCTGGAAAAGCACGATACAGTCGGCGTTGATCTTGTGGCCATGTGTGTTAACGACATCGTCGCCCAGGGTGCACAACCACTGTTTTTTCTCGATTATATCGCATGTGGCAAAAATAACCCGGCAAAAATTGAACAAATTGTCGCCGGTATTGCTGACGGATGTAAGCAGTCGGGATCAGCCTTGATCGGCGGTGAAACAGCCGAGATGCCCGGCATGTATCATGAAAATGATTATGACCTGGCCGGTTTTACGGTTGGAATCGCTGAGAAGTCCAAACTTATAACCGGGAAGACAATTTCAGCCGGCGATACAGTGATTGGTCTGGCTTCAACCGGCATTCATTCCAATGGGTATTCATTGGTGCGCAAGCTGGTGCACGATTTGGATTTTGCGAAAACATACGAGGGTCTTGACGGGCAGCTTGGTGATGTTTTGTTAACCCCAACAAAAATCTATGCAAAGTCCGTTGGCGAAGTTATGAAATCTGTGCCTATTAAAGGGATTTCGCATATAACCGGCGGCGGATTTTATGAAAATCTTCCTCGTATGATGCCTGATGGGCTGGGCGTGGCACTTGATTCAACCACTTGGGAGCAACCACCCATATTTTCCTTCTTGCAGCAGCTTGGCGAAATAGCAGATGACGCAATGTATGGCATTTTTAACATGGGGATCGGAATGGCGCTTGTTGTGTCAGAAAGTGAAACGGAGAATGCGCTGAAGATTCTCAACGATCAAGGTGAAAAAGCCTCGGTTATTGGAAAAGTCGTTTCAGAAGAAGGAGTGCATATAACATCATGACTACAGCACAGGCAGCCATTTTTGCTTCCGGTACCGGCAGTAATTTTCAGGCTATCATGGAGACAGAAAATCTGCTATGTGATGTTGTCTTGCTCGTTTGTGATAAATCGGATGCTGCTGTTGTCGATAAAGCTAAAAACCATGGTGTTCCAACGTTTATTTTTAACCCGAAAGATTTTGAGTCTAAAGCCGATTATGAGCGCGTTCTGCTGGAAAAGTTGCGGGAGCGGGATGTCAGCTGGATTTTTTTAGCGGGTTATATGCGAATTGTTGGCCCTGTCTTACTGGATGAATTCCCGGCCAGAATTGTGAACATACATCCCTCGCTTCTGCCCGCATATCCCGGGTTGGACGCTATCGGACAGGCATATGAAGCCGGGGAAGATACGACAGGCGTGACCGTACATTATGTTGACGATGGCATTGATACCGGACCAATTATCGAACAACAGGAAGTTCCGATATATGCGGATGATACGAAGGGACAACTGACAAAGCGCATTCAGCGAGCTGAGCATAATCTTTATCCGCAAGTGATTCAGCGGCTGGTTGAGAGGGATGGTTGAAAACGGAGTTGAGCGGGAGCGGCGCAAACTTAAGCGAAAAACGCCCGAACTTGAGCGGGGACGGTGGTAGCTTGAGCGGGAAATGCTCTAACTTGAGCGGACTCAGCTTAAACTCGAGCAGGAGTAGCACTTAAACGAGCGACAAGCGGAACGAAACGATCGAGCGCAGCGCCAGAACGAGCGACAAACGGAGCGAAACGATTGAGTACGGCGCCAGAACGAGCGACAAGTGGAACGAAACGATCGAGCACGGCGCGAGAACGAGCGACAAGCGGAACGAGATGAGCGAGCGCGGCGCCAAAACGAGCGACAAACGAACTAAAGTGAGCGAGAACGTAACTAGAACGCACTATCTGTTTATCGTTCTGAGCAATATAAACCAAACAACCTAAACTAAGGAGTTTTTCCATGAAAAAGCAGGCATTAATAAGTGTTTCCGACAAATCGGGTATAGCTGAATTTGCCAAAGGATTGGCAGAAGCGGGCTATGCCATTATTTCAACCGGGGGCACATTGCGGACCATTCAAGAAGCTGGCATTGAGGCTTCAGCGGTAGAGGAAATAACAGGCTTTCCTGAGATGCTGGAAGGCCGTGTCAAAACACTTCATCCGGTCATTCATGCCGGTCTCCTGGCCAAACGGGAGAATGAAACACATAAACAGCAGCTGAGTGATAAAGGCATTGCCCCGATTGATATGGTTGTTGTCAACCTTTATCCATTTAAACAAACGCTTGATCAATCGAATGTTACCGAAGAAGAAATTATCGAAAACATTGATATCGGCGGACCGACCATGCTGAGAGCAGCTGCAAAAAGTTTTCGTGACGTGACACCGGTTGTTGACCCAAGTGATTATAACGAGGTATTGAAGGCTATTCAAAACGATGATCTTAGTATGGCCTTCCGGAAGAAATTAGCAGCTAAAGTGTTCCGGCATACAGCACAGTACGATGCATTGATTGCCGACTATTTCACGGACGAAGCATTTCCTGAAAACTACACGATTACATATGAAAAGGTCCAAACGTTGCGATACGGTGAAAATCCGCATCAGGAAGCAGCGTTTTATAAAACGCCGCTCGAATCACCCATGAGCCTTGCGTCTGCCCGACAGCTGCATGGCAAAGAAATGTCCTATAACAACATCCAGGATGCCAATGCTGCGCTTAGTATTATTGCGGAATACGACAAACCGGCGGCTGTCGCAGTGAAGCACATGAATCCATGTGGGATTGGAATGGCGGACGATTTAAAGACAGCATTTTCAAGAGCGTATGAAGCTGACCCTGTTTCCATATTTGGCGGGATTGTTGCTTGTAATCGGCCGATCGAAGCAGATACAGCTGAGCGATTGAGCACTATTTTTTTGGAAATCGTCATCGCTCCGGCCTTTACCGATGAAGCGTTTGACATTTTAACGAAAAAGAAAAATATCCGTCTTCTTGAATTGCCGATGGATGCACCCGGGCAGACGTCACATCAATTAACGAGTGTGAATGGCGGTGTCCTTATTCAGGACGAAGATACGAAAGAAATTGACCAAAGTGATCTCACATACCCGACTGAACGAAAACCAACCGAACGTGAGTTGAAAGATTTATTGTTTGCTTGGAAAGCAGTTAAGCAAGTTAAGTCAAATGCGATTGTACTGGCAAACGATATGAAAACGCTTGGTGTCGGTGCAGGACAAATGAATCGTGTTGGGGCAGCAAGAATTGCACTCGAACAGGCGGGGGAGGAAGCGAATGGGGCAGCGCTGGCATCTGATGCGTTTTTCCCGATGCCTGACACGGTTGAAGAAGCGGCAAAAGCCGGCGTTAAAGCCATTATTCAACCTGGTGGCTCGAAACGGGATCAGGAATCAGTTGACATGTGCAACCAATATGGCGTTGCGATGGTTTATACAGGTGCACGGCACTTTAAACATTAAGCTGAAAGGGGTTTTCATATGAATCTATTGGTCATCGGACGCGGTGGTCGCGAGCACAGCATGGTCATGAAACTGGCGGAAAGTGAACAAGCTGACAGGATTTTTGCTGCACCGGGGAATGGTGGCATCAGTGAAATTGCAGAGTGTGTCGATATTGACGAATTGGATACAGAGCGTTTGATCAATTTTGCCAGGAAAAAGGAAATTGACTTAACGATTGTCGGTCCGGAAAACCCGCTTGTCGCTGGAGTTGCTGATCGTTTCCGTGAAGCAGGTCTGACTATTTTTGCGCCTGAAAAAGACGCTGCTTTAATCGAAGGAAGCAAGCAGTATGCAAAATCATTCATGGAAGCGAACGGCATTCCATCAGCTGCGTATGCCAATTTCACAAATGCGGCTGAAGCCAAAGCATATATTGAAGAACAAAGCATGCCGATAGTGGTAAAAGCTGACGGTCTTGCTGCCGGAAAAGGTGTGGTGGTAGCACAATCAGTTCAAGAGGCGAAGCGTGCTGTGGACGACATGCTCGTCAACAATAAGTTTGCAGAGGCCGGTAATTCGGTGGTTATTGAGGAATTTCTCGATGGGAAGGAGTTTTCCCTGATGGCATTTGTCCATGGAACAAATGTATTTCCGATGCTGCCTGCACGCGACCATAAACGGGCACATGAAAATGATACGGGACCGAACACCGGTGGGATGGGAGCCTATGCGCCGGCTAAAGATATCTCACAGGAAACATTAGCATTTGCAGCTGATAATGTGCTGCAAAAAGCAGCTGATGGAATGTTCCGAGCCGGCCGGCCGTTTACCGGTGTTTTGTACGCCGGCATGATTATGACAGAAGATGGACCGAAAGTAATCGAGTTCAATGCTCGGCTCGGGGACCCTGAAACGCAGGTAGTGCTGCCGCTTTTAAAAAATGACTTGCTTCAAGTGTTTCTTGACATTCTTGCAGGCAAAGATCCTGGGTTGCAATGGGAAGAAAAAAGTTGTGCTGGCGTTGTACTGGCCTCAAAAGGATATCCCGACAACTATGAAAAGGGTGTGGCTTTACCTGAAATAAATCTGAACGGAAGAACATTTGTGACTCATGCCGGAACGAAGCTGGCTGATAATGGTGTCGTTTCGGACGGCGGCAGGGTTTTGCTTGCGGGCGCCAAAGGAAAGGATGTAGCGGAAGCCTCGGAAGCAACCTATAAATGGCTCGGTGAATATATCGATACGGAGGCGTTTTTCTATCGGAAAGATATCGGCCGATGAAATGGTGGATAAAAAAGGCTGGGGTTTTGACCCCGGCCTTTTTCAAAGCGTTTTATTCAAACATTTGTTTTTTCAGTTTTTCATTTCGTTTTTTGAAAACATCGTTATGAGACGAGACCATTGCTGCTTTTTCCGCATCAGGCTGAACATACTGTTTGGCTTTATTAACCGCATTGGCAGCATCCTGGAAGGCACCTGCAATCAGGTTTAATTTGCCGTTGTGCATCAGAATATCGCCTGCTGCGTATAGCCCGTCCATTGATGATTCGGAGTTGGCATTTCCCGAAACAAAGTAATTATCAGCAATCTCTATGTCGAGTTCACTATTTTCAAGCAATGTAGTATCACGTTCATAACCATGATTGACAATAACGTCATCAACCGGCAGATAATTCACAGCACCGGTTTCATGGTTGCTCAGTTCCACTTTGTTAATTGTATTACCGTCTTCATCAGGTACCAGATCGGTTATGGTACTGTGGAAGAAACAGACGACTGAACTGTTCTTCAGGCGGGTAGCGAGCGATTCATGACAGTCAAAGTTATTTTTTCTGCAGGAAATAAAGACGCGATCAGCGATTGATTCAAGCTCATTCGCCCAATCCGTTGCAGAACTTCCGCCGCCGGAAATCATGACCGTTTTGCCTTTAAAGTGCTGCAATGATTCAACCGAATAATGTAAGTTAGTGTTTTCAAATTTTTCAGATCCGGGGATCGGCAGCTTTTTAGGGTTTAAAATCCCGCTGCCAACTGCTACAATGACCGTTTTTGAATAGTGAATCCCCGAATCAGCTTGCAACTCGTAAATCCCGTCATCATTGCGGTTGATAGATGTTACTTTCTCATTAAGCACAACTTCAGGATTGAAAGTCAACCCTTGCTCAACCGCTTGTTTAATATAGTCAGCTCCGGAAACAGGAGGCATTCCGCCAATGTCCCAAATCATTTTTTCAGGATAAACATGAACTTTGCCGCCTAACTGTGGCTGATATTCAATAATTTTTGTTTTCATTTCTCTAAGTCCGCTGTAAAAGGCCGAAAACAGCCCGGCAGGCCCGCCGCCTATGATTGTCACATCAAACAGATCGTCTCTGGTCAAGTCTGCTCACTCCTCAGTAATCTAGTAACTGATTATCATTCTCATTTGATTATACACGATTTCTCCTGGTATGCAAAGGTTTGACAATTAATTATCAGTAGTGTTTAATAAAAACGATAATGAAAATCATTCTCAATAAGATTAAAAATAGGAGGGGATATCCGATGCGTAAATGGTTACTAATGTGCAGTATTCTAATAATTGGGGTGTTGGCGGCTTGTGGAAATGACGAGAGCGGGAATGAATCCGTGGATAATGATGGTGAAGAAGCAGCCGGCCGGACCGTCACGATTGAGGATGCAGCAGGAGAGAAAACGATTGAAGGCACACCGGAAAAAATCGTTGCCCTTGAATGGTATAACGCTGAGCAATTGCTTTCGCTTGGAATTCAGCCTGCTGGTGTGCCGAACATCGAAGGGTTTAATAGTTGGATGAATATTGAAGAAGAACTCGGGGATAGCGTTGAAGATGTGGGGACACGTCAAGAACCGAACCTCGAGGCTATTTCGCGGATCGAGCCGGATTTGATTATCGCTGCTGAATTCAGGCATGAGCAAATTATTGACCGGTTAAATGATATTGCACCTGTCGTGATGTTTTCCCCTTATAGTCAAGAAGGCTCCGCTGATTTATATGAAGAATTAATGAATGAATATAAAACGATTGCCAAGGTCACTGACAAGGAAGAAGAAGCTGAGCAGTCTATCAACGAATTAGAAGAGTTTTATGCTGAACAAAAACAGCGGCTGGCCGATGCAGGACTGGATGGCACGAAATACTTGGCAACAATGGCATTTTCGTCTCAGAATTCTCCTGTGATGCGGCTTTATACTGATACATCATACCCCGCAGCGATCATGGAAGAGTTGGGACTTGAAAATGCGTATCAAACTGATGAAGTTGAACCATATGGATTTACTGAAGTAGGCGTTGAAACACTGCAAAGTTTTGAAGGGGAGAACCTTCAATTTATCGCGATTGTGCAGGAAAATGATAATATATTCGAAAATCAGCTGGCAGGAAATGCAGCTTGGGAAAATTTGAGCTTTGTTAAAAATGGCAACACGCATTATCTGCCGGGGGACACACCAGTCATCGGCGGTGTTTCATCCGCAAAAGCATTCACTAAACAATTGGTGGACACCATGCTTAATGAGTAACCCAGTTCCCGGGAGCGCTGTTCTCATCCCCATTGAAACAGCATTCCAAATAAGCTTAACTCTGACATAATATCCATGAACTGCGACGTACTTTGCTGTGATATCTCGGAAGGACAGACCGCTTCCTGAAAAAAAGCAGAAATCGGGGGGGGGGGGCCGGGAAGCAGACATATATGCCGAAGAGCTGAAATATGCGCCGTAGAGCGGGATTATGTTCCGTAGAGCTGAAATATGCGCCAGAGAGCGGGAATATGTTCCGGAGAGCAGACATATGTTCCGGAGAGCTGAAATATGCACCGGAGAACAGACATATGTTCCGTAGAGCGGAAATATGTGCCGGAGAACAGATATATGTTCCGTAGAGCGGAAATATGCACTGGAGAACAAAAATATGTTCCGTAGAGCGGATGCTTCAGCACGGGGTCGCGTAAAACGACGAGCACAAAGCAACACTTCTCTGAACATGCTACGATCTGCGAGGAATGCTGCTTCTCCGAAATCACCTGCAGCACGGCGAACACCCGGGTATTCCAGCTGTGTCGTAAGAGAGGCTTATGAAATTTTCACTAAGTAGCACTTCACATCAACTGCGAATTAATGAGCCATAAATTTTTTTATTGCGCACTATATGAATACGGATTACTGGTGGCAGCGGCTTATAGAGCTGCTGCCTTGCGAAACTTGTCACAAAAAGTTCAACGAAAGTCTTTAAAACATTACCGTATGAAAGCGCATTATATGTTAAGATGGAAAAAAACAACATATTGGGGCGTTGAAGTTATGAAAGATCGTATGCTTGGGAGAAACCGTGAGTTAAGAGAACAGGTTGCCGTTGCAGATGAATTGGAAGAACCAACAATTATCTTAAAAAACGGCACTTATTTAAATACATTTACGAAACAATGGCGTCGGGCGAACGTTTGGATCTTTAAAGATCGGATTGTATATGTAGGCGACGAACTGCCGGAAAACAGTTCATCTGCCGAAATTGTTGATTGTGAAGGTCTTTATTTGGTCCCCGGCTATATCGAACCCCACGCGCACCCATTCCAGTTATATAACCCCGAATTGCTTGCTGTGCACGGCGCAGAATTCGGTACGACCACATTAATTAATGATAATTTGGTTTGGAATTTTTTATTGGAAAATGAGAAAGCGTTTTCGCTTTTGGAAGAATTTGACCGTCACCCTGTGTCCATGTATTGGTGGGCACGGTTTGATGCACAAACAGTCCTTAAAGATGAAAGTGATTTTTTCAGCACGGATCACGTGTTGGCGTGGCTTAACCATCCGTCGGTCATTCAGGGCGGTGAATTGACTGCGTGGCCAAGTTTACTTAAGGGAGACGACCGTCTGCTCTACTGGATACAGGAGGCCAAACGGCTCGGCAAACCAGTTGAAGGGCATCTGCCGGGTGCCTCTGAAAAAACACTGACCAGGCTTAAGTTATTGGGCGTATCCGCCGATCACGAAGCCATGACAGGAAAAGAGGCAATTAAACGGCTCGAACTAGGTTATCAGACAGGGCTTCGTTATTCATCCATACGACCTGATTTGCCTGTTTTGCTTGAAGAAATGCTGGCAGAAGGCTTGCAGACTTTCGATCATGTTACATTTACAACAGACGGCGCGACGCCTTCTTTCTATAAAGATGGCATCATGAACATTTGTATTGAAATAGCAATCAAGAAAGGTGTCCCGCTGGCTGATGCATACCGGATGGCTTCACATAATGCGGCTGCTCATTATGGCCTGCTTGATGAGCTCGGCTGCATTGCGCCCGGACGCGTTGCCCACATCAATATTTTGGAGACAAAAGATAATCCGCGGCCGGTGAGTGTTTTGGCAAAAGGCGAGTGGATGCTGAAAAATTATAAGGAACAGGCAGCACCTAAGAAGATTGCCTGGGAAAATTATGGGATCGAACCGATAGCGTTTGATTGGGAGTTAACGTTGGAAGATATGCAATTTTCGGTTCCAATCGGTTTAAATCTGGTAAATGATGTGATTATTCAGCCTTATGCGATTAAAACGGATGTCACACTCGATGTGCTTCCGGATAACCGGGACGATGCTTTTCTAATGTTAATTGATCGAAAAGGGAAGTGGCGCGTTAACACGGCGATTAAAGGTTTTACACAAAAGCTTGGTGCAGTGGTGAGCTCATTTTCCACGACAGGCGACCTTGTTTTTATCGGAAAAAGCAAACACGATATGCTGCATGCCTGGAAACGGCTTAAGGCACTGGGCGGTGGTATTGTAGTCGTGCATGAAGGTGAAATTTTATTTGAACTTCCGCTGAAGATGGCGGGCAGTATGTTCGATGGAACAATGGAGGAGCTAATGGAGAAAGAAAGTTATTTTAAAAATCTTCTGAAGGAATTTGGCTATTCATTTGGCGATGCGCTATACACGATTCTGTTCCTTTCTGCCACACACTTGCCTTACATCCGGATTACACAGCAAGGTATAATCGATGTTAAGAAACGGGAAGTGCTCTTCCCAGCAACGATGCGATAACGTATAATAGATTCCGGATGTAAGAATTGGCGTAAGCGCCAGGGGGTGGGATCTTGAGAAAGTTGATTGTTTTCATGGTGTTGTGCATGCTGGTGCTCACAGCTGCGTGCTCTGAAGAGGAGAAGCAAGAGGCACAGGACAATGAATCAAAAGATAATACAGTAAAAGAGAAAAACGAAACACCTGAGTCACCAGTGGAGAAAGAAATATTTCCGCTGACAGGCGCAGAAACTGAGGCCCCGGTGAATCATCGAATTGTCAGTGTTATGGTCAATAATCATCGCCAGGCGCGACCGCAAACAGGTCTGAGCAAAGCCGATGTCGTTTTTGAAATACTCGCTGAAGGCCGTATTACCCGCCTGTTAGCGCTGTATCAGAGTGAATTGCCTGATGTTATCGGACCTGTGCGGAGTGCCCGGGAGTACTATTTTGAACTGGCAAACGGCTATGATGCGCTCTATGTTTATCACGGTGCAGCGAACTTTGTGAATGATATGATTAAAGAGCGCGGTATTGAACATTTGGATGGTGCCGTCTATGATAATAATGGGCAGTTATTCAAACGGGAATCCTTCCGAAAAGCGCCGCACAATTCCTATTTGCAGACTGAAGCGGTAAATGACACAGCAAAGGAAAAAGGCTATGAAGTGGAACAAACATACGATCCGTTGCCGTTTGCAACAGACGAAGAAGCAGCTGATTTTTCCGGAGATGCTGCTGGAAAAGTCGGGATCGATTATTCCAGCGGGGTCAGCTACACCAGTTATACTGTTGAATACACATATAATGAAAATGAAGAGACATATGCGCGTTCGAGTGACGGTGAGAAGACAGTTGAACGCAATACTGGGGAACAAGTCACTGCTGACAATATTTTTATCGTAGAAGCACCGCATCAAGTGATTGACAGTGCCGGCCGACGGGAAATTGATTTAGAATCAGGTGGCAATGCTTATCTTGTTCAAAAAGGAAAAGTCCGAAAGATTAAGTGGGAAAACCGTGATGGCAGGATTGTTCCGGTTAAAGATGGCAAGCTATTAAAATTTGTACAAGGGAACACCTGGATTAACGTGGTGCCGTCAAGTCCCGGGATATCAGAATCAGTTACAATTTCAAACTAAACGCACGTGTTTAAACCTATAAACGAAAGCAGGTGACGCGCCATGCAGATTGATAAACTACGCGGCGAACAGCTTGACCAGCTGTTTGATGCGATTCTTTCATTAAAAGACCGCGAGGAGTGCTATAAATTTTTTGATGATATTGCAACGATGTCGGAAATTCATGCAATAGCCCAGCGCTTGCAAGTGGCCAGGATGCTGACAGAAGGCCGTACTTACAGTGTTATTGAAGAAGAAACCAACGCATCGACTGCTACAATTTCCCGCGTCCGCCGCTGCATTAATTACGGCAGTGATGGCTATAAAATTGTTCTGGACCGCATACTTGATGATGATGCAAACTAAAAAGGCCAGGAAAAAAGGTTTAAAAGTAAATGAAAAGACGAACGATACTAGGAAAGGAATCGGACTACGCCGCTCCGGAAATATGCTTCGCTTTCCGCGGGCGGCTGGCAAGCCCCCCTCGTGCCAAGGCACTTCAGGGTCTAGCCTAGGCCTTTTCTCCCGCAGGAGTCTACGCATATTTCCTCCGCTAACCCTGCTTATCGTTCGTCTATTATATTGAAATCAAAAGTTATGTCTTAGCCTCTTTTAACCCCTTCAGGCACCTCTAATATGATTTTCCGCAAATTCATTTTTCTTAACCCTAAATTCATGGCGTATTTTTTGGTATACTTTTAGAATGAAAGCAACGATTATTTCAGATTTGTTTCGCACGAACGGCAGGCTTAATATAAATATGTAATAAATGGAGGCATTCAGGTGAACTATTCAATTGAAGATTGGGACCATTTGTTCAAATTGGATCCTGCAAAAGAAATATCAGACGAAGATCTTGATGCAATCTGTGAATCCGGGACTGATGCGGTCATTGTCGGCGGAACGGACGATGTCACGCTCGATGGGGTGCTGGATTTGCTTTCACGTATACGCCAGCATACGGTGCCATGTATTTTGGAAATATCCAATTTAGAATCGATTACGCCCGGTTTTGACTTTTATTTTATCCCGATGGTTATGAACAGCTCAGAGAAAAAATGGATGATGGATATTCATCATGCTGCCATTAAAGAATATGGCGATTCCATCGACTGGGATAAAACGGTTGTGGAAGGCTATTGTATCATGAATGAAGATGCCAAAGCGTTCAAAAAGACAAATAGTGTGGTTCCGGATAACGATGATGTGACCGCCTACGCATATATGGCAGAACATATTTATCACTTCCCGGTATTTTATATGGAATACAGCGGCGAATACGGCGATCCTGAGCTCGTTAAAGCAGTTAACGAACAGCTCACAGATACAAAGCTTGTTTACGGCGGCGGAATAGAGGATAATTTTAAAGCGCGCGAAATGAAACAAAATGCTGATACAATCGTGGTCGGTAACCTTATCTATTCGGATATTAATAAAGCACTGAAAACAGTAAAAGCAGTTAAAGAAATAACGTAAAACGAATGGTTATCAGGATGCTTTTTGAACAACATAAAAGGCGGTGTCACAGTGAGTCAAACGATACATCACTTATTAAATGGATTAAATAAAGAACAACAGGAGGCTGTAAGATATACAGATGGTCCGCTTTTAATTATGGCAGGGGCGGGAAGCGGGAAGACCCGTGTCCTGACGCATCGGATTGCTTACTTGCTCGGTGAAAAGGACATTGCACCGCGGAATGTACTGGCAATTACATTTACAAATAAAGCAGCAAGGGAAATGAAGAAACGTGTGAATAAGCTGGTCGGCGCCGGCAGTGAACATATTTGGGTCTCCACATTTCACGCGATGTGTGTGCGAATATTACGCAGAGATATTGACCGGATTGGCTACAGTCGTAACTTTACAATATTAGACAGCAGTGACCAATTATCGGTCATCAAGCAGATCCTGAAAGACTTGAATATCGATCCGAAAAAATTTGACCCGCGGGCAATGCTTGGGCAGATCAGCGGTGCCAAAAATGAACTGATCACGCCTGAGGAATACAGTAAAAATGTCGGCGACTTTTTCCAGCGTCAGGTTGCGCAAATTTATGAGCGCTATCAGAAAACACTGCAAAAAAACCAGGCACTTGATTTCGACGATTTGATTATGCAGACGATCCATTTATTCAAACGGGTTCCGGAAGTGCTTGGCTATTACCAGAACCGTTTTCAGTATATTCATGTCGACGAGTATCAGGACACGAATCATGCGCAATACTACCTGGTAAAACAGCTCGCCAACCGTTACCAGAACCTTTGTGTTGTCGGCGATTCTGATCAGTCAATTTATCGCTGGAGGGGTGCTGATATAACCAACATTTTGTCGTTTGAAGAGGATTATCCGGCTGCTAAGGTGATCTATCTGGAACAAAACTATCGGTCGACAAAATCGATTCTTGCTGCAGCCAACAGCGTTATCGAAAATAACTCCGGCCGTAAACCCAAAAATTTATGGACTGAGAATACTGACGGTAAGAAAATTCATTATTTCCAGGGAGCGACCGAGCAAGAAGAAGCATTGTTCGTCACGGACAAAATTCAGGAGCTGACGAGCGAGACAGGCTTCTCAGCAGATGATATCGCAATTCTCTACCGGACCAATGCCCAGTCGAGGGCGATTGAAGATACGTTTATGAAATCGAATGTTTCCTATCAGATGGTAGGGGGCACGAAATTCTATGATCGTAAAGAGATTAAGGATCTGATTGCTTATTTGAGGCTGATTACCAATCCGGATGATGATATAAGCTTTGAACGTGTTGTCAATGTGCCCAAACGCGGTATCGGGAAAACATCGGTCGAGAAATTGCGTGGTTATGCCGTTGAGCATGGCATTTCATTTTACCAGGCAGTAAAGGAAGTCGACTTTGTCGGGCTTACCAAAAAGGCTGCGGTGGCACTGGCGGAATTCGGCAATCTTATTCAAACACTGACACAGCAGCAGGAGTTTTTGACAGCGACTGATATGGTCGAAGCGATACTTGAACGGACAGGTTATGAAGAAATGCTGAAAAATGAACGTTCGCTTGAGTCACAGAGCCGTCTGGAGAACCTTGAAGAGTTCAAGACGGTTACGCAGGATTTTGAAGAATATGCAGAAGATAAGACGTTGATTGCCTTCCTTACCGATCTGGCTTTAATTGCAGATATTGATCGCGTGGATGAAGAATCTGACAGTGAACCGAAAATCACGCTCATGACATTGCATGCTGCCAAAGGTCTGGAATTCCCGGTCGTCTTTTTGGTTGGCATGGAAGAAAATGTTTTCCCGCATAGCAGGTCCATGTTCGATAATGAAGAAATGGAAGAAGAACGCCGTCTTGCCTATGTTGGTGTGACACGGGCAGAGCAGGAGCTGTACTTGACGCATGCTAAAATGCGAACGTTATACGGCCGGACGAATATGAACCCGATCAGCCGCTTTATTAATGAAATCCCTGAAGACCTTGTTGATGGGATTGAGCAAGCAAGGGCATCAATGTTCGGGGCATTTGAAAAAACAGCTGACAAACCGTCTGCTCCAAAACGGCGCGCGGAAAAAATGCAGCAGACAACAGGTGCAGAATCACAGGCGTGGCGTCCCGGCGACAAAGCGGAACATAAGAAATGGGGCGTCGGAACAGTCGTCAAGGTGCAAGGTGAGGGTGACTCAATGGAACTCGATATCGCCTTCCCTGCTCCGACGGGTGTCAAACGGCTTCTCGCTAAATTTGCACCTATCACGAAACAATAGGAGGTGCTTGCTGAATGGACAAACAACAAGCACAGCAGGAAATTGCTGAACTGAGAGAATTGTTGAATCAATACGGTCATGAATATTATGTGCTCGATAATCCAAGTGTGCCGGATGCCGAGTATGACCGGAAAATGCAGGCACTGTTAAAATTGGAAGAAGAATTTCCGGACCTGATTACACCGGATTCACCATCACAGCGCATTGGCGGAGAGCCGCTTGACGCTTTTCAGAAAGTACAGCACAATGTGCCGATGATGAGTCTTGGAAATGCGTTCAATGAACAGGATTTGCGTGATTTCGCCCGGCGTGCCAGTCAGGGAACAGATGAAGCGATTACGTTCGTATGTGAATTGAAAATTGACGGTCTTGCGGTGTCGCTCACGTACGAAAATGGCAAATTTGTCCGGGGCGCAACCCGTGGGGACGGGACGACAGGTGAAGATATAACGAGCAATTTGAAAACGGTCCGCAGCATCCCTCTATCGATTCCGGATGAAAGTACCATTGAGGTGCGCGGTGAAGCATATATGCCGCATAAATCCTTTCTTAATCTGAATAAAGAACGGGAGCAAGACGGTGCTGAGCCGTTTGCCAATCCGCGAAATGCAGCTGCAGGGTCACTCAGGCAGCTCGACCCCAAAATTGCGGCAAAACGTAATTTGGACATTTTTCTTTATGGTGTTGGGGAGTGGCAATCCGGAACGCTGGCATCGCACAGCGAACGGCTCGAATATATGAAAAAAATCGGATTTAAAACAAATCCTGAATGGCAGAAATGCGCCACAATCGACGAGGTTCTGGATTATATTAACTATTGGGAGCAAAAGCGGCCTGATTTGGATTATGAAATTGATGGTATCGTCGTGAAAGTTGATAACCTTGAGCAGCAGGAAGAATTGGGCTTCACAGCTAAAAATCCGCGCTGGGCAATTGCGTACAAGTTTCCGGCAGAAGAGGTACTGACAACGCTCCGTGAGATCGAATTGAATGTAGGACGCACAGGTGTGGTGACGCCAACAGCCATATTGGATCCGGTGAGAGTTGCCGGAACAACTGTGCAGCGGGCGTCATTGCATAATGAGGATTTGGTAAAGGAAAAAGATATCCGGATTGGTGACACGGTTGTGATTAAAAAAGCCGGTGACATCATTCCGGAAGTTATTCGTCCGGTTATAGAAAAGCGTACCGGCAATGAACAAGAATTCGCGATGCCGCAGGAGTGTCCTGAGTGCGGCAGTGAACTTGTACGTCTCGATGAAGAAGTTGCTCTGCGCTGTATGAATCCAAACTGTCCTGCGCAATTAAAAGAAGGTTTAATTCACTTTGTCTCTCGTGAAGCTATGAATATAGACGGTCTTGGTGAGAAAGTCATCATTCAGCTGTTCCGGGAAAACCTTGTTCATACAATTGCCGACATCTACCGGTTGAAGCGCGAAGACTTAATCCAATTGGAGCGTATGGGGGAAAAGTCAACCGACAATCTGCTGAACGCAATTGCTGTTTCAAAAGACAATTCACTTGAGCGGTTACTGTTCGGGCTCGGAATACGTTTTGTCGGGTCCAAAGCTGCCAGAACGCTTGCCGCCCATTTTGAAACGATGGATAATTTGCAGAAGGCAACGTTTGAAGAAGTGATAGCCATTGATGAAGTCGGTGATAAAATGGCCGATTCGATTGTCAGCTACTTTGAAGGCGAGGAAGTAAAAAAACTTCTAAATGAATTAAGAGACCTCGGTCTAAATATGACATTTACCGGTGCCGGACAGCAGACGGTTGACGAAGATACCGTTTTTTCCGGAAAAACAGTGGTGCTGACAGGGAAAATGGATAATTTTACACGTTCTGAGGCAAAAACGCTCGTAGAAGAGCGGGGCGGATCAGTCACTGGCAGTGTAAGCAAAAACACCGATATCCTTATCGCCGGCGCAGATGCCGGTTCCAAACTGGCTAAAGCCGAAGAACTTGGGGTAGCGATATGGAATGAGCAACAGCTGAAAGAGGCTGTAGAAGAATAAATAGAAGAAGATTTAAGACTTTAAGGACGTCCTTATTAAGGAGTGGAATACATTGAAGAAAATAATCGTCCTCCTGGCCAGCACTGTACTGATTCTTGCGAGTTGTACGCCGTCAATCGGTAACGAGGACGAAGTTGTGCAAAATGAAGACGAGAATCAACAGCAGCAAAACTCGATCGTATCAAGTCAAACAATGTCAGAGGAGACCTACCGGACCATTCTGCCATACCGCACCAGCCCATCAAGGGGCGTCATTACGAATCAAATGGGTAATCGTGTAGACATTGATGAAATGGAAACCGGATTGAGACGCCTTTCCAAACAATACTATGATCCCGGGGAACTTTTATTTGAGGAAGGACAACATTTAACGTCTGAAATGCTGTACAGATGGCTGGACACAAAGCCGACACAAGCAATGATTGATGAAATGGAAGCCAGTGATGATTACAGCGAATCCGATATCCAAAATGCAAATCGTGCCATCAATCCGCCTTTAGATGAAGAAACTGATATAACTGAAGAAACCGCGTCCAAGGAGGATTACGAAAATAATCCAAAATACCTCAGCCACATTCTTGAACATAATTTTCTCGAACGAAAAGAAGATGATTCTGTAGAAGTGGTGGGAGCTTCAATTGGGATTGCCTTAAAATCAGTCTTTACGTTTGAAGTTAATGGCAACACACATCATAGAGAAATACCCGAATCGGAAATGATGGAGCAAGGGAAAGCAATCGCGCAGACGGTTCTGGAACGTGTACGCAATATTGAAGAGTTGAGTAATGTTCCAATCATGATTGCGCTCTACCGGGAAGAACAGCAAGGTTCACCTGTTCCGGGAAATTTTGTCGCTCAAACCGGTGTTGAAAGCGGGCAGGCATCAATAGACGAATGGGAAAGCGTTAACGAAGAGAATATTCTATTTCCATCAGATGAAGGCGAAGAAAGATACTACGATACCCAGCAACTGGTTCAGAACTTTAGTTCACGCATTCAGGAGTATTTCCCAAATTATGTAGGTGTCGTTGGCAAAGGCTTTTACATTGATGAAGAATTGCAGCAGCTGAAATTGGAAATCCCAATTGAATTTTACAGTGAAGGTGAAGTCCTCGGCTTTACACAGTATACGTATGGGTTAATTGATGAAATGTTTCAGGATTACTATGACCTTGAAGTGAAAATCACTTCAAGTAAAAAACTGGAAAGCATCATTACACGAGAAGCAGGCAGCAGTGAAGCAAACGTTCAGGTATTCAATTGATAAAAACGGCTTACGTCAATAGACCCAAAACAGAAAAAGCCCCTTTTTCGAGTTTGAGAGACTCAGAAAAAGGGTTTTTTAACCGACTTTCCTCATTTTAGGAAAGTCACCATGATGAAACCGATTTTATCAGCTGTTTTACCCCTCAACTTTCCCAATATGAATTATGCGAATTTATGTTATGATATAACTATAGCGGAAAAGGAAAATCATTCTAATAATTAGCTGCTAAGGTAGGTAAAAAGATGGAAATTGGGCCTTATATCAAATTGCATCGGATTAAACAGGAAATGACCCAGGCCGAATTGGCTGAGGGAATTGTGTCGAGCGCCTATCTATCTAAAATTGAAAATGAGAAAACCGAGGCAAGTCCTGGTGTTATAAGCCTATTATGCACACGATTGGGAATTCAACTGGAGAATGAAACCGATGAGGTAGTCAGAGAAAAGTGCCAGGAATGGTTCAATATGCTGTCTTCCGAACATGATAAGGAAGACATCATTCAAAAGTATCAAGAATTGAACCGTATTATGTATGACAACCATTCTGCTGACAGCCTGGCCATGTTTGAAATTCATAAAATCCGCTATTTTCTTGTTATTGGCGAATTGGACAATGCTTTGAGCCAGATTAATAAACTGGCCGAAATGACCGGTACGTTTGACAGCTTACATCAGTTCTATTGGTATAAGTTTAAAGGGAACTATTGCACGCTCAATTCTGAAAATTATCAAGCACTGCGCATGTATAAATTATCTGAAGAAAAGTTAAACTTGTTAAATATTTCAGAGGATGAAGCAGCTGACTTGCAGTATGTTATCGCTGTAACACATAGTAAACTCCGGAATACACTCGAAGCAATTGAATATGCCGAAAAAGCGATAGCGACTTTTCGTGTAACATATAACTTCACCCGATGTGCTCAATGTCATATTGTCTTGGGAATTTCCTACCGTAGGATCAGAATGCATGATAAGGCAATAAAAAATTATAATTTAGGTAAACATTTAGGGGAGTTAAACCAAAACAAACAAATTATTCATTTAACTAACCAAAATTTAGGCTATCTTTATTCTACAATAGGTGAAAACAGAAAAGCGATATCTAATTATGAGGAGATCGTTAAGGATCCTGAGGTACAGTTATATGAGCGTATAATAGCTGCTACATCGTTGATAAAAGAATATTATAATGTTCGAGATATTGATAAAACAAGAGAAACTATCAATAAAAGTATGAAATTACTCGAGCAAACGAAAGAAAAAGAGACATACCAATTGTTTCACTATATAACATACACTTATAGTTATGCGATTAACCAAGAAACAAATAAATTTGAATCTTTGGTTATCGATAAATTCATACCTTACTTACAGAAACATAAAGATTATGCCAACCTTGTGATTTATGCCAACATGTTGGCAAAACATTTCGAAGGGATTAACAGATATAAAGAATCTGTTAAATATTACAAATTGGCTAACAATACTTATGAAGAACTTGTTAGTCTGTAAAGGAGGGGATAAAATGAAAAAGCTACTAGCAGCTGCTGCATTAGGGACTATGCTTGTTGCAGGTTTCTTTGTTGCACAGGATAACCCGGTTGATATTGCAATGGAAGTTGAGCCGACAGTTCTTTCAATCGGTAAGGATGTAACTTTGTTCTAATCAGACTTTGAGTTTATGTATCAATATTTTTATACCCTATTACTTTATGATGATATCGCCTGAGACAGTATGGAAAAACTGTTTCAGGTTTTTTTGTTTCACAGGTTATATAATAATAATATTTCCTCATGAAACGTATGATATAATAAGCACAAATATTCAAAAAAGGGGTGATTCCAATGGAGTACGCTATTTCGGGGGCAACATGGCTGTGGATGTTTATTCCGATGCCTTTGATAATACTTTCATCCATTATTACGTTATTTATTGAAGGGAGGGGTAAGTAAATGGATTTGACGACGCTTATAACATTTATCGTCTATCTTACCGGCATGCTTGTCATCGGTATTATTATGTATCGCATGACGAATAATCTTTCGGACTATGTTCTTGGCGGTCGGAAGTTAGGCCCCGCAGTTGCTGCATTGAGCGCCGGAGCTTCTGATATGAGCGGTTGGCTAATACTGGGGCTGCCTGGTGCGGTTTATGCTGCCGGTCTTGCGGAAGCATGGATGGCAATCGGTCTGTCACTTGGAGCGTATTTAAACTGGCAGTTTGTTGCGAAGCGCCTGCGTGTTTACACAGAAGTCTCTAATAATTCAATTACGATTCCGGACTTTTTGGAAAATCGGTTTAAAGATAATTCACATATTCTTCGGGTTATTTCAGCACTTGTTATTTTATTGTTTTTTACGTTTTATACATCATCCGGAATGGTAGCGGGAGCAAAATTGTTCGAAGCATCGTTCGGGCTTGAATACCAAACCGCCTTATGGATCGGAACCGTCTTTATCGTTTCATATACTTTATTGGGTGGTTTTCTGGCGGTGGCCTGGACGGACTTTGTACAAGGCTTGCTTATGTTTGCTGCATTAATTGTTGTACCGATTGTCGCATTGAACGAAATGGGTGGCTGGGATGCTGCTGTTCAAGCGGTCGGTGAGGTTGATTCAACACACCTGAACATGATAGAAGGCGTTGGGTTAATGGCAATTATTTCATCGGTGGCCTGGGGGCTGGGTTACTTCGGCCAGCCGCATATTATTGTGCGTTTTATGGCGCTCAGATCACCGAAAGATGTGCCTATGGCGCGCTTTATCGGTACAACATGGATGGTTCTTGGCCTATATGGTGCTATTTTCACCGGCTTTGTCGGACTGGCGTTTATCAGTACACAAGATGTGAATGTCTTGAGTCAGTTTGGTATCTCAGTCGTTACAGAAAACGGCATACAAATGCTGGAAGATCCGGAAAAGATTTTTATTGCATTTTCCCAGCTATTGTTCCATCCGGTAATTGCAGGTATACTTCTGGCAGCGATTCTTGCTACTATTATGAGTACAATTGACTCGCAGCTGCTTGTTTCATCTTCGGCCATCGCAGAAGACTTCTATAAGGCAATATTTAAAAAAGAAGCAGGCGAAAAAGAATTGGTATGGGTTGGCCGGGCTGCCACCCTTGTTATTGCGTTGATTGCTGTCCTGATTGCTATGAATCCTGAAAGCAGTGTGCTCGATTTGGTAAGTTACGCGTGGGCAGGGTTCGGAGCTGCTTTTGGGCCGACAATTCTCCTGGCATTATTCTGGAGACGGTTCACACGAAATGGTGCGTTTGCAGGTATTTTAGCGGGAGCAGTAACCGTTATTATTTGGGGTGACTTCCTTTCAGGCGGCATTTTTGAGTTGTATGAAATTGTGCCTGGCTTCGTGCTCAATTTGATTACTGCAATTGCTGTCAGCCTGGCTCAGAAGCCTGAACCGGAACTTGTGGAAGAATACGATCAAGCATTGAAAAAATTAAACACATACTAATCGTTGGTGTCTCAAAGTCACTTTCCCATACTTGTGGGTTAAGTGGCTTTTTACTTTGGTTGCTTTTGGAGTATATTTCGACGCTCGAGCGCGTGTACCGACTTTCGAGCTCATATTTTGAATTTCAGGCTCATATCCCAGTTCACGCGCCCATATTTTGAATTTCGGGCTCATATTCCAATTCACGCGCCCATATTTCGAATTTCGGGCTCATATCCCAATTCACGCGCCCATATTTCGAATTTCGGGCTCATATTTCAGTTCACGCACCCACATTCCATTTCACGCGTCGATGTACCGGCCACACGCCCACGTTTTTGTTTTTCCGTGGAGCGTTCTGTAGTCCAAGTATCCGAGCAAAGTACTCGCTGAAACTACTGCCAAAGTTAATAAGCAACAAAATTCATGAAAAGCGCCCTGGTTTTTACCAAACCTTCTTCAATGCCCTAAAACGGGAGCTTAAGGTACGTTGCTTTATTTGCTTAAAGACGGCAAATTCTGCTATTATCAATAGTGTCTTTAACTAACGATAATTATAATCAAAAGGAAGATAAATCATTTCTACGGAGGTGCCCAGCCATGGCGGATATTTCAAAAGAACAGGTCAAACATGTTGCCGGCTTAGCCCGTCTTGCCATTACGGAAGAGGAAGCTGATATGTTTACGAAGCACCTGAGTTCTATTACCGAGTATGCCGAGCAATTGAATGAATTGGATACAGAAGAGGTGGAGCCGACCACACACGTTCTCGACTTGAAGAATGTCTTGCGTGAAGACGAGCCACAAGAATGGATTACAAAAGACGAAGCAATGAAGAACGCGCCGGACAAGCAGGATGGCTATTTCCGTGTGCCGTCAATTCTGGAGTAGGGAGGGAAAGACATGTCTTTATTTGAGCATAGTATTAAACAATTGGAAGAGATGTTACATAGAAAAGAAATTTCAGCCGAAGATCTTGTAAATGCTTCATTCGATCGTATCCGGGAGGTCGATGGTCAGGTCCAGGCGTTTTTAACACTTGATGAAGAGCAGGCGCGTAATCAAGCGAAACAGCTGGACGCATCTCCCGATGAGGATGCACGATTGTTTGCAGTCCCGGCAGGCATTAAAGATAATATCGTCACAAAAGGACTGCGGACAACATGCGGAAGCCAATTCTTGAAAAACTTCGATGATCCGCTCTATAACGCAACAGCTGTCGAAAAACTGAATGCGGAAAAAATGATATCTGTCGGCAAACTGAATATGGATGAATTTGCCATGGGCTCTTCAACGGAAAATTCCAGTTATCAGCCGACCCGAAACCCGTGGAATACTGATTATGTGCCGGGCGGTTCGAGCGGTGGATCTGCAGCCGCTGTTGCAGCTGGGGAAGTCCTTTTTTCGCTCGGCTCTGATACAGGCGGATCGATTCGTCAGCCGGCATCGTTTTGCGGTGTTGTCGGCATGAAGCCGACGTATGGACGGGTCTCGCGTTTTGGGCTTGTCGCGTTTGCGTCATCACTTGACCAAATCGGACCGGTCACAAGAAATGTGGAAGATAATGCCCGTGTTCTGGAAGTGATTGCCGGTCATGACAAAATGGATTCAACAAGTGCTGATGTGGAGGTGCCGTCATATACCGATGCACTGACGGGTGACGTGAAAGGCTTGAAAATTGCCGTGCCGAAAGAGTATCTTGCTGAAGGTGTTGAGCCTGACGTGAAAGAAGCGGTTTTGAGTGCCCTGAACACGTATAAAGAACTCGGGGCCGAATGGGAAGAAGTTTCCCTGCCGCATTCCAAATATGCCGTATCGGCTTATTATTTGCTGGCATCCTCGGAAGCTTCCGCTAATCTGGCCCGGTTTGACGGCGTCCGTTACGGCGTTCGTTCGGATAATGCCGAAAACATGATGGATATGTACACGTACTCCCGCAGCGAAGGGTTCGGGGATGAAGTTAAACGCCGCATCATGCTTGGTACATTCGCATTGAGTACCGGTTATTATGATGCGTATTATAAAAAGGCTCAAAAAGTACGGACCCTGATTAAGAATGACTTTGAAGCGATTCTGAACGATTATGACGTCATTATCGGCCCGACTGCACCAACACCCGCATTTAAAATCGGAGAAAATGTCGATGATCCGTTGACGATGTATGCCAACGATATTTTAACGATTCCGGTTAACCTTGCCGGAGTGCCGGGGATCTCTGTTCCGTGTGGTTTTTCCGAAGCCGGTTTGCCAATCGGCATGCAAATTATCGGAAAAGCATTTGATGAACGTATGGTCTATCGTACGGCGCATGCATATGAGCAAGCAACAGACCACCACAAACAACGCCCTCAATTGGGAGGTGCCAACTAATGAATTTTGAAACGATTATCGGCCTTGAAGTACACGTGGAATTGAAAACTGATTCGAAAATTTTCAGTCCGAGTTCCAACGCATTTGGCGATGAACCAAATACAAATGTTAATCCAATCGATCTGGGTTATCCGGGCGTACTGCCGGTTCTGAATGAAGAAGCGGTGAACTTTGCCATGAAAGCTGCTTTAGCACTTAACTGTGATATTGCAACTGACACTAAATTCGACCGGAAAAACTATTTTTACCCGGATAATCCTAAAGCATATCAGATTTCGCAGTTCGATCAGCCGATCGGAGAGAACGGCTGGATCGAAATCGAAGTGAACGGTGAGAAAAAACGGATTGGCATCACACGCCTTCACTTGGAAGAGGATGCCGGGAAACTGACCCACCAGGATGACGGCTATTCCCTGGTTGACTACAATCGTCAAGGCACGCCGTTGATTGAAATCGTCTCCGAGCCGGACATGCAGTCACCTGAAGAAGCGTACGCTTACTTGGAAAAACTGAAAAATATTATCCAGTATACGGGAGTTTCCGATTGTAAAATGGAAGAAGGGTCATTAAGGTGCGACGCCAACCTGTCAATCCGCCCGATTGGTCAAGAAGAATTCGGTGTAAAAACGGAACTTAAAAACCTTAACTCGTTCTCCTTCGTACAAAAAGGGCTGGAATTTGAAGAAAAACGGCAGGAGAAAGAATTGCTGTCAGGCGGCGAAATTTTACAGGAAACACGCCGTTACGATGAAAAAACAAAAGAAACAATCCTGATGCGCGTGAAAGAAGGTTCGGATGATTACCGTTACTTCCCTGAACCTGACCTGGTACCGCTGTATATCGATGATGAGTGGAAAGAACGCATCCGTCAGGAAATTCCTGAATTGCCCGATGCCCGCAAACAGCGCTATATTGATGAGCTGGACTTGCCGCCATATGATGCAGCTGTTTTGACAAGCTCCAAAGAAATGGCCGACTTCTTTGAAGAAGCGGTCGAAAATGGCGCTGATATTAAACAGGCTTCAAACTGGCTGATGGGTGATGTATCAGCTTATATGAACAAGCACTACAAAGAGCTGGACGAACTGGCGCTGACACCTGAAGCGCTGGCCACCATGATTAAGCTCATCGAAGACGGCACGATTTCTTCCAAGATTGCCAAGAAAGTTTTTGCTGAACTGGTTGAAAACGGGGGCGACCCTGAAAAAATCGTTAAAGATAAAGGACTTGTGCAAATTTCTGATGAAGGCCAGCTGACAGAGATTATTACGAAAGTGCTTGATGAAAATGAACAGTCCATCATTGACTATAAAAACGGCAAGGATCGTGCTATCAAGTACCTTGTGGGGCAGGTTATGAAAGCAACAAAAGGTCAGGCCAAC
This sequence comes from Lentibacillus persicus, assembly GCF_900112705.1. Taxonomy (GTDB): domain Bacteria; phylum Bacillota; class Bacilli; order Bacillales; family Amphibacillaceae; genus Lentibacillus; species Lentibacillus persicus. The sequence goes on from NZ_FOMR01000011.1 coordinate 98,120, forward strand.
CCGCCGATGGTTAACAAGATTCTGCAGCAGGAAATTGACAAGCGGTGATGAAAGGTTTTTTAGAGGCTTAAGCAAAACTTAATTTTTAAGACAAAAGACGAACGATAATAAGTGACAGCAGTGTATATTTCCGTAACAGAGTGTTCTGCTGTCACTATTCATTAGTTCGTCTTTTTGTTTGTTTCAATATTTCTGGTCAAAGTTCTTTAAGGGCTCGTAGCTACCCACTGACAAACACCACGTTTATTCGGATACGTTAACGTGTAAACATTATATGAAAGCTCAAGTTGTATTGACGCCTGCTTTCATTAAAAATGTCAGTAAAGGAGAATAGCTATGCCACGCATTTTTCATGGAAAGAAGTATCATGATTTAAAAGCTGGAAGGTTTCGCCTCTATTTCAGGCGAAAATACAGGTTAATCTCTTTATCCAATGATTTATTAATTGGATTTTTCTTTATAACAGGCAGTATTTTAAACTTTTTTACAGCTACTGCATCTTTCGGAAGTATAGCATACCTGCTTGGCAGTATATTTCTGGCATCAAGACCAATATTAAAAATAATTCATAACACAGGTCTAAAAGATGATTACAAAGAGACACCGCGCTGAAACAGGCGCATCGCCATCCGGTTTCTCCCTCGGTTCTTCCCCCTCGCTGCAACTGTTTCTGTGCATTAGCCTCTAAAAAGTATAAGATTTTCTTTTTTTATGGTTTATGCCATTATACGAATGACTTTTCAAATAAGATGAAAAGCGCTATGATAGACGTTAGTTGTAAAAAACTGATTTGTGTGTTGAGGAGCGAATAACATGAAGAAAGCCCGCATTATTTATAATCCGACTTCAGGGCGGGAAGCCTTTAAGAATAAGCTGGCCGGTGTGCTGGAGCGGTTCGAAGTTGCCGGTTTTGAAACCTCTGCTCACGCCACGACATGTGAAGGTGATGCAACAAAAGCTGCTGAAACAGCAGTTGAACGGCGGTTTGACCTGGTGGTGGCTGCAGGCGGTGACGGGACCATTAATGAAATTATTAACGGGTTGGCTGAACAGGAACATCGTCCGAAGCTTGGAATTATTCCGACCGGGACGACCAATGATTTTGCAAGGGCACTATGCATCCCGAAGGATATTGACAGAGCGGTCGATGTCATTCTGGACGGGCAATCCATGCTGCTTGATATTGGCCGTGTGAACGGGCATTATTTTATGAACATCGCCGGGGGCGGCAAGCTGACGGAACTTACATACGATGTACCAAGCAAGCTGAAAACGATGCTTGGTCACTTGGCTTATTATGTTAAAGGCATCGAAATGCTCCCGTCGTTAAAACCGATTCGAACAACGATTAAATATGACGGTAAGATGATCGATGAAGATATCATGCTTTTCCTTGTTACTAACACCAACTCAGTCGGCGGTTTTGAAAAGTTGGCACCGGACGCAAGGCTTGATGACGGCTATTTTGACCTGATGATTTTAAAGAAAATGAATTTAGCCGAATTTGTCCGGATTGCAACATTGGCCGTACGCGGCGCTCACTTGGAGGATAAACGGATTATCTATACACAGGCTAAACATATCAGTGTTGAAACGGATGAGCAGATGCAGCTGAATATTGATGGTGAATTCGGCGGCTTTCTTCCCGGAGAATTTGAGAACCTGCAGCAGCACATTGCGTTTTGTGTACCGGATAAATTTGTTGAGAAAGATAATGGACATTAATGGTAACGAGTTCCGTTACCTATCGCAAACATTAAAAATGTAAGCAAAAATGACTATCAAATTGTAGACTGATTTGGTAGTCATTTTTTATTGGTATGAATGGATTTTTATTAAAATTCACCTAGAAATTTGAAGGCTAATTTTTGAGGGTACAATAGCTATTGCATGCTTACATTTATACCTGCAAATTATACGTAATTCAGTGTATATAATTGCAAAAATGAAATGATAAAAAGGTTGATTTTACAAGGTATTCTGGATAATTATGTTAATATAAATATAAAGGTGTAGCGGATAGTCTCAATTTGAACATTATGGACTTCAAAGTTTCTTTCCGCAATCGGGCCAGTTTGTTTAGCAACGCTCGTAAAGCAAATGGATTTTTTATGTTAGGATAAATGGTGATTGTGAAGAAATGTACTTAAAGTAACGGGCAGGTTAGTTCAGATTCTGTTTATTTAAATAAAAGACGGTGAAAAAAGCACCGTCTATAATTCGCTATTTATTTTGTGCTAATTCTTTGTAATAAAGGTAATTGACTTTATGCTTGGTAGCCATTAACTGCGAAGCCAAAACCGCCGTATAAACAGTGGTTAGTACAATTGCTCCAATACCAAGACCTGAAAGGTTTATCTTATTAGATGTACTCATTCCATTATTACTTGTGCTCATAGCATTATTACTTGTGGGTGCTTCTGCCATTTTATTAACCCCCTAATTTGTTATAGGGGTATTATTTGTAAAGGCATTTAAACTTATACTCTAAAAAATAACTGAGAGAAAGAAAAGAGGCAGGTCTTAAAACCTTTAAGTTTGTGAACAAATATACTTAAACAAACGGGCGCCATTCTGGTGCGAAACGTTCTTAGTTTAAATGGAGGATGGCTAACATCTCTCTGGTAAAGTCTAGGCAATTCCCTATGGAATTGAAGGATTATATCGAAGAATCAAATGAAGAGGTAACGTTTGGAAGGGTTCTCTCTTAGTCGATTAGCACTGAATTTAGTAAGAATGATAGTGTTAAAAGCTCGGTGAAAAGGCGTAAGAATTTACCGTAACAGTGCAGTTTAGCTGACGAAAGCCTACCCGCAGGGGTGGTGTAAATCATGACGCTTGAGTTGAATGAATATGGTGAGAATGCAATACAACCTATAATAAAGGGTTACGCTGACAAACTTCTGAAGGTACGGGTCTAAACGCGCAATACA
>NZ_FOMR01000018.1 GCF_900112705.1 Lentibacillus persicus
TTCGCCCATTAAAGCGGTACGCGAGCTGGGTTCAGAACGTCGTGAGACAGTTCGGTCCCTATCCGTCGTGGGCGCAGGAAGTCTGAGAGGCGCTGTCCTTAGTACGAGAGGACCGGGATGGACACACCGCTGGTGTACCAGTTGTTCCGCCAGGAGCACAGCTGGGTAGCTACGTGTGGCAAGGATAAGTGCTGAAAGCATCTAAGCATGAAGCCCCCCTCAAGATGAAACTTCCCATCACGTTAAGTGAGTAAGATCCCTCAGAGACGATGAGGTTGATAGGTCCGAGGTGGAAGCGTGGCGACACGTGGAGCTGACGGATACTAATCGATCGAGGACTTAACTAACCAACAACCACGTTGAATGTCGACTAACGCTCTTATTTAGTTTTCAGGGTACAAATTTTTCAAAAACCCTTGCATTTTTCATCAAAAATGCCTATAATGATTCTTGTCCGTCAAAACGGACAATCAATCAACAGCATATGACAAAAGGGAGTTCGGTTAATTCCGTTCACACCCTGTGAACAATACCGGATAACCGACATCGTGCAGGTCTGGTAGCGATAGCGGAGAGGTCACACCTGTTCCCATGCCGAACACAGCAGTTAAGCTCTCCAGCGCCGATGGTAGTTGGGGTCTAACCCCTGCAAGAGTAGGACGCCGCCAGGCTTTCACTATTAACTTAATACTTTCTCATATCGCGGGGTGGAGCAGTCTGGTAGCTCGTCGGGCTCATAACCCGAAGGTCGCAAGTTCGAATCTTGCCCCCGCAACCAAAATAATTCAACTATCTACGTTGAGCTCACATCTAAGTAAGTTGAATATCAGTAGTACTCCTGAGTGCAACCAAATTATTTCAATTCACTACCTCGAATAAACTTCGATGTTAATTGGAAATCGTACGTAAAAGATTTGCCAGCTGGTCCGGTAGTTCAGTTGGTTAGAATGCCTGCCTGTCACGCAGGAGGTCGCGGGTTCGAGTCCCGTCCGGACCGCCATTTTAAAATATGGCTTTTAATGAATTTTTTTACAGCATACATAAATTAGCCGACCGTTTCCATTATAAAGGGAACGGTTTTATTATTGTACAATGGCTTTTTGTAAGAGTTACCAGGCTGATTGGCTCAAGCGTGAACTATTTTCGCTTAAGCTGTCACAAAATCGGCTTAAGTTCACACGATTTTCGCTCAAATAGACACACTTTTCGCTGAAGTTCACAATTTTCATCGTTAAAGTTTGCTTTCCCATGTTTTTCCCGTAATGTAACTGGCAGTTATCTTCCAAAAAACGAAAGACCAGTGCCGGTAAATGTCCGATTCTGTTTAACTAACAATCAAAGTGAAGTTTCACTTTATGCTCGATAAATTTCATTTTTGTGCTGTATTTGCTATCATTAAAATAACTGAAACTCAAATGGTGGTATATTATGGATGAATTTGAATTTATTGATGCAATTAAACAGAACAGCTATAAACAACCCTCGATTATAAAAGGCGTAGGAGATGATGCCGCCGTATTTCGGCAGACGACCCGGGATATTGTGACGGCGATTGATACGTTTGTTGAGGATGTCCATTTTTCGAGGTCAACCATGCATCCTTCCCATATAGGTTATCGAGCTCTTGCAGCTAATATTAGCGATCTTAGTGCGATGGGAGCTGTGCCGGCATTTTATCTTGTGTCAATTGTTATACCGGGCTCTTGGAGCAATGAGGAATTAACCGAGGTATATCAAGGGATGGCGGAACTTGCTGCAGACTACCGGATGGATTTGATCGGTGGTGATACGGTATCAGGAAATGAGCTGACAATTTCTATAACGGTGGTCGGTTATGTCAATCGGGAAAAGGCAAGGTACAGGAGCACAGCAGAAAACAACGATATTGTCTTTGTAACGGGAACGCTTGGCGATTCTGCAGCTGGGTTTCACATACTTAATAACCCTGGCGATTATAAAGATAAAATGTTTTATCAAAGAAGACACCGGACCCCTGATATGCGAGCTGACTTTGCAAGTAAACTTGAGCGTCTTTCCCGTGTTGCATTGAACGATATCAGTGACGGTATTGCAAGTGAGGCACATGAAATTGCCGAAGCTTCCCGGGTAAGCCTAACCATTTATGAAGATAAGCTGCCTGTAAGTCCGAACTTTTATCAGTTTAGTACTGAGCAGCAGCATAATTGGAAACTCTACGGCGGGGAGGACTTTGAATTAGTGGGAACGGTGGCAAAAAATGAGTGGGAAACGTTGAAGGCTATAGCTGCTGAAACAAACACACCAATCACACCGATCGGCTATGCCAAAAGTGATAACGACGGTAAGTACCGTGTATGGCTGAGAGCTCGGGACAATCGCACACAACCATTGCAAAAAAAGGGTTATACCCACCGAAGCGGGTGACATAATGAAAAAAAATCAAATTAAGACACATTCGGAAATAGAAACACGGAACATAGCAGAGAGGCTGGCGCTGCTGCTTAAGCCGGGGGACGTCGTGACATTGGAAGGCGATCTTGGTGCCGGTAAAACAACGTTTACAAAGGGGCTGGCTAATGGGCTTGGCGTCAAACGAACCGTTAACAGCCCGACATTCACAATGATTAAAGAATATCAGGGTGAGATGCCGCTTTATCACATGGATGTATACCGGTTGGAGGATTCTGAAGAAGATATCGGTTTTGAAGAGTATTTTAACGGGGATGGCATCTGTGTCGTGGAATGGGCCCATTTTATTGAAAGATACCTTCCCGCTGAGTACTTAGCAGTTAATATATCATACATCGATGAACAAACACGTTTATTGGATTTTCAGCCAATAGGTGAACACTACGAATCGGTTGCACATGATGTAGCTGGTTATATGTAAGGAGCCGCTGGGATGAATATACTTGCGATGGACACATCAAATCAGGCACTGGGTGTTGCGGTGCTGAAAGACGGCCAGTTAATTGGTGAGGTTATAACAAATTTAAAAAAGAATCATTCGGTCCGGCTTATGCCGGCAATTACACAATTGATGGATGAAGTTGGTATGACACCAATGGACTTGGATAAAATAGTTGTGGCGAAAGGACCCGGTTCGTATACCGGTGTGCGGATCGGCCTGACGACAGCCAAGTCAATGGCATGGGCGCTTAATATACCGGTTGTCGGGGTTTCAAGTCTCCAGGCTCTCGCCTGGCAGGGACGTTTCTATAATTCGTATATTTGCCCGTTTTTTGACGCGCGGCGAGGTCTTGTCTATACCGGCTTATACGAAATTAGGGAAGGGGAGCCGGAATCAATCCGCGAAGAACAAAACATTTTAATGGAAGACTGGCTGAAAGAAATTGCTGAAACAAATCGTCATGTATTGTTTTTAAGCCCGGATATCGACATACATAAAGCGATGATCAAGGCTTATTTGGGCAGCCGGGCGATAATCGATCAAGGACCATTTCATTTGGCATCACCCGCGCACTTGGCGTATGCAGGTAAGGATAAGCCCGGTGACAGCGCCCATACATTGACTCCGAATTACTTGCGTCTGGCTGAGGCGGAAGCGAACTGGCTGAAAAAGGCAGCTAAAAACGATGGCTGAGGTCGTGGTAAGGAAGATGGAGCTGAGTGACATTGATGACGTCATGGCCGTCGAAACAGAATCTTTCACCGCTCCGTGGCCGCGGGATGTTATACTGCACGAACTGACAGATAATCAATACGCGCATTATTATGTTATTCTTCTAGATCAGAAAGTCGTCGGCTACTCCGGTATGTGGCACGTGATTGATGATGCGCAAATTACCAATGTTGCAATCAAGCCTGCTTATCGGGGTAAAAAACTAGGTGAAACGCTTTTTTTCTATACGCTGGAGGCGGCGATGAAACTTGGTGCCAAAAGACTTTCGCTGGAAGTTCGTGTTTCTAATACGGTTGCCCAGCGCATGTATCGAAAATTTGGGCTTATTCCGGGAGGCATCCGTAAAAATTATTATACGGATAACCAGGAAGATGCCATTGTTATGTGGGTGAAATTAGCATGAATAAAGATGTTTATATCCTCGGAATTGAGACAAGCTGCGACGAAACGGCCGTCGCGATTGTGAAAAATGGAACAGAAATTGTCTCCAATACGGTGGCTTCACAAATCGACAGCCATAAACGGTTTGGCGGGGTTGTTCCAGAAATCGCGTCGCGGCATCATGTCGAGCAAATTACCGTTGTGATTGAGGAAGCATTTCAAAAAGCGAAAATTTTATGGGATGATATAGAAGCGATCGCGGTAACAGAAGGTCCCGGCCTTGTCGGAGCTTTGCTGATTGGTGTTAATGCTGCTAAAGGACTTGCGTTTGCCAAACAAAAACCATTAATCGGTGTTCACCATATTGCCGGTCATATTTACGCAAATCGTTTTGAACGTGAGTTTGAGTTTCCACTGTTGGCGTTGATTGTCTCAGGCGGTCATACGGAACTCGTCCTGATGGATGGTCACGGCTCGTATGACTTGATTGGCGAGACACGGGATGATGCTGCAGGTGAAGCTTATGACAAGGTTGCTCGGGTGCTTGGATTGCCATATCCTGGTGGACCGCAGATTGATCAGCTGGCGTCTGAAGGCAATGAGACGATTAATTTTCCCAGAGCTTGGCTTGAAGAAAATAGCTATGACTTTAGTTTCAGCGGTTTAAAATCATCGGTCGTCAACACGATTCACAATGCCGCACAACGCGGTGAAACATTAAACAAGGAAGATGTAGCCGCCAGTTTCCAGGCAAGTGTTGTGGACGTATTGACTGCCAAAACTTATAAAGCCGCAGAGCACTATAACGTTAAGCAAGTTATTGTGGCCGGTGGAGTTGCGGCTAATCAAGGTTTGCGCGCCGGATTGGAAGCTAAATTCAATGATACACTGATTCCGTTGCTCATTCCGCCGCTTAACTTGTGTACAGACAATGCAGCGATGATTGCCGCAGCCGGATTTGTTGCCTATGAGCAGGGAAAACGGTCCGGTTGGGATCTCAACGCCAATCCGTCATTACTGATGAAATAATATCCACACGTTTATCCACAAGCGTGTGGATAATTTTTTTAAGGGCTGGTTTACTCCTTTTTTAAATGTGGATTAAAATTGTGGATAACCCGGTGATTTTCTGTGGATAATGTGTATAAGTGAGGTGCGAACCCGTCAAATCCTTGTTAACATGTGCATATGTTTGGGGATGATTCACGCTTTTATTAATCAAACGTTTGATTAATAACCAAAAAACAGCCTCGCTTCAAATTAACGAGGCTGCATTCATTATTCCTGCAGGGATGTCCACTCTTCCATCAGCTGCTCGATTTCTAGTTTTAAGTCGCTTGCTTTTTTAGTCAGTTCAAGCGATTTTTCATGATCTTCATAAACTTCGGGCTCAGCCATTTTTTGTTCCAGAGCTGCCAGTTCTGTTTCCTTCTGTTCAATCGTTTCTTCGAGTTCGTTAATACGACGTTCTTTTTTCCGCTGCTCGCGCTGCAGTTGCTTGTCTTCACGGAACTTAGTTTTCTGGTGGTCCTCGGTATTGACTGTCTCTGTCGATTGCTGCAATTTTTTAATCTCGATTTCTTCTTGTTTTTTCTCGGTATAATAATCATAGTCGCCCAAATAGACCGTGGCGCCGTCCTGCTGCATTTCAACGACTTTATCGGCGATTTTATTAATGAAATAGCGGTCGTGGGAGACGAAAATAATTGTTCCGGAAAAATCCATCAAAGCAGCTTCCAGAACCTCTTTGCTGTCGATATCCAGATGGTTGGTCGGCTCGTCAAGAACAAGCAAATTAGCCTTTTCCATCATCAGCTTTGAAAGGGAAAGACGCGCTTTTTCACCGCCGCTGAGCGAATGAACCGTTTTAAGGACGTCCTCGCCTGTGAATAAAAAATTCCCCAATACGGTGCGAATGTCTTTTTCGTCAGTTTCAGGATACAGGTCCCATAATTCATCCAATACCATTTTGGATGAAGACAACATTTCTTGTTCCTGATCGTAATAGCCGATTTGAACGTTTGTGCCGATTTTGATTATGCCTTCACTTGGATTTAATCTGCCAAGAATCGCCTTTAACAACGTGGATTTGCCGACCCCATTTGGACCGACGAGTGCAATCCGCTCACCGCGGTTTACATGCAACGTAACATTGGAAAACACCGGGTCATCATTTTCGTATTGAAAAGCCAGATTATCAATTTTCAGGACATCGTTCCCGCTTGCCCGGTTTATTTTGAAGGAGAAGTTTGCTGATTTTTCATCGCCTTTTGGTGCATCCAGTTTCTTCATTTTAGCGAGTTGCTTCCGCCGGCTTTGGGCACGTTTTGACGTAGAAGCACGGGCGATATTGCGCTGAATGAACTCCTCCATTTGTTTAATTTCCGTCTGCTGTTTTTCGTATTCTTTCAATTCCTGTTCATAATCCAGGGCACGCTGTTTTAAATAATAGCTGTAGTTCCCATTATATTTTTTGGAGTGGTGCCGGCTTATTTCATAAACAATTGACACCGTTTTATCGAGAAAATAACGGTCGTGTGAAACAATCAGGACAGCACCGGGGTAGCTCGTCAAGTAATTTTCCAGCCAGGCCATGGTGTCGATGTCCAAATGGTTTGTCGGCTCGTCCAAAATCAGTAATTCAGGCTTTTTTAATAATAATTTGCCAAGCGAAAGACGCGTTTTTTGGCCGCCGCTTAATTCATTAATCGGGGTAGTATAATCATAATCCTGAAAGTTCAAACCGGTCAGAACAGCTTTTATATCGGCTTCATACCGGTAGCCCCCGGCTGCATCGAATGCCTGCTGTTTTCGGTCGTAATCAAGAAGCAACTGGTCATATTCCGCGCCGGAAAGCGAAGCGGCCTGCTTCATCTTTTCTTCAAGCGTCCGGAGTTCTTCCTGCTGAGCCAGCAAATGATCAAATACTTCCATCATTTCGTCCCAAATTGATTTCTCTGATTCGAGACTGCTATGCTGGGTCAAATAACCGATGGAAAGCCCTTTTGGTTTAAAAATCTCGCCTGAATCATACGGCATTTCGTCAGCCATAATTTTAAGAAGGGTTGATTTGCCGGAACCGTTTCGCCCGACGATAGCAATGCGGTCATTTTCTTTTATTTCAAGTTTTATATTCGATAAAATTTCTTCAGCACCGAATGATTTGGATAGATTGTTAAGCTGCATTAATATCATGGTTTTTTCACCTCATTACAAAAAAGGCAACTGCATCAGCCTTCTTGCTTCTAATTTGGCAAGTTCTATGAACATACATTAACAAGTGTACCGTACTATGATTTGAAAGAGCAATCATATTGTGAATTTGTGAAGAGAATCACGACTTATTGATAGACTTTTGATAAAATAGGTTTAAGATATCTACAGATGGAGTTGAAAAAATGTCTGATTTCACACATTTCAATGAGCAAGGGCGAGCCCGCATGGTTGATATAAGCGATAAAAAAGAAACGGAGCGGACAGCTTCTGCCGTGACGAGTATTCAAGTAACCAAAGCGATTTACGATAATATCACAGCAGGCACAATGAAAAAAGGGGATGTACTGGCTGTTGCCCAAGTAGCAGGTATTATGGCTGCTAAAAATACATCGCAATGGATTCCGATGTGCCATCCGTTACAGCTTAAAGGAACGGACATTACATTTGAATGGGACACCGAAAACGACCAATATACACTGCAAATCGAAGCATCGGTTAAGACAAAAGGCTCAACAGGCGTGGAAATGGAAGCACTGACAGCGGCTTCAGCAACAGCACTGACAGTTTATGATATGTGTAAAGCGCTCGATAAAGGCATGGTGATCGGTCAGACGTACCTAGTGTCCAAGACCGGCGGCAAATCGGGTGAATACAAACGAGCATCAGGGAGGACTGACAGTGGAGCAGAATAAAATACCGCAAGCAACTGCAAAGCGGCTGCCATTATATTACCGGTATCTGAATAATTTAAGCAATCAAGGCAAAAACCGCGTGTCATCCAGAGAATTGAGTGAGGCACTCAAAGTTGACTCGGCTACAATAAGAAGGGATTTTTCTTATTTTGGGGCACTGGGCAGAAAAGGGTATGGCTATAATGTCGAGTATTTGCTCGGATTTTTCCGGAAAACGCTTGATCAGGATGAACTGACCGAAGTAGCCTTAATCGGCGTAGGTAATCTCGGGACAGCATTTTTGCACTATAATTTTTTAAAAAATAATAATACCAAAATTGTCATGGCGTTTGATGCAGATTCTTCCAAAGTCGGTACAGATATTGGCGGTGTACCGGTCCATCATATTGACCAGCTTGAAGAAAAAATGGAAGGTGTATCGGTTGCTATTCTGACGGTCCCGGTGAGTGAAGCACAAGCGATGACGAACCGACTGGCTGATTTTGGCATCTCTGGAATTCTTAATTTTACACCGTCCAGAATTACCGTGCCATCCGATATTCGCGTGCATCACATTGATTTGGCCATTGAACTGCAGTCATTGGTTTACTTTTTAAAACATTATCCGCTGAAGGCTTAAATTCGGAGCAAAAAATCTTCTGCATCGGTGTTTTCTCTGTCATTCTCAGGGTATGTGAGTCTGAGAGATGTGATTGATAATCCGGGGGGATGAATATGGGGAAAATTAAAGCCAAATGGCTTGTTGTCATGTCCGTTTTATTCGGAACATTTACAGTAATCTTAAATAATAGCATGCTGAACCCTACACTTCCGACATTTATGGAATTGTTTAATACTGATGCCGTTGCAGTCAGCTGGCTGTTAACGATTTTCATGGTTTCCATGGGGATGACCATGCCGCTTACCGGTTATTTGGGCGACCGGTTCGGCAAAAAGCGAATCTACATAACAGGCTTATTTATTTTTATTACCGGTTCCCTTATGGGCGCCTTATCGCCGACTTTGGGAATGATCATCGTTTCCCGTGCCGTTCAGGGTATCGCGGGTGGCTTAATGATGCCGATTGCCATGGCGCTTATTTTCAATGCTTTTCCAAAGGATCAGCGCGGGCTTGCTGTTGGTATATATGGTGTGGCTGCCATGGTGGCACCGGCACTGGGGCCGACCGTCGGCGGGGTCGTCATTGAATATTTCACTTGGCCGTTTTTGTTTTTGTTTAATCTCCCGTTTGCAGTGACCGGTATTTTGTTTTGTTTGCGCTATTTGAAGCCGACTGAAACAAAACCGGATTTAAAATTCGACCTGCCGGGGTTTCTGATGATAACAACCGGAGTAGGATTAATCCTGTATGCCCTTGGCCGTGGTTCGACGCTTGAACTGCTGCTGTCGCCGATCAGTCTGGGCTGTGTTGCCTTAGGTGTTGTCCTGATTAGTATATTCGTAAAATATGAAGTGCAGCAGGAATCCCCGTTGCTGGATCTTTCAATGTTTAAAATCCCGACATACTCTGCTTCGATTGCTGTCACTGCGACTGCCTCAATCGGTCTGTTCTCAGGTATATTTTTGTTGCCGCTGCTTATCCAGGAAGTGTATGGCATGAGCGAAATTCAGACAGGGCTGTTGTTTTTGCCGGCAGCTTTGATCAGCGGGGTGTTTATGACACTCGGCGGGAAATTGCTCGATTTAAAAGGACCGCGATACGTTGTGCCGGTCGGGCTGTTATTGCTTGGCGGATTTACGCTGGCGCTTGGGTTTAATACCATGTCAACATCGTTCTGGACGCTGCTTGTGTTACATGCTTTGCGCAGCGCGGGACTTGGAATGTGCAATATGCCTGCAACCACGGCGGGCATGAATACAATACCGGAAAACCAGGTAGCACAGGGGTCAGCTATGAATAATGTCATCCGGCAAATTTTCTCATCCTTTGGTATTGTTTTCTTCTCGATTTATTATGAAGTACGGCGTGCCCAATTAACGTCACTTGAAGGACAGGCAGCGTCACTCCAGTCCTTAAACGAGGCGTTTATGATTGCAGGTGTTTTTATCCTCGTCATGATCCCTGTTTCGTTTATCATGAAATCTCCCCACAAAAGTGAAGCAGTTAATTGAAACAAAAAGAAGCAGTACACGACAGTACTACTTCTTTTTGTTATTCTTTTTAATTTTGAAGTGGATAATAAACATGCGAATACTGACCCCAAAATCAAGTGTAGCAAAAAAGGCGAGCAGAATGGTAATAAAATTCCACATCGTCTCGTCTGCACTCAAGACCGCTATATAGATGAATAATATACCGACCAAAAAGTAGAGGATGCCCATTGTGAGTGGTGAAAATCGCATAAAATATTAGCCTCCAATTAAAATCATCTGCATTTGTTCCATTTGCTCCATCATCTTTTCGATATCTTCTTGATCCAATGCTAATTGCACAATGACTGAAATGGAGTTCATGGCCATATGCACAATGATGGGTACAATAATGCGTTTCGTTTTCACATAAAGAAATGCAAATACAAATCCGATTCCGGAATAGATTAGTATATGTTCAGGTTCCCCATGAATGATCCCGAAAACCAGGGATGAAAGAAGTGCCGAGATAAAAAAGTTCCATCGTTTGTAAAGCTGACCGAAAATAATTTTACGGAAAATGATTTCTTCCAGTATCGGTGCAATGATGGCCGTAACAATCATAAAAGCCGGCACTGTCCGGGTAATGTCCATAATCATTTCTGTGTTTTCCGATCCAATCGATATGCCAAACAATTCTGTTTCAATAAACGTTGCAAGATAATTGGCGGCATACGCCATAAAAAGACCGGCAATGGACCAGATAATCATTTCACCGGCTCCGGAGGCATTCCGCTGCGGCTCGCTTTTCATATCCGGCCGCATGAGCCATAAAACGACGAACAGCGCAGCCACAAAACTGAACATCGACCAATAAATTGTTATGTCAGTAAGGCCGAACGGGGTCAGAAAATAAAGCAATGGTGCAAAAACAAAACCTGAAAATTGCATAATAATATATGTTAAAATCACGTACCAGTAACGTCTTGGCAAAATAAAACGACTCCTTTAGGCTTCTATTAATAGTCAGTATATGTGTTGTAACCTATTTTAAGTAAAATACCAATACCCATTTTATCATAATTTATACAGGCATTATAGTTAGAACGCGCTGTGTCACCTGTATTGGTATAAATTAAAAATAATCTATGATAAATACTTGCATTTTTAGCCTGAATTATTTATTATATTAATTGGAATTAGCACTCGCCGCATTAGAGTGCTAACAAAGTTTACTAAATACATGAAAAAGGAATTAAGGAGGCTGTCGGCATGATTAAACCACTTGGAGATCGTGTTGTAATCGAACTTGTTGAGCAAGAAGAGACAACAGCGAGCGGTATCGTTCTTCCGGATTCAGCACAGGAAAAACCGCAGGAAGGCAGTGTTGTTGCAGTAGGATCCGGTCGCACTGCAGACAATGGCGAAAAAATTGCGCTTGAGGTTAACGAAGGAGATCGTGTCATTTATTCTAAATTTGCCGGAACTGAAGTAAATTATTCCGGCAAAGAATACTTAATTCTGCGTGAAAGCGACATTTTAGCTGTAGTCAACTGATTTACAGCTTCATTGTCAGAACATATAAGAAATTTTAAGGAGGCGTTTTGAATGGCTAAAGAACTTAAATTTAGTGAAGAAGGCCGCCGCGCCATGCTGCGTGGGGTAGACACACTTGCAGATGCTGTTAAAGTAACATTGGGACCAAAAGGCCGTAATGTTGTGTTGGATAAAAAATTCGGCTCACCACTTATCACGAACGATGGTGTGACCATTGCCAAAGAAATCGAACTTGAAGATAAATTTGAAAACATGGGCGCCCAGCTCGTATCCGAAGTAGCATCCAAAACAAACGAGGTTGCCGGTGACGGTACAACGACCGCAACTGTTCTTGCGCAGGCGATGATTCGTGAAGGTCTGAAAAACGTGGCATCCGGCGCTAACCCGGTTGGTGTACGCCGTGGGATCGAACAAGCTGTTGAAGTAACCGTCAACGAATTGAAAGGCATTTCTGAGCCAATTGAAGGCAAAGAATCTATTTCCCAGGTTGCAGCAATTTCCTCCGATGATGATCAAGTCGGTCATCTGATTGCTGAAGCGATGGAACGCGTTGGTAATGACGGGGTTATTACCATCGAAGAATCAAAAGGTTTCAACACGGAACTTGAAGTCGTTGAAGGGATGCAATTCGACCGCGGGTATGCATCGCCATATATGGTAACGGATCAGGATAAAATGGAAGCTGAATTGGAAGATCCGTATGTTCTGATTACGGACAAGAAAATCGGCAACATCCAGGAAGTACTGCCTGTACTCGAACAAGTTGTTCAGCAAGGCAAACCTATCCTGATTATTGCGGAAGATGTTGAAGGCGAAGCACTTGCAACACTTGTTGTTAACAAACTGCGCGGCACATTCAACGCCGTAGCTGTTAAAGCACCTGGATTTGGTGACCGCCGTAAAGCAATGCTTGAAGACATTGCAACAATGACCGGCGCTGAAGTCATTACAGAAGATCTTGGGCTTGAGTTGAAGAATGCAACAATGGATCAGCTTGGCCGCGCCAATAAAATCGTTGTCACAAAAGACAATACCACCATTGTTGAAGGTGCCGGCGACACTGAAGCTATCTCCCAGCGTGTTTCCCAGGTTCGTGCACAAGCTGAAGAAACAACGTCTGAGTTTGATAAAGAAAAACTGCAGGAACGCCTTGCAAAAATGGCAGGCGGCGTAGCGGTCATCAAAGTCGGTGCAGCTACTGAAACCGAATTGAAAGAACGTAAGCTTCGTATTGAAGACGCGCTGAACTCAACACGTGCTGCCGTTGAAGAAGGACTTGTTTCTGGCGGTGGAACAGCATATATCAACGCACTGGCTAAAGTTGGCGCACTCGACCTGACCGGTGATGAAGCAACAGGTGCCAACATTGTACTGCGTGCACTTGAAGAGCCAATCCGTCAGATTGCACACAACTCCGGCCTGGAAGGCTCGATCGTTGTTGAGCGCCTGAAAGGTGAAGAGGTCGGGATCGGCTTTAACGCAGCAAACGGCGAATGGGTCAACATGGTTGACGCCGGTATCGTCGACCCGACAAAAGTTACCCGTTCAGCATTGCAAAATGCCGCTTCTGTTGCAGCAATGTTCCTGACAACCGAAGCAGTCGTCGCTGACATCCCTGAAGAAAGTGACGGCGGCGGAGCACCTGACATGGGTGGCATGGGCGGAATGGGCGGCATGATGTAAATCATCTCCCCCTCCATTCTTGATATAGCAGGGTTTGAAAATAATCTGGCTGGATTTTGACCGGGTTTAAAATCCTCACTGAATTTTAAAAGCCTCTCAAAGTAAAATTTGAGAGGCTTTTTAATTGAGTATAGGTAACCAGAATTCTTATTTCGTCATCTCCGTACATTTCCACCTTCTTGGAGAACTTTTCTTAAGTACTGGTTCTCAAACTCCAACCATTCTTCCCGCTCGACCTCAATTATCTTTATTCATAAAGTGCTTCATATTCTCCTTTCCCCAAAAATACATACTGTCAATTATGGGCATTAAACTGGACCCTAGCTCTGTTAACGAATATTCAACTTTTGGTGGCACTTCAGGAAAGACTTGTCGTTTTACAATTCCATCTTCTTCAAGTTCTCGCAGCTGAGTCGTTAAAACTTTGTGAGTTATTTTAGGAAATAACTTTTTTAACTCACTAAATCTCATGATGCCGTCTTTTCCCAGATGATAAATCATAGTAATTTTCCATTTTCCACTGATAACGGAGAGTGTCAATTCTTTTTCACAATTAAATTTCCCGTTTTTTACTTTTTTTAAGGTCTCTTGTCTCAAATTTTCTTGCAATTGTCCATCTCTCCCATCAAAGGTATTGTATAGGTAACTATATTACATTAAAGTGCGATATTTTAAAAATTAAAAAGATTAAGTAGTATAGAGATAGCAAGAGTTTTATTGGGTATTACCTAATGAAAGTAAGGAAACTTAAAGATTAAATTCATAGGAGGCGTGTAAATGTCTGGTAATCGTGCGGTTGCTTATGCTGGTGCTGGAAAAGTGGAGGTTAAAGACACTGATTTTCCTGAACTTATTTTACGGGATGGGCCTGGTGTCAACCCTCTTAATGTTGGGCGGAAATGTGAACATGGCGTGATTTTGAAAGTAATCACGACAAATATCTGCGGGAGCGACCAACATATGGTTCGGGGACGCACTACAGCCCCGGAAGGTTTAATTCTTGGGCATGAAATCACTGGAGAAGTAATTGAAACAGGGCGTGATGTAGAGTTTATTAAAAAAGGTGATATGGTTTCTGTCCCCTTTAACATTGCCTGTGGACGCTGTCACCAATGCCGTGAACAAAACACCCACGTCTGTTTAAATGTTAATCCCGATCGCCCTGGTTCAGCTTATGGATACGTCGACATGGGAGGCTGGGTCGGTGGTCAATCCGAGTATGTCATGGTACCTTATGCTGATTTTCAACTACTTAAGTTCCCGGATAAGGATCGTGCAATGGAAAAAATTCTTGATCTGACGATGCTGTCTGATATCTTCCCAACTGGCTTCCACGGAGCGTATAGTGCCGGCGTTAAACCGGGTTCTACCGTATATGTAGCGGGGGCAGGACCGGTTGGACTAGCAGCCGCACACTCAGCTCAGCTGTTAGGCGCTTCTGTTGTTATCGTTGGTGATTTAATTCAAGAACGGCTGGAACAAGCCAGAAGTTTTGGTTGTGAAACAGTGAATTTGCGAGTTCATGATGACTTAGGAGAACAAATTGAACAAATTCTTGGGGTGCCTGAAGTAGATTGTGCCATTGATGCCGTTGGATTTGAAGCTTCCGGGCACGGGCAGGAAGCAACTGAAGCTCCGGCGACCGTTTTGAACTCTATTATGGAGGTGACCCGGGCGGCTGGACAATTAGGGATTCCAGGTCTGTATGTAACGGAAGATCCGGGGGCCATCGATGATGCTGCCAAAAAAGGCTCCCTTAGCATTCGTTTCGGGTTAGGTTGGGCAAAAGCCCATACTTTTGTAACCGGCCAAACTCCCGTAATGAAATATCATCGTGCATTAATGAATTCTATTTTACACGGTAAAGCGAATATCGCAGAAGCCGTAAATGCTACTGTTATTTCTTTAGATAAAGCGCCACAAGGATATCAGGAATTTGATAGTGGCGTCGCAAAAAAATTTGTTATTGATCCTCATGGCATGTTGTAATAGTAAACTTATTTATAAATTAATTAAAAGTGGAGGGGTAAAATTATGAGTAAATTAACATTGGATTTAGCCACAAAGGTTATTTCAGCAGCAGAAAAAGAAGCAGCAGATATAGGAGTTTCCATGGTGATAACTGTCTTGGATGACGGTGGAAACCTTGTTGCCACACATCGAATGGATGACGCTTGGCTGGCAAGTATCGATATTGCTAAAAATAAAGCCTGGACGTCGGTGGCTTTGAAGATGCCAACATCCAATTTGGCTGAGGCGACAGTTCCTAAGGCTGAACTTTATGGTCTAAATACGACGAATGATGGACGTATTGTAGTATTTGGCGGAGGGATTCCACTTCTTAAAGAGGGTAAAGTAGTAGGCGCTGTAGGAGTGAGCGGAAGTACAGTACCTCATGATGTTCAAGTTGCAGAAGCGGCTGTTAAAGAATTTGAAAATGTTTCTATTAATATTTGATTTAACTGAATGAGAAAATAACGTCTTGAGTGGATTGACCACTTTTCGACCACATTCTCTGGATAAATGTTAGATCATGATTAATAAAGGCCTCTCATTAATTCGCTGAATTTTTGAGAGGCTTTTTTTGTCTTACGGAGGAAATAACTTATATTCAGATTTCTCGCTAACATTATCACAAAACGAGTAGTAAAAAAATAATAGAAGATGTCTTTCTATCTATATTGAACTATCAAGTAGGGGCTGTGAAACAGTTCTATTTTACCAAATGTGCAAGTACTTATTGACAATGAGAATCATTATCAATAGGATGTGTGTAAATAGTGAAAATGATAATCATTATCATTTATAAAGCGGTAAAAGGCCCCTGTTTTAAGCCAAATAAAATTATATGGGTACACTTAAAAACTTTGGTGTTGTTGGCTTTTCCGCACCTCTAATCGAAAAGTAATTACAGCGTGTGTGTAAAATTTTTGATTGATCCGTGTCCCGCGAGATCGGTACAAAATATGTAAAGGTGGGGTGTAAAAATGAGCGAACGTCTATACGAAAAATGGTTTTTAGGGGATTCTAATCAGAGCTTAGAACAATATTATGATTTTATGAATCAAGCTGCTGAAACGCTTGAAACCTATTTCGCCACAGGGAAGAGTAGTTTTTCTGGTAACACACCTAGTCAGGTAAGAGCACAGCTAATGACAAATTTTATAGATATGGGTCCTGAAAAAGGACAGAACACAGAAACTTTATTTAAACATATAGGGGAATCAATTTTACAAAATGCCGTTCATGTCCATCATCCGGCATGTGTTGCCCATCTCCAGTGTCCGCCCCTTATTCCTGCTATGGCTGCAGAGGTTCTTATTGCAGGAATGAATCAATCATTGGATTCATGGGATCAGAGTGGTGCAGCTACTATTGTGGAGCAGGAGGTGGTGAGTTGGTTGTGTGACCTTTATCAATTGCCTAATGGAGATGGTGTATTCACAACAGGCGGCACACAATCAAATTACATGGGGCTTTTATTGGCAAGAGAACATATAAGTGAACGACTATGGAATTGGAATCCACGTCAAAAGGGGATGCATCCGGAAAGTCATCGATTGCGGATTTTATGCTCGGAAGAAGCGCATTTTACCGTCCAGCAATCCGCAGCTTTTTTAGGGCTGGGGGAACAATCTGTCGTCTCAATTTCTACCGATGAGAACTACAGACTTTCCATCACAGAACTGGAACAAAAATTGGATGGCCTGTTTCAGAAAGACATGCTCCCCTTTGCTTTATTTGCGACCGCCGGTACGACAGACTTTGGCAGTATCGATCCGCTTCCTCAAATGGCAGAACTGGCACATGAATATGGACTATGGTTCCATGTGGATGCTGCATACGGAGGCGCCGTTCAGTTAAGTGAAATGTATAAAGGGAAAATCGACGGCATTCAGGAAGCTGACTCGATTACGATCGATTTTCATAAGCAATTTTATCAGCCTATTAGTAGTGGGGTATTCTTGTTAAAAGATCAAAAGAATTTTCAACACCTTAAGCTAAACGCAGATTATCTGAACCCGGAAGAGGATGAAGCGGAGGGTATTCCAAATCTAGTAGGTAAATCTGTTCAAACAACCCGGCGCTTTGATGCTTTGAAGTTATTTTTATCACTGCAATCGCTTGGAGTAAATAGGTTGGGATCCATGGTCGATACAACGATTGATTTAGCAAGGCAAGTAGCACAGTTGTTAGTAGAAGACCCTTATATTCAGATTGAGCACGAGCCTGAATTAAATGCTATTGTTTTCCGATTCTCCCATGCACAAGTGGATGATAAGGGGATCGATGAGATTAACATGAAAATACATGATGAATTGCTGCGAACAGGAAAAGCGGTAATAGCAAGAACGAAAGTAAATGGTAAAGCTTATTTAAAACTAACTTTACTCAACCCAAACACCACTATTGATGATATAGAGACATTATTACAAGAGTTGAAATGTATTGCATTCAACCTTTTAGAGCAACAGGAGGGATTACTCGTATGAATTCAGCCACGTTCAAACGGATGGCAGAACATGCCACACTTCAGAGCTATTTGAATTGCTTTTTAAGAGAAACGGGTTTCGGTGATGTGAAGCATGCCACTGAACTTTCCCAGGTATATAAAGAAAGTCATAGCGGTTATTGGCTTCATTGTTATTTAAAGAACCAGCAAATTCATCTTTATGTACCACTATCATATTGGTCAGAAACGGGCAGACATTTATTTATTAATTTTGCCTTTTATCAGATTGCTTATCAAGAGCCGATTGAACTCGATTATATTTCACTTGTTCATTTTACCACTAAAGAACTGTCTCTCATCCACTCGGGTTCCAATTATCGAACAGATGAACTACTATTGCGTGTTATCCAAAGCGAGCAGATTATGGAGCAGTTTATTAAGGAGAGATGGGAAGACAAAGCACACTTATCTGCCCCAGACTTTACTTTTTTGGAAGCAGAGCAGTCTCTTATTTACGGCCATCTTCTTCATCCAACTCCCAAAAGTAGGCAAGGTTTTTCTGAAGAGGAAATGGTTACGTATTCACCGGAGATGAAAGGTGCCTTTCCATTACATTATTATCGTATCCATAATAGTTACATCTACCAGGATTCAATGCTTGATAAATCAACGGTGAATTTATTAAAGCAAATGGTACGAGAGGATCCCGAGATAACAAATGACTTTAAAAACAAGTACGCTCAGATGGATGACTATGCGCTACTACCCCTTCATCCATGGCAAGCTTCTTTTATAAATGGGAAAAAGCATATAGCTAATCTCAAAAAGGAAGGAATCATCGAAGATCTGGGACAAACTGGAAGGTCATTCTACCCAACGTCATCGATTCGCACACTCTATCATCCGGATGTCTCGTTTATGTGCAAGTTTTCGCTAAATATCAAGGTCACTAACTCAGTTCGTGCGAATCTATGGAAAGAGCTTGAACGTGGATTAGAAGTAAACCGCATTATCAATAGTGAAATTGGCAGCGAGTTGAATGAGAAATACCCCAACTTTTCTATTATTTCAGACCCGGCGTTTATTACGTTGCAACTGGATGGTATGAAGGAAACAGGCTTTGAAGTCATTCTGAGAGATAATCCATTTATGGGGGATCGTGCTGAGCAAGTAACACCTATAGTCGCTCTCGGTCAGGGTTCAATTGATGAAAATAAATCGAGGTTGTCGATGATTATTACAAATCTTGCGAAACAAGAGAACGCTACGAAGGGATTCGTAAGTGAGAAATGGTTCAGACGTTATCTGGATATTTCATTTTCTCCTATTATGTGGCTGTATTTTAAAAAAGGCATTGCTTTAGAGGCCCATCAACAAAATAGCGTTGTTCGGTTAAAAGATGGATACCCTTCTGAATTTTATTACCGAGATAACCAGGGCTATTATTTCGTTAATTCGAACAAGCACTACCTGGAAAAACTTATCCCGGGGTTTAATCAAAAAAGTGACACTGTTTGTGCTGATGAGGTCGCCGATGAGCGCCTTCGTTATTATTTTTTTGTTAATCATTTATTTGGCCTAATCAATGCTTTTGGTACAGCCGGCTTAATTGATGAGAGCAGGTTGATTAAAGTATTACGTGACTATCTTTTAGCTGTCGAAGTTGAAGAGAATCACCCTTCAGGATTACTCGAGAGCTTATTACAGGAGCAAAGCTTTCCATCCAAAGCCAATTTATTAACGAGATTACACGATATGGATGAGCTCGTTGGTGCAATGGAGAGTCAATCAGTTTATGTTTCAATTGCAAACCCGTTATATGGAAAAGAAGGGAGTAAATATGAACCAATATCCACAAGTGTTTAATCGTGCATTTAATCAAACGATTTCTTTTCGACCAGTTGAATTTGAAAGAGATGTTGAACGACTGCACAGCTGGCATCAAAAGTCACATGTTATCCCTTTTTGGCAACAAAATATGCGTTTTCCTAAGTACAAACAACTTCTTTGTAAGCTATTGGAGGATACTCACCAAAGGCTTTGGATTGGTGAGATTGATGGCGACCCTATGAGTTACTGGGAAACATATTGGGTTCAGGACGATGTTCTGGGAGACTATTATGAAACTGATCCATATGATCAAGGCGTGCATCTATTAATCGGAAAACCGGAGTACCTGGGAAAAGGGTATGCTTTACCGATGTTACGCGTTATTTCGGATTATTTGTTTACCGACAACAATACAAAACGTATCGTTTCGGAGCCTGACTACCGAAATGACAAAATGATTCATATATTTTTGAAATGTGGGTTCCAACCAATCAAAATGCTTCAATTACCGGATAAAAAAGCACAGTTTATGAGCTGTGAGCGTAATGAATTTAAGCGACGTTGGGAGAGTATAACAGATGAAAAAGACATATGACGTAATTGGTGTTGGTCTTGGGCCTTTCAACCTCGGGATGGCTGCTCTTACAGAAGATTTAGAAGAGGTGGATGCTCTATTATTAGAAAGGAATTCATCCTTTCAGTGGCATCCTGGGTTGTTATTGGAAGGGACCACGTTACAGGTTCCTTTTCTGGCAGATTTAGTGACGATGGTCTGCCCAAGCAGTCGATTTAGCTTTTTGGCGTATTTACATGATATTGGACGCTTATATCATTTTTATTTTTTAGAAAACTTTCATATTCCAAGAAAAGAATATAACGCTTATTGTCAATGGGTAGCTAATCGCTTATCATCTTGTCAGTATGGCGTGGAGGTTAAGGATGTAACATGGTCCGACGAAAAGGGGCTTTATGTTGTACAGGCTGAACTTCAAGGACAGACGACGTTTTTTTATGCTAAACATGTTGTGTTTGGCATAGGAAGTGAACCACACCTCCCAAATTGGAGCACGGTGCCATCAAATAACGTCTTCCATTCAGCAGAGTTTGCCTATCGAAAAGAGGAATTGACTTCAGCCTCAACTATTACAGTGGTTGGGTCTGGTCAAAGTGCAGCGGAAGTATTTTTAACACTGCTTCAAGAACAAACGCAACATCAATACGAGCTGCGTTGGTACACAAGGTCAGATGGCTTCTTTCCAATGGAATATTCAAAGCTTGGTCTGGAGCATTTTTCACCTGATTATACGAATTATTTCTATCAGTTGTCTCAGCACAAAAAGGGTGAACAGTTATCAAAACAAGATCTTCTTTATAAAGGAATCAGTGCTGATACGATCTCGGATATCTATCAAGTTTTGTATGAGCGGACTATTGGTCAAACGCCGTTGAATGTTCGTATGATGTCTAAAACGTCAATCGTAGATATTTTAGAAAAAGCCGGCAAACTTGTGTTAAAAGCCAATCAATGGGAGCAAGAGGAAACGTTTGAATTTAAATCCGATTATGTTGTAGCTGCTACAGGTTACAAGACCCCTTCCTTATCAACGTTTCAGGGATTATTGGGGGATGTGATGTTTGATGAATGGGCTCGCCCTCAGGTCAACGAGCAATACGATCTCAAGATGTTCACCGAACGTGATGGCAAATTATTTATTCAAAATGGAGAAATGCATACACATGGGGTAGGGGCACCTGATTTAGGGCTCGGGGCGTATCGAAATGCTGTTATTATTAACCAAATCGCTGGAAGAGAAGTTTATAAAATTCGTTCCAAAAATATATTTCAGGATTTTGGAGTTACCAAATCGTTAGTCGAGGTGTAACAAGGGGGATGAAACATATGAAAAATGATTTTCTAAATAATCGGGTAGGCCAAATCTTAACATCAGATCGATGGAAGCAGGCAAATCAGAAATTATTGGCTAAAATGATTGCTGAATTTACGTACGAAGAAATGATATTCCCGGAAGAACAACAAGCGGGGGAGTGGTTATTATCAATTAGTAAGGATGTTAACTATCGTTTTTCAGGTCAGTCAAGATTAATGGATAGTCTTTATGTAAACCCAACATCAATTGAACGCTGGGATGGTGCGGAATGGAAGGCAGCCGGCGATGCTATTCAATTTATACATGATATTCAGAAGGTTTTAAAGATGGACCCGTCAACGATTGCTTATCTTATTAAAGAGTATAAACATACGCTATTAGCAGATGTTCACATTCTTGAGAAAAAGGAGCACAAAACAGCAAAGGACTTACTTCGAATGGCCTACTCTGAAATTGAAGCGGAAATGGAGGGTCATCCGTGGATCACCTACAATAAAGGGCGGATTGGTTTTTCCTATCGGGATTATATTGAATATGCTCCGGAGCAACAGAGAATGACGAAGCTTCATTGGATTGCAGTTCATAAAACCTTTGCAACTTTTCATTCAGTCCCAGGGATTTCACATGATGATCTTCTAAAAATGGAATTAGAGGAAGAGTGCTATAAGAGATTTAAAGATGTATTGCTGGATCAAGATGTACATGCTTCCGATTATTTCTTTATGCCGGTCCATCTATGGCAATGGGAAGAGGTGATTGTACCTTTCTACGCAGAAGAAATAGCCACTAAAAATCTCATATACTTAGGGCCAGGAGAAGATTTGTACCTCCCGCAGCAATCGGTTCGTACATTTATAAATCAGGAATATAAGAATAAACATCATGTCAAAGTACCAATCAGTATTCTGAATACCCTTGTATTTCGGGGGTTGCCCAGTGAGCGAACGGTATTAGCACCAGAAATTACGCAATTTATTCAAGAGATCCGAGATGGCGATTCATTTCTAAGTAATGAATGTAAAGTGGTTCTACCTGGTGAAATAGCGAGTGTAAATGTAAATCATCCTGACTATGTAAATCTGGAGGCTTCCCCTTATCAGTTTTTGGAAATGCTCGGAGTTATTTGGCGTGAAAGTATATATCAATTTTTAGATGATGATGAATCTCCTATTACGCTAGCTGCTCTTCTGTACGAGGATCAACATGAGAGGCCTTATATTTTGGAATTGATTAAGGAATCGGGTTTAACGGTAGAGAAGTGGGTTGAGCAGTTATTCGAGGTTATTCTGCCACCACTCCTCCATTTTCTATACCAGTATGGCACAGTCTTCTCACCGCATGGTCAAAATACAGTTCTCATTCTGAAGGACAATAGGCCTCACCGATTAGCTGTAAAGGATTTTGTGGATGATGTCAATATAAGTGATCAATCAATCCCAGGTTTAGATAAATTATCCAAAGATATGAAAAATGTGTTGCGCAGTGAGGCGCCTGAGGGGTTGTGCCAATTCATCTTTACAGGGCTGTTTGTTTGTCATAATCGTTATCTTGCCGATATTCTGGATCGAAAGGCTAATCTTAGTGAATATCGTTTTTGGGAAATTGTTAGCGAAACGATTCTACGGTACCAGAAACGATTTCCGCATTTGCAGGATCGGTTTGAATTATTTGATATGTTTCGCCCCACCTTCACTAAACTGTGCTTGAATCGCAATCGTATGTTGGCGTATGGTTATAAAAATGGTGATGATCGTCCACACGCTTCTGAATACGGTAAAGTCCGAAACCCTCTTTATGAAGTAGCTAAGGGGCATATAAAAATGTGAAAAAGGGCTGTCACGTTTGGTGTGACAGCCTATTTTTATGGTCTTTAAGCGCTGTTATTCCTCATACCTCTAATGAATAATCCCGCGTTGAACGAGTTCAACATTTACTTTCGTGTTGATCGTTATTTCAGGGTATGTTTCCTCCCACTCCAGGGCTTCCCATGTATCATGATGAAAAGCAATTATTTTTCTCCCGATACCAAGGGCGTCGCTGTTGGCTTCCTGCAGTTTCTGAATGATTTTATCGGCTTCTTGTGTAAAACTTTTGGAAAGTGACTCGTTCAGTTTATTGAATTCTTTCCGATTGGTAAGCTGATCTTTCGGATATTCAATAGCTTTAACGGTCAGGTCTGTCGTCAGATCTACAGTTATTTCGTTATTGTCGCTGACTTTCAGATCCATACGGCTGTTTACTGTATTGACATCAATGGTGATATAATTAAGAATCTCGGGGTCGCGGTTTTCACTGATTTTTTTCGTTAATCGCGCTCTCCTGCCTTTATTGTTATCCATCAGCTGGAATAACACACCCTGCTCAGGGGTTAAATATTCCCCTGTATATTGTTCCCCACTAAAAATAGCCAAACCTTTTATATTATTAATGGAATTTTCTATATCCACATTACCCAAGCTCAATAAAGGCAGCATAAAATCTTTCCCTGGATCAAACATTACAGAAAAAACATCCTGAATGTTCTGTGTCGGGATAATCGATGATGTCTCTGCGCTCTTGAGCAAATTTCTTAAATAATCACTAACTTTTGGGGTGTCTGCAGAATCCTTTGAAAGGATCGCTTTCGCCGGACCTTCTGCTACTGCCAAAAGAGCACTGAGGTTGCTTTTCGGGTTACGATAAAAAACATCAAGGACCGGGTAGATTTTTTGTTCTGTCACTTTTTTACCCAACACGACAACTTTCATTTTTGAAGCATCAAGATTTCCAGGGATTTTTTTATCTATATTCATCCTTGCTTCTCTGGGTGTATTGCCATGTGCTGAAATAATTTGCACACTTTCCTCTCCCATCCCCTGTTCAGATTTCCGCACATATGGAAGAGACACAGTCATAGAAATTTTTCCCGAATCCGTCAAATCCGTTCCACCGCTCAGGACAAGCTGTGCCTCCTTGAACAGCCTCTGATCCCAGCACCCTGCAGTGAATATCAGGCACCCCAACAGTAAAATGAGCTGGCCGAGCCGTTTAGTTATCATCCGCCTTCACCTCATTTTCCTTTTTCCGGAATAAATAAGATATGATCAGTAAAAATGCAGGGATCCCCATTGTGAAAATAAAGCTCAAATTAGAGGCATATGTACTCATTGCCGATACTTTCAGTTCGTCGTTTCCGGGTATAAGCGAAACAATGAACACCATCCCGCCCAGCCAGGGGACGAATTTGTAATGTTTTTCTGAACGATGAAACATATAGGCTATCCCTTTAGACGCCATGAACAAATAAATCATAAAAGATGTGGCAACCGAAACGAGCCAAATTGATAAAAAAACCAAATCCACACGTGCAAAGACAGGAAACTCGAACGTTTTCAGCATGTAAATGATCGGCTCAGGTACCAGTTTTAATTCGTTAGGGCTGAAGTAGGCCAGGGTTATCACAATCGTGTACGTGTAAAACAATGTCACCAATAAATTGGCCAGGGATACCTTTTTCAGTATTCCTGAACTTTTTCCTTGCACAAACGGATATATCACCAGCAATAAATCAAATCCAAGAATAGCTAAAATTGCTTCCTTTGCCCCTGACAAAATTTTCATCCCGCCAGCCTCGCCGATAGGAAATAAATGGATGAAATTTGCTTCCCGGAGTCCATATGTTGTCACAAGAAACAGGACAACCAATAACACAGATACAACGGTAAAAAAGCGAGCTAAAACACGGAGGTTGCCCGTACAAACATAAATGCCTGTAAAGGTCATTAAAAATGAAATGACCCATGATGGTGTTGCTGGCAATATCCAATTTTTAATGACTTGAGCATTTACAGCGAGAACAGCAGCAGCCGTAAAGGTAAAATAAATTAAATAACCTGAATTGACAATATTACCAATCCATTTCCCTAATAGGCGTGAAAGAATATCAAACAGCATAGAAGACGGAAAACGTCTGCATAGCATCCAAATAACAACGATAGCTACCTGGATCGCCAACCCTGCCACCAGCATGGATATCCATCCATCTTGTCGGGCTGTGTCGAACACATTGAAAGCAAGACTTAATATACCTACTCCTATCTGCGCCTGAATGACGAGAAAAAAAAGCTGTTGTTGGGTAATATTATTTCCCGAACTCATGTTTTTTTCCACCCTCTTGACTCCCTTTGTCTATTAAGCTCCTCGACTTGTGTATCAGATGGCCGCTGATTCATTTTCCAAACCGGTACCCTGATAAATGTATCTTTCAATTCGTTCCATTTCAAAGGCGCCCAAGGAGAAAAATAAGGGGTGCCAAATGATTCGAGTTTGCACAAATGGATTAAAATAATCATTGAAGCAAAAGTGATGCCTACAAATCCCAGCAAAGCTGCTGATAAAATCATTGGGTAAATAAGTATGCGTACTGTTGTGCTCATTTCATTGGAAGGAACGACGAACGAAGCAATCGCTGTTGTAGCAATAATAACGATCATCACATTCGAAATCAGTCCTGCACGCACCACTGCATCACCTATAATCAACCCTCCAACGATACCAATCGTCTGACCGACCGGCGTCGGCAGCCGTACCCCTGCTTCTCTTATTAGTTCAATTGTGATAACCATAACCAAGGCTTCCAAAATCGGCGGATAAGCAATGTCGTCAATTGAGGCTTTGATTGGCAGGACCAGATCATTTGGAATAAATTCAAAATGAAAAGCAATTATTGCCGTGTAGAAAGCTGGAAGTGTTACAGCCAGAAAAAAACTTAGCAGCCTGATCATTCTCAGGTAACTGCCTGCAATCCAACGGCCATTGTAATCATCCGGTGTTTGATAAAAAGCCATTAAAGTGACCGGTAAAATCAAAGCTGTTGGACTGCCTTCCACCATCACAGCCACTCTTCCTTCCATAAGGTCAGACATTACACCATCAGGGCGCTCAGTGTTCAACATTTGCGGAAAAGGCGAAGAGGGTGTATCTTCAATAAACTCTTCCACATAACCCGGGCTTATGATGGTGTCAGAAGTTATCCATTTCAGACGTTCATCCAGTTTTTTCACTACCTCGGGATCTGCCAGGCTTTGCATGAATAGAACGCCTACATTTGTGTTCGACCTTTCTCCTACTTTATAATACCGTACCGCCAAGTCAGTACTTTCAATCCGTTTCCTGATCAAATTAATATTGATAATTATATTTTCCACAAAACCTTCATGTGAACCGCGAACGACTTTTTCATTTGCAGGTTCGTCGACCGAGCGGTTATGTATAGCCGTAGCATTGAAGGTATATAGTTCCGGCGTTCCTTTAATGAACAGTAAAGCATGCCCTTTCAGCAACTGTTTGATGCCTTCGTGTAAATCAGTGTGCTGCTTTCCGGTTGATTCCATATTTTTTATTTGAATTTGGTTATTATCCATTTTAGAAAGCGGGAGGATAACTTTTTCATTTACTTTATCCTGGTCTGACAAGGTCTCCAAATAAACAAGTAATGCCTTGCCATCTTTTAAATACATTTTTTGCAGATCACTTGGATGATTTAGTTTTTGTTGAATATATGAAAGGTTATCATCCAACTTGGATGAAATTTGTTTTGTATCTTCAAGGTTGCGGTAATCTTTCATGTAATTATTATCTTCTTTTTTTCCAAGGAACTTTTTTAATAATTTCACATACCCACCACACTTTTTCTCTTAGTTTGACCAAAAGAATAAAATTTATTTTAAAGTCTTTTAAAGCGTGTGGTATGGGAAACTTGTCATAGGTAGTGTAGAAATAAAAAAATCCATACACCCATATTTCATGAGGGTATGGCAGGGGAGGGCGAGGGATCAATGTATAGAAGACGAAAGAACGTTCAGATTAAGTTTATAAACTGTGTTCTTGGTATCTGTTTTTGATTTCATATAAAAAATAGCCTCTGTTGGGATTATATGCTTTTATTCATCTTTTTTTTGAAAACTTGCTTTGACAGTGCCAAGTTTTTCAAACGCTGCTTCGAATGAATCACCATCTTCAACCGGTACAGCTTTTGACAAGGCACCGGCCAGGATTTTCTCACCTTTTTTTAATGAGATTCCATATTCGCCAAGGGCATTCGCGAGCCAAACAACTGCGTTGACTGGATTATCCATCACCGCCGATCCGTCTGCACGATCCAAAAATGTACCGTTCTTATAGACGGTCATTTCAGTTGCAGGGAGGTCAATATCACTGAGAGCTTGTTGTGCATTGCCAAAAACAGCACCTGCCGAGGATCCATTATCGGCGACCGTATCTTCAAATTGGATCTGCCAGTCTTTTATCCTGCTGTCTATAACTTCAATAGCCGGGGTAACATAGTCAGTGGCATTGATGACATCCGTCACGGTTACGCCCGGCCCTTGCAAATCGTGATGAAGGACAAATGCAATCTCAAATTCAACTTTTGGCTGTATAAATTGATCAAGTGAAATAACGGTGTCTTCCTCGAAAACCATGTTATCCAACAGATGACCATAATCCGGTTTATCGACGCCTAACATCTCCTGCATCGCTTGACTTGTCAATCCGATCTTTTTACCGATGACGGCAGCACCTTTTTCGCGTTTGCGGCGAACGATTTCGAGTTGTATTTGATAGGCCTCATCAACAGAAATCGCTTCCGCTGATGAGGTGAATCGTTCAATCGATTTCCTATCGCTTTCAGCTTCCAGAAGCGTGGAAGCAGCTTGGTGAATATTCATCAACATTCTCCTCGGATACATGACTTGATTTATACTGAATAAGAATACATAATGTGATCTTGGACACGCCTGTGCCACGTAATGGCTATACGGTCTCCGCTTGTCATGGTTGCTTGATCAAATTCAAGCGGTAAAATAGTCTGTTGATCTTCCGCCACTTCAACCTTTGTCAGGATTGGATGATTTTTTGTTTCAATCGTTACCATGTAAGATCCCGGGGCAGGGACGGTATATTGTGATAAAGGATGGAATGCTCGGCCGTCCCATTTGCATGCCAATTCATAAGACCGTCCCAAAATATGCTGCAGCGTTTTCATGTCGCCGGTTGAAAGCAACTGACGGATCCACGTAGAGCTGATTTTTTGGCCTTGATACGAAACCTTATCGACTTTTGTCACACCCAATTTGCCGCCGGAGTCGTCTTCCATCCGTCCCACATGACCGGCGCCAAACTTGCCGTAAGAGAAATCATAGCCGGCAACAGCGTGTTCGACACCAAAGTCAACCAAGTAATTCGACACATACGCTTCCGGCGAAAGCGATGCAAACGATTTGTCAAACTCAACAATATAAAAGGTATCAACACCCAGCTGTGCCAAGACCTTCCCTTTTTCGGTCAGCGGCATGATATAATCAAACGTCTCATTGCCTTTCGACAAAACGGTTTTCGGGTGCGGGAAGAAGCTCATCACCGTCACCGCGACACCGCGTTCTTTCGCCTTGTTAACGGCAGTCCGGATCACCTTTTGGTGACCCTTGTGAATGCCGTCAAAAAAGCCGAGAGCCATTACATTTGAAGTTGATTTCTTTTTCCAATAGTCAAGATTTGCGGCGTTCAGATATATGGTTTCCATAATGATAACTGCTCCTTTGTCATGCTTTAATCATGAAGCTGAGTTGGCTTTTTCATTCTCCAGGGAATGATAACGTCCGCAGTTAAAGATTAATGGTTGCCCGTCTTCCAATTGAATATCGGTCACCTTACCGACAAACAACGTATGATCACCTTCCACGTATTCACTTGAAACGTCGCAAGCAATCTGTGCCAGTGAATTCGGCAAGACCGGTTTCCCGTCAAGGTATTCAAATTCAACCGGCTCATCGTTATCAATCTGCCCGGCAAACGTCATCGACATTTTTTGCTGCTCTTCAGACAAAACACTGATTGCAAACGTTTGACTTTCCTTGATTCTATCCAGCATCTGGGCATCTTCTTTAACCGAAATAATCACCAGCTTCGGATCCATTGACACGGACATAAATGCATTCGCGGTCATCCCGTGTACCTCACCATTAACTTCAGTTGCAATCACATTAACCCCTGTCGCAAATTTCCCCATCGCATTACGAAATTGACGATTATCCAT
>NZ_FOMR01000014.1 GCF_900112705.1 Lentibacillus persicus
CGGCATCCCGGTGGACTCACCATTGGATTGCGTATGGCCAGACGGGAAATTGAAGACCTGATTGACCAATACCATCGCCTTCAGGAAAAACTTGAAGCCGTTGATTCAGACATCGAAGAACTGCTTCAAGAGATTCCCGGAACCGATCAAATGCTTGCGATTAAGGGCGTGAATGTCCTGACAGTTGCCGCATTCTATGCAGAAGTAGGTGACATCACGAACTATCAAAGTCCGCGTCAAATTCAAAGCCTTGCCGGTCTGTCGCTGAGGCGCCATGAATCGGGTAAATACAAAGGGCAAACGAAAATCAGTAAGCGTGGGCGAAAACGACTGCGCAGAGCCTTATACCTGGCAGTTCGTCCAATGGTCGCTAATAATACGTCATTCAAGGCCTTACATGACTATTACACAACGCGACGTGACCACCCGCTAAAGAAACAGGAGTCGCTCATTGCCTTATGTAACAAGCTCATTCGTGTCCTATTTGTGATTGGCAAGAAACAATGTGCATTCGATGGCGAGAAGATGCTTCAGGATATGCCTCAAATGACCATGCAGAAAGCTGCCTAAAGCAAAGTCAAGACTGATTTATAAGTAAGTAAGACGTAAGAAATGCCAAGGGAGACAATTGAAGCGCAGAGCCGAAGCTTATAACATCCATTCGGGCAAAAGACCCTGCAAAGGAGCATTTTCGGCCTCCACCTCATGGATATGCCGGACGAAGGAATGTTTGGATACAATCCTGAGAGACATGGGAGGGTCAGCGACCATGAGTTCTGTGGAGATGGAAAAACGCGCGATTATAGTAAAATTTTCCATCACCTTCCTGGGAAGGTCCGGGTCGTTATCCTCCATTGCATCGGAAAATTCCGAAATGAAATGGATGCAATGAAATCGATGAGGATCCTCCATTGCATCGGAAAATTCCGAAATGAAATGGATGCAATGAAATCGATGAGGTAGCTTCAATCAAACCCCTAAGAAAATCAAAGCAATTTGGAGTAATTGGAAGAAAATCATTTATTTATAGAGGGAGGTACTTACATGAAGCGTATTTATATCCAAGATGTCATGGCACGTGACGGATTGCAAATTGAAGACCAATTCATGCCGACTGAGAAAAAAATTGATTTTGTTAATCGTCTGTCGGACGCCGGTGTCGACAAAATTGAAGTGACATCGTTTGTATCGCCGAAAGCCGTCCCGAATTTGCAGGATGCAGCCGATGTTATGACAGGGATTAAGCGTCATAAGGATGTCGTTTATGCCGCGCTGGTCCCGAATGTGAAAGGTGCTGAACGTGCTGCAGCTTGCGGTACCGATGAAATCAATCTTGTCGTGTCGGTGAGCGAAACACATAATCAAAAAAATGTGCGGCGCTCCGTCCACGAATCCTTCGCGGGTTTTCAGGATGTGGCGAAATACCTCAGCGGGACAGGGATACGCATTAACGGATCGCTTGCAACATCGTTTGGCTGTCCATTTGAAGGGAAGGTCAGAGATGAAAAAGTGCTGCGTTTGGTTGACGACTATCTTAAACTTGGTGCCGACAGCATAACACTTGCTGATACAACAGGGATGGCCACACCCAAGCAAGTAAACCGGCTCACGACAGAAATTTTAAACCGCTGGCCGGAATTGCCGTTAACGTTACATTTTCATAATACACGGGGGATGGGTTTCGCTAACGTTATGGAAGCAATTCGGGCAGGTGCCGTCCGGTTTGATGCATCCCTGGGCGGTTTAGGTGGTTGCCCGTTTGCCCCCGGTGCAACGGGCAATATTTGCACCGAAGATTTGGTTCATATGCTCGCCTTTATGGACTATCACATGAATGTTGACCTTGATCAGTTGTTATCAGCTTCCAAGGAGCTGGAAACTGTGTTGGGTCATGAAATTCCGGGGCAGGTTATCAAAGCTGGCAAAATTAATGATCTGCATGCAGTTTAAATCGTTTTTTAAACATAAATAATTGAAAATTAAGATCCTTTGGGAGGGATGAAAATGAATAAGCAGCGAAAAGAACCCATCAACTATCCGAAAATATGGATTGCCTTTGGTATTTTACTGGCATTGATCACACCTTGGTATTTCCCGGGCAGCTTTGATGATATTTTCATCTTCGGGTTACCGCTGTGGGCGATCATTATAATCATTGCTTCGCTGATGCTGTCAGCTACTTTATCCTATGTGATTAAGCATTTCTGGATGATTGAAGAAGAAAAAGAAGAAATCAAAGGAAAGGAGTGACCTGATTTATGGATTTAGCATTTTCAGGCTGGCCCGGGATTATAATTCTTGCCGTGTACGGGGCCCTCATGCTTGGGGTCGGGCTTTTCACATATTTACGTAACCGAAATATTCATGAAAGTCTTGATGAATACTATCTGGGCGGCCGGGGACTTGGTGTCACCGTGTTGTTCTTTACCTTCTTTGCGACACAATACAGCGGCAATACGGTTGTTGGTTATCCGCCGTCTGCATATCGCCAAGGCTTTGAATACTTAGTGTCTGTTCCGTTTTTCATTATGATAATTATGGCGTACCTTTTGTTTGCACCGCGACTTTACAGTATCGGCAAAAAATATAAGCTGGTCACACCTGCTCAATGGTTTGAAAAACGATATAAGTCGAAAGCGATTACAATTCTGGCGTCATTGCTTATGCTTTATGGGCTGGGCAACTATTTGCTTGAACAATTAGTCGCGATCGGTCAGGGCGTTTCCGGCTTGACAGGCGGCACGATTCCGTATCAGTTGGGTGTTATCTTTTTCGTTATTATCATGTTGATTTACGGCTGGCTGGGAGGTATGCGGTCCGTTGCTTATACCGATACAATCCAGGGCTTTGCGTTGCTGTTTGGTGTGTTTATGCTGCTAATCGGTTCAATCATTTATTTTGGTGGTGTGCCGACATCGACCGATTATATGCAGGCCTATTCGCCAGAAAAACTTGGTATACCAGATGCGCCTGGGGTTCGAAATTGGTTGAGTCTCCTACTGCTGATTGGTATCGGGGCTGCAGTTTATCCGCATGCGATTCAGCGAATATTCTCGGCAAAAAGTGAAAAAACATTGAAGCGTTCTTTCAGCCGGATGGCGTGGATGCCGTTTGCAACAGCCGGGGTTGTGTTTTTAATCGGGATTATCGGCATCAACGCGTTCCCGGGCTTGTCCACGGGCGAATCTGAACAGCTTGTCGGCATGATGGCAAGCAGTATCGCCAGTCAGAATATGATATTTTATTGGGCGATGATACTGCTGTTCGGGGGCGTCATTGCTGCGATTGTCTCAACAGCCGATTCGATATTGCTGACATTTCAATCAATTATTTCAAATGATTTGTACGGTAACTACATTAACCCTGATGCTTCAGAGCGGAAAAAGCTGCTCGTGGGTAAATTAATCGGTGTTGTAGCGGTCGGTATTCTGATATTGATTGCGTGGTTCCCGCCAGCGACGCTTTATCAGATATTTGTCCTGAAATTTGAACTGCTTATTCAGATTTCACCAGGATTTATTATAGGACTGTACTGGAACCGCCTGCATCCAAAAGCGGTCTTCGCAGGGATGCTTGCAGGAACCATTGTGGCATCGGTCATGACTATCTTTGATCTGTCATTGCTGAATATCGCGAGCGGTCTATGGGGACTCCTCTTAAACTTAATTATCTGTGTAATTGGCAGCCTCATGATGTCCGTATCTGAGAAAGAAGAAAGCGAATCAGAACAAGTCATAAGCGTGTAGGAATCTAGTGGGGGACAGGGTGCCAGCCCTGTCCTATATCGTGCGAGCCCGACAGTGAACCGTGCGAAAGTGGTAATGAAACGTGCGGGATATAGGGCAAACCGTGCTGGAGTGCCGGAGAATCGTGCGAAAGAACCGACAAAACGTGCGGGAGCTCAAGTGAATCATGCGGGCGTCGCGCCAAAGCGTGCGAGCTCGCCCGGTAAATTGTGCGAGCCATCGCCCCAACATTAATGTAAACGAAACGATGCTGCACATTAATGGTACGATTCATCGCTCCAATGATTACCCTGTCAAACAGGCGCCCGAAACACGCGTTTCAGACGCCTGTTTTTTGTTATGACTGCTGTTATATAAACGGAAGTCTTGCCGGGGGCCATAGATGCAAATTTTCTATAATTATAACATCCTCCCCGGATTCATCACGCCCATGTACGAACCCTCGCCCCGTAAGATTTTTTTACCCGGTACACTTTCAAATCAGCGTTCCAGGCGTTATGATGAATATTAACGGATAGTTAAATTATTGTGAATTCGGAAAGGAGTCATGTTTGTATGGTTTCAGCTGAATCGGTTGTTGGGCTTGTCGGTACGGGTGTTATGGGGAAAAGTATGGCTCGAAATCTGCAGAAGAGCGGTTATCCGATCAATGTGTTTACCAGAACTAAAGAAAAAGCGCAGGCGTTATTGGAAAATGGGGCTGTTTGGAAGAAATCCATCAGTCAGTTGGCCAATGATTCTGATGTTATTATCACCATGGTTGGTTACCCATCAGATGTTGAGCAGATTTATTTAGGTCAGAATGGGATAATTGAAAATGCCAAGGAAGGCACGTATGTGATTGATATGACAACGTCAAAGCCGGCACTTGCTGAAGAAATTGCCCGCCAGGCAGCTGAGCGGGATATTCACGTTCTGGATGCACCGGTATCGGGCGGCGATATTGGTGCGAAAAACGGTACACTTGCCATCATGGCTGGCGGGGAGCAGGACGTTTTTAATGACGTCATGCCTTTGTTTGAAATCATGGGTGACAATATCATTCTGCAGGGAGAAGCCGGCGCTGGCCAGCATACGAAAATGGTCAACCAAATCGCGATTGCCTCGAATATGATTGGTGTTTGTGAGGCGATTGCCTATGCGAAAGAAGCCGGGTTAAATCCATCACGTGTTCTGGACAGTATTTCAACCGGCGCTGCTGGCAGTTTTTCATTGTCAAAATTGGCTCCGCGCATGCTTGAGGGTGATTTTGAACCGGGATTTTACGTGAAGCATTTTATTAAGGACATGACGATTGCATTGGAGTCCGCCCGGGAGATGGGACTGACGACGCCGGGACTCGAGCTTTCACTGAAATTGTATCAGGATCTGGCGGTAAAAGGTGAAAATGATAGCGGCACACAGGCATTAATCAAGTTGTTTGAAAGGAACAGTCGCGTTTCTGATGACGAACAGGCCACCCGTGAGGAAAATAGGCTTGGCTGATTTATCGAATAAACTGCAAAGGGCTTTTGAGTTTCTTAATAAAGGGAGTCTCAAACAAGCTGAAATTTTGTATTTGGAATGTCTTGATAGAATTGACGACCCGTCATCAACCCTTTATAAACAGGCGCTTCACGGGCTGGCTTACGTGAAAAGTGAATTGAATCAGTACACGGAAGCCAACGAATTGTATTCGGAATTGTTGCGTAGAGCCCGGCAGGAGAGCGACAGTCAAAATGAGGCGATTGCTTATCATCAGCTCGGTCTCGTTCAGCGAATGGCGGGGAATTATGAGGCAGCACTCGGCTTTTTTGCTGAAGAATTAGCGATTTACGATACCTTTCGTTCAACGCCCCACCTGGGATTTGCCGCTAATTTGTATGAACAAGCGATGGTTCACCTGGGGCAGGAAAACCTGACTGAGGCACAGCGGCTGATGGAGGAGGCCCTCGATAATGCGGAAAAAACCGATGACTTCATTGTAATCGGCTCGCTCTACCGGGGCCTTGGCGATATTTATCAGCAGATAGCCCGTTCAGATGAAGCCAAAAAGCATTATCGGAACGCCGCCAATGCGTACCGGCAGGCAAATGACCTCAAGGCAGTCGAAGAAATAGAAAGAAAACTCGAGGGGGTCTGACCCCTTTGTCTCTTTTAATGAGCAAAAATTAAATGCTTGTAATGCTGGTATTTAGGGAACAGCTAGAGTAACGACACGCCGGGGCTAATTTTAATTGCTCCCGGTGAGATTTAAGGAGGAAAGCATGCATGGCTAATTTTAAACGGATGAAGTTTGCAGTGATTGGAGCAGGGTTTACCGGAACGACGACCGCTTTTTTGCTTGCACAGAAGGAGCTGGGTGATGTTGTATTAGTTGATGTGCCTGATCAGGAAGATCCGACGAAGGGAAAGGCGCTCGATATGCTGGAGGCGGGTCCCGTGGAAAAATTCAACGGGAATGTCACCGGCACATCGGATTATGAGGACATTAAGGATGCTGATATGGTTATTATTACAGCCGGGGTTGCCAGAAAACCCGGTATGAGCCGTGATGACCTTGTCAAAATCAATTCCGATATTATGGCTGACGTATCGAAAAAAATCGTTGCATATGCGCCGGACAGTTATATTCTTGTTTTAAGCAACCCCGTTGATGCGATGACGTATACGTGTTTTAAAACGACCGGGTTTCCTAAAAACCGGGTTATTGGCCAATCCGGCGTGCTGGATACTGCTCGTTTTAATACATTTATCGCACAGGAGTTGAATATTGCAGTGGAGGATGTCACCGGGTTTGTGCTTGGCGGCCACGGCGACAGCATGGTCCCGCTCATTCGCTATTCCAATGCCGGTGGAATCCCGATCAGTCATCTGCTGCCGCAGGAAAGAGTGGACGCCATTGTTGAACGTACGCGAAAAGGCGGCGGTGAAATCGTAAGCCTGCTTGGCAACGGGAGTGCCTACTATGCGCCTGCTGCGTCATTGGTGGAAATGACAGAAGCTATCATCAAGGATAAAAAGCGGATATTGCCTTCGATAGCCTATCTTGAAGGCGAGTATGGCTACAACGATATTTACTTAGGTGTTCCAACGATCCTTGGTGCAAACGGTATCGAGCGTGTGATTGAGCTGCCGTTAACCGATGATGAGAAACAGCAATTGGACCGCTCGGCCGCGGATGTTAAGGATGTTATAGCAAAACTTTAAGGTCTGACTGCTAAACGGCCCGGGTACACGCAACCGCCTGCGGGAAGCGAGGCCTCAATGGAGACTCTGCAGTGCGTTGTGCAAGGAGGTTCATCAGCCGCCCGCGGAAAGCGAAGTGTAACCGGGCCGCGGGTGAGATAAAATCATCTTTTCAGATATGATAAAAGAAAAATACAATGGTCGAGAGCCAGTTTCCGCAAAAACTTGACTCACTCAGATGCAAAGCAATTTTCGCCATAAAAATTTTTACTTTGTTATAATTAAATTAGTAAACAAAGTTTATTAAAAAAAGGTGGTCATTATGAAAGGTTGGCAATTTACTAAAACACACGAACCGCTTAAGCTTGTGGAACAAGAAGATCCTAAGGCAGCTCCTGGACGTGTTGTAATTGAAACGAGTGCAGTGGGTCTTTGTCACTCTGATGTGGGGACTTTAGAGGATGAAGGTTGGATGGCATTAATGCACCCACCAGTTATTATGGGTCATGAAAATGCAGGCACTATTACAGAAGTAGGAGAAGGGGTTACTGAGTTTAAGGCAGGCGATCGTGTTGCTATATG
Organism: Lentibacillus persicus; assembly: GCF_900112705.1. GTDB lineage: Bacteria > Bacillota > Bacilli > Bacillales > Amphibacillaceae > Lentibacillus > Lentibacillus persicus. The sequence continues at coordinate 7,497 of NZ_FOMR01000014.1, forward strand.
TCCAACCGGGCCTTCCGGAACGAATCCAGGATATCATTATGATGGTGGTTTCGGAACAAAAATTCATGCCCCGGCAGAGGATTTAGTTCATGTACCTGATAAACTTTCAATGGAAATGGCGGCTTCCGCAACAGACGCGGGAATGACTTCGTACTCGGCTTTATTCAATGTAGGTCAAGCAACACCTGATATGAACGTTGCCTTAATAGGTATTGGCGGATTAGGTCAGTTTGCATTGCAAGCTGCTGTAGCAAAAGGATTTAAAACGATTTATGCAGCAGATGTGAGCGAGAAAGCGCGTGAATTAGCTAAGGAAATCGGTGCAGTGGACGTTGTATCCGATATCAAGGAGTTAGCAGACAAAGATTTAGACTTAATTGTGGATTATGCTGGATTTGGAGATACCACTTCAGATGCATTAGAGGTCGTTAAACCAGGCGGGACTGTCGTATTAGTAGGGATGGGGAAATTAGAAACGACCATTAATACGACTTCATTTATCACAGGCGCTAAGAAATTATTGGCAAATGTGGGTGGGACACCTAAGGATATTGCTGAAATTTATGAATTAATGGCAGCAGGCAAACTGAATCCAAAATTAACGAAAATTAAATTTAAAGACATCCCTGAAGGAATTGAAAAATTAAAAGCCGGAGAAGTACAAGGCCGTTTAGTAGCCGTTTATGATGGTGATGAATAAATAGTACACCATACAGTCAAACCAATAAAAATAACCACCCATAGGCCTGGCAAGCATCATGGGTAGTTATTTTATAAAAAAACCTGTTATGTGAGTCGCCCCCTTGGAGGGCTGTTGTACATGACCGTTAGTGTATCTACACTAGCGGTCATTTTTAGTTTAAGCTTGCTTGGCATAACGTTCATCTATTTTTTGCTCAATCTTTTTCAATGCTTCTTCGTCATTGAGCAAATCCTCTTTAATTTCGTCTGTCAATTCTTCAAGTCGAGTTTGGTAACGCATATATCTCACTTCCTTTGTCATACTATTTCAAATCATGATTCTATTATAATATAAGAAATGCTTCAATTAAAACTTAATTATGACAAATATGTGAAAATTACACCGCAATTCGACAAATTTTGAGAGGTTTGCGCCATTCTTTAGCGATAGTATGACAAAAAAGGGATAACCACCAAAAATGGCAGTTATCGCTATAAACATAAATAGGAAAAAATATTCCTTTTTATAAAAAAAGGTTTAAATATTCCGTTATTGATTATATAGTGTGATTAAAATTATGAAAGGGGTTGCATAATGGAATTTAGTGCTTGGAACCTTTTGACAGATGTCGGGCTTATATCATTTTTGATGTTGGTGGGAACGGTTCTACGGGCCAAAGTAAGCTTATTGCAGCGTTCGTTTATGCCGGCAAGTATAATTGCAGGGATATTAGGACTGATTTTTGGTCCAAATGGATTAAACCTTATACCATTTTCAGGTTTCATAGGTGATTATCCTGGGGTGCTGATTGCCGTTGTGTTTGCAGCGCTACCTTTATCCACTCCCAAATTTAAATGGTCAGAAGTAGCTGGAAAAGTAGGAACGTTATGGTCTTATTCTCAGATAATAATGCTTCTTATGTGGGGAGTTGGCTTACTGTTTGCACTTGTGTTGCTTGTTCCATTATTTGATGTACACAACGGATTTGGCCTGATACTGGCAGCTGGTTTCGTGGGGGGCCATGGTACGGCAGCAGCCTTGGGTGATGCTTTCGCACAGCAGGGGTGGGGTGAAGCGACGTCTTTAGCCATGACCTCTGCGACAATTGGAGCGATATTAGCAATTATTGTAGGATTACTATTAATCCGATCCAGCGCAAATAAAGGTCATGCCAACTATATCAGTCGTTTTGATGAGCTACCTGAAGAGTTAAAGACAGGCCTTCTCCCGCGAAGCAAACAAAGTTCTATGGGAGATGAAACAGTATCAAGTATTTCAATTGATCCGATGATTTTTCATGTGGCATTAGTCGTTTTAGCAACAACCATTGGGTATTATTTGAGCCAATTTGGTGAATCGCTTTATGCAAATTTGTCCATTCCTGCATTTTCCCTTTCTTTCTTAATGGGACTGATTTTAAGATATTTGATGCAGAAGGCAAATGCGGATGATTATATTGATAAAAGCATCATGTCCAAAATAGGCGGAAGTGCTACAGATATTCTTGTTGCATTCGGTATTGCATCGATCAATTTAACTATTGTAGCTCAAAACATTGTGCCTTTTTCAATACTCATTGTTTTTGGGATTCTATTTTCCTATTTCTTCTATCGTTTTGTATCACAATTATATTTTCATGAAAATTGGTTTGAAAAAGGCATTTTTACATTTGGCTGGATAACGGGCGCTGTTGCAATGGGGATAGCTTTGCTTCGAATAGTCGACCCAAGACTGGAAAGCAATACATTGGATGAATTTGGTCTCGCATATATCCCCATTGCACCAGTTGAAATAGCCGTCATTACCTTCTCACCGCTATTTATCTTAAATGGTCTGCATTGGTGGTTCACAATAATTACGATAGGAACATGTGCGATTATATTCACTTTTTCCTACTATAAAAAATGGGTAAAATTTAAATTTAAATATAAGGAGAATGCTTAATGTCTGAAAAAGTTGAATTACTATATCTTAAGGAAGAAGAAGTTATCGAAGCCGGTGTGCTGAATATGGAGATGTGCATCACAACGATTGAAGAGATGTTCAGACTCATTGGAAAAGGTGACTATATTATGGGCGGCCCAAATAGGAACGATCATGGGCTCATGCTATGGTTCAATGAAGAAGAGCCATTTGAAAACATGCCTAAAGCGGGACCGGATAGAAGGTTCATGTCCTTGATTTCCTACCTGGGGGGAGATTTCAATGTCATTGGCAACAAATGGTATGGCTCAAACATTGAAAATCTAAATAAAGGATTGCCCCGATCTATCCACACGTTCACGTTAAATGACAAGGAAACAGGCGCACCGCTTGCTATTATGGCAGGAAATCTAGTGAGTTCAGCCAGGACCGGTGCAGTGCCTGGCGTGTTTTCAAAACATCTTGCCAAAAAAGAAGCTAAAGTTTTGGGTGCTGTTGGCGGGGGAGCCATCAACCAATCCTGCATTGATGCTATTACGACTTCATTAAATAATCTTGAGAAGGTCGTTCTCTTCGATATTAATGTTGAAAAGGGAAAACAGATTGCTCAAAAATTGGAAGGTGAGGTTAATTTGCCGGTAGAAGTGGTTGATAATATCGATGCATGTGTTGAGCAGTCTGATATCGTGACGGTTGCCACTTCAGGTAAGACCAAACCGGAAATAAAAGAAGAGAGTATTAAACCGGGCGCCTTGATTATTCTCACGGGTGCAGCCAGTTTTTCTGATGCGACCTACCAGAAGCATCGTGTTGTTGCCGATCTATGGTCGATGCATGAGAAATGGCTGGAAGATGGGCTGAATCACCCTGAAGGCATTTCAAGCATTACCAGTTGGACTATGTCGGGTGAATTACTTGAGAAGGTTCATAACGGTGAATACGACAGCAGCAAAATTGATGATATTGGTGACATTATCGCAGGAGAAAAACCAGGCCGACAATCTGAAGATGATGTCATCATTTGCATGACAGGAGGGCTTCCGACAGAAGATGTAGCTTGGGGCTACAAAGTTTATCAAAACGCACTAAAAAATAATATTGGTACAAAGCTTCCGTTGTGGGAAAGCTCTTATTTGATGAAATAAGACTACTATTGTCGCTTTGTTTCTTTTTTGTTGAACAGTCTGTTTTAGTAGAGAATTCTATGCCCTGTTGTGCCCGGAAAGTTGTATGTATTCCTCTGTTTTCAAAAAAAATGCCCCTTTCCAAAGCGATATGAATCATGTAAACTATTTGAAAATGATTGTTCAAGTCTTATCAGAAGTCAGAGGCGGCATGATTTTTTAAGTCACCAGGAGGGATACATATGGCTGAAGCAGTGAAAACCGCTATGATTGCAGGTGGAGGAATCGGCGGCCTTGTTACAGCACTCAAACTCCACGAAACAGGTGTGAAAGTTCGTGTGTTTGAACGCGTGGAAAACATTCGTGAGCTGGGCGTGGGTATTAATCTTCTGCCGCATGCGGTTCGGATTTTAACGGAATTGGGTCTTGCTGAAAAGCTGGAAGAGACAGGTCTTCCGACAGCAGAGCTCAGTTATTTTAACAAATACGGCCAGCAAATTTGGCAGGAGCCACGCGGGCTTCATGCAGGGTATCGCTGGCCGCAATATTCGATTCATCGCGGCCGATTGCAAATGCTTCTGTTAGATGCAGCCAAAGCACGGTTGGGCGAGGAAGCCGTACTGACTGGGCACCAATTAGATTCCTTTGAGCAAACGGATACCGGTGTTAAGGCTTATTTCATGAATAAAAAAACAGGCGAGTCGCTTGGGGCTCATCAGGCGGATATCATGATCGCCGCCGACGGCATTCATTCAACTGTGCGCAAACACTTTTATCCAAATGAAGGCGACCCGGTGTTCAGCGGACGAATGCTTTGGCGCGGGTTAACCGAAGCGCCTGCCTTTTTAACCGGAAAATCGATGATTATGGCCGGCTATCAGGACCAGAAATTCGTTGCCTATCCGGTTGATCCGAAATATACGGATGGGCGTTCACTGGTCAATTGGATTGCCGAACGATCGGTGGAAGAGGAAGTCCCGTCGCGTGCGGATTGGAATCAGAAAATTGATAAACAAAAATTTGCGCCTTACTTTGCCAATTGGGATTTTGGCTGGCTGCATGTTCCTGAGCTTATCGAAACAACGGATGCTGTCTATGAATTTCCGATGGTCGACAGAGATCCGGTCGACCAGTGGACATTCGGGAACGTAACGTTGCTTGGTGATGCGGCACACCCGATGTATCCGATCGGCTCGAATGGCGCATCACAGGCTATATTGGACGCGGATGCACTGGGGCGTGCTATAGCGGAGCATGACAGCGGAAAGCCTGCTCTAAAAGCGTATGAAGCAGAACGTTTGGAGCCGACAGCCACTATTGTCAAAAGCAACCGCAAGAACGGGCCTGAACATGTTATGCAGATTGTGGAAGAACGGGCGCCGCAAGGGTTTGAAGCGTTATATGATGTGATATCCAAAGGAGAACTCGAATCGATCACCGGCAGCTACAAGAAAATTGCCGGATTCGACCGTGAGGAACTCAATTTGAAATAAGTGTTAGCTGCCGGTTCAATGAGCTGGCGGCTTTTTTTGTGTAACATTTCGAGGTATTTTTCTAAATCACCTATGTGAAATATAGGAAAATTTAAGATAAATTATCAGTAAATAAAATATTTTGGAAATTTTTGTGTGAAAACGCTTTACAAAATAGGTCTTTAGCACTAATATAATAATAACTATTAGTGTTACATTATTACTTTCCAAAGGTGGTTTGTGCCGCTAAGTCAGAATCCGTCACGATAGTTACAAAGCCGGCTTTAAAGTCGAGAGGGGATGAGGAATGATTAAAAACAGAATAGCATTTGATGAGGTTTTTAGGCAAAATGAGCGGCGGTATCAATACTATAAGCGATATTGGAGAACGGAGTTGCATTGCGGATTTTTCAATGAAAGGCTTGTAGTTATTTGGTCGCCATACCGAAAATGGCAATCCGACGCAGGTGTTCTGGCGACATATTTCAATTATGTTATACGCAATCGCATGATGGATGCGTAAATGGAATCGATTAAAACGAATGGAACAAGAAGCTGGCAGTCGTATGGCAGGGATACATATTGATTGTTTGATAGAATAGCTAGTGTCTACAAAAACAACGCACTAAAATAAAGTGTTTTAGTGCGCTGGCGCACGTTTTAATTTCACACCGGGAGGGGGACAGGATGTCAGACACCTTGTCCCCTTATGACATATTTCCCTATATTATTACCTGGGCAATATAAATGTGAAAAGTTGTCGAAAGGTGTGGGGCTGCATTCATACCTATAGGATGTACGGCGATGAGCTCTAACACGCTTCTTCCTTAATTTATGTTAAAATAAAATCGTATAGAGCATCACAGAAAGAAGCGTTAATCATGACAACACATAATTCCAGCAAATCACCTTCACTTATTAGACAGGCATTAAAAGTAAACCGAAACCCATTTCCATGGCTCAAGGCGTTCCGGGCAGGTCTGGCAGCTGGCTTGCCGGTATTTATCGGATTATTGTTCGGAAATTTGCAGTACGGTCTGACCGCGGCTTTGGGCGGGTTTACATACTTGTATGTTTTCAATGTTCCCTATGCACAGCGGGCTAAGAAAATATTTTTCGTGGTATTAGCGATGACATTGATTGCTGCAATAGGCACGCTTGCTGCCCCTTACCCGTTGATGGTCGCCGTATTGATGGGAATTATTGGGGGCACAGCGGTCTTTATATTCGGGGCATTAAAAATATCCGGACCAAATGCTATCTTTTTTGTTCTTGTCTTTGCCATGATTACAGGGATGCCGGTCGATCAAGATGCGTTTCTTATCAGGGCAGGTCTCGTTTTTTCTGGCGGTGCGCTTTCCTGGATAATTGCCATGATCGATTGGTTCGTTAATCCGCATGGTCCTGAAACGGGGGTCGTCAAACGCGTCTATCTTGGGTTGGCATCACTATTGGACGCGGTTGGAACAGCGCATTTCAATGAAGAAAAACACCGTGTTATGTCAGTGCTGAAAGAGGCGGAAGACACCCTGGCTGCCGGCTATATCCCGTGGCGAACAACCGATTTATTTAACCGGCTGTACATTTTGACCGATCATGCCAACGTCATATTCACTTATATCGTTAACCATTTTGCGAACAGGGAAACCGCACTGCCGGGGGAATTAGCTGAATCTTTACGTATATTGGCCGAATCAATCGAAACGAAACCCAAACATGGTCGCGCCGCCCCGAAAGTTAACCGTCAAGACAGTGATGATGAAGCCGTTGCCACGCTTTACAGCAAGATTTTTGATGCAGATGCCATCTTTAACGAGCCATCTTCGAAAATCAATCAGGTTATTCGAATTTCTAAATCATCGCTTCGGACCATTTTCTTCGGCGCTTTTGATAAGAATTCCATTGTTTTTCTGTCATCCGTACGGTTTGCCGCGCTTACCATTGTGGCTGCGATTATCGCATTTGAGTTAGATTTGGCGCGGTCTTATTGGGTGCCGCTATCATGTGTGGCGGTTATGTCAGGATCCACGATTTTGGCGACGTACCATCGTGCCATTCAGCGTTCGATTGGTACCATAGTAGGCATTTTGATTGCGAGTGTTATCCTTGCTGCACAGCCGTCCGGATTTATGATTGCGTTATTTATTTTTCTTTTAACGGGCATTACCGAACTTTTCATTGTGAAAAATTATGGTTTGGCCGCATTGTTTTTTACGCCAAACGCACTTCTGATGGCCGAAAGCACAACACAGCAGGCTTTCAGTTTCTCATACTTTGCATCGGCAAGGTTAATCGATATTCTGATCGGCAGTGCCATTGGTCTGATTGGTGTATGGATGGTGGGAAGAAAATCAGCCTCCAGCCGCCTGCCGCATCTAATTGCCAAAACCATCCGGAGCCAGTCGCAATTTCTAATGGTTCTTTTTTCTGATCAGGGCGAAGGTTTCGATGCCACCAAAAGCAGAGAAAAGCTGAAGATGCGTACAAATATGGTTAATTTAAAAACAGTATATAATACCGCGTCAGGCGAGGTACCGGTTGATCAAAGAGCATTGGACTATTACTGGCCGATTGTATTTACGGTTGAACAATTGGGGTACTTGCTCGAAAGCTGTTCGAAGGATTATGGTAGTCCAAATCTCTCAGATGACAAATTGTCGCAGCTATTGTTTGCATTCGAGAAAATGGCCAACGCAATTAATCGAAAACGGGCGTCAGAACCTCAGGAATTACCTGAAATCGAAGGGCACCCAGGCATCCATAACGAAATTAAATCCCTGCAAAAACAACTCAGCCGATAGGGTGACAAGGTGTCAGACACTTTGTCACCATGCTATAATAAAGAGCATCAATGAATGTAAGAGGGGGTACATAAAAATGACGAAACCTATAAAAGATGAGCGGTGCAGGCTGCTTGTACAATGTCCGGATGGTCCTGGCATCGTATCGGCTATTTCAACTTTTTTGCTCGAACACAATGCAAATATTATTGAGTCGAGTCAATATACGAGTGATCCGGATTACGGAACGTTTTTTATGCGAATCGAATTTCACTGTAAAGGCCTTTTGGAAAAACGGACAAAATTGGAGGCGGACTTTGCCGAATTGGCGGCTAAATTTTCAATGGATTATCGTTTTTCTTATCACCATGACATCAAACGCACAGCCATCTTCGTATCAAAAGATCCGCACTGTTTGATGGAGCTGCTCTGGGAGTGGCAGAGCGGGGACTTGGAAACCGAAATCGTCTGTGTCATCAGTAATCATGACGACGCCCGTGAACTCGTTGAATCTCAGGGGATTCCATTTCATCACACCCCGGCCAATAAGGACATCAGGGAGCAGGCGGAAGCTGAACAAATTCGGCTTATGGAAGAATATAATGTCGATTTGCTTGTGCTGGCGCGCTATATGCAGATTCTCACACCGGCATTTGTGGAACGGTTTGAAGATCGTATTATCAATATTCATCATTCCTTTTTGCCGGCATTTGTCGGGGCCAAACCTTATGAACGGGCGTATGACCGCGGTGTGAAACTAATCGGTGCAACTTCGCACTATGTTACTAACGAGCTGGATGAAGGTCCGATTATCGAGCAGGATATCGAGCGCGTCGATCATCGGGATCATGTCGATGATTTGAAGAAAATTGGCCGAAAAGTGGAGAGACGCGTCCTTGCCAATGCAGTCAAATGGCATCTCGAAGATCGTGTGATTGTCAAAGACAACAAGACCATTGTTTTTCGGTGACATGGTGGTGGGACAAGGTGCCTGACACCTTGTCCCATCGCCTATGCTTTTTGTCGGTAGTTGAGGTTATGGTCTTTTAGTGTTTCGTCTTTGCCGAATAAAAAGTGTTTTTCCATGTCGGGCGAGTATTTTGAATTGATGGTTTCCACGCCCGCTGCTTCAGCGACAGCGCGCAGCATGGCAGGCGATGCCCCGCAGCACAGCCCGATGTAATTAACACCGATATCCTTTGCTTCTTTGGCCCATTCAGCTAATTCATAGCGGTTATGGTAGAGCGGATCGAGCGCCGTTGGGAAAGTTGTTTCCAACGGGAGATGGCAGCTGCATCCGCCATCAGGCAAATTGAAAAATGTTGGATGGTCTTCCGTTGTCCGATACGGAATCGGCAAACCGCCGACATAGCCGTCCACATTGTCACGGATTTTGGCAAGGTACGGCTGCATTGTGTCAGGTCCGCGGAAGCAATTCATGCCAACCACCAAGGCACCTTGTTCAGAGAGTTGTTTACACGACTCTTCAACGGTGCAGCCATCCCGCATAATGTTCTCACCCATCAGTCCTAGCGTAATGACAGCCGGCAAGTCTTGTTTACGGATTTCCTCGAGTGCGATTTGTGCTTCTTCATGATAATAAAATGTCTCACCATTGACGTAATCAACGCCTTCTTCCTTGCACCATTTCACCATTTCGGCAAACATCGTCCGCACTTGTTCTTTTGACTCGGGATCTTCAGGATCAAATAGATTGGTATTGGAAATGTTTCCGGCGACCAATGCTTCTTCTGTTGGGTGTTCCTGTGCGACTTCTTTTGCCAGCCGGATGGCGTTGCGGTTTAAAGGTTCGAGCAATTCTTCTTTGCCGATAATGCGCATTTTTTCCCGGTGGGCATTATAGGTGAAAGCCAGGACAACATCTGATCCTGCATTCATATAATCTCTGTATGCTTGTTTAAGCGCCTCAGGGTTTTCCAGTGCCACTTCCGGGACGAATGACCCGGCTTGTAAATAGCCTCTTCGTTCGAGTTCAAACAAATAACCTTCTCCTGCAATAACAGGACCTTCCTGTAATCGTTCTTCCAAACTGCGCTTCATAATGTTTCCTCCTTAAATGGTGTGATAAGCGCTTAATCATAAACATTAAAACCCTCTTCTTAAAATAAGAAGAGGGTTGATGTTATGAACGCTCTTCTTATCTTCAGCCTGACGCTTCTGGAATTAGCACAGAACTTATATCTGGTGCTGAGGCTTCAAAGGGCCAGTCCCTCCACCTCTCTGGATAAGAAAATGCTTATTAAATTTAGATTATTATACACATTACAGCTATTTTATGGCGATGTCAAGATGAATTTTAAAAAAATAACGTGAATTCATTTGAGAGACGTTGTCATTCCGCGACCATGAATATAATTAACAAAATCTTTAGACAGAATTTATACCATATTAATAAACATTCGATAACATGGCATCAAATGGATTTAAAGGAGGACGGATTGGCAACGGTTGTCTGTAATATGAAATGGCTGGGATGCACGTAGAATCGTAGTGTCGCTAATCAAGGGTGATTACGAAAAGGAGAGGAGAATCGTATCATGATCAATCAATTCTCGGAATTTGGCGGCGAGTCGCTTGCGTCAATCGTTGAAAAGAGCCTTATGCCATCTGAACAATTAGCTGGTGTGTATACGCCGTCATTTAAAAATAATCCGTTTCAATTAGGTGTTGCTTCGGGGGACCCGCTTCCCAACAGCGTTGTGCTTTGGACCAGGTTGGCTCCTTCACCGCTGGCGGAAAATGGTTTGGGTGGCATGCCTGATTTAAATGTTGTCGTGGAATGGGAAATTGCCAAGGATCCGAATTTTCACTATGTCGTACAGCGTGGCAGTGCTGGAGCGCTACCTGAATTAAATCACGCGGTGCATGTTGAAGTGGATGGCCTTGAGCCTGATTGTTTTTATTACTATCGTTTTCAGACAGGGTCTGCCGTCAGCCCGATTGGCCGAACCAAAACACTCCCTGCTGCAAACAGTTCCGTTTCAGATCTTTCATTTGCGATGGCGTCCTGTCAGGCCTGGTATGATGGATATTACACGGCATATCAGCATATGGCCGCCGATAATCTGGATTTCGTTATGTTTTTTGGCAACTATATTTATGAATACCCGATTGATACGAATCATCTGGTCCGACAACAATTCCTTTCAGAAGCCCATCGTGCAAAAGTGATCCAGTTGAACCAATACCGTCTCAGATACGCGTTATTTAAAACGGATCCTGATCTTCAAGCCGCACATGCTGCTTTTCCATGGATTTTCATCTGGGATGATGAAGAACTTGACAATCAGGCTGCGGACGCCAATGTGCTGAATCACGTGTTTCCTGATGAAATTCTTCAACAGCGGACAGATGCCTATCAAGCTTATTATGAGAATCTCCCGCTTCGGTCAACATTCATCCCGGAAACGGCTGACACACGGATTTACCGAAAATTCAACTACGGGAATTTAGCTGAATTTAACATATTGGATACCCGTCAATACAGGAATGATGGCACTGTTCCGTCAACGTCTGTGTTTGGAGGGGAAGCTGAGAAGCGACGGAATCCTGAACTTACAATGCTGGGAAATCATCAGGAAAAGTGGCTGATGGATAACCTCACCCGGTCACAGGCGGTCTGGAATGTGCTGGCTCAGACGGTTATGATGACAGAAATTAACTGGGATACAGGTTTGGACGGAATCTATAGCATCGATCACTGGGATGGCTACGTGGCTAATCGGAATCGGATTTTTGATAAATTTAAAGATGAAGCCGTCAACCTCCCGATAGTCCTGACCGGGGACATCCACCGCCATGTTGCTGCGGAGTTGAAGGAGGATTTCCAGGATCCGGATTCAGCCACCGTCGGGACGGAATTTGTCACGACCTCCATTTCATCAGGCGGAGATGGAGCGGATAAAAACTTCGCTGCAGTATGGCAAGAAAATAAGCATGTCCCGTTCTATAACGCCCAGCGCGGTTATATTCGCTGTCAAGTTACCCACGAACGGTGGCAAACCGATCACCTTGTCGTTCCATATGTGTCCGTACCGGGTGCCCCGATCAGAACATGTGCCAGCTTTACGGTTGAAAATGGCAAGCCGGGATTGCAGTTCAGGGACACGGGGACGGGATCGTTGTCCCCGAAGCGATTGTAACATGCAGATTGATGTCTGCGAACAAATGCGCAGCAGGTAGCCAGTGCCCGGTTTTGACAAAATAATCATTCACTCTGTAGGTGGTTATACAAGCCGTTAAATTAAAGAATGGGGCCTGAGACAAATGAAAGTAAATAAAAGACGAACGATGTTAGGCCTAATCGTTCGTCTTTTATATTGAAATTTAAGTTATGGCCGGCCACGTTTTTCGTATAACGGCAAATGGCAGCCGGATCAGCTGCCGAATGAAATATTCATGGTCGTTTCGGCAGGTTTTGTTTGAACGATAATTTCGCCGTTTCGAATCGAGTAAAGCACAGGTGCCTGTGTGCGAATTGCTTCATACTCTGAATCCGAATCAATCACGATCAGATTCGCACTATTGCCTTCCGTTACACCATAATCGTCTGTGATCGCCAGGGTTTTAGCACCGTTTATGGTGACCAGGTCAAGTGCCGTCACAATGTGATCATAATCCGTCATGTGACAGGCATGCAGCCCTGTGTCAACCACATCCATCAAATCACCATTGCCGAGCGGATACCATGGATCCATAATTGAATCAAGTCCGAAGCAAACATTGATGCCTTCATGGAGCAGTTCTTTTACACGTGTTAACCCTCGGCGGACCGGGTAACTGTCAAACCGTCCCTGTAAATGCAGGTTAGCTTTCGGTAATGCAATAAAGTGAATCTTTGCCTTTTTTAAAGTTTGGAAAAGCTTGTACGTATACGCATTATTATAAGAACCCATTGCTGCTGTGTGACTTGCCGTAACACGATTTTGCATGCCCATTTTAATCGTCACAGCAGCAAGCGTTTCGAGATATCTTGCCTGCTCATCATCAATTTCGTCACAGTGAATATCAACCAATTTGTTATATTTTTCCGCAAGATCAAGTGATGTTTTGATCGAGCGTATCCCGTCTTCCCGGGTCAGTTCATAGTGGGGGATACCACCTACAACATCGGCTCCCATCGCGATCGCTTTTTCAAGCAATTCCTCTCCCTCGGGCTTGGTATACATGCCTTCTTGCGGGAGGGCGACAAGCTGGATATCCATCCACTGCTTCATTTCTTCTTTTACTTCGAGCAATGCCTCCAATCCTCTTAATGTCGGATCACTGACATCGACATGCGTGCGCACGTGCTGGACACCGTGTTTCAATTGCATCTTGACCGCCTGTAACGCCCGCTGTTTAATGTCGTCTTTCGATTCGTCTACTATCTCGCGCCGTTCAGCCCAAATTTCAATCCCTTCAAAGACTGAACCTGATTTATTCCATCGCGGTGTCCCCGCGGTCAGTGCATAGTCCAAATGGATATGCGGTTCAGCATAAGGGGGCAACACGATTTTTCCTTCGAGGTCAATGGTCTCCTCGGTTGCTTCGTTGGTACCCGAAGCCGGGTTGATCGACTGAATTTGGCCCGACTGAATCACGATATCTTTGAGCCCTTCTTCTTTATACAATTTTGCATTTTTTAATAACACTTATCCATCTCTCCTTATGATATTAGCATGTTTATTTTATCAAATTAGGTGTGTTAGTGGTAATTTGGGGGGTTGAGGGTTAACAGATATGATTCTATAGGTGATATAAATAGTAAACAAGAAAGTTATGTTATGTAGATTCAAAAAGTTATATAAAAACTGGATGATAAGGCACGAAACCTCATCATCCAGCTTATTGTTTTAATGGACTTCTATACCGCCGTCAATATTTATTGCTTGGCCTGTCATATAATCGGAATCGCTGGAAGCAAGATAGGAAACAAGATTTGCAACATCTTCCGGCGTCTGGGAACGCTGTAGTGGAATGCTGTTAACTTGTTGCTCCCAAGCTTGTCCCGGTTCTAAACCTTTATAGTCGACCATTCCGGCGTCAATACGATCCCACATGCTCGTGCCAACGATACCGGGGCAATAAGCATTGACAGTAATATCAAATTGGGCGAGTTCTTTTGCGGAAACTTGTGTCAGTCCATTGACAGCGAATTTAGTAGCAGAATAAGCACCAAGCAATTCGAACGCTGTTTTGCCTGCAATGCTGCACGCGTTTATGATTTTTCCAATGCCATCCTGTTTTTTCATTTGTTTCGCTGCTGCCTGCGTTCCATAAACGGTCCCGTTCACGTTGACATTAAAGATTTTATTTAAATTATCGGGAGTTATGTCTTCAATGGCTTCCACTTGATCGATACCAGCATTGTTCACAAAAACATCGACAGATCCAAATTGTTCGGCCGCTTTGGAAACGAGTGCAAATTGGTCGTCCTGGTTTGAAACATTGCCTTCTACAGCAATGGTTTCAAAACCGTTACGTTTAAACTCCTCAGCGGTTTCATTAGCCAAATCAATGTTCATGTCACTTATTACAATGTTGAACCCGTCATTGCCAAGGCGTTGTGCAATTCCTTTCCCGATGCCTTGGGCGCCACCGGTTATAACAGCTGTTTTACTCATCTATTCATCACCTCATTAATAATCTCTTCATATATATTTTCCTTAGTGATGTTTAAGTAAACATGGTCCTGCGAATAGGCCACAGTTGTAACGGCGCCTTTATGCACAAAACCATCGAAGACAGCGCAAAGTCAATCGAAGACGAACAAAGAACGAGCGAGGACAACATCAACTCGAGCGAGAAAAGCCCCAGAACGAGCGAGACACCCACCAATCCGGGTAAGAATAGCCTCAGCTCCATCGACCAAAAATTTCCGCGTTTAAAGAGCGTCCAAAAACTTGATAATCGCTTCTTGCATGTTAAGATAAATACATTAAGTTTGTATAAGCAGTTTAGCCGTTGCTTCATCTCGCAAGTTAAAGGCGCACCAATCTTACATGCTCGGTTCTTATTTTCCTGATACAGTAGAGATAAACGGTCATGAATTTTAAAAAAACTGCATCCTTTAAACAGGTGCAGTTTATTATTGTATAAATACTTAAAAGGCGATGATAGTTTGCCTGGCAACTAAGAAGGGGGAGGTTTAAATGAACGACATACGAAAGATTTTACCTGTTTTGCTGTTGGCGTTGATTATGCTGGCAGCTTGCAGTGGAGAGGAACAAGAAGAATCAGCTGCAGGAAACAACGCCAACACCAATGAAGAAAAAGTGGTCCAACTGAGCGCGCCCGGCGAGATTCCGGGTTTAGATCCTGTCATGGCAGATAATAATTTCAGCTTCAATGTTATTAATCAAGTGTTCGAGGGACTGTATCGTCTTGATGAAGATGGAAAACCACAACTCGCTATGGCAGCCAGCGAACCTGAAGTGACTGACGATAATCGCGTCTATACATTTGAAATAAGAGAAGACGCCACGTGGTCTGATGGTTCCCCGGTTACAGCAGATGATTTCGAATACGCCTGGAAAAAGGCGGTGAACCCGGAGACAGGAGCCGCGTACGGACCGCAGTTTGAGGAAATCGTGGCGGGTGCTACGGAAATTTTAATAGGTGAAAAGCCGGTCGATGAACTAGGCGTAGAAGCGCTGAATGAAAAAACATTGCAAGTGACGCTGGAAGAACCGGTGCCATATTTCAAAGATTTATTAACGACAGCAACCTTTTTCCCTCAACCTGAAGCGTTCATAGAGGAGCAGGGGGAGAAATACGCAACCACCAGCGAGCACACCTTGTACAATGGGCCGTTTGTTTTGGAAGATTGGAACGGCACCGGCAATACATGGACCTATGCCAAAAACGATACATATTGGGACAAAGAAGCCGTTAATGTTGATAAAATTGAAGTCAATGTTGTAAAAGATACGCAGACCGCGGTGGACCTTTACGAAAACGATCAGCTGGCCCGAGTGGATTTGACAGGCGAATTTGTTGACCAATATGGCTCGGATGATGCGTACCATACCTTTTTGACCGGCGGTGTCCGCTTTTTGAAAATGAATCAGGGAAAAGATGGTGAAACAACCGACCTTGCAAATTTGAATATCCGCAAAGCGTTGAATATGGCGCTGGACAGGGATGTTATCGCTAACGACATTCTTAATAATGGGTCTGAGGTACTCTATGGCACGGTGCCGCGCGGTGTTGCGGAAAATCCGGAAACCGGCGAGGACTTTCGCGAGGAAAATGGACCACTGATGCACTATGATGTCGAACAGGCGAAGGAACACTGGCAAAAAGGGTTAGAAGAGTTGGGCAAGGATGAGCTGGAATTTGCCCTGACAACGTCTGATTCAAGTTCGTCCGTCACGGTTGCTGAAAACCTAAAGCATCAGTGGGAGTCTGCGCTTGAGGGACTGACGGTCACTGTTAAAAATGTGCCGCCTGAACAAAGTGTTGATGCGAACGTCAATCAAAACTACGAACTGATTTTAACGGGCTGGAGCGGTGACTACCAGGACCCGATGACGTATTTGAATCTGTTTATTACGGACAGTCCTGGCAATCATACGGGTTATTCGGATGAAGCATATGATGAGCTGGTGCTTAAGTCGAAATCTTCGTTGGCGGATAAGCCGATGGAACGGTGGAATGCCCTATTGGAAGCGGAAAGAAAGCTGATTGAAGAAAGTGCCGTTCTTGTTCCGCTCTATCAGTCCGGCACGGCTTATTTGCAGAAAGATAATGTCACGAATTTTCACACGTATAAAGTCAGCGCCGATAACTATAAATGGATTGATATAGCTGAATAACCTAAAAATGTTACAGAGATTTTCTCTGTAACATTTTTAATAGATGTTCTTACTCTTCCAAAATAGATTCCTGCACTGGCAGGTCTTCCCAGAACGAGATATCTTCCTTCAAAATAGAACGGTCTGCGATTGAGCGGGCCGTTTCTTCCATTGCCACGACTGTTTGCTTCGTCAGGTAGCCGTTACTTTTTTGCCCAAGTACTTCAAAGTCGTTGGCGTTGTCAGCGGTGCCGCGCATTTCAAACAAAAATGTGGAAATATCATATGCATTGGCAATTCCGTATACCCCGATGCCCGGGCTGTAGGCAGATCCCTTTCCAGCGTATTTTGCCAGGTGCCCCCAGCCCTTTGGTTCGATCGCATTATAGATAACCGAACCAAGCTGTTTTGACTGATAAAGCACATCTTCATCGGTATAGTCAGGATGCGGGTAGAAAATCGCTCCGGATACATATTTTCCATCTTTTACCCATTGAGCGCCCTGATGATGCAGGTCCATCATATAGTCAATATCATATTGCTGAAGCACATTCTCATGCAGCGCTTGTGTTTCCGGCTGTGTACGATCTGCATGATCCCGGTTAAGGTCGACATCGTTGGCGTTATGACGTGTCAAGTGGCGCGGTCCTTTTGCGGCGTAATCCTCAAGTTCATGGTCGACATCCGCCATTGCCCCATCGGCATTGTACATTGGAATCATCAAAATGTTGACACCATCGAGCACACCTTTCATTTTGCCGGTGCCGAGCGATTTTATGAAGTCGAGCATCCCCTCGGTCGTCAACGCTTCATCTCCATGTTGCTGGGCGAGATATAAAATCGTCGGGTTATTAGGGTTGCTCATATACTTAACGAGCGGAATCTCCCGCTTTTTAACGGTTTCCCCGATAATTTCCATGTCCATGTGCGCTTGTTTTTGGTTTTGCTTTTCCAAATAAGTCATCATTTCCTCGTACGAATGCAAAATCTGTGTGTTGATTGTTTCATGCCCCTGATATTCAGGTCCATTTCCAGCCGCGTTTGCAATCGGTGCCGTACTCGTATAACTTCCCAGAACGACTGCTCCACTGATCAACGCTGTTAACAGCTGTTTCTTCATGGAATCCTCCTTTGTTATTTCGCTCAATAGATATTTTTCGACATTTTTCAATAAAGTCCTTCATGTATTGGTGGAAATGGGAGAAAAGTCTGGTATGCACCGTGCCGCAGCATCCTTAGTAATAGCCGAAGTCCTGAAAAAGCTTGTATTTCGCTTATTTTCACTAAAATAGTCCAATAAACCACTTTAATTCAAAATATCGAAAGGATTCTTACAGATTCACATCATAACTTCGGAATACATTTTTGGTGTTAAGCTGTATCTTTGATATTGTAAAGAATGGCTTTATTTTTCCGGAAAAAAAGTGCTAGGATACTTAATAAATACATAGCAGCAGGAAAATTAGCCTATTTCTTAGCACGATGAAATTTTTAAGGGGGTTTTTTCAATTTTTACAGATCGCAAATTTAAGTTGGGGCTGACATTCTTAGCCTTAATGCTTATGTTGATTTTAGCTGCATGCGGCGGTGGAGACAGCAACGAAGAAGAAAGCACTGATTCATCAGGTGAAGAAGGATCTGAGGAAAGCAACAGTGAAGGTCCTGAAATCGGCCAGGAAGAATTAACGCAGCCATACGTGGCATGGGCGCGGGAAACGATCAGTACCCATATGCTGGCTGCATTGCTTGAAAAAGTCGGCTATACGGTTGACTTAAAACAGGTCGAAGCAGGCGCGATGTGGTCAAGTGTTGCGGATGGATCCGCTGATTTCCATACATCGGCATGGCTTCCGGCAACGCACGCACCGTATTGGGAGCAATACAGCGAAGACATTGTGAAAGTCAAACAGGTTCTTGACTCAGCACCGCTGGCTCTTGCTGTTCCAAGTTATATGGATGTTACCTCGGTTGAGGACTTAAAAGGCAATGAAGAACTCGGTGAATCAGTTAACTGGACCATTACCGGAATCGATCCGGGTGCCGGTATTATGCAAAATACCGAAGAAGCTATGGAAGAATATGGTCTTGAAAATTGGGAACTGACGTCAAGTTCGGAAGCAGCGATGCTGACTGAATTGCAGGCAGCAGTAGAGAATGAGGAACCAATTATTGTACCACTATGGAAGCCGCATTGGATTTTTGGAACGATGGAATTGACAATGCTTGAAGATCCAGAAGAAATTTACGGTGGGGAAGGCGACCAAATTTTCACCGTTGCCCGCGATGGTTTGGAAGAAGATGCACCACGCGCGTATAAAGTGATGGAGCAATATAATGAAGATTACGATATGCTCAACGAAATGATGCCGAAAGTTCACGCGGAAGACCAGGACCCGGCAGAGGTTGTGCAGGAATTTATCGACAATAACCCTGACCTGGTAGACGAATGGCTTGAAGGTGTGCCAACAGAATAATTTTAAAAAACCAGCGATGATGCGTCATCGCTGGTTTTTATACGGTTTTAGGAGGGACGCACGGACGGGATCTCTGTCCTGATTTTAAGAAAATTTCCGCATAGGCATTGACTAACGCATCAGAACAATGTAAATTAAATCTAATATAAATGAACTTCTTATCCAGAGAGGTGGAGGGTAATGGCCCTGTGAAGCCTCGGCAGCGGGCTCGTTCTGAGTACTGTGCCAATTCCAGCAGACTAACGTCTGAAAGATAAGGAGAGGTGTCATGTTATTTCAGCCCTCTTCTTATTCAGGAAGGGGGCTTTTTGATTGATTAAATAGGGAACTTCTCACCTTAAACTAAGTAAAGTTATCGATTTAATTAAGAAAGGGGAAAATAATCATGACATCGTATGGGTTATGGATAATCGTTTTGGCGGTTGGCTATACGGCAGCATTGATCATTGCGGGCCAAGTGGCGAAACGGCGATTGACGAGCAAGAACAGTTATTTTGTGGGCAACCGCAAGTTTAATAAATGGATCGTAGCGTTTTGCATCACGGGATTATTTTCCGGATCATCGTACATATCGATTCTTGAGCTTTCCTATTTAAGTGGTGTGTCCGCTGTCTGGTATGGCGTCGCAGAAATCGTACAAATCTTTATTATTGCGTTTTTGATCATACGTCCTTTCCGGAACAAGATGATGGTGACCGTTTCCGGTTTGATTGGTGATCAGTATGGACGGGCGGCAAAAGGCGTGGCCGGAGCGATTACGGCGTTTGCTTTTCCGATGTGGTCGGTGGCAACTGCGATTGCGTTTGCTTCTGCCATTCACGTATTTACCGGCATTTCACTATCGCTTTCAGTGGCATTTACCGCTATTCTGCTTTTCATCTATCTGCAGTCGGGCGGTATGTGGTCGCTCGCCTTTACGCAAACGATGAATATCGTTTTGTTCAGTATCATGATCATTATTGGTGCGATTGCCTTTTTCATCGAGCCGGGGATTGATGGCTTACGGACGCTTGCACTTGAGCAGCCGGCCATGTTTGATTTCGGAAATGCCGGGCTCCAGGTGATTATTGTCTGGTTCGCCACCTTCCTTGTTAATGTTATTCTCGCCCAGGCTGCTTTTCAGATGGCACTGTCCGCCAAATCAGCTGAAGAAGGGCAAAAAGGACTCATTATGGCGGGCTTCATGGCCGTTCCATTCATCCTTGGCGGCGTCTTGTTTGGAATGGCGGCGGTGAGCGTTGTCCCTGATGCACAGACCGGGTTAATCGGTGTTCCGCTTTATATGATGGAAGCGTTGCCCGCGCCGCTGGTCGGTCTATTTTTCCTTGGTGTCTGGGCGTGTGCACTCGGTTGGGGCGGCCCTTGCCAATTTTCCGGTGCGACCAGTCTGGGGCGTGATGTCGGCAGTGCCATCAGACCTGCTGCATCTGAAAATCAGTTGATTCACTATACGAAATTGTCTTTACTGGTCTTGACAGTGCTTATGATTGTGTTTGGCCTGATGCGCACGGAACAGTCCGCATGGTGGAATGTGATGGCATGGACGATACGTAACAGTGCTACATTTGCCCCTGTCGTTGCTGCATTGTTTTGGCCGGTGGTGACTAAGCGTGCTGTTGTTGCCGCGTTATTTTTCGGCTTTGCGAGCGGTCTTTCATGGTATTATTTGGGCGATTGGGATCCGAATGCGTTTTTCTTGAATATACACCCGGTATGGATCGGAAGCAGCGTTAATATCTTTTCCATTGTGGTGGTGACACTGTTGGACAGGCAATCAGAATGGTTTGTGCGGCGAACGGATCGCCTGGCGTATCTCGGTTTGATTGCAGGCATTGTGCTTGTTGGCATCAATACTGTTTATTTCGCACCAATCTACGGGAACGGTTTATTCGGTTTAGTTATGTTTGCCTCCGTGCTGAGCTTTTTCATCACCGTCATTCGATTTGTTCGGCCGAAAGATGAGCGTAAGCAGCAGCTGCGGGAGGTTTCAAATTTCTAAGTTCAAAAAGGCACTAAGAAGGGGGCTGCATATGGACGAGCCCCTCTTTTATTCCAAAAAAATTTAATAAATATTTTTTCACCGCCCTCCGTTATCGTTCTAAGTAATGGGGCTTATTTTGAAAAAATCACTATTGACAAATTACAGAATTTTCGGTTCACTAGATATAATCAAACAAGCGTGATGACACGCATTTTGATGGGGCAAAAACTATTTTACGAAGGAGGGCAGATTGAGTTTTATGATTTGAATTTAAAAACAAGAGGGGGAGACTGCTTATGGCGCAGATTGAAGAATTTTTAGGCCAAGTCAGCGGGATTGTCTGGGGCGTGCCTTTACTTGTTCTTTTGGTAGGTACAGGCGTTTATTTGACAATCAGGCTGGGTGTGCTCCAGGTGCGCTCATTGCCTTACGCATTAAAACTAGCTTTTTCGAGAAATCAGGATAAGAAATCGGAGGGCGATATTTCCCATTTCCAGGCGCTGATGACGGCATCGGCAGCGACGGTCGGGACCGGTAATATTGTCGGTGTCGCAACGGCTGTTGTGCTCGGTGGACCTGGTGCTATTTTATGGATGTGGGTAGCAGGGTTTTTCGGTATGGCAACCAAATATGGCGAGGCCATTTTAGCTGTAAAATACCGTGTAAAAGACCCTGAAGGAAATATGGCCGGGGGCCCGATGTATTATTTGGAGCATGGTCTGAAACAGAAATGGCTCGGGGTTTTGTTTGCGATATTCGGGGCGCTTGCCGCATTTGGTATAGGCAACGGCACGCAGGCTAAGGCTGTTGCGGACTTAATGAATGATACATTTTCAGTGCCGTTTTGGGTAACGGGCGTTGCGCTGGTAATTTTCGCAGGGTTGGTTATTCTTGGCGGAATCAAATGGATCGGCCGGGTGACGGCATTCTTTGTGCCGATTATGGCTGCATTTTATATTCTTGGCGGTTTAATTGTTATGATTCTAAATTTTAATCTTATTCCGGAAGCACTTGGAACGATCTTTACGTATGCGTTTTCCGGCGAAGCTGCTGCAGGCGGTGCCATTGGTGCTGCGATCCGTTTCGGGATTGCGCGGGGATTGTTCTCCAACGAGGCTGGTTTGGGTTCTGCCCCGATTGCTGCGGCTGCGGCCAAGACCGATTTGCCGGGCAGACAGGCGCTCGTTTCCATGACACAAGTTCTTATCGATACGTTTATTGTTTGTTCCATCACCGGTATTACCATTGTTATGTCCGGTGATTGGCAGAACGGTTCCATCGAAGCAGGGGTGCTGACAGCTACCGCGTTTGGTACATTGCTGGGTGGCGTTGGGCCGTACTTAGTCACATTTGGATTATTATTTTTCGCGACATCGACTATTTTGGGGTGGAGTTACTACGGCGAAAAATGTTTCCAATATTTATTTAAAAGCACTGCTGCTGTTAAAGGTTACCGCATTGTTTTCGTGCTGTTCATTTTCGTCGGCGCGACCGTGTCACTTGATGTTATCTGGGCTCTGTCGGACGTCTTAAACGGTCTTATGGCAGCACCGAACCTTATCGGCCTGCTCGGACTTTCAGGAGTCATTATTTATGAAACCAAACGTTTCCAGGAAAAAGCAAAAGAAGAAAATCAAAAAGCTTCCTGAGTATTTAATGTCAGACCAGCACTCCCCGGTTAATGCAGGGGGGTGCTTTTTGGTTTGAAATCACGGTGGTCGTACTAGGAAGTAAGCGTCTGAGCAGGCAATTCGATAAACAAAAAACTTGGCTTTCTGCAGATTTCGTGAAGGCCAAGTTTTTTAAGTGACTATCATTTTTTTGCCCAGGAAAAGCTGCCGCCGAATACGTCACGGACGTCATGAATGACAACAAACGCCCGGTCATCGACGTCATTAATAATACGCTTGAGTTTCATCAGCTGGTATTTATTAATGATGATGTAGGCCATATCGGCATTATCTTTCGTAAAACCGCCATAGCCCTCAAAAACCGTTGCGCTCGTTTTCATTTGCTGAACAACTTCATCGGTGATTTCCGGCGCATAGGCGGAAATAATGCTAACGGCTTTGCGTGTATCAAGCCCTTCCAGGATAATGTCGGTCGCTTTCTTGCCAACAAATAATGAAACGATGGTATACATCGTATTGAGCGGACCGATGATAAAAAGCCCGGATGAGACAATCATTGCGTCGAGTGCAAAGTTTGTTCGCGTCAAATCCCAGCCAAAGTTGTGATTGAACATGCGTGCGATGACGCTCGTTCCACCCATGGAACTGCCGGTTCGCAGGATAAGCCCGGCCCCGATACCAATGAAAAAGCCCGCAAAAATAGCCGAAACAAGCGGGTCCCCCAAAGACTCAACCTTTTGTTCCGTTATATAGATAAAAAATGAAAGAAGCGGTGCCGTCATTACCGTCAGAAATATAGTACGCCTTGGCAGTACCCGGTAGCCGATCAGCAAAATGATGGATGCTAAAATAAAATTCACGATCCCCGGCGACCAGCCGAATGCGTAGTACAAAATAAGCGATAACCCGGGCAGCCCGCCGTCTGCCAGATTGTTCGGGATCGCCAGAAAAGTCAGCGCCAATGCATAAAGTAATGAACCGGCGATGATCATGATTACATCACTTGTCAACTTGTTCATATCCTACATCTCCTTGTACAACTATAAAAAGCTTTCGTCTGCTCTATATTGGGCACAGTTTAGCATGTTTATTTATAGTCAGCAATTGTTTACCAAAGGATTGCTTTTGACAGGTCAAAGGTTCGATCAAAGGCGCCTGCAGCAGGTCGCGTGAAGATGATTGTGAAAGCTGCCGAGGGGTGATGCTAACTCGTGCGGGGCGGGCTTTGGAACGAGTGTCAACCGCCCCAACTCGTGCGAGAGCAGCCTCAACTCGTGCGGGAAAAGCTTTTGAGGATAAAGCTGCGCTGTAAATGAGAAGAAAATCGCTGTAGATTGACCATTCATCGCTGTAGTTTACAGCGCATCGCTCTAAATCACTATTAAAAGGACCGCGGAACTACAACACCGCGGTCCTTGTTTCAATATATTCCTTATTTCACTTCCAGCAGCTTGCCGCCTGCTTCTACGTGCTTCTCGGTTACAGGTGTGATGGCTTCATAGTTGTTTGAGTTGGTAATCACAACGGGCGACGCGATGTCGTACCCTTTATCTTTAATGGCGTCGATGTCGAACGTGCATAACAGCTGACCTGCTTTCACTTCATCATCCTGTGCCACATGCAGATCAAATACCTTTTCTTTAATATCGACTGTATCGAGGCCAATATGCAACAGGATCTCTGCACCATTGCCGG
Source organism: Lentibacillus persicus (assembly GCF_900112705.1). GTDB lineage: Bacteria > Bacillota > Bacilli > Bacillales > Amphibacillaceae > Lentibacillus > Lentibacillus persicus. The sequence goes on from NZ_FOMR01000014.1 coordinate 32,057, forward strand.
TTGTTATGCCAACAGCGTGGCCGGTTGGGTAAACCGTCGACACGGTCCCCGCAGCAGGTGCATACAATTTGCCTTCAGTTGGATAAATGGCGATGCCTCTTCCGACGAGTTCATTTGCAAAAACTTCATCGGTCAGTTCGTTCAATGGATGCAATTCACCTGTTAAAGGACTTTTAATAATTGTATCGTCATTATCTTCTTTAGCTGCAGCCGCTTCCCGCTTCGGCTGCGCAGTGTCATTCTGAGCCGGGGTTTCCCCGTAAAGTTTGTAGACCATTTCTTCTTTAAAGCCAAACAGATACGTCAGTGTGAACCCGCCGATATAGGAAATGACCAGTCCGATAACATACAGTAAATAGTTGTTGTCTGCGATGAGCGGGATCATGACGAGGCCTGATGGACCCACAGTAATGGCTCCTACGTTGAACAGGGACAGGAATGCACCACCGAAACCGGCACCAAGACTCGCTGTAATAAACGGACGGCCGAGTGGTAGGGTAACACCATAGATCAATGGTTCACCAATCCCGAGAAAACCTACTGGCGTGACACTTGCAACGGTATTTTTCAATCGTTTGCTTTTTGTTTTAAGATAAATTGCGATCATCGCACCGACTTGCCCGCCGCCTGCCATGGCAAGAATTGGAAGTAATGTCGTTGAGCCAAACTGTTCAATCAATTCCAAATGGACCGGAATCAGCCCCTGGTGCATACCAACGGTTACCAATGGAAGGAAGGTTGCTGACAGAATAAACCCGCCAAAGATGCCGCCTGCTTCGAGCATGACGTCAACAAGGAACCATGTAATGCCGTCCATCAGTATGCCGGCAATCGGCTGGATGACGACGATTGTTGCAAGAGACCCGACCATAACCGTGATAAGTGGTGTTAAAATAAGATCCAGACTATCATGCACACGATTACGGACAAATTTCTCTATCTTTGTAAACAGATAAGCAGCTATAATAGCACCTAACAGACCACCGAGACCTGAGCTGATACTCAAATCCAGTCCGAATAAACTTAATGTGCTGATATCATCTAAAACCGGCGCATAAATCAATAACCCTGCAATACCACCAAGCACCATTGTTCCGCCGAATTCTCTTGCGGTGTTGATACCGACAAAAACACCGAGTGATCCAAAGAGAAGCCCGCCGATTGATTGCAGCAGCATGTACCAGTCTGATTCGAGTACGGCCTCCTCGATCATGCCGGCATTAGCCATGTTCGAAATCAGGTTGGCAATACCGAGCATTAACCCTGATGCAACGAGCCCCGGCACAATTGGCACGAAAATGTTGCCAATGTGTCTGAACAGCTGCTGAAAACGTGAGGTTTGTTTTGCTTTATAGGACGCCTTTGTATCTTCGGCGAGATCGAATTCGCTGTCGTCATCCTCACCTTCAACATCAACGTTGATGCGCGTCGTTTCATGAATTTCATTGGCAACTTTTGTTACTTTTCCGGGTCCCAATACAATTTGGATTGTCCCCTGGTCGATGACGCTCAAGACCTCATCATAGCCTTTGATCGCTTCAAGATTTACGTTGTTCCGCGATTTAAGATTAATCCGCAGCCGGGTAATACAATTTGTGAGGCTGGCAATGTTTCCCTCGCCGCCAAGGTTTTTGACAATTATTTGTGCCAGTTCTTTATTGTTCATGGTGGTCACCTTCCTTATCTGCCAGTTTGATAGCTTCACGCACGAATCCATTCGCCCTTTCAAGGTGGGCTTTCGCTTCATCATAACTGCATTGTAATGTAATCATAATAATGGCTATTTTTGGGTTTTGCTTCGATTGATCCAAAAAGGCTGCGGCGGTCTCGACATCGGTTTGGGCAGCACGCGAAACAATGTTTTTCGCCCGATTCCGAAGCTTTTCGTTGGTTGGCTGCACATCGACCATCAGATTTTTATACGCTTTCCCTATTCCGATCATGGAACTTGTTGAAATCATATTTAATGCCAGTTTTTGCGCTGTGCCTGCTTTTAATCGGGTTGAACCTGTTAAAATTTCCGGGCCGACTTCAATTTCGATCGGAATATCGGCATAGTCGCTGATTTTGGCGTTTTTATTACAGCTGATCGCCGCCGTATGCGCGCCGGTTTGTTTGCTGTATTGCAACCCGCCGATGCAATAAGGCGTGCGTCCACTCGCGGCAAGGGCAATAACGGTATCGTTTTCATTCAAATGCACTTTTTTCAAATCTGCTTTCGCTTGCTCAGGGTCGTCTTCTGCCCCTTCAACGGCTTATGTTATAGCTTCGTTGCCTCCGGCGATAAGACTCAGGACTTTCTCCGGGTCGGTACCAAATGTCGGCGGACACTCGGCCGCATCCAAAATGCCGAGTCTTCCACTTGTGCCGGCACCGATATAAATGAGCCGGCCGCCTTTTTCAAATGAATTGATAGCCGATTGAGCGGCTTTTTCGATTTGATTAATTTCGTCATTCACCGCTTCGGGAACTGTTTTATCTTCTTCGTTCATTACGTGCAAAATTTCCCGTGTGCTCATGTTGTCCAAGTCCATTGTTTTATGATTCTGTGCTTCGGTTGTTGTCTTTGTTTCGGCCACGTTGGGTTTCCTCCTTCTGACTTTTCTGGATGATGTCGTACGTTTCGTTCAGATGAGCAAGGGACTTATCATAGTCCTCATAAGCACATGCCGTATAGAGCATATCGATTACATTTAACGATGCCATGCGCGATGACATGGCAGCACTCCGGAACTCATCTTCCTGAGCGGCTACATACAACAAAGCATCCGCCATATCACTTAAACGTGAATTGGCATATTTCGTTACGGCAATCACTTTGGCGCCTTTGGATTGAGCGATTTGCACACAGTCCAAAACTTCCTGTGTTTCGCCGGAGTACGAGATGGCGATTGCCACATCCTGCTCGTCCAAGTTGACTGCAGAGACCTTTTGCATATGAAAATCACTGTATGCTGTACACGCTTTATTAATCCGCATAAATTTCTGAACCGCATCAAACGCGATTAACAGACTGGCGCCGATGCCGTAGAAGTCAATTTTTCGTGCGTTAATCAAATAGTGATAAGCAGCTTTAAATTGGTCTTTTTGCAGCAATTGCAGTGAACTGTACAACGACTGGATGTTTGTATTAGTGATGACCGACATTATTTTATCGAGTGGGTCTTCAGGTGATAAGGTTTCCTGTTCCAAGTCATGCAAATCAATCACCGCAAGATCTCCGGATAATTTAAGTTTAAAATCTTTAAAACCTTTGTAGCCAAGCGTCTGACAGTAGCGCATAACAGCGGAAGGGCTGGCATAGCTGGCATGGGCAAGCTCATTGACTGTCATTGTCACAACTTTTTCCGGATTTTTTAAAATATATTCAGCCACTGCCCCTTCAGAGGGCTTCACATAATTAAGCGATTCTCTTACTTTATATAAAATACCTTCCAGCAGAACCACCTCCATCGTGTTAACGTTAGCGCTTTCACATTTATGTTATAACTAGCGGAATAAAAAATCAATTATATAATAAATTTTGGTATATAATTTCAGTTTTTGAAACGCCGCATGTGGAAAAGGGAAAATCCCCCAACATAAATCGACCCCTTCATAATTTTAATTTTAAAAATTGTTGAATAATTGCTGAGAAAATGTTTTAATAAGACTAGCAACTAAAAATTAATTGGGGAGGCGTTCATTTTTTAAAATGATGAAAGCGCTGTCAATAAGGTATTGCTAGGTGTGGTCCGGACTAAAAGGTACGTACCTTTATAAAGTTGTCATGATAAATTTTTGAGGGAGGTTCATAGTAAATGAAAAAGTGGCTGGTCTTTATCATGGTGTTGCTTGGAATGGTTGTGATTGCTGCGTGTGCCGATGACTCGAGTCAGGAGGAGGAAGGCGGAAGTGATGCCGGCGCGGATGCCGATGCAGCTTCTGAGGGCGGGGATGCAACGACGCTTAGTTTTATTCACTGGCGCGGAGAGGACAAGGAAGTATTTGAAGATATTATTGCACAATTTGAAGAGGCGAATCCGGACATCACTGTTGAAATGAATATCTATCCTTCAGAACAGTACCAGTCAAACGCGCCACAGCTATTGCGGGACGGGTCGATTGGTGATGTGTTTACGTCGTTCCCGGGTTCACAGTTCGAAACGTTACAAGATGCCGGTTTCTTTGCTGATTTAAGTGATGAGGGTTTCGTGAGTAAATTTTCGGAAGGATCCTTAGGGGTTGGTCAGGCTGATGGCAAACAGTTGGCGATTCCGTACCAAATGGTTTTTAACATGCCGATATACAATAAGGGGATGTTTGAAGAGCTTGGTCTTGAACCTCCAACCAACTGGTCTGAATATCAGGAGGTAGCTGATACATTAATTGAAAATGACATCGTTCCAATTGCTTTTCCGGGTGCTGACATCGGACCAAACCAGATGATGAACAGTATGATGATGAATAATGCAAAAGATGAAGATGTCTTTCAAAAACTGGAGGCAGGCGAGGAGTCGCTGACGAATGAATGGTGGACGTCAACACTGGAAGACTTCAAATTTTTTAACGACAATGGTTATTTCCAAAATGATGCGTTAGGAACAAACCAGGATTCGGCGATGCAAATGGTGGCGAATGAAGAAGCTGCTATGCTGGCGACGGGTTCTTACCATATGGCGACATTAAAAGAATTAAACCCCGATCTTGAAATGGACTTTTTGCCGCCAATGACAGTGGAAGAAGGTGAAGTGGAATACGAAGGTATTCACACCGCGACGTTTATGCTCGCTATTCATGAAAACTCTGAGAAAAAAGAAGAAGCACGGAAGTTTATCGACTTTTTGAGTGATACGGAAATAGCTTCTCAGTATGCAAATGGCACAGGGCAGCACCTAACGGTTAAGGATGTGCAATATGATTCAGAAGAACTGCAAAATACCTCTTATTGGATCACCGATAAAAAGACACGCTTCCAGCCGCGATATTTAATTACGAATGCGTCTGTTGAAGATGCGGTGCTAGGTTCGATTGAAAACGTATTGGGCGGTGCTTCTGCAGAAGACGCAGCTGAAGAGGCGCAGAAGATTGTTGACGAGAATATCGAGTAACGCAAACGTAGGGCTCACAGAAATCGTAAGCACGAAGGACTGATTCTATGAAAATACCAAAATCGATCTATCTGTTCTTTATACCGGGGTTAGCTCTGTATGCGCTATTTTTTCTATTCCCGACGGTCAGTGCTTTATATTATTCGTTTACGGACTGGGATGGCATAAGTGCTGATTATAGTTTTATCGGTCTGGAAAACTATGAAAAAGCCGCTATGGGGGACAGCATTTTCTTGAAGTCGGTCGGCAACAATCTGGAATTCATGTTTTTTGTCGCGATATTCCAGACGTTGGTTGCTCTGGTGTTTGCGATATTTCTGGTTAAAAATACTAAATTTAACTATTTCCTGCGAGCCTTGTTTTTCTTCCCGACGATCTTATCATCGGTATCGGTCGCGTTTATATGGGCATTCGTCTATGATCCGAACCTCGGGATATTGAATCACTTGCTGACGATTACCGGGCGTGGGTTTTTGACACAAAATTGGCTCGGTAACGGGGATATTGCCATTTATTCTTTGGCATTCACCCAGGTATGGTTCCATGCGGGACAGATGCTCATTATATTTGTGGCCGGATTGCATGCCATTCCCATGGATTTATATGAAGCGGCAAAGATGGAAGGAGCTACCAGGTGGCAGATATTCAGAAAAATCACCTGGCCCTTGCTCGCACCGTCAGCAACCATCGTTATCGCTTATACGACCATCCAGTCGTTCCAGGCTTTTGATTTAGTCTTTGCCTTGACGGGCGGGGGACCTAATTACGCGACGGAGATTATTTCGACCTACATTTATAATGTCGCTTTCAGAAACTTTGATTTTGGTTATGCTTCAGCCATCTCTGTTATCTTTATGGCCATCATTGCATTGATAACGTATATTCAGTTTAAAGTGTTGCGCTCGGGTCGTGTATCTTATTAGTGAGAGGGGCAATCAGGTTGTTTTTCAGACGGTTTGCGGTACTTATCTATGCGATTTTAATATTAGTCCCGGTAATTATGGTCGTATTGACGTCATTGAAAACGTTGGAGCAGACCTTTGATAACCCATTGGGGATCCCTGTTGATGGACTGATTCTTGATAATTTCAGGAATATATTCCAGGAACAGACGATGGCCGGCTATTTTGTGAACAGCTCGGTTGTGACGCTTTTTTCGGTTTCGTTTACATTATTTTTTGCATCGATGATCGCTTATGGGATAACGCGGCTGAATAATTGGAAAGGAAATGGTCTGTTTGTATTGTTTACAGTCGGGATGATGGTGCCGCCTCAAGTGAATATGGTGCCGTTATATTCACTTGTATCAAGTCTCGATCTAACCAACAGCCTGCTCGGGCTTATTTTAGTCAACATATCGTCAACATTGCCGGTGGGTGTTTTTATCTTAACAGGTTTTATGAAGACTTTGCCGAAAGAGTTATTCGAAGCATCGACAATAGATGGGGCGGGCAACTGGCAAATATTTTCAAAGGTTGTCATTCCGTTATCATTGCCATCACTTTCCGCGACCGCCATATTTTTATTTGTCATGCACTGGAACGACTTGCTGTATCCATTATTATTCATTACCGATAATGCTTATAAAACACTTCCGCTCGCGCTGCTTGATTTTCAGGGTCAGTATTTGACCAACTATCCAATGCTGTTCACCGGTGTTCTGATCGCTTCGGTTCCAATGGTCATTATGTATATCTTTTTGCAGCGCTATTTTGTAGCCGGCATGACGTCCGGCAGTGTAAAAGGCTGATGCATCTATCGCAATACAACGAAAGGAAGTGATGCTTCTTGGGTAAACTGTTATACCTCCCAATCGGCCGGCAGACATTTGATATGGAAACCGGCGAAAAGGAACGCGAGAAAAGCTCGCTCTTTTTAAACGAGCTGACGGATCAGCTTATTGAACCGGAGCGGATTATTACCGCACCGACTGAACTGGAAAAATTTATTAAAGATGTCAACAGTGACGATATAACGGCTGTCATTTATCAAAGCATAACATTTGCGGACGGGCAGTTTATCAGAGTGCTGACCGATTACATTCAGGCTCCCGTTATTGTCTGGTCGGTCAGGGAACCCGCGGTCGGTGCAAGGCTCAGGCTCAACTCACTGACGGGCGGGAACAGTACGTGTCATGTGCTGAAATTTGATGACCATCCCTATACGTTTGTGCTTGGCAATGCGGATGAAGCACACGTTCAGTTAAAAATTAAGCAATATCTCGCCGTTAAAAAATTGATTGAGCGCATCAGCAATTTTAATATTGGCGTTCTCGGGGAGCATCAGCCGGGGTTTTATTTTTCAGGGACAAATGAAGCACAGCTGAAAGAACAATTTGGCATCGATGTCATTCGGATGGATCTGCAGGAAGCGTTCGATAAAAGTAAGCAAATGCCTGAAGCGAAGTGGGAGAAAGAAATTGCACGTGCTAAGGAGCAGGTGGTTGGGTTAAACCCAAGCGATGAAACGGTTATGCGATTTGCCCAATTTACGTCGTTCGTTCGGGAAGAAATTCATCGCCTCAATATTTCTGCGCTGTCGATTCGCTGCTGGCCCGAATTTTTTAATGAACTGGGCGCAGCTGCGTGTTCGACGTTGTCGCAGTTTACCGAAGAAGGCGTCGTTTCGTCGTGTGAATCCGATATTCACGGTGCACTGACGATGTTCATTCTGCAGGAGCTTTCCGGCGGCGAGGCACCGTATCTCGGTGATATGGTTCACGTTAATGAAGCGAGCAATTCGGTTGTTTTCTGGCATTGCGGTGCCGGTGCATATTCGCTGGCTCATCCGGAACAGGGCGCACAGCCGGGTGTTCATCCAAACCGCAAACTTGGTTTTACGATGGAATTCGGTCTCAAGCCGGGTCAAGTAACCATTTTCAGAGTCGGCTATACACCGGAAGGCTACAGGCTCCTGGTGATGCGCGGAAAAGCGCTGGATACACCACAGCGGTTTAACGGAACATCGGTTGAAGTCGAGCTTGAGACCAATGTAACCGAAACGCTTTATCATTTAATGGACGAAGGGTTTGAACCGCATTACGGTTTGGTTTATGCGGATATCGCTGATGACCTAATTGAATTGGGCAAACAGCTTAAGCTGCCTGTGTCGGTCTATACAATGCATTGAAGGGAGCCGGGTGATCAATGAAGCATATTGCAATTGGGCAGGCAGGCGGCCCGACAGCCGTCGTAAACGCAACGTTGGCAGGGTTTGTCCGTGCTTTAAATCAAAACTGCTCCCTTACATTTATCATGAACGGATATGAAGGATTGGTAAATGACTATTTATTACATGCAGATGATGACATTATCAGCGAGGTTATCGCCCATGAAAAAGTTCCCGGAGCCGCATTGGGAGCAGGAAGGTATCCATTGAGCGAAGAACAGATCGCTCAATCAGTAAAAACGCTCCGCAAGTTTCAAATCGATACGCTTGTATTCATTGGCGGAAACGGAACAATGGAAGCACTTGCAAAAATTAAAGCGGAGGCTGATCGACATGGTTACCCGCTGCAAACGCTGGGGCTGCCTAAAACGGTAGACAACGACCTTGCCGGCACCGATCATTCGCCGGGTTTCGGAAGTGCAGCGAAGTACGTGGCACACGTGACCAGGGACATGGGGCGCGATCTCTTAGCAATGACGAATTTTGAGCAAGTCCGGATTGTCGAAACGATGGGCCGAAATGCCGGCTGGCTGGCGGCGGCTGCAGGCTTGCTGAAAGAACACGCCGAAGACGGGCCGCATTTTATCGGGTTACCTGAAAAACCATTAAACCCTGATTTTTTATTTAATCAAATAAGTGAGTCGATTAAGTGTTATGGTGCAGCACTTATTGTTGTCAGTGAAGGTGTCCGGTGGGAAAAAGGCAAGCGAGTGAAGCGTGATCAGGTCAATGGCCGCCCGATACTTGGCGGGATATCGCAATCGATTGAACAGACAGTCAAACAAAACATGGACGTTGTGGTACGCTCAGAACTATTGGGGATGAATCAACGAAGCTGTGCCGCGGCTGTATCGCCGACTGATTTTCATGAAGCGGTTCAGATCGGGAAAGTCGGGGCGAAGTGGCTTTTTGAAGGTGCATCAGATGTCATGGTTGCTTTACAGCGTGCTGACGGTCCCGGCTATGCGGTTGATTTTTTGCCGGTTTCATTACAAACCGTTGTTCAAAAAGGAGAGCGACAACTCCCTGACAGATTTTCAGATGATCTGAACGCCTACAACGAATGGCTGCGTCCGTTAGTCGGAGAAAGGCTGCCCGTTTATCCGCCACCACTGCAAAGGAGACATAATAATGGCCACATACGAATTGGATCACAGCAAAAATGAAGCGTTATATCTGCAAATAAAAGACATTCTCGTCAGGCGCATTCAGGAGGGGGTGTGGGCGGAGTACTCGCTCATTCCTACCGAGCGTGAATTGATGAAAGAGTTTAATGTAAGCCGATCAACCGTAAGACAGGCGATTTCGATTCTTGTGCAAACTGGGCTGCTGGAGAAAACGCAAGGGCGCGGCACGGTCGTTAAACCGCAAAAACTGGTAGGCCGCCTCGGCAAATTAAAAGGGTTTGCTGAGGAAGTGGCTGAAAAGGGGCAAGTCCCCCAATCGAAACTTATAAGAGCAGGCTTCAAAGACCAACTTTATACCGAAAAAGCGATGCTTGACGTCGATGACGATGGAGCCATTCTGCTCGTAGAACGCATTCGATTCGCAGATGACACCCCGATTGCTTTGGAACGAACGTGCTGGCCGCATGACATCGGTACGATTTTAATGCAGTATGATTTGAACGCAGCCCGGTACTACGAAATTTTAGAGAATCATAATATTTATTTGAATAAAGCGCATGAAAAAATTGCGGCCATTAACGCAACACAGGATGAAGCCGATTTGCTTGGCATACGGCCAGGCGAGGCGATGCTTGAAATGAATCGTTTGAGCTTTGGCATGGATAATCATCCGATTGAATACACGAAAACAAAATACCGCAGCGATCAGTACCATTATGATATTGAATTAAACAGGTAGATACAGAACGTTGGCAAGTTGCGTATGAAAATCAGGAGGTGGCTAATGTGCGTAATAATTTTTATACCGGCTTTTTTAAATCAGACCATTTGAGCAACCGGGATAAGTATCTGTTTGCAAAAGCTAGGCCGACGTATAAGTTTAATATAATTGGTGCAGGAATGATTGGTCAGGAGCATATTAGGGTGACAATGCTTGAAGGAAGGGCAACGATTCATGGTGTGTTTGATATTAACACCGACAGCATCGCTAATACGTGTGAATTTTTCCGGCGTGAATACCCTGAAGCACCCGAATTAAATGTCTATGACACGCTTGAGGCGGCGTGTCATGACCCGGAAGTCGACGGGCTGATCATTTGTACGCCGAATTATACCCATATAGATGTTATCAAAGAAGCTATCAAATCAGGGAAGCATATCATGGTTGAGAAACCGATGACGACAACCGTAAAGGATGCCTGGGAAATCAGGAACCTGTCAAAAAACTATGAATCAGTCTTTCAGATTGGTTTGCAATACAGGCATAAATCGATCTATACTGAAGCCACGAATGAATTACTCGAACGAAAAGCTGCAGGGAATATTAAGACGATAAGCATGGTGGAACATCGCGTGCCATTTTTGGATAAAGTCAACCAATGGAACAAGTTCAGTCAGTACTCAGGCGGGACGATGATCGAAAAGTGCTGCCATTATTTTGACCTGTTAAATTATTACGCCCAATCGAAGCCTGAAAAAGTTTATGCAACCGGTGGCATGGATGTAAACTATCATGATTTTCAATATGACGGCAGCACGTCTGATATTGTGGACAACGCTATGGTCATCATCAATTATGAAAATGGCATAAAGGCCCAATTTAACCTATGCATGTTTGCCCCAATGTTCTATGAAGAAATTATCGTTTGCGGTGATAAAGGCAGGCTAAAGGCATCTGAGAGCGACGACTTCCTACCGTTGAATCGTGAGAAGACCTATTTAGAGGTGTTAAGCGGTGAAAATGGACCCGCCAAAACAGCACATCCCTGCTACCCGTCCGTGATTCAAGAAAGTGGCCATAATGGCGCCACGTATTATGAGCATAAATATTTTATTGATAATATGGAAGGCAAACATCAATCTACAGCGACGGTGGAAGACGGGTTTTGGTCGATTGTCGTAGGTGAAGCGGCTGAGCGCTCCATTAAAACAGGCGATGTGATTAACGTACATGAAATGTTGGATGAAGCGATCGGTTCCAAATTATAAATTTATGCAGTTCATTTGAAAGTAGGCAAGGCACGACAGAAGGCAGAAGTTTAAAGTGGGAGATGGTCGGTATGACGTACAGTTATTTGTCACATCTTTATTGTCCGAAATGCGGGCATACATATGACACCAGTGAGCAGCATCAGCTGTGCACGTGCGGATCACCCTTGCTGGTCGACTATGATTTGAACGCAATTAGCAGCGTTTTATCGCCTGATGTGCTGACGTTGCGGGAGCCATCATTGTGGCGATACCATGAATTATTGCCGGTTGAAGTTGAAGCCAATGTTGTGTCGTTAGGCGAAGGGATGACACCATTAACCCCGTTTCCTCGACTTGGAAAGGATATGGCCCTTGAAAAGCTGTATATGAAGGATGAAGGGCTGATTCCGACCGGCAGTTTCAAGGCAAGAGGCGCAGCTGTCGGTGTATCGAAAGCGAGCGAAGTTGGTGTCAAAGAGCTGGCTATGCCAACGAATGGAAACGCCGGTGCGGCATGGGCGTTGTATGCCGCCAGAGCCGGTATGAAAGCCACGATTGTTATGCCGAATGATGCGCTTGAAATAACACGAAACGAAGTCGCATTGTCCGGTGCAAGTCTGTACTTAGTCAACGGGCTCATAAGTGATGCCGGCAAAATTGTCGGAAAAGCGGTCAAGGACTATAATCTATACGACGCATCCACCTTAAAAGAACCTTATCGAATTGAAGGCAAAAAAACGATGGGTCTTGAAATCGCCGAACAATTTAACTGGCAGTTGCCAGATGTCATCCTGTATCCGACAGGTGGCGGGGTCGGCCTGATCGGCATTTATAAAGCTTTAAAAGAATTAAAAGCGTTGGGCTGGGTGGAAGGAAAGATGCCACGTTTAGTAGCTGTCCAATCAACAGGCTGTGCGCCAATTGTTAAAGCATGGGAAGAAGGAAGGCGAGAGTCCGATTATTGGAATGATTCCGAAACACTTGCTTTCGGTATCAATGTTCCAAAAGCATTGGGCGATTTCCTCGTGTTGGATGCGATCTATGCTACCGATGGCTGCGCGATTGCCGTGGATGATGAATCGATGCTTCACGAGCAGGCGAAAATCGCGCAAATGGAAGGAAATTTTATTTGTCCGGAGGGTGCTGCGACATTTACAGCCGCCCGCAAATTGCGGGAGGATGGATGGATCGGAGCAGATGAGACAGTCGTGGTCCTGAACACTGGCGCCGGTATCAAATATCCTGATACGGTTCAAGTTAAACCGGAAATGCTCGAAAAAGAGGATACGATTATTAAGAAGGGTGAGGAAAGTAAAAATTAATAGTTTCTTGAAAATACAAGGCAGCTGCAAATCAAAATTGCGGCCGCCTTTTATTTTTTTGTCGATGAAATTTATATGGCAACCGCGATGGCAGCGAGAGAACGAGCTAGAGATGCAACTCTGCAAATCAATACCACATGGGCCTCGCCATATTTTTGCCCGTTTTATTTGTCAGACAAAAAAATTATTTTACATAAAAAGATTGACATTAGTACGAAGAGACATTATAATTCTAATTGTCAGACAAAATAAAAGTTTTACAAAACAAACGGAAAGGGGGACGGATTAATTTGGAAGATCAAATTGAATCGCTAAAAATGAAAACGGTAAAACGAAATACATTAGCTCAACAGGTAATCGAACAAATTATTGAATTGTTGATGAGCGGCCAGCTAAAAGCAGGTGATAAACTTCCGTCCGAAATGGAGTTGATGGACTTGCTCAGTGTAAGCAGGCCTGTGCTTAGGGAAGCGCTGAGTTCTCTGGAAGCTTTGGGAGTGATTCATCGAAAAACAAAGGAAGGAACATTTTTCGCTGATAAAGTTGGAAGTGAGCCGCACAGAATTATGCTGGCGCTGTCGGTTGGTGACATTGACACGATTATCGAAACCCGTCTGACACAGGAACTTGGCCTTGTCGGACTTGCGGCTGAAAAAATAACAGAAACGGATTTGAAACGATTAAATGAAAATATCGAACTCATGGAAGCAACTGAGGGCGATTATTTGGAGATTGATCGGGAATTCCATAGAATCATTGCCTTCAGTGCAAGTAATTCCATTACGGAAGGGATGATTGATGCGCTGCTAAATATGTACGATAAAACGATGGAAAATATTGCGGTGAAAGACAGAAATAAAGCTAAGACCTTGCAGCAGCACAAAGATATTTACCATGCCCTCGCGAAAAGAGATCCTATTGAAGCATATGCGAGTATGTACAGACACTTAGACCATGCCCGAAACAGATTAATCCGTCCTCTGAGGAAAAAATAAAATAGGGAAGGACTTGATTATATGACGAACAGACAGCCTCCTTCTGGAATTGCAGGCTTTCCTGTTACTCCTTTAAATGAAAACGGTAACATAGATGAGCAGGGGCTAACTGCGAATATTGAATTTTTGCTGGAAGAGGGATTGGATTCTATTTTCGTTGCGTGCGGTGCCGGTGAATTCCATAACCTGAGCGACGATGAGTTTGAATCGATAGTTAAATTGGGAGCTTCTGTAGTGGGTGGACGAGTTCCCTTTTACACCGGGGTTGGCGGCAATTTAAGCGGTGCCGTTGAAAAAGCAAAAATATCAGAGAAATATGGCGCTGATGGCTATCTCATTCTTCCACCATACTTAATCGACGGCGAACAGGAAGGAATCTATCAATATTATAAAACCGTTGTAACGAGTACAGATTTAAATGCGATTATTTATCAGCGTGCAAATGCAATTTCAAACTTGGAGACCGTTAAACGGCTGGCAGAGTTTCCGCAAATTGTCGGTGTGAAAGACGGTGTTGGCAATACTGAATTAAATATTGAGCTGACACGGGAGCTTGGCGATCGTTTTGGTTGGCTGAATGGTATGCCACTGGCTGAAGTGACGATGCCGGCGTATCACCCGCTTGGATTCAACGGCTATTCATCAGCAATCTCCAACTATATTCCACATATTTCAAGGAAGTTCTATAATGCTTTATTGGCTGATGACCAAAAGACTATGAATGATCTTTATCAGGATGTCATTTTGCCGATCAATCGCATCAGACGGAAGCGAAAAGGGTATGCAGTCGCTTTAATCAAAGCTGGAATGGAAATCGTAGGGTTGCCGGTAAGCCGGACGGTCCGGCCGCCTGTGGTGCCAGTGAAAGATGAACATTATGAAGAATTGAAGCAAATATTGAAATCAGCATTGGATAAATATCCACCCAATCGAAAAGTAGAAATCTAAAGAATACTGCGGTAATCATTTTAATCATCATTTTGGAGGTAGTTTATCATGGCAGTTCAAACAGAAAAAAGTAATCGTTTCCTGAACTTTATAAACGGTGAATGGGTTGCTTCGGATACTAATGAAGTGATTACCAACAGAAACCCGGCTAACACCGATGATGTTGTCGGTCAAGTTCAGAAATCATCGTTGGAAGATTTAAATAATGCAGTCGCTGCCGCAAAAACGGCGAAAAAAGAATGGAAAAACCTCTCAGGCGCGGCAAGAGGCCAGTATCTTTTTAAAGCGGCCGATATATTGGAAAGCCGTCAAGAGGAAGTAGCCGAATGTATGACACGGGAGATGGGCAAGACATATCCGGAAGCAAAAGGTGAGACTGCCCGTGGTGTAGCGATTCTCCGCTACTATGCAGGAGAAGGCATGCGCAAAGTGGGTGATGTGATTCCTTCATCCGACAGTGAAGCGCTCATGTTCACCACCCGGGCTCCATTGGGAGTTGTTGGCGTTATTACGCCGTGGAACTTTCCTGTCGCCATTCCTGTCTGGAAAACAGCACCCGCATTAATTTATGGTAATACGATTGTATTGAAGCCGGCTTCTGAAGCAGCTGTTACGTGTGGTAAAGTTATGGAATGTTTACAGGAAGCGGGTATTCCTGCAGGGGTCATTAATATGGTAACCGGACCGGGATCAGTCATCGGTCAGGGACTGGCTGAACACCCAGACGTCAACGGCATTACGTTCACCGGATCAAATAAAGTCGGTAAAAATATTGGACAAACAGCACTTGCACGCGGTGCCAAGTATCAGTTGGAAATGGGCGGTAAAAATCCGGTCATCGTTGCATCCGATGCTGACCTTGACTTGGCAGTTGATGCAACTATCAGCGGCGGTCTTAAATCGACCGGTCAGAAATGTACAGCAACCAGCCGTGTCATTGTGCAAAGCGATGTGTATGAAACGTTTAAGGAAAAACTTGTTGCTAAAGTAAAAGAAATCAGTGTTGGAGATGGTATGAAAGAAGGCACCTGGATGGGTCCGAGTGTCAGTGAAACCCAATTGAATACCGTGCTTTCATATATTGAAAAAGGAAAAGAAGAAGGCACACTGCTGTGCGGCGGTGAGAAGCTGTCGGGTGAAGAATACGAGAAAGGCTACTTTGTGGCACCAACGGTATTTGATGATATCACGACCGATGCGACGATTGCCCAGGAGGAGATTTTCGGCCCTGTTCTTGCCCTCATGAAAGTAGATGATCTTGAAGAAGCCATCGAGCTTGCTAATGATGTAGAGTATGGGTTAAGCGCATCCATCTTTACCACGAACATTCAAAAAATGCTTTCATTTATTGATGATATGGATGCAGGGCTTGTGCGAATTAATGCAGAAAGTGCCGGCGTGGAATTACAGGCGCCATTTGGCGGGATGAAGCAATCCAGTTCGCATTCCCGTGAACAAGGAGAAGCAGCTAAGGAATTCTTCACGTCTATTAAGACTGTTTTTGTGAAGTAAAAGGGGCTCCCCCTTTTACTTCTCTCACAACTTTGGAAGGAGGCGGATGACCGGGAATGTTGTAAGCGTTTTATTCATTATTTCCTGCTGAAAGATGTGGGTAACACTGAGAATTTTTGGAATATTTTAATTTTTAAAACAGGGGGACTTTAAATGAAGAAACTGATAATGTTTTTAATGGCGGCTTTGCTGATTGCAGTACTGGCTGCATGCGGGTCTGATTCTTCTGACAGCGACGCTGAAGCTGAAAGCGAAAATACAAGTGGCGAGGAAGCAAGTGAAGGAGAAACCGGTGTCGATTTGGATCGGGTCAGGGTACTTATTGGCTCAACCTCAACCGGCGGTGACACATACCAGAACGCTGATGCTGTCACCCGTTATATGGAAAAAGCCATGGACACGAACATGAAGGTGGATGCTGTTGGGGCACTTCGGGCGTTTGATGAATTAAGCAAAGCAGACGACGATGGCAGCACGATTATGTTTTTCCACGATATGGCCTATCTGGGGGTAGAATACGGCAGTTTTGATCAGGAACATGAACTGGAAAACTGGACAATTGGACCGGTGGTAGCGACAAACCCTGGTAACGCATTTTTGACAAGTGGTGATGCACCATACGATACGATGGCGGAATCGGCTGAATGGTTAAACGAAAATCCGGATGAAACGATCACCGTCGCGATTGAGTCCGGTGGTGTATCAGAAGTTGTATTTGACGGCTATTATCTGTGGGTTAAAGAAGAATATGGAACAGAAGTTTCTGACCGTATCCTTGCTTATGTGACTGGTTCACAGGAAGATAAAAACCAGGCTTTGTGGGATGGAAACGCTGATATCATTCATGGTTCAATTGGAGCCAACAATCAGTATACCGAAGACGGTGTGGAAAATAAGATTAAGATGAAATTCCTCGGCATTACAGCTGGCGAGCGGGTTGAAGGGTTTGACATTCCGACCTTCGCTGAGCAGGGCATTACCGTCAATGGCAAAGAGTTTGTGTTCGATAAAGAATTCTTCTTTCTGATGCCGAAAAATATTGACGAAAACTTTGCAAGCAAACTTGACGAAGCAGTGACTCAGGTAGCTGAAAATGAAGATTACGCAGCTGACTTGAAGAAAAACACTTATGTAGTCAATCATAAGCCAGCGGATGAAGCAAAAGAATATTTGATGGAAAAACGGGACAATTTCCGTTACATCATTGAAAATGCACCTAGCTTGGATGACATTGCGCAATAACTTGACAGAATGGGAAGCTGTCTGAACGGCAGCTTCCTTTTAACCAAAAAGGCAGGTGGGGAGAGTGGAAGACTTCTTCACGATTGATATGACCTATAGTAACTATCATCTTATTTTTCCAAAGATTATTATAGGAATCCTGATTGCTATAGGCGCTGTTCTATTAATCACAAATCTGATGAAAAGATGGAAATCAGGAACATTAACACACTTTCGTTTTAAGTTTTTCAGTGATAATTATGACAAAGTTAAATTTTATGGAACGATTTTATTACTAATCATGTATGCCGTTACTATGACATGGATTGGGTTCGTTTTATCCAGTATCCTGTTTATGATCTTGATCACCCTGCTGTATATTGGGAATATCCGTAAAAAATCGATCGTAATTTCAATAACAAACTCATTAGCTACGACAATTGTCATCTGGTATGTATTTGGCCAATTGTTTGATATTACATTGCCATAAAGGGGAGGGAGACGATGCCATTTCTTGAAGTACTTACACCATTATCAATCGCTTTGTGTTTTCTGGGGGTTTTTGTCGGGATTGTTATGGGTGCTATCCCGGGAATGACTGCGACGATGGCGATAGCTATATTCCTGCCTCTTACTTATGCCCTGGATATGATCGACTCTATCGGTCTTTTGATAGGTCTTTATGTTGGTGGTATTAGCGGCGGGCTAGTTCCGGCCATTCTGTTAAATATTCCAGGTACCCCTTCTTCCCTTTGTACAACATTTGACGGTTATCCGATGACTCAAAAAGGAGAAGGTGAAAAAGCGTTAAAAATTGGGATTACGGCATCGATTGTCGGCGGCTTCTTCAGTTTGACCGTCCTATATTTC
This sequence comes from Lentibacillus persicus, assembly GCF_900112705.1. Lineage (GTDB taxonomy): Bacteria > Bacillota > Bacilli > Bacillales > Amphibacillaceae > Lentibacillus > Lentibacillus persicus. Next base: position 50,281 of record NZ_FOMR01000014.1, read on the forward strand.
TTCGCACCGTTCCTTTCGTCGGTAGCCATTGATTTTTCCTCGGTGGAAAAGTTTTTGATTATTGTTTTTGCATTGACAGTGATTGCTTCTATCTCTAAAGGAAGTCTGCTTGGCGGAATCTTCAGCGGTGTCCTGGGGATGCTGGTCAGCTTGATTGGAACGTTTATGGATAACAATCAGACACGGATGATTCCACCAGGGTTTGAAGATGAACTTGTCTACGGATTTTCGCTTCTCCCAGTGCTTATTGGTCTGTTTGCGATCGGGCAGCTGCTGCAGGAAGCAGAAGAAGGTATGAAAGCCGCTGCACACCAAAAAATCGATCTTCAGCAAGGGAAAGAAAAGAATAAATTTAGATTTGCAATTATTTTGAAACAAAAAGTCAATGTTGTTCGCTCAGCTCTTCTGGGGACATTTATCGGAATGCTGCCGGGGGTTGGTGGTAGTGCTGCTTCGATTACAGCTTATTCGCAGGCTAAAAACTTTTCCAAAAAGCCCGAAAAGTTCGGAACCGGGGAACCAGAGGGATTGGTGGCAAGCGAATCTGCGAATAATGGTCTGATTGGCGGTGCTTTGATCCCGCTGCTGTCACTTGGAATACCTGGAGACAGCACGACAGCTATTCTGATTGGGGCATTTCTGCTTCAGGGCATTGAAGTGGGTCCATTGTTTATTACATCGAATCCTGATTTGTGGAGCGGGATAGTTATTGCGCTGGTAGTAGCCAACATCGTTATGTTTATTTTGATGTTTTTCTCAATCCGATATTTCGCAAAAATTGTCTTCATCCCGAAATACATCATTTTTCCGATTATCGTTGTGGCTTGTGTCGTTGGTTCATATGCTATCAACAACGGTATCATGTTTGACGTATGGACGCTGCTGTTGTTTGGGGTCTTCGGCTATATATTCCCGAAAATCGGCGTTCAGATTCCATCGTTTCTGATAGGTTTTATTTTAGGTATGCAAGCCGAAAAATATTTCATTGACAGTCTAAAAGGAAGCGGCGGGGATTTAGCCATCTTTTTTACAAATGGACCTGTTGCAATTGGCCTGTGGGTGTTGATACTCGGTTCTGTCATTTATGCAATTATTGATAACTTCAAATCAAAAAATTCAAATCAACAAAATGCTATGTAATAGCCTTATCTATCATCAGGAAAAGTGGGGGAGTTGCTATGCAATCTGAATTAAAAATTAAAAAAGAGACACCACTGCTCGTTGACTTGAAAGTCTATACCGTTGCCGGAAATGACAGCATGTTACTTAATTTGAGTGGTGCGCACGGGCCGTACTTCACGCGGAATGTCGTCATTTTAAAAGATAACAGCGGCAATACAGGCGTTGGAGAAGTACCTGGCGGTGAAGGAATCAAACAAACGTTGGAAGATGCTAAGGCACTTTTGGTTGGTGAATCAATTGGTGATTATAAAAACATTCTTAGAAAAATAAAAAATACATTTTCTGATCGTGACGCGACGGGTCGAGGTCAGCAGACTTTTGATCTGCGTACAGCGATCCACGCGGTGACTGCTCTTGAAGCGGCACTGCTCGATCTTTTGGGAAAGCACCTTGGTGTGCCGGTGGCTGCATTATTGGGTGAAGGGCAGCAGCGAAGTGAAGTGGAGACGCTCGGTTATTTGTTTTATATTGGGGATCGGAATAAAACAGATTTACCTTATAAAAGTAATCCGCACGCAGCAAATGACTGGTTCCGTCTCAGACATGAAGAGGCACTGACTCCAGAGGCGGTTGTCCGACTTGCAGAGGCCGCTTATGAGCGTTATGGATTTCGTGATTTTAAGCTGAAAGGCGGGGTCCTTTCAGGGGCGGAAGAAATTGAGGCTGTAACAGCTTTATCTCAGCGTTTTCCGGATGCCCGAATTACGCTTGATCCGAATGGGGCATGGTCATTGGATGAAGCGGTCAGACTCTGTAAAGATCAGCATGACGTGTTGGCTTACGCAGAAGACCCGTGTGGAGCGGAGGATGGGTTTTCGGCACGGGAAGTAATGAGTGAATTCAGGAAGGCCACCGGTCTGCCTACAGCAACTAATATGATTGCCACTGACTGGAGACAAATGGCCCATGCTATCCAATTACATGCTGTTGATATTCCTTTGGCCGACCCCCATTTCTGGACGATGGAAGGATCTGTACGTGTTGCTCAACTGTGTCATGATTTCGGCCTGACGTGGGGGTCTCATTCGAATAATCATTTTGATATTTCATTGGCCATGTTTACCCATGTAGCGGCAGCAGCACCAGGTAATATCACTGCAATTGATACCCATTGGATTTGGCAGGATGGCCAGCGTCTAACGAAAGAACCGTTTAAAATTAAAGATGGCAAGATTAAATTACCGGAAAAACCCGGGCTGGGCATTGAAATTGATATGGATCAGCTTGAAGCAGCCCATCAGGTTTATAAAAAAATGGGACTTGGCGCAAGAGATGATTCCAAAGCCATGCAATATTTAATTCCGGGGTGGACATTTGATAATAAACGACCGTGTCTTGTGCGGTGAAGCTAAAAAGTTTCATTCAGGGAGCCTGTATATCAAGGGGCTCCTTTTTATCTGACACATAACCGATAATATGTTTCTTAAAGTTGATGGGTTTCTGGGAGTGTCCGGTAAGTTCAATTGAGTGCTAATATTGTAAATCGAGGTGAGCCAATGAAGCCGAAAGTTATACTTTATAATCAGATAAGTGAAGACCTTGTGCAACAAATGGAAAAATATTGTGATGTCGTTAAATTATCAACAGATGAGGAGAGGTTCTCAGCTGAAATTCCGACGGCAAAAGGGATCATTGGGTCAGGGCTTAATGTTGACATTAAACTGTTAAATCAGGCACCTGAACTGCAAATTGTGACGAATATATCAGCCGGGTATGATAATCTTGATCTTGTGGAATTGGAAAGACGTGGTATTTTCGCAACGAATACACCGGATGTGCTGAACGAAACTACCGCTGATACTGTTTTTGGGCTAATGATTTCAGCTTCCAGAAGAATGCCGGAGCTTGATGCGTACGTGAAAGCGGGTAAGTGGCAATCCAAAATAACGGAAGAGCATTTCGGAATGGATATTCATCACAAGACACTTGGTATCATTGGGATGGGAAGGATTGGAATGGCCGTGGCTGAGAGAGCACACTTTGGTTTTAAAATGAATGTGCTTTATCATAATCGCAGCCGAAAACCTGAAGCCGAAGCGTACTTGAAGGCAGAATATGCAGCTTTTGATGATTTGCTGATGCAATCTGATTTCGTTTGTCTGATGGCCCCCCTGACGCCTGATACGGTCAATCTGATTGGTAAACGGGAATTTAGTTTGATGAAAGAAACGGGAATTTTTGTGAATGGTGCACGGGGAACAATGGTTGTGGAATCGGATTTGATCGATGCCCTGAGAAACGGGGATATTATGGCAGCTGGTCTGGATGTCTATCAGAATGAGCCTGTTGAAGCTGCGAACCCCCTTCTGAAAATGGACAACGTTGTGACTATGCCGCATATCGGATCGGCCACACGTGAAACGCGATACAAAATGGGGATAATCGCTGTTCAAAACCTGATCCAGGGTCTCAATGGTGAAGTGCCTGTGAACCAAATTCATGAAAGGTAGTTTTGATTAAACGATTTAAAATAATAATCTTGCGAGATAAATAACCCCTGTAACGGAAACAGCGCTAAACAGGGTTGAAAATAACACGATTTGGGCGGCAAGCCGGGGATAATTATCATATTCCTGGGCAATGACTGAACTGTTTACCGATGTCGGCATGGCTGATGCGATAAGAAGTGCCTGGGCTGGCGTCCCTTCGATTCCAAATATAAAAATAATAGCAAGTGAGATAACCGGGCCGATTAGAAGTCGGAGCACCACACTTAAATAGACAGACTTCACTGCTGACTTTATCCTTATCTGTGCTATTCAGATCAAATTTTCGATGTATGAAATAACCAATGCCCATAATGATAAAGATGGGGAAGAGGATATCTATTAATATTGTAAATAGTTCGGTCATGTTATTATAGCCCTTTCAGTCATTTTTTGAAGTGCGATTTTTGTTTCAATATAAAGAATATTTGTTGGTTAATCGTGTTAGAGGGGATCTTTTATTCAAGATTGTAGGGTGTTTAAAGGTTATATTGTACATAGAGAAGTAAAAAGTAATCCCCGGAATATGAGTTCTCCGGGGATGGTTTGGATAAAATTAATTGGTAATGCCCTGCACCTTACGTCTTACGTAATCGACGCTTCATAAATTGAGTTAACGGCTTTTTCAAGTTCGTTGTTAAATTCTTCATCTGTCTGGTTGACGTTCAAGTCCTGGGTCAATGCACGTGAGAAGCTTGCGATTAAATCGTTGTTTTCTTTGAGCTTCTCATTGGCGTCGTTTGTTTCGTAACCGCCGGAAAGAGCGACAACACGGACGACATTTGGATGCTCAATCAGTTCTTTGTACAAGTTCGGAACTGTAGGGATCGTTAATTTCAGCATGACATAATCGTCTTTGTCCAGTTTATCGAGGTGGCTTTGGATTTCGGCCTTCAGCATATCCTCACATTTTTCTTTTTCAGGGCTGTTGATGTCAACTTCCGGTTCGATAATTGGTACAAGACCGGCGTCAATGATTTTTTGACCGAGTTCAAATTGCTGATCAACAACGGCTTTGATGCCTTCAGGATTTGCTTTCTTAATGACAGAGCGCATTTTAGTTCCGAAAATTCGACGCTCATTTGCGCGTTTTAGCTTATCATCAAGGTCATCGATTGGTTTCATCATTTGCACACCATTTGATTCATCAGCAAGGCCATTATCGACTTTCAAGAATGGTACAACGCCTTTTTTCTCAGACAAATAATCACCTGTGTACATGCCTTCGATCTCGCGGTCCATTGTTTGTTCGAAAAGAATCGCACCGATGATTTTGTTGTTATCGAATGCAGGCGCCGTTATGATACGTGTGCGCATTTCATGAACAAGGTCAAACATTTCCTTCTCATTGCTGTATTGGTCTTCGGTTACACCATATTGAGCCAGTGCTTTTGGCGTACTGCCACCGCTCTGGTCCAAGGCAGCAATGAAACCCTCTTTGTTTTTCATTTGTTCAAAGTGTTTTTGATTCATAATGCCACTCCTTTTATCAAGATAAATTACCTTATTTACCTAAGGCAAAATATGTATATTGGCAACGTAAATCGTTCCTACTTCATTATACCACGGATAACGAAAAGGTTATAGTCATGATGTTCATTTCTACGTTTACCCTAATGAATAATTTTTATAACTGACGGAGAGGAAAAGGCGTTTCAATCCGACGATCTCTTTTACCCATTCACCATTTCATAAAAGCTGTTGACAGCACGATCAACGACCTTCAGTGTTGCTTCATCGGTCAGTTTTCCATTTTTATCAAATTTTTCATGCGCCTGGGTGATCAGTACTTCGTTTTGAGCAGGCTCGAGCACGTTAGCGGATATACCGGGTGCACTTAGGATCCTGCGTAAATCCATTTGGGCGCGAAGTGTGCCCATTAGACTGATTGAGGCACCGACCACCATGACCGGTTTGCCGATCATTGGCCGCTCCCCGCGTGACAGCCAGTCCAAACTGTTTTTGAGCACCCCCGGCACTGACCAGTTATATTCAGGCGTTGAAATCAGAACAGCATCATAGTCCGCAATCTGATTTTTGAATGACTTAACGACTTCAGGCGGATCCAGCTCCTCCGCTTGATTGAAAAGCGGCAGTTTATCAATTTTAATAATGTCCAAATCAAATTTTTCGCTGAAACGCTCTTTAATCGTTTCCAGCAGCAAAGTGTTATAGGAGTTTTCCCGGATACTGCCGGCAATAGCTGCGACTTTCATATGTACAACCACCTTTTTGAATTTTGTGTATTATCTAAGTTAAGATTAGCACAAATTTACAGAAAAAGAAAAAAGCATGATTGGTTTAAGTGGGACAACGAGCCCGTCCCCTTGTCCCATGGCAGGTTTTGTATTAATATAGATAGGGTGTTTGTTTAGATTTATAGGAGGAAGTATTATGTCTAATCGTAACAAGGGCATTCTGTTGTTATTGGTTTCTGCATTGGGTTTTTCACTTATGGGCGCCTTTGTGAAGCTTTCAGGTGATTTGCCGACGATGCAGAAAGCTTTTTTCCGTAATATTATTGCTGCAGCCATAACATTGGGATTTGTCCTTTACCATAAAGAGCGCGTTTTTGGAAAAAAAGAGAATCAGAAGCTTTTGCTGTCACGTTCGGCGCTCGGGGCTGTCGGTATCATCGCTAATTTTTACGCAATCGATCATCTTGTTTTATCCGATGCGGAGATGCTGAATAAGCTCAGTCCGTTCATTCTCATTATTTTTTGTGCGATCTTCCTGAAAGAAAAGGTGCTCAAGTTTCAGGTTGCAGCTATTCTTGTGGCCTTTATCGGGGCCTTGTTCATCATTCAGCCGGAGTTTTCGGTCGAGATTGTGCCTTATATCGTCGGTGTGATCGGCGCGATTTTTGCAGCGGGTGCGTACACACTCCTTCGCGTTTTGGGCAATAAGGAAAAATATTATACGGTCGTTTTCTATTTTTCGTTTTTCACAACGGTGCTGCTTCTGCCGTTTACGGTGGTTATGTATGAACCGATGAGTCTGCAGCAATGGATTTTGCTCTTGCTCGCAGGTGCGTGTGCAACCGTTGGTCAGTTCGGCATTACGCTCGCTTATAAGTTTGCGCCTGCCAGTGAGATCTCAATTTTCTTTTATTCGACCGTCGTTTATTCAGCACTGCTGAGCATCATTCTGTTCGGCCAGATTCCGACGCTGTTGAGTATCATTGGCTATGCGATTATATTTGGTGCGTCATTCTATATGTTTATGAAAAACAACCGGATGGATAAAGCTGAAGCGGCTGAGGAAAAGCAATTGAAATCCTCATAATCGAAAAAACAGCCCCCGAAAATCGATTCAGCGATTTTTTGAGGGGCTGTTTTTTTTAAACGATGAAAAACGCAACGATTGAAAGGAGCACAGATGTTATTGTCATCGCAATGAGCGGTCTGACGGCTTTCGTTCTTAAATCGTTGAAACTTACACTCAACCCGAGGCCAACCATCGCAGCTGTTAATAACCACGTTGTCAATGAATAAATACCTTCCAGCATGCCTTCTGAAACGGGGATAGTGTTACCCAATACATACGTGCCGAAAATGCTCAGGGCGATAAATCCAAGCAGAAACCATGGGAAAGCAATCTTGGCGTTTGATTCGTCTGATCCTTTGTTTCTGAATTTCATAATGTAAATGAGCACAAAACATAACGGAATCAGCAAAAAGACACGGCCAAGTTTCGCCAGCAGCGCCATAGCGAGCGGGTCGTCGCCTGCCGGTTCAGCTGCCAAAGCGACGTGGGCGAGTTCATGCAGACTGATTCCCGACCAGATGCCATAATCAAGCGGTGAGATCGGCAGCACCGGCCGCAATAAGATATAGATGATTGAAAAGACTGTCCCCATTAATGCAATAATACCAACACCAATCGCGGTGTCTTCATCCCTTGATTTTATAATTGGTGCAACCGCTGCAATTGCTGCAGCACCGCATACTCCGGTTCCAACACCTAACAGCAGGGATATCGATTTATCTGCCTTAAATACCTTTGCCAGCCAAATCATCATCAAAATGGCAAATAAAATAACGAATGCATCCCGCAATAAAAGTCCCAATCCATCACTTAAGACAACGTTAATATTCAGCCTAAGTCCATATAAAATAATCGCTAAACGCAGTAGTTTTTTGGCGGAAAACGTCACACCGGCCCTGATCGCTTCCGGATAACCGAAGATCTGCCGGTAGGTGATGGCGATGATGATCGCGCAAGCCAGTTGGCCGACATACGAAAAGCCGGGTGCCAGGGCCAGCAAATAGCCCAATAACGCGATGAAAAACGTAAAGGCAACGCCGCCTATCCAATATTTTTGTTGTTCAAACCACTTTTGAATGCCGTTTTGTCGAATCGCTTTAGTTTGTTGATTCACATTGCTGTCAGCCATGTCAAACCCCTCCTGTTTCCAGCATAATGCAGACTCGATGATAAGAAAAATAAATTATTGTAATGATGATGATAATAAAACGTGATAGTATTACATGTAAGAATAGAAGCATAAGGACGGTGACATAAGTGGATCAGCATTTGCACGTGTTTGTCGCAGTGGCTGAGAAGAAAAATTTTTCACGGGCGGCGGAAGAGCTGCATATGACTCAGCCTTCTGTCAGTCAGTATATCCGAACCCTCGAGGAGAAATTCGGAACAAAATTGCTGGAGCGGACGAACAAATATGTACGGCTAAATAAAGCAGGTGAAGTTGTTTATCATCACGCTAAAGAAATACTGGGACTGTATACGAAAACTCAAACGCTGGTTGACGATTTGCTGAATCAGGCGAAGGGCCCGCTTTCGATTGGTGCGAGCTATACGTTTGGTGAATATGTGCTTCCAAGAATGCTTGCGCTTCTGAAGAAAACGTATCCGGAATTACAGCCCGCTCTGACAATCGGAAATACAACTAAAATTGCGAGTCTGGTAACGAGCCATCAGCTGGATATCGGCATCGTTGAAGGCAATTTTAAAGACAAGCAACTGATTATTGAAGACTATGCCGAAGATTACATGGTGGTCGTGGCGTCACCTGAGCATGCATTTGCTAAGCGTGACGGTTATGTTGAGAAGAACGAGCTCGAGGCAGAAACATGGATTGTGCGTGAAGAAGGCTCGGGGACAAGGGAAGCGACCGAGATGATGTTTGAGGAAATGGCTATCTCACCAGAAAGAAAAATAAACTTCGGCAGCACGCAATCGATTAAAGAGGTTGTTGAAGCAGGTCTTGGGATTACGCTCTTGTCACAATGGGCGGTGCAGAAAGAGTTAAAGAATGGTGATTTGAAAATTATCAATGTGGAAGGCCTGCCGTTTTCACGGCAATTTTCGATTATCACACAGACCCCATTTCAAACGAAGTCGTTGGAGGTATTTAAAGATTTATTGTACAAAGAACGGCCGTCAGTGGATGCGCTTGGGGGAGAGTGATGGGAGCGGGTGGCGCGAACCGGCGCTGGTTATCCAGGGACCGGACCCCACCGAAAGAGAGGATATCGGCAGAAGAATGAAGAAATCAACAGAAGGAAGCGGATATCGGCAGAAGAATGAAGAAATCAACAGAAGAAGGCGGATATCTGCAGAAGAGCGAAGAAATCAACAGAAGAGAGCGGGTATCTGCGGAAGAGCGTTGAAGTTACCAGAAGGGAGAGGGGCCACGCGAGATCAAGGGGGGACCGGCCGAAATCAGCGCAACACCACGCGAACGCGGCGCACCACCAGCCGAAATCTGCGCACACCGCGCGAATACGCACCGCCCTCGAAACGACAATCCCCCCTCACCCCGCCACAGTATTACCCCCGCATGCGCTTAAAGTACCGTTCATCATACCCCATTCGTTCAGATGCATCTTTCCCGGCCGCCATCACTTTTTTGGCGATGTCGGGAATTTTGTTAGGCGTCATGCGCTGGAGCGGCCCGACAACGGTGATAGCACTGACGACTTTGCCGGTGTGGTCGCGGATGGGAGCGGCAACGGATTTGATGCCTTCCCGCAATTCTTCTGTGCTGATCGCATAGCCGTTTTCCCGGATCGAGGCAAGGTGTTCACGCAACTCATCGGGGTCGGTTACGCTGTTCTCAGTGTGGGCTTCCAAGCCTTGCTCAATTACTTTTTCAACGGCTCCATTTTCATCGAAAGCAAGCAGCACTTTCCCCGAGCTGGTGCAATAAGACGGGTTCCGGCGTCCGATATGGGTCAAAATGCGGACCGGATGGTTGCACTCTTCTTTATGAATATAAATTGTATCCAAGCCATCCATAATTGCCAGGTGCGATGTTTCACCGGTATCATTGACCAATTTGGACAGGACCGGGCCGGCTTCTTTATAAATTTCCAGATTGTTCGTTAAGACGCCGCCGAGCGTCAGGACCGAGAGCCCCAACGAATACTTACCGCTTTTGTCATTTTTGACGACGAAGCCTTCGCTGGCGAGCGTTGCCAATAATCGGCTGACGGTACTTTTGGCAAGGCCGAGTGACTCGGCGAGGTCACTTACCTTTTTCGATGTATCAAACGTGGAGAAACTTTTTAATATACGTAATGCATTTTGAACGGATGATAGAAGCTGCGGTTCGCTCTTTCTTTTTTTTACCATTCTGCCACCTCATTTTTTAGTTGTTCCCTATAAAGGAATGTGTTTTACTAAATATTATCAGAAAACACACTATAAAGACAGCGTTCGAAAACGCTTCCTTAAATTTATCCAAATGTTTTATAAAGAAATTATATTTTGTTCCGCATAGAGGAACTAGAGGGTTTCTTGAAATTCGCCCCCGCTGTACAATGAGTTTAAATACTCGGCATCACAAATATCCGAGTATTGCCAGCCAGCAGAAAGCTATTGAAAAATATAACCATCTTTTAGGAGGTTTTTTTACATGCAATCTACCGAAGTGAAAAAAAGCAGAGCAGGCATTGATTGTACGCATTATATCAACGGGGAGTATGTGGCGTCCAAAAGCGGCGAAACATTTGAAAACACGAACCCTGCAAATGAAGAAGTACTAGGAAATGTTGCGGTAGGTGGAAAAGAAGACGTGGACGAAGCTGTCCGTGTAGCCAAAAAAGCACTGAAAGGTGAATGGGCGGATATGCCGGACCGCAAGCGTTCAAACGTTATCCGCAAAATTGGTGATTTGATTCTGGAAAGACATGAAGAACTCGCAACATTGGAATCGCTTGATACCGGTAAACCGCTATGGCTATCCAAAAGTGTTGATATCGACCGGGCGGCCAACAACTTCTATTTCTTTGCCGATTATTTGACAACTGTCGGTCAAGAATCATACCAGCAGGATAATAAAGCGATTCATTATGCCGTGCGCAAACCAACAGGCGTTGTCGGTCTGATTAATCCATGGAACCTGCCGTTATTCCTGTTGACATGGAAACTTGCACCGGCACTTGCAGCAGGCAACACAGTTGTTATGAAGCCATCTGAAGTGACACCAATGACAGCAACGGTGTTGACTGAGATCTGTAAAGAAGCAGGCGTTCCTGACGGTGTCGTTAACATGGTGCACGGTTTTGGTGAAACGGGTGCGGCTATTTCGTCACATGAAGATGTTGACGGCATTGCGTTTACCGGTGAAACGGTAACCGGTACAGCGATTATGAAAGCGGCTGCGCCAACACTGAAAAAACTGTCATTTGAGCTTGGCGGCAAAAACCCGAATATAATTTTCGCTGATGCCGATTTGGACGATACGATTGAAACGACAATTAAATCGAGCTTTATTAACCAGGGTGAAGTTTGCTTGTGTGGTTCACGGATCTATGTGGAGCGTCCGATCTATGATGAATTCGTTGAGCGCCTGACAGCCAGAACAAAAGAAATGAAAGTCGGCGACCCGTTTGAGTCAGATACAAATGTTGGCGCCATGGTTAGTGAAGAGCATTACAATAAAGTGCTGAGCTACCTGGATATCGCCAAAGAAGAAGGCGGAACGTTCGAAATCGGCGGCAAAGCGGCTGAAGGATTTGACAAAGGCTATTACATTGAGCCGACGATTATCACCGGTCTTGGAAAAGACTCACGCTGTGTGCGGGAAGAAATTTTCGGCCCGGTTGTCAACATTGTCCCATTCGACACCGAAGAAGAAGTGTTGGAACAAGTGAACGATACGCATTACGGCTTGAGCGCAAGCCTATGGACGACTGATTTCAAACGTGCCCACCGCGTGGCAGGGAAAATTGAAACGGGCATGGTCTGGATTAACACATGGTTCCTGCGTGACCTGCGTACACCGTTCGGCGGCATGAAGCACAGTGGTATCGGCCGTGAAGGCGGTATGCACAGCTTTGATTTCTATTCAGAATTAACAAATATAACGATTAAATTGTAGGAGGTTTTTTCCATGCAGACGGATTCCCGGCCAGATGCAAAACAGCTCGCCGCTCATTTAGCCAAAGCGTGGGAAGAGCACGTTGGGGTCCAGCCAGTTACTGAGCTGGATCCCGGCCTCTCAATCGATGAGGCGTATCACGTACAGCTGGAAACCATCGACAACCGCACGCGGGACGGTGAATACATTACAGGAAAAAAAATCGGCCTGACATCAAAAGCGATGCAGGAAATGCTTGGGGTCGATGAACCCGATTACGGGCATTTGCTGAATAAAATGGAAATAGGAAGCGACGGCACCGTTTCGGCCAATCAGGTGCTCCAGCCCAAAGTGGAAGGCGAGATCGCATTTGTTTTAAAAGAAGACTTAAAAGGGCCTGATGTGACAGCACTTGATGTCTTAAAAGCAACAGACGTTATTGTGCCGGCGATTGAAATTGTCGACAGCCGCATCAAAGACTGGAAAATCACCTTGCCTGACACAATTGCCGATAATGCGTCATCAGGGTTATATGTTTTGGGTGATGAACCACGTAAAATTGAAGATGTTGACATCAAGCAAATCGGCATGGCGTTATTTAAAAACGGCAAGCTGGAAAATACAGGTGTCGGTGCTGCGGCATTAGGCGATCCTGCCAAATGTGTCGCATGGCTTGCGAACAAACTGGCCGATTACGATATCCACTTAAAAGCAGGCGAAGTGATTCTTTCGGGTGCATTGTCGGCGGCTGTGGAAGCTGAACCCGGCGACGAATTCCGCGTAAAATTTTCGGATCTTGGTGAACTGACAGTTAAATTTGAAAGCGTTTGATTGGTAATGGACTTTTTAAAGGAGGGATAGTTGTGAGTAAATTAAAGGTTGGTATTATCGGCACGGGCAACATTGGCTCAGACCTGATGGTAAAGCTGTCAAAATCTGAGTCACTCGAGCTGAAGGCTGTCATGGGGGTTGACCCTGAATCAAGAGGGATGCGCCATGCGAAGGAATTAGGCGTTAACGTTTTTGACAATGGGATTGACGGCTTAAAAGATTACCCGGATTTGGTTGATATCGTGTTTGACGCAACGAGTGCCAAAGCACATTTGCACAATAATGAGGCGGCACAGGAAATGGGCATCCAGATGCTCGACTTAACACCGGCAGCAATTGGACCGTTCATCGTTCCGACTGTCAATCTTGGCGAAAACCTTGAAGCAAAAAACGTCAACTTGATTACGTGCGGCGGCCAGGCGACGATCCCGATTGTGCATGCTATTCAGCAGGTGGCCACGGTCGACTACGCTGAAATTGTCGCAACGATTTCGAGTAAAAGTGCCGGACCAGGCACACGGGCAAATATTGATGAATTTACCGAAACAACGGCAAAAGGGATCGAGCAAGTCGGTGGCGCGAAAAAAGGTAAAGCGATCATCATTCTGAATCCGGCCGAACCGCCGATTATGATGCGCGATACGGTACACGCGATCGTCGATGAAGCGGAACTCGATGAAAAAGCCATCACTGAATCGGTACAGAAGATGGCCGATAAAGTGCAGTCGTATGTGCCTGGTTATCATTTAAGGACAGAACCAATTTTTGACGGCAATAAGGTGTCTGTATTCCTGGAAATTGAAGGCGCCGGCCATTATTTGCCGAAATATGCCGGTAACCTCGATATTATGACGTCCGCTGCAGTTAAAGTGGCCGAAGAATTCGCAAACGAAAAAGCAGCGAAAACAGTCGAACAATCTTAAGAAGGAGGGAAAACCATGAGCAATGAACTTGATATTAAATTGACAGAAGTGGCGCTTCGCGACGGCAGTCACGCGATCAGCCACCAATATACCGTTGAGCAAGTGACAAACGTTACGAAAGCATTGAATGAAGCGCGTGTCCCGTATATCGAAGTAACACACGGTGACGGTCTTGGCGGCTCCTCACTGCAGTATGGAATGTCATTGACCGACGAATTGAAATTAATTGAAGCCGCCGTTTCGGTTGCGGATTTTTCCAAAATTGCTGTGCTGCTTTTGCCGGGCATCGGCACCATTGAAAATTTAAAAGAAGCAGCAAATCTCGGTGCGAAAATGGCCCGTGTGGCAACGCATGTCACTGAAGCGGATGTATCCAAACAGCACATTGAAACCGCGAAAGAACTCGGCATGGAAACGGTCGGCTTTTTAATGATGAGTCATATGGCACCGGTTGAAAAACTTGTTGAACAAGCTAAGTTAATGGAAAGTTATGGTGCTGATACCGTCTACATGGTGGACTCAGCAGGCGCGCTTTTGCCGCATGAAGTACGTGAACGCACCAAAGCGCTGAAACAAGCGTTATCCTGTAACGTCGGTTTCCACGGTCACAACAACTTATCCGTGGCGATGGGCAATACACTGGCGGCGATTGAAGAAGGTGCAACACGCATTGACGGCAGCATGCGCTGTCTTGGAGCAGGTGCCGGCAATACACAAACGGAAGTACTGGTCGCTGTTCTTGAGAAAATGGGTATTAAAACCGGTGTCGACGTCTATAAAATGATGGACATCGCTGAAGATATCGTGGCACCGATTCTTCCGAAGCCTCAGGAAATCGACCGTGATAGCTTGACAATGGGCTATGCCGGTGTTTATTCAAGCTTCTTGCTGCATGCTAACCGTGCATCGAAGAAATTTGGAGTCGATTCACGCGATATTTTAATGGAGCTTGGCAGACGCGAGATTGTCGGCGGGCAGGAAGACATGATTATTGATGTCGCGGCGGAGCTTGCCGGCAAAGAAAAAGCAGCAACGTAGAACGATTGGCTAGGGGGACTGAGTAATGGACGAAACATTGATTAATAAACTGACAGACTATGTTTATAACGCAGAAAAAGAAAAACGTGAAATCGTTAAAATAACGGCTGAATTGTATCCCGAATTGACGATTGATGAAGCATACCTCGTTCAGGAAGAACTTATTCGCAGGAAACAGAACGACGGCCTTTCAATCGTTGGTCCGAAGATGGGGATCACGAGTGAAGCGAAAATGAAACAGATGAACGTCGATAATCCAATTTACGGCTATGTTTTTGACAATATGGTCGTAGCTGAAGGCGACACGATCGCACTATCAGACTATATTCATCCAAAAGTAGAGCCTGAAATTGGATTTGTGCTCAAGCGGGATCTGGAAGGTCCGAACGTGACGGCACTCGACGTATTGCGGTCGACGGAGTATGTGTTCCCGGCGATTGAAATCATCGACAGCCGTTATGAAAATTTTAATTTCACGCTGCCTGATGTTGTTGCCGATAATACATCAGCAGCTGGTGCGGTCTTCGGTACGTCTCTGAAAACGCCGGATCAGCTGGAGTTGGATGTGGTCGGTGTCACCTTATCGATTAACGGCGAAGTGAAATCGCTCGGAGCAGGGGCTGCCGTGTTGAGTCACCCGGCAAACTCGATTGCAAGTCTGGCTAACATGCTCGCTGAAAAAGGTGAAAAAGTTAAAGCCGGCCAGCCGATTTTATCCGGGGGCATTACCGCAGCCGTCAGACTGTCTGAAGGTGATTTTGTCAACGTCAAATGCGGCGGTCTTGGTGATGTATCTTTTTTCGTGAAGTAATAAAAGTTATGCCGATGTAGCGTTTAGACGATTGGAGGTGACGTATTTGCCACTGGTCAACATTCAGATTATGGAAGGCCGCTCACAGGAAAAGATTGATACATTAATGCAAAACGTGACAGAAACCGTCAGTGAGTCACTCGACGCACCGAAAAAAAACGTTCGGGTAATCGTTCACGAGGTACCAAAAACCCACTGGTCAATCGGTGGAACGAGTGCTAAGGATTTGGGACGGTGAAGTGAATCTTCAATCACAGGCGGAGTTCACTTCACCGCCTGCGATTGTTAGATGAACAGAATCGGACATTTACTGATAGTTAACCCCCTTTAATCTCCATTTTATATTCGATCATTTGAGGCGGGGTCTTACTTCCAGTTACACATGGGATAAATAAAATTAAGATTTTGGTCCGAAAAATAAAAAAGTTTTTACTTTGTTGCTTATAGAGGAACTGAAAGCTTTTCTTTTTAATCGTGATTTTTTATAATACAAATAATTGTAGTAAAAAAGTCACGATAATTTTTGTGGTCAATGAAAGCGGTTACCTTTATTGAACGTTATTAATTAAGCGGGAGGAATAAGAATGGTATTATCAAACGTTAAAAAAGAAGTAGAGTTGACAGAACTTGATTTAAAATTGTCGAATATTGCGCATATAGGGCATGCATCCATTTTTGTGACCGATATGGAGAAATCGATATGGTTTTTCACAGAATTGCTTGGTCTTCATGTAACTGCAGTTCAGGGCGGAAAGGCATATTTAAGAGCCTGGCAGGATTGGGACCACCATACATTAGTTCTCATTCAGTCTGATAAATCAGGATTAGATCATTTTGGATGGCGAGTAGACTCAGAAAAATCTCTATTTGCGTTTGAAAAAACACTTAAAGATTCAGGTGTTGACTATAAATGGGTAGGGGGAGGCAATGAACTTGGTCAGGGCGATGCAATTAAATTTTATAGTCCCTCAGGAATTCCTGTAGAACTATATTGGGAGATGGAAATGTATTCTGATCCGGAGACAGCATCCAAACTACCAAGCCACCCAATGAAGTATACTGGAAAAGGTGCGGCACCGCGACGTTTTGATCATGTGAATGTAATGGTTAATGACGTGGCTAAAGAACAGGAATGGTGGACAAATCTTTTGGGTATTCACCACCGTTATTACATCCAAAATGAAGACAATGTGCGATTGGGTTCATGGTTAAGTAAGACTAACATTGCGCACGAAATTGCTTTAATGCGAAACGCAAATCAAACCGGAACACTATTGCACCATGTGGCTTATTTCCTCGATTCTCCAGATGAATTATTGAGGGCCTTAAATATAATGGCAGAAAATGATATTAAAATAGAATGGGGACCTGGGAAACATGGAACAAGCGGAGCGCAATTCTTGTATGCTTTTGAACCTTCCGGAAATCGAATTGAATTATGGACAGGCGGCATGTTGATATTTGCCCCGGATTGGAAACCCATTGAGTGGCAATCTGGAACTGGCCAGTTTGGTCTGGATATGTGGGGAAGTACTCCACCGGAAAGTTATTTGACTTATGGGACTGAAATAAATAAATAGATTAGTATTGAAGTCGAGCTAATAGAAAGGGGATATTCATTGTCTCGAAAACATATACGGATTGATTTTCACACACACATTATCCCAGAAAAATTACCTGATTTAGCTGCGAAATATGGAGATAATCGATTTCCAATATTGCAAAAGACCTGCAGTTGTGGAGCCAAAATTATTAGAGAAGGTAAAACATTCAGGGAAATAACAGATCAAGCATGGGACCCTGAAAAACGTATTAAAGATATGGATAAAGAAGGGGTGGACATACAGGTCCTATCCCCGATTCCAGTGACCCTCTCCTATTGGTCAGCTCCTGAAGCAGGTATGGAATTTTCAAAATTGCAAAATGATTTCATTGCATCAGTAGCAAAAAAGTATCCTGATAGATTTATTGGTATGGGTACAGTGCCGTTGCAAGAAACTGAATTGGCAATAAACGAAATGGAAAGAGCAGTTAAAGAACTTGGGTTAAATGGGGTTCAGATAGGCTCCAATGTAAATGGATTGAATTTGGATGATAGCTCTCTATACCCATTTTTTAAAGCTGCAGAAGAGTTGAATGTTCCACTTTTTGTCCATCCTTGGGCTACTCTTGGAAAAGAACGACTGCATAAATTTAATTCCATGTATACGGTTGGGATGCCCTCTGAAACAGCTTTAGCTGCTGGAAGTCTGATAATGAGCGGAGTTCTTGAAAATCTTCCTGCTCTAAAGGTTTGTTTTGCACATGGCGGGGGGGCCTTGCCCTATATACTTCCAAGAATGGACAAGGGATGGGAAGTATGGCCTGATACGAGACAAACAGAGAAACCGCCAAGTTTCTATGCGAAAAAATTATACTATGATTCGTTAGTATATGACCCGGCGAATTTAAAATTTATGATTGATCGTTTTGGAACAAAGCAGATAATAGCTGGATCTGACTATCCTTTTTTGCTGCGAGAAAAGCCGGTCGGGGAAGTTATCGATAATTTGAATAATCTGTCGATAGAAGACAAAGAGGTTATGCTTGGAAAAAATGCTTTGGATTTTCTTGGGTTGAGTGAAATAGTGAAAACTTAATAAATTAAAAGGAGGAATTTTAATGAAAAAAACAAAGGGCTTGTTGTTTGTAATTCTCATTTTCGCCGGATTAACTTTAAGTGCTTGTGGCGATGATGGTACCGCGGAAAGCGCCTCTGATGAGGACGAAGGAAAAACTTATGAATTTAAAATGTCTTATGTCACACAGACAGGCCATATCTGGCACAAATTTGCAGAAAAATTTGCCGAGGAATTAGACGCTAAATCTGATGGCAGAATGACTCTTGATCTCTATCCTGCTGCACAGTTAGGTCCCGAGGCGGATATGGTACAGCAGTTGGAAAGCGGCTCACTTGATTTTGCTGTACTTACTGTACCGTATTTAAGCACGCGATTTCCGGAGTTAGATGCATGGAATATGCCTTTCTTATTCGAGGATTTGGAAGCTTCCCTGGCTGCTCAAGATACTGAACCCGCACAAGATATGTTGGGTTTACTGGAAGAACAAGGTCTTAGAGGGATGGATTATTTCTTTGCAGCAAATCATAATTTGCTTGTCAATGGAGACCCGATAACTTCATTAGATGATGTTGACGGACGAAAATTGCGTTTTACTGGCGGGGAGTCGGTTCTTGATTTTTGGGAAGGACTTGGGGCAAGCCCGATTGCAATGGGGCTACCTGAAGTATATAACGCTATGCAAACGGGTGTCATAGAAGGTGTGTCTGTTGATACTAACCCGATGCTCTCTGAGAAATATCATGAAATCGGTGAGAATTATGTATTAACTAATCATATGGCTTTTGGGGGAATAGTAACTGGAAGCCAGTCAAATTATGAAAACATGCCAAAAGGGGATCAGGAAATCTTAAATGAAGCATTGTCAGAAGCTGTACAATGGGGCGAGGAAAAAATTGTAGCAGATGAAGATGATAATTTGAAAGAATTAGAAGATTTGGTTAACGTTATTGAATTGAAGAACCGTGAAGAGTTTATTGAGGAAGCAGAAAAAATGTATGAAAAATACTCCGAGAAGAATGAATTAATTAAAAAATTCATTGAAGAAGTGAGGGAGCAGTAATTTCATAATAGGTTGTCTCAGGGAGGGACAGAATTCTGTTTGAGACAACCTTTTCTATTTCTACTATGGAGGAATTGTCATGTCAGGGAAACTAAAAGGAAAGACTGCATTAGTGACCGGAGCTTCAAGTGGACTCGGACTAGCAGATGTTATAGAGTTTGTAAAAGAAGAAGCAGAAAAAATTTATATGGTCAGCAACAATATTCACAATCTAAAAGAAGCTTCCTCAGTAGTTAAAGAATATGGAGACTCTGAAATCATTACGCATAAACTGGACGTTACTGATGAAGTGGGATGGAAAATACTTTCTGAGCAAATATCCAGTGAAACTGGAAGATTGGATGTGCTTGTAAATAATGCGGGCATAAATAAAAGAGATTCTTTTCAAGAGTGTACGTTGGAAGATTGGAATCGTATCATAGCTGTGAACCAAACAGGTGTATTTCTTGGAATGAAGTATTGTTTGGAATTACTAAAGAACTCTGATCACGGATCCGTTATAAATTTATCCTCAATTACTGGTGAAACGGGCTATTTTGCGGCAGCATATACTGCTTCAAAGTGGGCTGTAAGAGGGATGACAAAGTCTGCAGCTGTTGAATTTGGCAAGTGGAAAATCAGAGTAAACTCTGTTCATCCTGGCTTTATCAAGACTCCGCTAAATGACTCCATTTCAGATTTGATTAATGAATCAAATCATATGACCCCCTTGGGGAGAGCTGGAGAAGCAGAGGAGATTGCCAAGGCAGTAACTTTTCTTGCTTCAGAAGATTCTTCCTATTTGACAGGATCTGAGATTATTGCAGACGGGGGATTAACATCAGGCGGGCAATTTAAACCGATTGCAGAACAATTCGGAGTTTATTAAAGGGGGAGGACGATAGTGAATCTTAGCAAGGTTATAAGCAATGTGATTTTTAAATTTGAAAAGTTGTTAGTTATAATTTTAATACCTATTATGTTAATAGCTATGGTGTTGGATATATTTTTTCGTTATTTCCTTAGCTCACCTTTGATGTGGGGGCAAGAGTTAGCCCTCTATTCTTTTGTTTGGACTAGTTTTATTGGTGCCAGCATGAGTATTAAATCCAAAGGGGCAGTTGCTGTAACTGTATTAGTTGATCGAATCAATACGAAATTAAGCAACGCTTTAATTGCTATTGGTCTCTTTGTCTCAACTGTATTCTCTATCTATATTTTCTATTTATCTATAAACTGGATTACCAATCCAACAATTTTTCTCCAAACATCAGTTACGACGCAAACGCCGATGATTTATATGTATATGAGTATACCCGTAAGTCTGCTTTTTATGACCATACACTTCATCAACTGGTTATTCGAAGCATTGCGCTCTGTAAAGAATGGGAAGGTGATTGAATGACCATTACAATATTAATCTTTGTCTTATTGTTGCTCATAAGAGTTCCTATAGCAATTGTTCTTGGTATATCCGGGATAGTTCTTCTTATAGTCAGTGGGAACATAGATGTGGTTATAAATTCCCCTCAACGATTATTTTCTTCACTTGAAAGTTATAGTCTCCTGGCAATTCCCTTATTTATGCTTGCCGGTGAAATAATGAACACCGGGGGAATTACAACTAGACTTATTACTTTTGCTCAAAAATTTGTGGGCCACTTTAGGGGAGGATTAGCATATGTAAATATTGTTGCCAACACTTTTTTGGCATCTATTATTGGGTCTGCTGCAGCACAGATAGCAATGATGACGAAAATAATGGTACCGGCAATGGAAAAAGAAGGTTATAAACGTGAATTTGGCGCAGTAACAACAGCTTCCGCAGGGATGTTAGGGCCAATTATTCCGCCAAGTATGCTTTTCATTATTTATGGAGCTACTTCTGGATCTTCAATTGGAGATATGTTCTTAGCAGGGGTTATTCCCGGAGTCTTAATTTCTTTAGGTTTTATATTACTAATTGCATATATCGGATATAAGCAAAATTTTCCCTCAACTAGAAAAGCTTCCTGGAGCGAACGAGGTAAATCTTTTTTACAAATTTTGCCTGCATTGCTGGTTCCAGGAATTCTGATATGGGGTATTGTGAGTGGTGTTTTTACTCCGACAGAATCTGCAGGGATTGCTTGTGTAATCGCATTGGTTGTCAGCTTCTTTTTTTATAAAGATATTAGTTTAAAATTGTTACCTGAAATTATGGTAAATACAGCAATATCCACTGCGATTGTAACACTACTTATAGCGATGGGTAACATTTTTGGGTGGGCGATGACTTTTGAGCGTGTACCTCAATTAATAGCTGAATGGATGACAACAATAACTAGTAATCCTATTATTTTCTTGCTCCTGGTTAATATATTGTTTCTACTTCTGGGCATGGTGATTGAAGGAATTGCCTTAATTATCATTTTAACACCGATTTTTGTACCGATATTACCAGCCTTCGATATAGATCCTATTCATTTTGGAGTGCTTATTTGTCTGAACGTTACGGTTGGTATATTAACTCCTCCTGTTGGTTCAGGTTTATTCATAGCTACTTCATTAGGAAATGTGAGGTTGGAGAATTTTATAAAAGCACTCTGGCCTTTTGTATTGGTTGCGGTGCTTGTCTTACTGCTTGTTACATTTATACCGCAGCTTACACTATGGATCCCGTCTTTTTCGGAATAGATTTAGGTCGATAAAAAGGAGATATTCTTATAAAAATTTTTATTTTTGTTGCTTATAACGGAACTGGACCGTTTTATTTTAATTGAGATTAGCCTATTATAAAAATTAAGAAATATTTTTCAATATAATTTGGCTGGCTCAATTTTTTTAGAAGTTGATGAAAACGTTATCACCAAAGACTTTTATTTATCACAAGGGGGAGTTTATAGTGAAAGAACAAGAATTACTGCAAGAGTTAAAACAGTTTGATGTTGCGCAGTTGGCGCATGTCGAGATTTTTACACCAGTACCTGACGAGACGTTGTGGTTTTTCAAGGATCTGCTGGGCATGACCGAAGTGGCAAGAGAAGGGCAGTCCGTTTATCTGCGTTCATATGAAGATTATTATCACCATTCATTGAAAGTGACCGAGCGAAATGAACCTGGTCTGGGCCATGTCGGCTGGCGTGCAAGCTCTCCAAATGCCCTCGAACGCCGTGTGAAAGATCTCGAAAAATCCGGTGCCGGCAAGGGCTGGATTGACGGCGACCTCGGCCATGGTGCAGCGTACCAATTTGTTACACCCGACAACCATAACATGGAAATTCTATGGGATGTTGATTATTACCAGTGCAAAGACAATGAAAAAACGGCGCTTAAAAGCCGTCCGCAAAAACGGCCGATCACCGGTATTCCTGTTCGCCGGATTGACCATGTCAATTTAATGTCCAGCAGTGTCAATCGCAATAAAGAACACTTGATGAACGATCTCGGGTTCAATTTGCGTGAACACGTTGTAAAAAGTGATGGTGACGAAATCGGTGCTTGGTTGAGTGTCAGCCCGCTTGTGCATGAAATTGCATATATGAAAGATGCCACAACATCCGAACAGGGGCTTGGCCGATTGCACCACTTAGCATTCTGGTATGGCTTCCCGCAACATCTGCACGATTTGTCTGATGTATTAACGGAACACGGCATCAAAATTGAAGCAGGCCCGCTGAAGCATGGCGTTTCCCAGGCACTGTGCATGTACGTCATCGAGCCGGGCGGCAACCGTGTCGAACTATTCGGCGACTCAGGGTATTTGATTTTCGATCCGGACTGGGAGCCGCTTAAATGGAATGAAGATGAAGTGGAGCAAGCGATCATCCATTATGGCGCACCACTGCCGGACAGTTACTTCAAATACGGTACACCAAACGTAAAAGCACCGGTGAAAAACTAAAATAGAACGCTCGAGCTTAAAGAAGTGATCATTGAATGGTTGATGATCACTTTTTTATTTTGGTGATAAAACTATTAATCTTACAGCATATCATGTAATATATAGTGAAGTAATTTTTGTAATCATCATAGCTGAAGACAACGGAGGATAAACAATGGCAACGAAAATACATAAACCATGGCTGCTTGTCTTAACAGTCGGACTGGGCACCTTGCTTAATCCGTTAAATTCATCAATGATATCCGTGGCGTTAACGCGGCTGCAGGAAGCATTTGCTTTATCATTTGCTGATGCCTCCTGGCTGATTTCGATATTTTATCTGGCGAGTGCCGCCGGGCAGCCTGTCATGGGCAAGCTGAGTGATATGTTCGGGCCAAAACGCTTGTTCATGGCGGGGCTCATCTTGGTGGCGGGCGCATCAGTATTGGCGCCGCTTTCACCAAATTTTCCCGTGCTTCTGGCATGCCGGGCACTTCAAGCCATCGGAAGTTCAACCTTGTTTCCAAGCGGGATGAGCATGGTCCGTGCCCATATTACAAAAAAGCAAGGAAGAGCGTTGGCCGTTTTGGCTATCTTTTCAACAACATCAGCAGCATTCGGTCCGTCAATTGGCGGTTTTTTAATCGGGGCATGGGATTGGCAGTCAATTTTTCTCATTAACTTCCCGTTTATCATCATATCGTTTACACTGGCTTTGTTTATATTGCCGAACACTGGTCAGGGAAAAATTGACATCAAGCGAATCGATTTTGTGGGCATTATTCTATTCATAGCATTTACGACCGGGATGATTCTGTTTATTTTATCATTGAATGGCAGCATACGCTGGTGGGCGTTCGTCCTCTTTGTTTTCGGCGGTGTCGCTTTTTATATGTTTGAACAAAAACAAAGCGAGCCATTCATTGATACGAAAAGCTTAACGAGAAATCGGAACTCTTTGGCCGTCTATATTCAATTTATGACGATCAACCTCATCTATTATTGTTATTTTTACGGGTTTCCGACTTTCCTGCAACAAGTGAAGGGTTACAGTGAAGAAAATACCGGGCTGATTATGCTGACACTTGCCGGCTTCGGGGTCGTAACAGCTCCAATCGCCGGACGGCTTATCGACCGGTACGGGTCAAAATTACCGCTGATTATCGGCGCGTCTGTATTGTTGAGCGGCACAGCGCTCGTCCTTACGTATCAAACGACCTCGCCAATTATCTGGCTGATGATCATCATGTCGCTTATCGGTATGAGCCAGGGTTTTAATAATATTTCGACCCAGACCGCCCTTTACGAAAACGTAAGCCGGGAAGAAACGGGCTCTGCGTCAGGGCTTTATCAGACGAGCCGTTATGTCGGCGCGATTTTATCTTCAAGTCTGCTCGGCTTGACGTTTAACGACCATATGGATTTAGCCCACCTGCACTTAGTTGCACTGATTTGCCTTATGTTTTGTCTCGTGGTGCTGGTTTTGGCGATTAAACTTCCGGGGAGGAAGAAGGCAGAAGACGTTGGGTAAGGTGGGTTGTCAGTCACTGACGCTATTTAAGGAAAGCTAGGGGGCTTTAATTCGAGATGCTAGACCGAAATCTCATGCTAAATTTGAGTCAAAGCATCGAAACGAAATGCTGGAGCGTGCCAGTACGAGCGGGGGCGGCATGAAACCGAGCGACAAACAGGCAAGAACGAGCGGGAGCGGCACCGAAACGAGCGAGAAGTGTGCCGAACCGAGCGAGGACGGCGTCAAAACAAGCGAGAAGCGTGTCAGAACGAAGTCAAGTCCATAGTTATGTGTAAATTGGGTTACAAGCTTTCAACCTTTAGTGCTCTTATGTGAATATTGATTTGGCAGGGTATGGGGCCGGC
>NZ_FOMR01000015.1 GCF_900112705.1 Lentibacillus persicus
GACCGCCTGCGCGCGCTTTACGCCCAATAATTCCGGACAACGCTTGCCCCCTACGTATTACCGCGGCTGCTGGCACGTAGTTAGCCGGGGCTTTCTGGTCAGGTACCGTCAAGATGCTGTCCTGTTCGAACAGCACGTGTTCTTCCCTGACAACAGAGTTTTACGATCCGAAAACCTTCATCACTCACGCGGCGTTGCACCGTCAGACTTTCGTCCATTGCGGATGATTCCCTACTGCTGCCTCCCGTAGGAGTCTGGGCCGTGTCTCAGTCCCAGTGTGGCCGATCACCCTCTCAGGTCGGCTACGCATCGTCGCCTTGGTAAGCTCTTACCTTACCAACTAGCTAATGCGCCGCGGGCCCATCTGTAAGTGGCAGCCAGAGGCCGCCTTTCAGCTTGTGATCATGCAACCACAAGCATTATCCGGTATTAGCTCGCGTTTCCGCGAGTTATCCCAGTCTTACAGGCAGGTTGCCCACGTGTTACTCACCCGTCCGCCGCTCGTTCCACAGGGGTGCGCCCCGAAGGGCGACCCGCTGCTTCCCGCGCTCGACTTGCATGTATTAGGCACGCCGCCAGCGTTCGTCCTGAGCCAAGATCAAACTCTCCAAAAAAGTTTGCGTGAGACTGACACCGATCAATCTCATACTTAGCTTCAAAAATTGATTCAAGGGGTTAAAAAGTTTGCATCAAATCAGCTAAGCTGACTCGTCAACTTCTTACCTCTGACATCGTTTATCATACTGGTTGTTTTGTTCAGTTTTCAAAGATCAATTATCCCGCCGCTTCTTTAGCGACAAGATATATTTTATCGTGCCAGCAACAAAATGTCAATAACTTTTTTGTTCATTTTTTCGGCTGAATTCATCAAGAAATAATGACTGTTTTGCTGACAACAAAAAATAATATAGCATATTAAATTCATGAGTTCAATAGGAAATCAATAAAAAGATAAATCAAATTTTAAATATGCTTTCATAAAGATTGCCGTGCTTTATGCTTAACACGACATACGTTATTATATCATATAGGTTATCTTCAATAAAGAAGCGATTTTCTTTTAACAATAAGGGATTCTTTAGTGAACCTCCCCCTTGCCCGCGATAATGTTTACCTTAGAGCGATTTATTGCTGGCCGCCTGTGCGCCTCGGCATATACTTCATACACTCTTCTGCGCTGGCGAACCGGCGATATAAATTGAAAATGGTGTAGTAGCGTTCTTTCATTGCGCTTTTGACCATTTGATCGATTCGATTATCTTCCAGATCCAGCAGCAGCTCTTCCAGTTCCCGTTTTATCATATATTCCATTTCTTTTTGTTCCTGATCATTTACCATAAATCCAAGCATAGTTAACACCTGTCTTCCTCATCATAATAGATTTTTTCGCCACATATATACGACGTTTGCAATCACTCTCAGATATATCAAAACCGTTTGGATGTTTATTTTCCCCGATTAGTTCATTTTTTATCCATTTATGTATACACGCACCATTTTTTCTTCAGAAACTACATCGGTAAATTGCTTGTCTCGCCAATAATAATAAGTACCATTAATTCACACTTGTTAAACCTCTTATTGTAAAAAACTCTAAAAAGTATGCATCATTCTGAGGTGATTCTTTTTTAACCCTGGCGAAGTTAAGAAAAAACAGCTTTTCTTATCAAGGCTTGTTCATATTAAGGCATTCTGCTCATAGACTAAATTAAGGAATGTTTGAGAGGGATGGTGCAATGGATCATTTTTATGTGATGCGATTCAACAAATGGAAACGTTACGCAATTGTCGTCTTGCTTGCTTTATTTGCTGCACTTTTTATTTGGTTTGAACGGGACGGGACCTTTTCAGTGATATCAAACAATGAACCACAGGCATTGGCAAAAGGGAATGCTGATGAGCCAAATATTGCATTAACCTTTAATATCAGCTGGGGTGAAGAAAGGGTTAACGCGATTTTGGATAAGCTGGAAGAGCACGAGGTACAAGCTACATTTTTTGTCAGCGGTGAGTGGGCCGAACGTCATCCCACAATATTGGAAGACATCACGGAACAGGGGCATGAATTAGGGATGCTCGGCTATCGGTATGAAAGTTATCTTGACCAGGAACTGGACGAGGTGCGCAATGATTTGACGGAAGCAAAAGATGTGTTTGAGAAGCTCGGGTATGAGGATATCGAACTGCTGCGTCCGCCAAACGGCCATTTTGACGAAGACATTATTGAATTAGCTGAAAATCAGGGATATACCGTCACCCATTGGAACGTTAATCCAAACGATTGGGAAAACCCGGGGACTGACACTATTACGAATACGGTGATGGAAGAAACATCAAACGGGGATATTATTCTAATGCACGCATCTGATTCGGTGAAACAAACCGCGGACGCATTAACAACAATATTGCCGGGGCTTAAAAATAAAGACTTTCACTTTGTGAGCATTTCAGAGCTGATCAATCAGGCACACGCCGAATCCAAACTCGCTGACTAGAACACAGAATGGACAACAGGGATTAAAAAGACGAACTATTATTAGAAAGGGAAGTGGGATAACCCGCTGCGGAAATATGCTGCGCTAAACCGTCCTTATAGTTCGTCTTTTTCCTGGTCAAGCTGAGGATTCATGCTTTCTGTGTTCCTGTCTTTTTGTCTGACTGCCTGGCGTTTTCTCCATTTGTCAGTCTGTGCAGAACAAGCAGCTGATATGTATTACACGCTAACAGCGGGAATATCATCAGCCATGCATAATCAAAGCCGCTCGTCCGCAATCCCGGCACCCATTCAACAGATGTGATAACAACCATAAAAAATAACGCCGGAATAAACGCCCGCTGATTC
Organism: Lentibacillus persicus; assembly: GCF_900112705.1. Classification (GTDB taxonomy): domain Bacteria; phylum Bacillota; class Bacilli; order Bacillales; family Amphibacillaceae; genus Lentibacillus; species Lentibacillus persicus. The sequence goes on from NZ_FOMR01000015.1 coordinate 2,843, forward strand.
GTCTCGCGGGCTTTAATTTTTGCAACAATCCAGCCAAACCCGAGAATTCCTGCAGCCATTAAGATAAACCAGAACAATGAAATATTTTCGGTATTGGTATATGGAAAATAAACCAGATCAAATACGACAAATGCGATTAAAAGCACTTGCACAGTCGGCCAGAACGTCCGGAACAGGCTCAGACCAAACCGATTGATGAAGAGATATGCAAAGAAACCGGTCTGACTGACGGCACTGAAAACCAGACCTAAGCCAATAAAAAAGAGTATGACCCCTATCAGTTCAAACCCATTAAATGGATTAAGATTTTCTGTATAATATGCAGGTTTGATAAAAAAGCTTGTTACTAAGCCGGTAATGCCGCCGATTAGTAACGTTTTAATGAACAAACCCACCAGCTTTCGAGTGTTCACGTCATTTTCCTCCTAGATATATGTTACATTCCCTTACACATTTTAGCATGAACCACGCTGTTTTTCCTCTTATAACTACATAATTTCCTTCTGAATTGCGCATATTAAGCATGACAGGAAGGAGGATCTGAACAATGTTTCGGATGACTTTTATTTCCCTTTTCCTAATACCCGCGCTATTCATCGCCGGCTGCAATGGCGGGCAAGGAGCATCCGGAGATGAGGCGAATTATGATACAACAAAAAAAATGGTTGTTGACATACTTCAGACAGAAGATGGCAAAAAAGCCTTGCAGGATATCATGACTGACGAAAAAATGAAAGAACAGCTCATCATGGATTCTGATGCTGTTAAACAATCCGTTGAAACCACTTTAAGTTCCGATAAAGGCAAAGACATGTGGAAAAAGTTATTTGAAGACCCGAAATTTGTAAAAACGTTTACGGACTCAATGGCAGATGAACAAAAAAAGCTGATGAAGGATCTTATGAAGGATTCAGAATACCAGCAGCAAATGATTGATTTGATGAAAGACCCGCAAATGACGCAGGAAATGGTAAAGGTCATGAAAAGCCAGGAATTCAATAAACACTTGGAAGAAACAATTCAGAAGACGCTTGAAACGCCACTATTTCAGGAAAAAATAAGCGAAATCCTGTTAAAAGCTGCTGAAGAACAGTCCAAAGGCGGCGGTTCCGGTGGTTCCGAAAGCGGTGGAAGCGGTTCTGGAGGCTCCGGCGGGGGCGGTGGCTCCGGTGGCGGATCCGGCGGGGGCAGTGGCGGTGCCACTTAATCAACAGCGTGCACTCGCTCCCATCAAAAAAAGGCGGCCTGTCAAAAGTCAGGTTTGGAACTTTTGGCGGCCGCCTCAAATACTTTAATTTTATTCTTCCTCCACTTTAGCAACAATTTTCGATGCCATTTTATGGTATTCTTTGCCAAGTGGATGATCTTCCTGATAGACAGAAGGGGCAAATTCATCCTCATCTTCATACGGCTGCTGCAGTGGCAGGCGTCCGAGTACTTTCGTCTGCAGTACATCAGCGAGCTTATCGCCACCGCCTTTACCGAATACATACTCTTTCTCACCGGTTTTCTTGCTTTCATAATAAGCCATATTTTCGATAACACCAAGAATCTCATGCTCCGTCTTAATAGCCATCTGGCCGGCCCGTGCTGCAACAAATGCTGCTGACGGGTGCGGTGTTGAAACGATTACTTCTTTTGCTGAAGGGATTAATTCGTGAACATCCATGGCGATATCACCGGTTCCGGGCGGCAGATCAAGCAGGAGATAATCGAGATCGCCCCACTCAACTTCTTTGAAAAAGCTGTTCAGCATTTTTCCGAGCATCGGTCCTCGCCAAATAATCGGTGAATTATCTTCCACGAAAAAGCCCATTGAAATGACTTGCACCCCAAAACGCTCAACAGGAATGATCTTTTCCCCGCGTACTTGCGGGCGATTTTCGATACCCATCATATCGGGCACACTGAAACCATAAATATCCGCGTCAATGATGCCGACTTTTTTGCCAAGACGCATTAAAGACATTGCGAGATTAACGGTTACTGTCGATTTGCCGACGCCGCCTTTACCGCTGGCGATTGCAATAAAGTTAGGCTGTTTGCTGACGCCGAGCAAGGATTTTTCTTTTTCGGCTTCTGCTGACGGCTGGAATTCTTGAATGACTTCATCGGGCAGCTGTTCGAACCGGAGTCCGACAGTTGAAGCCCCGTTTTTCTTCAACAGCGCGACAATTTCCTGCTGCAAATCCATCTGCTCCGCTGTATTCGTTTTGCCAATGCCGATTTTAACACTGACATGCTTCTTCTCTTCTTTAATACTTATACTTTTGACGCCGCCTGTTTCCTCAAGCGTTTTATGTAAAAATGGATCCTGGACAGAATTGAGCAATTCTTGAATTTCTTCTTTTGATAACACGGTAAGTCACCATCCCTTTCCTAGCATCTATATAAAACGTATCATCCTGAAAATTTGCATACAACGCTAGTATAACACAAATTAATCAAATTCTAAGGGATAAAGTGAATCTTCAATCATTGACGGTGTTTTTTCCGACAATGATTGTTAGATGAACGAATCGGACATTTAGGAACAGTTAGCCGGCGTATTCTGACGGCTTACTCTTCTTTACATGCGGGAAAAGATTCATGGATGGTGCTTCCGTTATTGCCGTTATTGCTTCTCCTCAGGTTCTTCGGTAGCATATCGGAGGATCCCTTGATAAATGCTCCCGGCCATTTTGCGCTGATAGTCGTCATCCTTTAAATTTTCCCGTTCATGTTCATTTGATAAAAACCCAATTTCCACGAGGGCACCCGGCACTTCAGCATGCTCCAGCAAGTAGACGTTGTTGAGCGCGAGCGATTTGCGTGTCGTATTGTCCAAATTGCGCACAACCTCAGCCTGAATCATTTCAGCCAGGTGCTTGCTTTTTTCCTCTTTCGGATGGTAAAACGTCTGGGCGCCATGCCATTTTTCCGAAGACAAGGCATTTAAATGCAAGGTTACAAAGAAATCAGCTTCACGGTCATGAATAATTTGCATCCGGCGGCGAATATCTTCAGCTTTCCGGCGGGAGAGGCCTTTGGTTTCCTCTGACGCCAGGTCTTTATCTTCCTCCCGCGTCAAATAAACAAGCGCACCTGACTGCTGCAAGTAATCACGCACTTTCTTGGCAACAGACAGCGCAATGTCTTTCTCGAGCGTTTCATCTTTTCCGACAGCCCCGCCATCCGGACCGCCGTGCCCTGGGTCGATGACAACCGTTTTACCCGATAAAGGCAAAGACCATCTTTCCCATGTGGTATCTGTCTGCTGAATCGGGTATTGTATCAAAAACGCCAAAATAACCACACCCGCCGCCCACAGCAATATATTTTTAAAACGTCCCATACCCCTCTCCCCTTATCACAGTGCTTTTTTTATTGTATGGGACGAGTTTATCGTTTATGATAAGTTCAAAGAAGGTAAAGATAATAGACAGATTATAGTAAGGATCTGTATGAGCCGGAACGATCTGAGAAGAAAACTGAAAGGAGAATGATACATGGATTGGGCAGGACTGGGCGTCATTATTATAGGTATTGCACTGCTTGCAGTGGCGGTGTTGTTAGTTAAGCCACTCACAAAACTGACCGAAGCGCTGACAGGGGTGAAAGAAACGACAAACGCGCTCCCAAATCAAGTCGCTGAAGTTATGGGTCAAACTAAAACTGCGCTGAATTCAGCGAATGGCACACTCAGCCAGGTAAATGAGCAAGTTGATAAGATTAAACCTCTTACAAACGCCGTCTATCGTATCGGCATGGCTTTGCAGAACCTTATCAAGACGCTTGAAACCATTAATGATGACATGCGTGTCAAAACCGATAACCCGACGATGCGCCGCTACAACCTGGAAAGCATCTATGGTGTGATGGCATTAGGGTATGTGATGTACGAACGACAAAAAGGCAACAAAACAGCAAATAAATAATCCCCTGATATCAGGGGATTATTTACTGTCGTCTTTTTTCTTTGATTTTTTTCGACCCCAGCTGAAATTGGCTAATGGTGTCGTCATTTTTCTCGACATTTCGCCGACATCATTCACCATATAAAACAGCGGACTGATTGTGCGTAATTTGTCGTTCACTTCGGATATTGTCACATTTGTCTGATTCAGAAGTTGACCCGTCTCCCGAAAAATATCATCCAGCTGATCCGGCATTTGTTCAACGGTTTTCTCAACGCCGCGGAGGACGTTTGCCAGATTATTTAACGTCCATGACAAATAAACAGCAATGACTATAAAAGCTATTCCAATCAGCATGACACCGATTCCTGTTAAACTCATTTTCATCCCTCATTTCCTGTTAATACGTGTTTTACATATCATTTCATTTTTTTATAAAGCTTGTACGCCACATCAGCCCATTTGAATGAATCGATCAGCGTTCTGCGGTTCTTAGGTGTCTCATATGCTGATGCCTTCGCCGTTTGCTCATCCATAAACCGGCCGCCTTCTTTAACGGACACCCCGACATTTTCCAGCGTCATCACCATACTGTCAACCGCGTCCATCTTATCCTGCAATTCATCAAGCGTCTTACCGGTCTCATTTATCGTCTTTCGCAGTTCCGGTGTGATGTAGTGAAGCCTTTGCTCGACTTCACTCAGCGTTTTGCCCAGTGTTTCCACCATGGTTGCTGTACGCTTCAACACGAGGGAAGCATAGACGGCTACAAGAGCAAACGCCAGCGCGCACATAAATATGCCTATGTAGACAAAATCCATTTACAATGCCCCTCCTTTTCGAGCCCTCACTTCAAAATGTGACAAAGCAATTTCATATATAACGTTATTTTCCCTTTTTAGCGTGATAATAATCCTATTACGAAATATCGTTTCCAGTCCACATTACCATATTTTCCAAAATCTTGCCATTCTATATCCCCCAGTTCCAGCGGGGTGATAAATGTGGCGCCGTCACGGAATTGATCATTATCAGCATCAGCAATCATTTCGCCAGGTGTTGCGCCTTCAGTTATCTCTGTCAGATCATCCATTTCGATGCCGGTTTCCACCGGTTGTTTTGCAAGAAGACCGCTCGTCGTCATCTTCCACAAATGTCCGGCAAAAACATGGTCTTCCCGCACTGCGGTTGCTTCAGCTGATTCATTCGTCGTTATCGTCAGATCAGCATGGTAGCCGGGGAGTAAATTGTCTTCAGCCGATTGCTCTGTCTCTTCGTTCGTATCATTCGCCTGTGGCGGCTCAGATTCCTCAATATCAATTGAGTCTTCAGTTTCGCCCGCATTCGTTGCATCTCCCGGAGATGTCTCATCTTCTGCAGCATCATTTTCAGGCGTCTCATCCTGTTGTTCGGTACCTTCTGATGCCTCTTCCAAGCTGGCTGTATATGGATAAACGCTTATGCCGTTTACAGTGGTTGCCTCAGGAGTGTTGCTGACATCATTTAAAATGCCTTCCATGATAACATCGTTTTCCCTGACAGCGACTTCAACAGGCATTTCGGCTTCCACTTCCATGCGTTCGGCTTCTTTTAATTCGCCCTCAGCCTGTAATTCCATACTGCGAATCGTAACAACCGGATTATCGAGCGATTCCGTTATCTCACTGACCTCGCCCTGATACGGACTTTCGACAGTAATCGTCTCACCGGATGTCTGCAATTCCGATATTTGTGCCTGAACACTGTCAAGTTCGGCTTCCTTTTGTGCGAGTTCATTTTGTTTTTCTGTTAAATACTGCTCTTGCATATAATTGGCTTCAACCGACTGGCTTCGCATATTCAATGTGCCATTGTCGCCTTCAAGCTCGGTCTCCATGTCGGTTTCAGGGATGCGGTACGTGGCAATCGATGTGAGTGCTTCTTCAGTGGCCTCAACTTCACCTTCCAATTGCGCCTGCTTCGTTTCCAATTCGGTCATCGTTTCATAGTAATTCTCTGCCTGATAGGTGAACAAGTCATCGCCCGGATTAACATTCATGCCTTCTTCAACGAGAAATTCGTCAAAGCTTCCCTGTTCGTCATCGAAATAGATATTGTTTTCTTCAGCTGGTGCCAATACCCCCGCCGTTTCGATCGTTTCATACATATCTTTCACCACTGTCTCAGACCAGCCTTCAATATAAGACAGCCGAGGCACTTTTTCGACCTCATCCAAATAAACAAGCAAACTATTAATACCAATAAATAAGATGACAGCCGTTAATAAAATTTTTCTGCGCTTCATCCAAACCACCCGCTTATCAAATCACTGTCCAGAAAAGCCAGCGCCGATACACCGGCCCAGTATAGAATATGTATGCCAATGACATTCACCCAGAGCCACACGCGTTTTATATCGGACATAAACCCGATAAATTTCACCTGAAACCAGATAATCCACAGCTGGAATAATGAAATGGCCCCAAAGAAAAAGATAACCCATGGCAGGTCGGTAAAATAGGATGTGATTATGCCAAATGCCCATGGTGAGGCAAACCAGTCCAGCCCGGCAAAAACGGCAAGAGGTATCCATAAAACCCGTTCAATCAGCATAACGAGTAAAACAATCTGCTGCATAATAAGCAATTTTCGATACGGGATTTCCGTAATTGCATAGAAGAACAATGACGGGATGATTAAAATCAACAAAGCAAATATCGCCCCAAACACCGTTCGGCCGATCACGAACCATATTTTCCCCGCCTCGTATTCAAATGCGTTCAGTGCTGCAGCTTCAGTTGAAATGATATCTGAGCCGATGCCCAGAATTGCCATCCAGGCATAAACCCCTGCACTGGCAAAAATCAGCAGCGCAAATAGTTTCCACAAATTTTTCAAGGATTCAGCCCGTTTAAGCGTATATAAATGATCATCAATCGGGAAAAAGAACTTTGCTAGATTTACACGATAAAGCATGAACGACATTCCTTTAGTCTGTATTAGTTACATAGGTATAATGTCTATTTTAACGTAATATGACAAAATATCATACTAAATTTATATTTTAAGTGTCATAATAGGTCGTAATTCCCAGAAGTTTTAATAAAAATCAGGGAAAAATGGCTGCTGGTACGGAATAATGGTTTCCAGCTGTTCGATTGCTGCCGTCGGTCCTTGAATCAGACCGGCATCAGATAATTCGGTCGGCCGCTTATATCCCATCAGCATGGCTGCAAGCTGCTGAACAGGACAGTAAACAGTATTATCCGGCGCCACATCTGATTGAACGTGTACGATGTTTGAATCACGCCCGGTGTGTGCGAGCTGATATATGCCATTGTTTTCCGGTAAAAATGCATCCTCGACCCGGAACGCCACTGAACCTGAAGTTCTATTATTAAACGGATAGTCTTTCAGGAATGCTTCGACATCGACAATACGCGCCATAAAATAAGGCTTGATTTTCTGTTCAAAACGCGGTTCCTCGACAAGCAGCGGGAGGTTGTCATTTTCCGGGACCGTCATTTCAACGGTATCCGCCATTGAGTCATGATTGGCAATAAATTGCATCAAAAGCTTCCTGGCGTTGAGCGTATTATAAACAAACTCATGAACAATCACTTTCCCCTGATTGACTTTATAAAGGAGATAGCCTTCTGCTTCACCATCCGCATTAAAAGCAGCCGCTTTATGCCATTTCGCCTTTAAAACACGCTGCTCCCACCATTTTTCATCACGCGTAAGCGGTCCGTTGAAATTTCCGGCATAGTCCGTATAAATGTCGTGTAAAAGCGCTGTGTCGTCCTTAATGCGGTGCACACTGCCCTCAGTTTTCCAATCCTGCTTTAACGTCTCCAGCGGAATGGTATAGACCTTTTCTGAAAATGTGTGCTCCCAGCCATACTTCCGGTAAAACGCAAAGGAAAAAGGATGAAGAAATGAAATAGCCTGGCCGGATTCCCGCATATACTGCAGCGCATGATACAGCAAGTCTTTCACCGCTCCCTGCCGGCGAAATTCGGGCCAAGTGGCAACCGAACTGACACCGCCCATCTCAAACGTTTTGCCATTTATGTAACACGTAAGCGGGATAAGATGGAGTTTAGCCGCCAGCTGGTTATCTGCCATCCATCCCTAAATAATATGCCGCTCTGCTTCTTCACGTTTTTTCTTAATCGCCTCTTCGGACAACTCATACTGAAAAGCAAATTGCGACAGCGCAAAAATATCACCAGCATCTTCTGTGAGGTTTAGCTGTTTAATATCACGCATCAATGAACTCCCCCCGGTCATCTTAATATGTCCATCATACAACGTCTTGGAATAAAGTGAAATCAAACGTTTTCTCTAAATATAGAAAAAGCCCTCCTCCCGGTAAAGGAAAGAGAGCTTTTGAAAAAACACTGCTTAACGTTTTGAGAACTGTGGGGAACGACGCGCGCCTTTAAGACCGTATTTCTTACGCTCAGTTGCGCGGGAGTCACGAGTCAGATAGCCTTCGCGCTTAAGTGTTGCACGATACTCAGGATCTGCTTCCAAGAGTGCGCGTGCAATACCGTGACGGATGGCGCCTGCCTGCCCTGTGAATCCTCCGCCGTCTACATTAACAAGTACATCGTAAGTACCTTCTGTTTCAGTCGCTTTAAGCGGCTGATTTAGGATAATACGCTGCGTTTCATATGGGAAATAGTCTTCTGCCTCACGTTTGTTAATGACAACACGGCCGGTCCCTGGAACAAGACGGACACGTGCAGTTGAACGTTTACGGCGTCCGGTGCCGTAGTATTGAACTTGTGCCAAATTGGTTTACCTCCTTTTATTATCCGCGAAGCTCGTAAACTTCTGGTTTTTGTGCTTGATGATTATGCTCGGAACCTCTGTAAACGTGCAGCTTCTTAGCCATTTTTCGTCCTAATGGGCCTTTAGGAAGCATGCCGCGGACAGTTGTTTCCATCATTTTCTCAGGATGGTTGCGAAGCATTTCATTAGCTGAACGTGCTTTCAAACCGCCTGGGTGGTTTGAGTGTCGATAGTACATTTTGTCTGTCAGTTTCTTTCCTGTCAATTCTACTTTATCAGCGTTAATTACGATGATGTGATCACCAGTATCAGCGTGTGGTGTGTAAGTTGGTTTATGCTTTCCGCGAAGGATTGCAGCAACTTCACTTGCTAAACGGCCAAGACGCTTGCCTTCAGCATCCACAACATACCATTTGCGTTCAATGTTAGCTTCATTTGCCATGAACGTTGTGCGCATGATGTTTCCCTCCAATTACTTTCATTTCGTTTCATAGTCGTTTTTTTCATTTCGCTATATTTCATCACAATTAGTTTTCCGGGGCTAATCGTGGTTTTGAAATAAAATGCCACAAATCATCATATACCAGAAGCGTATGAATGTCAAGCGTTGCGAGCATTTTTATAATTAACGTAAAATCCATAAACTGCGACGTACTTTAAAATAGAAGTGGCTCTTCGGCTATCGCTCCGGAAATACACTCCGCTTTTCGCGGGCGGCTGGTGAGCCCCTTCGTGCTGGCGCACTTCAGTGTCTCACCTATGCCTTTGCTCCCGCAGAAGTCTTCGTGTATTTCCTTCGCTATGGTTGGCTTGATCGCATAGCACTACAGAAACAGTAAGCATCCTGAAGACCCCGCAAGAAAGGTTCAAGGCTAAGACCGCCACGTCCTGTGGCAACGCCTTTGTGACCAACATCTGTTGGCCCGAGGCCGTGCCCATGGAAAGCGAAGTATATTAGCGGAGCGGCTTTTAGGTCTTAACGATAATCAGAATGAGATTTTCACTACTTCGCACTTTCCATCAACTTCGAATACGAAAGTTAGACCGTAGCAAAGTATGGAAAAGTGCCTTTCCTCAACTCCTGAATGCTTATCACATTTTGTCGATTATTGCCCGGGAAATGTCGGGAATTTTGCTGTTTATTCGAGATTAATCCTCGTTATAGGTGACTTTCCAAAGATACAATCCTTGAGGCGGGACGGTATCACCGGCGGATTGTCTGTCGTGCTTGTTAAACAGCTTCCCGATATCTGAAGCGGCCAATTTGCCGCGGCCGACATCCAGCAGCGTGCCGACAATGATCCTGACCATATTGTATAAAAAGCCGTCACCCCGCAGGATGAATTCAAATCGGCTGCCTTTCCGGAAACATGAAACCTCGTACAATGTACGCACCTTGCTCCCGACCGTTTCCGATTTAGCAGATGAAAAGGTCGTGAAATCATGTGTCCCTTCAAAATAGCCGGCGGCCTGCTGCATTTTCTTAATATCAAGCTCATACGGGTATTGATAAATATAATTTTGCTGAAAGACATCCCGTTCGCGTTCATTTAAAATATAATAGCGATACTCCTTTTCTTTAGCATCAAAGCGGGCATGAAAGGAATCGTGTACGTGTGCTGCTTCGTTTACATGCAAATCGGTTGGGAGCAGCGAATTGAGTGCCCGTTTCCACTCGGCAGGCGTCAAATGATAGTTTGAATCAAAGTGGAATGTCTGACCTTTAGCGTGTACACCTGCATCGGTTCGGCCTGATGAAAAAATACGCACAGACTCGCCTTTATGAATTTTCCTCAGTGCTTTATTGATTTCACCTTCAACCGTGCGTGCCCTGGGCTGAATCTGCATGCCTGAAAAATTAGTCCCATCATAGCTTATGACACATTTTATTCTCATGGTGATCCAGCCCTTTCTAATAGCTTCGTGTAAAAAATAGTGCAGCGGTTGTCAAAATGAATAAAAGAAAGATTAGAAGATCCCGTTTTTCAAGCTTCAATTCGCGCAATTTAGTTCGTCCTTCTCCGCCTTGATAGCCGCGGGCCTCCATTGCCATTGCCAATTCCTCAGCACGTTTGAAGGCACTGACAAACAACGGGACCAGCAATGGAACGACAGCTTTCATGCGCTCTTTTAACGGTCCGGTGCGAAAGTCAACACCACGGGAAGCTTGTGCTCGCGATATCTTTTCCGTCTCCTGCATGAGTGTTGGAATAAACCGTAATGAAATCGACATCATCAACGCCAGCTCATGCACCGGGAACCTTATCTTTTTTAGCGGGTGCAGCATATCTTCAATGCCGTCCGTGATTTCAATCGGGGTCGTGGTCAATGTAAGCAAAGATGTGACAAGAATAAGCAGGAAAAACCGCATAGATATGGCAAAACCTTGTATAATAGCGCCTGAATAAATGCTGAATCCAAAAATATCAACTAAAACGGTTCCCTGATTCGTAACAATTAAGTGCAGTATAAATGTAAACCCAATCAAAAACCACACCGGTGTCAGCCCTTTTAATATAAAACGGATCGGTATGCGGGTTGTTATCATACTGGCCAGTGCAAAAGCAGTCAAGACACTGTAACTTATGACGGTGTTGGCCAAAAACACAATAAATACAAAGAAGAAGATGACCGTCATCTTCGTTCGGGGGTCGAGCCGGTGAACGAGTGAATTCCCCGGGACATACTGACCAATAATCAACATATTATTCATTGGTCAGCCCCCCTTTAAGAATTTGCCTGATGTCACTGGCGAGCTCGGCCGGAGACTGACGCCGGTAAGGTATGTCATAACCAAACTGTTCGGAAAACTTGTTGATGAACTGCACCATCTCAGGCACATCAAGCTGAACCTTGTGCAGCGCATCTCGCTGAGTCAGCACCTCTTCCGGCTTGCCTTCCATATATTTTGTGCCATCATTTAAAATAACAACATTATCGGCATATTTGACAGCATCTTCCATGCTGTGCGTCACAAGTATCGTTGTCATTCCCTCTTGATGATGCAGATTATAAAACATATCCATCATTTCACGTTGGCCGCGTGGGTCAAGACCCGCGGTCGGTTCATCCAGGACGAGCACTTCCGGTTCGGTGGCAAGCACACCCGCTATTGCAACGCGCCGCATTTGCCCGCCGCTTAAATCAAATGGCGAGCGCTCCAGCAGTTCGTCTGACAACCCCACTACAGGTGTCAGCTGCTCGATGCGTTTATTTATCTCTGCTTGCGGAACACCGAAATTATGCGGACCGAACGCAATATCCTTTTTGACGGTTTCCTCAAACAATTGATGTTCAGGATACTGGAAAACCACCCCGACCCGGCTGCGCAAACTTTTCAGCTCGTCCGGTTTCTGGTCTTGTGTCAGGTGGTAATCACCAATGATGACCTCGCCCTTTGTCGGACGGACCAAGCCATTTAAATGCTGGATGAGTGTTGATTTCCCTGAGCCTGTATGACCGATAACTGCTGTAAAAGAACCCGATGGAATGAAAAGTGATAAGTCCGCAATCGCCTTATGTTCAAAGGGGGTTTTAGCCTGATAAATGTAACTTACGTTGTTGAATGTGATGTCCATAGTTCCTCCAGCAGCTCCTCATGACTTAAGGCTTCATTTGTTATCGTCACACCCGCATGTCGCAGTTCATCTGACAACGTTGCAATAAAAGGAATATCCAGTCCGATTTCGCGAAGTTCTGCCTTCTTGGCAAAAATCTCCCTCGGAACTGCTTCATCCCATATTTCACCATTATTCATTACAATGACACGCTCAGCCTGTACAACTTCCTGCAGGTCGTGCGTAATCGTAATAAGCGAGAGGTTGCGTTCTTCCTGTACGTTTGTCACAGTTTTCATTATATCTCTTCGGCCGCGGGGGTCAAGCATAGCGGTCGCCTCATCAAGTATAAGAACTTGCGGGAAAATTGCCAGAACACTTGCAATCGCAACACGCTGTTTCTGGCCTCCTGAAAGCTTGTGTGGCTCAGTCAAACGGTAGGAATCCATACTGACCGCTTTTAAGGTATTGTCAATCCGCTTCACCATCTCATCTCTTTCAATCCCCCGATTCTCCATGCCGAACGCAACATCGTCCTGAACGGTGGTTCCGACAAATTGGTTATCGGGGTTTTGAAAGACCATTCCGACGTCTTTACGAATCTCCCAGATTGATTCCTGGGTCAACTGCCTGCCATTGATGATGATTTCACCCTCTTGCGGAAAGAGGAGACCATTCATCAGTTTGGCGATTGTAGACTTACCTGAACCATTATGACCGATAATGGCAGCTGCTTCATTCTGATAAATTTCAAATGAGCAGTCTTTTAAAACCCAAGGCTGCTCTTCTCCATATCGAAAGGATACATTTTTGAATTCAACTAGTTTCTCCCGCATCTCCGCTCCCCCTCTTTCTAAACCAAACGATGCAAAAAAAGGGCCTGGATTCACCTCATGGAAGAGATTCTGTCCTGCCCTTAAAGAGGATGTTCAAAAGACCGGTAAAAAAGACACAAATTGGCCCTTTTTAGCCTCCTTTTGAACACGCACTTGCCGTATCGCCTGAATTAAACGAGTTCGATGATTGCCATTTTTGCGCCATCGCCCTGACGTGGTCCAAGCTTAAGAACACGCGTGTAGCCGCCTTGTCGGTCTTCATAACGTCCAGCGATGTCATCAAACAATTTTTGAAGAACTGATTCGTCTTCATTCGCATCTTGATCATACAGGAAAGATGCTGCCTGGCGACGTGCGTGAAGATCACCACGTTTGCCAAGTGTAATCATTTTTTCTGCTGTAGACTTCAGGTCTTTGGCCTTAGCTTCTGTCGTTTCGATACGTTCGTGGATGATTAAATCAGAAGTAAGGTTACGAAGCATTGCCATTCGATGGTCTGTCGTCCGTCCTAGTTTTCTGGCCATGGACTATCCCTCCCTTTCCTGTTGCTAAGTTGCTTTGACTGTATTAGTCGTCATCACGTAAACCTAAGCCTAAGTCGTCAAGCTTTTCTTTCACTTCTTCAAGTGACTTGCGGCCAAGGTTGCGCACTTTCATCATGTCTTCTTCCGATTTGTTGGAAAGCTCTTGCACTGTATTGATTCCGGCGCGTTTCAGACAGTTGTAGGACCTTACAGAAAGATCAAGTTCTTCAATCGTCATTTCCATAACTTTTTCCTTCTGGTCTTCCTCTTTCTCAACCATGATTTCGGCTTTCTGGGCTTCATCCGTCAAACCTATAAAGATATTAAGATGTTCGTTAAACACCTTAGCACCTAAGGAGACAGCTTCTTCCGGACGGATGCTTCCATCTGTCCAGACATCCATTGTCAGCTTATCATAGTTGGTCACTTGCCCAACACGCGTATTCTCAACTTGATACGTAACACGTGTGACAGGTGTAAAAATCGAATCGACCGGAATGACGCCGATTGGCTGTTCGTCACGTTTGTTTGCTTCTGCCGGACGATAGCCACGACCTTGCTCTGCTGTTATTTTCATATGCAGGTTTCCATTGCCGTTGATTGTCGCAATCTCCAATTCCGGATTCAATACTTCTACATCACTGTCATAGGTCAAATCTGCAGCCGTAACTTTTCCTTCTCCCTGCACATCAATCTCCAATGTCTTAACATCATCAGAGTAAATTTTCAATGCAAGCTTTTTCAAGTTCAAAATAATCGATGTGACATCTTCAACAACCCCCTGGATTGTTGAGAATTCATGCTGAACACCATCAATTTGAACCGAGGTAACAGCAGCACCCGGAAGTGAGGAAAGCAGGATACGACGCAAGGAGTTTCCTAAAGTAGTACCATATCCACGTTCAAGCGGTTCGACGACGAACTTTCCATATGTCGCATCATCGGTAATCTCTACGGTCTCTATCCCCGGTTTTTCAATTTCGATCATTCTGTAAAACCCTCCTTTAAAACGTCGAAATCCCGGTTAGACGGCCAACAGTGTCTAACCGAAATTCCCCAAATAGGCAGTTGGCGTTTCTGCACTAAAACATTCCTGATATACCATTGTTTCTTGTCCCCCGCCACAGGTTTCACATCAAAAGGCGCGTTATGCATTTTTAGCTATAATAACCCATTATTGACAGGGTGACAAATTCTATACGGTTATCTTTACACACGACGACGTTTTGGCGGGCGGCAGCCATTATGCGGAACAGGTGTTACATCATGAATTGCTGTAATTTCCAGTCCTGCTGCCTGTAATGAACGAATTGCGGCTTCACGGCCTGCTCCAGGGCCTTTAACCGTTACATCAAGCTGTTTCATACCATGATCAACCGCATTCCTGGCAGCTGTCTCAGCAGCCATTTGTGCAGCGAATGGTGTTGATTTACGGGAGCCTTTAAAGCCTAGTGCTCCTGCAGAACTCCATCCAATTGAATTTCCTTTTACATCTGTGATGGTTACAATCGTATTGTTAAATGTTGAACGGATATGTGCCACACCCGTGTCAATATTCTTTTTCACGCGGCGTTTGCGTGTTGTTTGTTGTTTCCGTGCCATTGCTGGTTACCCTCCTTTACTTTTTCTTGTTTGCCATTGTGCGGCGAGGTCCTTTGCGCGTACGTGAGTTGTTTTTCGTCTTTTGCCCACGCAACGGCAATCCCCGGCGGTGTCTGATACCTCTGTACGAACCGATTTCAATCAGGCGTTTAATGTTGAGGGATGTTTCACGACGAAGATCACCTTCAACCGAATACTCACCGATTGCTTTACGGATGCTGCTCAACTCATCTTCAGTGAGGTCGCGTACGCGTGTGTTTTCAGAAACGCCCGCTTCACTCAGAATGTTTTGGGCAGTGCTGTGTCCGACACCATGAATATAAGTTAGTGAAATCGACACACGTTTATCACGTGGAATGTCGATACCTGCAATACGTGCCATAGTTTTCTTGCACCTCCTTATTGATTAGCCTTGTTTTTGCTTGTGTTTCGGATTGTCGCAAATCACCATTAATTTGCCTTTCCGTTTAATGATTTTGCATTTTTCGCATATTGGTTTCACAGATGCTCTGACTTTCATCATCTTACCTCCTTTTGTATCGGAGCTCGAACAAGTTATTTATAACGGTACGTAATTCGCCCTTTACTTAAATCATAAGGAGAAAGCTCTACCGTGACTTTATCACCTGGCAAAATGCGGATAAAATGCATGCGGATCTTGCCGGAAACATGAGCCAGTACGGTATGACCGTTTTCCAATTCCACATTAAACATCGCATTCGGCAGTGTTTCAGTTACGGTGCCTTCTACTTCAATTACATCGTCTTTAGCCATCGTGTTGATCTCCCTTCTTCAAATCAGTCACAATTTCATTCATAAATTTCGTTAAGGCAAATCGCAACTTGCCATTTGTGACACGACCGGTTTCTAGAAGGCTGTTTTGGACTTCCGGAGATATAAATTCCATAACTTCAATATGATGCAGATTCTTTTTCTTAGGCCGATCATATTTACGTTTTTCTCCGTCTGCAAGCAGAACATAGCGATCATCGATCAGCTTCAGCACTATGGCATATTGTCCTGCTTCACGTCCTTGCAAAATACGAACAACTTGACCTATTCGCGGAATCGAATCAGCTTCGTTCACCAACGATCACCTTCACTTAGGCTTTTGATTTATAACAAATCTTTCCGATGACTGCGGGCCATCAGATAATCTCATTCTTATACCGGATAGTGCACAGGTTGTTATAAATTGCTGCGGCATTTATTATACCGCTAAGTGTGCCTGATTGCACCCAATTCAATCCAACCGGATAATTTATTTTTCAATTGCTGATTGAATATCTTTAAACACTTGATTGATTTCCTGATCGCCATTTATGGTGACAAGATAACCTTTATCATCGTAGAAATCAAGTAATGGCTTCGCTTGCTCCATATTGACTTCGAGACGGTTTTTGACTGTCTCAGCCTGGTCATCTTCGCGCTGAATCAATTCGGAACCATCATTATCACATTTGCCGTCCTGTTTTGGAGGGTTATAGATAACATGATACGTTGCACCGCATGTCGGACAAATTCTGCGGCCTGTGAGACGTTCAACTAAATTCTCTTCAGGTACATCCACATGCAGCACATAATCAATTGATGTGCCCATTTCGCTCAACAGCGATTGCAAGGCTTTCGCCTGCGCAATCGTTCGCGGAAATCCATCCAATAGGAATCCATCTTTGCAGTCATCTTTGCTTAAGCGTTCTTTTACAATTCCTATTGTAACATCATCTGGAACAAGATCACCCTGATCCATGAATTCTTTCGCCTTCTTACCGAGTTCGGTTCCTTCTTTAATCGCTAAACGGAACATATCTCCTGTTGAAATATGAGGGATGTGATATGCTTCATTTATTTTCTCAGCCTGTGTGCCCTTACCGGCACCGGGCAGACCCATTAATATTAAATTCAACAATTTTCCCCTCGCTCTCATTGGCGGCATTGGTTACTTGATAAAGCCTGTATAATGCCGTTTTACCAGCTGGCTTTCGAGTTGTTTCATCGTCTGCAGGGCAACACCTACAACGATCAGCAAGCTTGTGCCGCCTATTTGTACTGCTTGAGGCAGATTTGCAAGACCGCCTAAAATAATAGGCAGCACAGAAACCGCAGCCAAGAAGAGGGCTCCTACAAATGTCAGTCGATACATAACACGTGTAAGATAGGTCTCTGTATTTTTGCCAGGACGTATGCCTGGAATATATCCGCCTTGTTTTTGCAGATTTTCCGCCATTTGTTCAGGGTTAACCTGCACAAATGTGTAAAAATACGTGAACGCAATAATCAATGCTACATAGATGATCATCCCAACTGGCTGGGTGTAATCAAAAATGTTTTCAACCGTTGCTGCAATCTCGTTGCCTTCAAACAGTCCGGCAACAGTTCGGGGGGCGATAATAAATGCAATCGCAAAGATTACCGGGATGACCCCTGCAGCATTAACTTTTAATGGCAAGTGTGTCGAATGTCCACCCACTGGGGATCGATTAACAAGTTTTTTAGCATACTGAATTGGTATTTTCCTTAGTGCCTGTTGAATAAATATAACACCAACAGTTACCGCTACGACAACCAATGCTATTAAAGCTACAATAACGATGTTAATGAACAGCTCCTCACCAGCATCGACGAAATACTGGCTGTATAACTGGTTGACGCCGTTCGGGACTGCTGCAACGATACCGGCAAAAATAAGAATAGAAATGCCGTTGCCGACACCATTCGCTGTGATTTGCTCACCCAGCCACATTAAAAATGTCGTACCGCTTGTAAGGATAATAGCAATCGTTAGAAACTTCCAGACGCTCGGTTCACTTATCAGCATCCCGCCTGCCATGGCATTAAAGCCGATCGACATAGCGATTGCCTGAACAAATGCAAGTACTACCGTACCATAACGGGTGACCTGGGCTATTTTTTTACGACCCATTTCGCCTTGCTTTTTCCATTCAGTGAACTTTGGCACGACGTCCATTTGCAGCAGCTGCATAATAATGGCTGCCGTAATGTAAGGCATAATCCCCATTGCGAAAATGGAGAAGTTCTGCAGTGCCCCGCCTCCAAACGTATTTAAAAAGCCGAAAACGTTTTGCTGGTTCATAAAATCAATAGCTTCTCGATTTGTAAATGGTACTGGTATAAATGTACCAAGACGGAAAACAATCAACATTAGCAATGTGAATACAATCTTCCGTCTGATATCTTTTACTCGCACTAAATTGGAGACTGTGCGGAACATTAGATCACCTCTGTTTTACCGCCCGCTGCCTCGATTGCTTCTTTCGCTGAAGCAGAGAACTTATGAGCTTTTACAGTGAGTTTCTTTTCAACACTGCCGTTGCCAAGCACTTTAATGCCGGCTTTTGCTTTGTTGACGACACCTTCTTCAAGTAAAAGCTCAGGTGTAATTTCCGTGTCCTCGTCAAAGCGATTTAAAGCATCCAAGTTTACAATCGCAAATTCCTTGCGGTGAACATTGGTAAATCCGCGCTTAGGCAAGCGCTGGAATAAAGGCATCTGTCCGCCTTCAAAGCCTGGACGGGTGTTCCCGCCTTCACGTGCTTTTTGACCTTTATGGCCTCTTCCGGATGTTTTGCCGTTACCGGATGACATACCGCGGCCAACGCGATTGCGCTTTTTACGACTTCCTTCTGCTGACTTTAATTCATGAAGTTTCATACGTGCACCTCCTCTTCTGCTTTAAAATGATTACACTTCTTTAACCGCTACAAGATGAGCGACTTTATCAATCATACCGCGAGTAGCTGGTGTGTCTTCACGTACGACGGATTGACGGATTTTCTTCAAACCGAGTGATTGAACAGTCTGGCGCTGTCCTTCTGATTGGCCGATTACACTGCGCGTGAGGGTGATTTCTAATTGTTTAGACATAGTTATTCCCTCCTTATCCTAACAGTTCTTCTACAGATTTGCCGCGTAGTTTTGCTACGTTTTCTGCCGTTTTTAGATTTGTTAAGCCGTTTAATGTTGCGCGAATCATGTTGATCGGTGTATTGGATCCAAGTGATTTTGTCAAAATGTCACCTACACCGGAAAGTTCAAGGATAGCACGCACAGGTCCGCCGGAGATAACACCAGTACCTTCTGAAGCTGGTTTCATGAGTACGTTTCCTGAACCATATTGCCCATGGATTTCATGTGGAATTGTGGTACCGACGATTGGTACTTCAATCAGGTTTTTCTTCGCATCATCAACTGCTTTTTTGATGGCCTCAGGCACTTCTTTTGCTTTCCCGGTACCAAAACCGACATGGCCATTTTTATCGCCTACAACAACCAATGCAGCAAAACGGAAGTTCCGTCCACCTTTTACTACTTTCGCAACGCGGTTAATCGCAACAACGCGTTCTTCAAGATCTAATTTGTTTGGATCAATGCTTGTTTGCATGTGTGTCCCTCCTTTGTTTCACGATTAAAATTCAAGGCCGTTCTCGCGAGCAGCATCTGCCAATGCTTTGACACGTCCATGATAAAGATAGCCTCCACGGTCAAATACAACAGCTGTGTAACCTTTATCTTTGGCGCGCTTGGCAACCAGCTCACCTACTTGTTGAGCTGCCTCAACGTTCCCTGTGGCTTCCAGGTTCAGGTCGTTATCATTCGTTGAAGCACTTGCAAGCGTATTGCCGGCTACGTCATCGATCAATTGTGCATAAATGTGTTTATTTGAACGGTACACATTAAGACGTGGGCGTTCCTCTGTCCCGAAGACATTCTTGCGGACGCGTGCATGTCTTTTCTTGCGTACAACGTTTTTGTCAGGTTTTGCGATCATCCAGGTCACTCCTTTCTGCTCCCTAACTAACCTTACTTAGCAGTTTTACCTTCTTTTTGGCGAACTTTTTCACCTTCATAACGGATACCTTTGCCTTTATAAGGTTCAGGTGGTCTGACTGCACGAATGTTGGCAGCCACTCCGCCGACTAATTCTTTATCGATACCTTTTACGGTTATTTTCGTGTTTTGCGGTACATCAATTTCGATGCCTTCAGTTTGTTCGATTTCAACGGGATGCGAATAACCTGCGTTGACAACGACTTTGTCGCCTTGTTTTTGGGCGCGATACCCAACACCATTAATTTCCAGTGATTTTTCAAATCCTTTGTGGACACCCTCGACCATATTGGCTACCATGCTGCGTGTCGTGCCATGCAATGCACGATGCTCTTTATGCTCACTCGGGCGTTCAACAGTCAGCACATTATCTTCTATAACGATTTTCATATCCGAATGGAAATTACGTGTCAGTTCACCTTTAGGACCTTTTACAGTAACTGTATTGCCATTAAGCTGAACGTCTACACCTTCAGGGATTTCCAACGGTTTAAGTCCGATACGGGACATTCCATACACCTCCTGTCTTAAAACTGTAGATTACCAGACATATGCAAGTACTTCGCCGCCCACAGCTTGCTTGCGTGCTTCTTTGTCGGAAAGTACACCATGTGATGTTGATACAACTGCAATGCCTAAACCATTCAGTACTCGCGGTACTTCATCCGCTTTTGCGTAAACACGGAGCCCAGGCTTGCTGATACGTTTGATGCCAGTGATGACGCGCTCTTCATTCGCCCCGTACTTCAGGAATATACGCAGAATACCTTGTTTGTCATCTTCAACGAATTCATAATCACGTACGAATCCTTCGCGCTTAAGGATATCAGCGATCTCTTTCTTTACATTGGAAGCCGGAAGCTCTAATTTTTCATGCCGGACCATGTTGGCATTACGAATGCGAGTCAACATATCTGCTATTGGATCTGTCATAACCATTACTACATTACCTCCTTCCCGAATCGGGGTTTACCAGCTTGCTTTTTTAACGCCAGGAATTTGACCTTTATAGGCCAGTTCGCGGAAACAAATACGGCATAGTTTAAATTTGCGGATTACAGAATGTGGTCGGCCACAGCGTTCGCACCGTGTATATTCACGCACTTTAAACTTTTGCGGTTTTTTTTGTTTCGCAATCATTGATTTTTTAGCCACAGTTTTCCCTCCTTGGATTATTTTTGGAACGGCATGCCAAGCTGAGAAAGCAATTCACTTGCTTCTTCGTCAGTATTGGAGCTCGTTACGATAACGACATCCATACCACGAACTTTGCTCACTTTATCGTAATTAATTTCCGGGAAAATAAGCTGTTCTTTAATACCCAAAGTGTAGTTGCCGCGACCATCAAATGCTTTTTTAGAGATCCCGCGGAAGTCACGCACACGCGGAAGTGATACAGCAATCAGTTTTTGCAGAAACTCATACATCCGCTCGCCTCTTAGTGTCACTTTGGCTCCAATCGGCATTCCTTCACGAAGCCGGAATCCGGCAATTGACTTTTTCGCACGGGTTACGATTGGTTTTTGACCGGAAATCAGTGAAAGTTCCTCAACAGCATTATCAAGTGCTTTAGAGTTTTGTACTGCATCACCGACGCCCATGTTAATAACGATCTTCTCAATATTTGGCGCTTGCATTACAGAATCGTATTCAAATTTATTCATTAAAGATGGCAAGACTTCATCTTGATATTTTTGTTTTAATGCGTTCATCATGTCGCCCTCCTTTCGCCTGCGAACTATTTATCGATTGCTTCACCGGATTTTTTGGCAATACGTATCTTTTTGCCATCACGGTCTTCATACCCTACACGAGTCGGCTCGCCGGATTTCGGATCAATTAACATAACATTCGAAACATGAATCGCTGCTTCCTGATTAAGGATCCCGCCTTGCGGATTATCCTGTGAAGGCTTCGCATGTTTCTTAACCATATTAATTCCTTCAACCAAAACACGGTCTTTTTTCGGATATGATTCCAGAATTGTTCCTTCTTTACCACGGTCTTTTCCGGAGATTACTTTAACTTTGTCACCTTTTTTTACATGCATGTCTGATGCGCACCTCCTTGACAGGACTCTTTTTTTGCTTTCACTTATAATACTTCCGGTGCCAGAGACACGATTTTCATGAATTTAGCATCGCGCAATTCACGTGCGACAGGTCCAAAAATACGTGTACCTTGAGGGCCTTTATCATCACGGACAATTACGGCAGCATTTTCATCAAAACGAATATAGGAGCCATCATTACGGCGCACACCGGACTTCGAGCGAACAATAACAGCTCTTACGACGTCGCCTTTTTTGACAACGCCTCCTGGTGTTGCATGTTTCACCGTGCAAACAACAACATCACCAATGTTAGCCGTTTTACGTCCTGAACCGCCCAAGACTTTGATGGCCTTAACTTCACGGGCACCAGAGTTATCTGCAACTTTTAAACTGGTTTCTTGTTGAATCATACGTTTGTGACCTCCCTTCGGATATCTTCCGAGCGAACTTTATTATATGATAACCGCTTCTTCAACAACTTCAACCAGACGGAACCGTTTGGTAGCTGATAGCGGGCGAGTTTCCATGATCTTTACAACGTCACCGGTTTTAGCTTCATTGTTTTCATCATGTGTCTTGAACTTTTTGGAATATTTAACACGCTTGCCGTACAGGTCATGAAACTTGTATGTCTCAACAACAACTGAAATGGTTTTATCCATTTTATCTGATACGACACGGCCTGTATATACTTTACGATCATTACGTTCACTCATTATGAGACTAACCTCCTCTCAGGTTAATTGTTTACGCTTAGCTCACGCTGGCGTGAGATTGTTTTCATGCGGGCAATCGTTTTTTTAACTTCACTGATGCGTGCAGTGTTTTCCAATTGACCGGTAGCTAATTGAAAGCGCAGATTAAATAATTCTTCTTTTAACGATTGTACTTTTTGATCGATTTCGGCAGTGGTTAATTCTCTAATTTCGTTAGCTTTCATTTGATTCACCACCAATTTCTTCACGTTTTACAAACTTAGTTTTAATCGGCAGTTTATGAGAAGCCAAGCGAAGTGCTTCGCGTGCTACTTCTTCTTCTACACCTGCGATTTCAAACATAATTTTCCCTGGTTTTACTACTGCTACCCAGCCTTCAGGTGCACCTTTACCGGAACCCATACGGACTTCAAGGGGTTTTGCAGTATATGGTTTGTCAGGAAATATCTTAATCCAAACTTTACCGCCACGCTTCATGTAACGTGTCATGGCGATACGGGCTGCCTCGATTTGGCGGCTTGTGATCCAGGTTGCTTCGATAGCCTGCAATCCATACTCACCAAAGGCGACGGTTTTTCCACCTTTCGCTTGGCCTTTCATACGGCCGCGGTGTTGTTTACGATATTTAACACGTTTTGGCATTAACATAATGCATGTCCCCCTTCCTTAGTTGTTAGTTTTTGATGGAAGGACTTCTCCACGATAGATCCACACTTTGACGCCCAACTTGCCGTAAGTTGTGTCTGCTTCTGCCTGACCGAAATCAATATCGGCACGAAGTGTGTGCAATGGAACAGTTCCTTCGCTGTAATGTTCCGCACGGGCAATATCAGCACCGCCAAGACGTCCGGAAACTTGTGTTTTAATACCTTTTGCTCCTCCGCGCATCGTACGTTGAATTGATTGTTTTTGTGCACGACGGAATGAAATACGATTTTCCAGCTGGCGGGCAATGTTTTCAGCAACCAATGTAGCATCCATGTCGACTTTCTTGATTTCCACAATGTTGATATGAACACGTTTGCCAGTCAGGCTGTTCAAGGATTTTCTGAGTGCTTCTACTTCAGAGCCGCCTTTACCGATGACCATTCCCGGTTTGCCGGTATGGATCGTAATGTTTACGCGGTTAGCCGCACGTTCGATGTCAATTTTTGAAACAGCAGCTGTTTGCAGACGGTTTTCCAAGTATTCTCTGATTTTAATATCTTCGTGCAATAAGTCTGCATAGTCATTGCCGGCATACCATTTGGATTCCCAATCACGGATCACGCCGACGCGAAGACCATTAGGATTTACTTTTTGACCCACTGACTACCCCTCCTTCTTTTCTGATACCACGACTGTGACGTGGCTGGTACGTTTATTAATTTGACTTGCGCGTCCTTGTGCTCTTGGACGGAAACGTTTCAATGTCACACCTTCATCAACAAAAGCTTCCGAAATAACCAGATTGTCAGGTTCCATTTCATAGTTGTGCTCAGCGTTTGCTACAGCAGAGTTTAGAACCTTCTCGACAACCGGTGAAGCGCCACGTTGTGTATGACGCAGTATTGCAATTGCTTCTCCAACTTCTTTTCCTCGAATCAAATCGACGACTAAACGAACTTTGCGAGGAGCAATTCGAACAGATTTAGCAACGGCTTTTGCTTGCATGTAGAGTGCCTCCTCTCACTAGCGTTTTGTTTTCCTGTCATCACCCGAGTGCCCTTTAAACGTACGGCTCGGGGCAAATTCACCTAACTTATGTCCGACCATATCTTCTGTTACATACACGGGTACGTGTTTGCGTCCGTCATAAACAGCAATTGTATGCCCGACAAAATGAGGAAATATTGTTGAACGGCGTGACCAGGTTTTAATAACTTGCTTTTTATTTGATTCATTCAAGCTTTCAACTTTTTTCATGAGATGGTCATCTGCAAAAGGTCCTTTTTTCAAGCTTCGACCCATGGATAAACCTCCTTTCGCAATTAACGACGGCTTTAATCCCGTCAGTATTTACGGTTATTTTTTACGCTTGCGTTCACGTACAATATATTTGTCAGTAGACTTATTGCGTTTACGTGTCTTGTAGCCAATCGTCGGCTGACCCCAAGGTGAAACTGGTGCTTCAAGGCCGATGAATGATTTACCTTCACCGCCGCCATGCGGGTGGTCATAAGCGTTCATAACTGTACCGCGCACACTTGGGCGCTTGCCTTTCCAGCGCGAACGACCTGCTTTACCGACACGGATAAGTTCATTCTCAAGATTGCCCACCTGGCCGATTGTTGCACGGCATTCAGACAAAACAAGACGAACTTCTTCTGATGTAAGGCGTACCAATGTGTACTTGCCTTCACGTCCAAGAACCTGTGCGTCAGCGCCTGCTGAACGTACAAGCTGGCCACCGTGCCCTGGTTTTAATTCAACATTATGAACCACAGTACCAACTGGAATATCTTTTAATTTCTTGGCATTGCCCGTTTTGATGTCAGCATCTGCGCCTGACACAATTTTTTGGCCTTTTTTCAGTCCTTTAGGTGCCAGGATATAACGTTTTTCCCCGTCTGCATAGTGAATCAGTGCAATATTGGCAGTACGGTTCGGATCATACTCTATAGTAGCAACGCGGCCTGGTATTCCATCTTTATCACGCTTAAAGTCAATAAGACGATATTGACGCTTGTGACCGCCGCCTTGATGGCGCATTGTCATTTTCCCCTGGTTGTTGCGTCCGCCACGCTTATATAGCGGGCTTAGCAGGGAGCGTTCGGGATTATCTGTTGTGATTTCAGCAAAGTCAGATCCCGACATATTACGTTTACCGTTTGAGGTTGGTTTAAATCGTTTAATCGCCATCGTTTTCCCTCCTTTTTATACTTGTCGCTTAGCCTTCAAAGAAGTCCAGTTCGTCACTGTCTTCTGAAAGCTGCACAATTGCTTTTTTGCGGTCTGGACGGTATCCGCCGTAACGGCCCATCCGCTTAAATTTACCTTTAAGATTCATGGTGTTGACACGTTCCACTTTAACGTCGAAAACAATCTCAACAGCATCTTTGATTTCTGTTTTATTTGCTTTAGGGCTTACTTCAAACGTATATTTCTTCTCCGCCATCAGTTCGGCAGAATCTTCCGTTATGACAGGGCGCCTTAAAATATCGCGTGGTTCTTTCATCGTGCAAGCACCTCCCCTGCTTTCTCAGCTGCATCTTTTGTAATGATCAGCTTGTCATGCGTCAGTAAATCCAGTACATTTACTTCGTTCATTGTAAGCACATGTGCATTCGGAAGGTTATTAGCTGAACGGATAACATTTTCATCCTCATCAGCAGTCACAATCAGCACTTTATTGTCGACGTTCAATGCGTTAAGCATTTGCACGATTTCTTTTGTCTTAGGCGTATCGATTGCGATATCTTCCAGCACAATCACACTATCTTCTTTTACTTTAGAAGACAAAGCTGATTTAAGTGCTAACCGGCGAACTTTTTTCGGCAGTTTATAACTGTAGCTCCGCGGTGTCGGTCCAAATACAATTCCGCCGCCTACCCATTGTGGTGAACGGATGGAGCCTTGACGAGCGCGGCCTGTGCCTTTCTGGCGCCACGGTTTGCGTCCTCCGCCTTTTCTTTCTGAACGGTTCTTTACATCATGTGTGCCTTGGCGTGATGATGCGCGCTGCTGAAGAACTGCTTCGTGCAGCACATGTGTATTAGGCTCGATACCGAACACGGATTCATTTAATTCTACGTCTCCGGCTTGAGTTCCGTCTTGTTTTAATAGTGCTACTTTAGGCATGACTTCTCCTCCTTTCGTTTATAATTAGTTAGCCTTTATTGCACTCGATATTTTAACGAATGATTTTTTTGCACCAGGAATATTTCCTTTGATCAGTAATAGGTTTTTCTCAGCGTCTACCTTGACAATTTCAAGGTTTTGAATGGTGACTTGTCTGCCGCCCATTTGACCAGGCATTGTCTGCCCTTTAAAAACACGCATTGAGTTAATGTCACCCAGCGCACCAGTCCCTCTATGGTAATGTGAACCGTGCGTTTCAGGGCCGCGGCTTTGTCCATGTCGCTTGATAGCACCCTGGAAACCTTTCCCTTTTGTTATGCCTGTAACATCAATGATGTCACCCGCTTCAAAAGCATCAACGCCTATTTCCTGACCAACTTCGTATTCATCAGGGTTTGCGTGACGGATTTCACGAACGTAGCGCTTAGGGGTTGTGTTTGCCTTTTCAGCATGACCTTTTTCCGCTTTGTTTGAACGTGATTCCTTTTTGTCTGCAAAACCGAGTTGTAGTGCTTCGTAGCCATCATTTTCGATTGTTCTTTTTTGCAGAACAACGTTTGGCTCAGCCTGAATGACAGTTACTGGTGTTAATTCACCCTCTTCTGAGAAGAGTTGTGTCATGCCGATTTTGCGGCCTAAGATTCCTTTCGTCATCCGTTACACCTCCTATTATTTTCATATATTTTATAACTTGATTTCAATGTCAACACCGGACGGTAAGTCAAGACGCATTAACGAGTCAACTGTTTGCGGTGTTGGGCTGACGATATCGATTAAGCGTTTATGCGTACGCATTTCGAATTGTTCACGGGCATCTTTGTACTTGTGCACCGCACGCAATACCGTATATACAGATTTCTCTGTCGGCAACGGAATTGGGCCGGAAACACCTGCACCTGAACGTTTTGCTGTGTCCACAATCTTCTCTGCGGACTGATCCAAAATGCGATGATCATATGCCTTTAACCGAATTCTAATCTTCTCTTTTGCCATTATTTTCCCTCCTTTACGCCGATTTTATAATAGCGCTGCTCCATGAAAATTTCTTGATACGCCGCCATGGCAAAGGGGCCGGGTGTATCAACAACCTTTCACTTCCTTGCTTTTTTGACCAACATTATTATTATATAAGGAATGAATGGCCAATGCAACCATAGATTATAATGATAATCTAATCGCACATCAGTGAATTATACTAGCTTCAAAGCACGATTGCAAGGGCTGCGAAAGACTTTTTGCAAAAAAATTTCAGCAGGTGTATTTCGTAGTTAATGTAAACTGCCAACCAGTGACAATTTCATAAGCCTCTCTAGCGACGCAGCTGGAATTATTTTAGAATAAGTCCTCTTGAATCCATATTGTCTGCTAGATGGTCGGTTTTTTCTCATTGCAAACAAAAAAACAGGCAGTGACGTCACGCTGCCTGTTTTTATAAAAATCAGTTGTTATTTTTGAATTTGAGTTACAACGCCTGATCCAACAGTACGGCCACCTTCACGGATAGAGAAGCGAGTACCATCTTCAATAGCGATTGGAGAAATCAATTCAACTTCCATTTCGATGTTATCGCCAGGCATTACCATTTCAACGCCTTCTGGAAGTGTAATAACACCAGTCACGTCAGTTGTACGGAAGTAAAACTGCGGACGGTAGTTAGCGAAGAATGGAGTGTGCCGACCACCTTCGTCTTTGGACAATACATAAACTTCGGCTTTGAAGTTCGTGTGTGGTGTGATCGAACCTGGTTTTGCAAGTACTTGACCACGGTTGATGTCTTCACGGGATACACCACGAAGCAGTGCACCGATGTTGTCACCAGCTTCCGCATAGTCAAGAAGCTTACGGAACATTTCAACGCCTGTAACAGTTGTTTTGCTCAGTTCTTCAGCAAGACCGACAATTTCAACCTCGTCACCGACTTTAACTGTTCCACGCTCAACACGGCCAGTTGCAACTGTACCACGGCCAGTGATTGAGAATACGTCCTCAACTGGCATCATGAATGGCTTGTCATGGTCACGTTCCGGAGTTGGAATATACTCGTCAACTGCTGCCATAAGTTCATAGATTTTTTGCTCGTATTCTTCTTCACCTTCAAGTGCTTTCAGCGCTGAACCTTTAACAACCGGAATGTCGTCTCCCGGGAAATCATATTCAGTCAGCAGGTCACGAACTTCCATTTCAACCAATTCAAGAAGCTCTTCGTCATCAACCATGTCGACTTTGTTAAGGAACACAACGATCGCCGGTACACCAACGTTACGGGAAAGCAGGATGTGTTCACGAGTCTGAGGCATTGGGCCATCAGCTGCAGATACAACCAGAATTGCACCGTCCATTTGTGCTGCACCAGTGATCATGTTCTTAACGTAGTCAGCGTGTCCCGGGCAGTCAACGTGTGCATAGTGACGTCCTTCTGTTTCATACTCAACGTGGGAAGTAGCGATTGTAATACCGCGCTCTTTTTCCTCCGGAGCATGGTCGATTTCGTCAAAGTTCATTGCAGTGCCTTCACCGGATTGCTTATGCAATGTAGTTGTGATTGCTGCAGTTAAAGTTGTTTTACCATGGTCAACGTGTCCAATAGTTCCGATATTCACGTGACTTTTCGAACGGTCAAATTTTTCTTTAGACATGTATAGTTCCTCCTTTAAATAAATAAAAGTGTTTTTTTTATATTATTGACAGCCAGAATGAAGCCTTAAAGCTTATCCATAGCCTTCAATAAAAGTTATACGTCAGATTACGGAAAAAATCAATTATTCACCGGAATTTTTCTTAATTATTTCTTCCGATATGCTCTTAGGAACTTCTTCGTAATGATCAAAATGCATTGTGAATGTTCCGCGTCCTTGTGTGTTCGAACGCAAAGCTGTTGCATAACCGAACATTTCTGACAGTGGTACAAAGGCTCTGACAAGCTGTGCAGGTCCGCGAGGTTCCATACCTTCCACGCGACCACGGCGGGATGTTACATCACCCATGATGTCGCCCATGTATTCTTCAGGGACAACAATTTCAACCTTCATCATCGGCTCCAAAAGAACCGGCTTACATTTAGCCTTTGCTTCCCGAAGTGCCATTGAACCGGCAACCTTAAACGCCATTTCGTTCGAGTCAACATCGTGATAGCTGCCATCATATAATGTTGCCTTAACATCAATCATTGGATAGCCCGCCAAGACACCATTTTCCAAGGATTCCTGAATACCCGCATCAACGGATGGGATGTATTCACGCGGTACGACACCACCAACAATCTTGTTTTGGAACTCATAGCCTGCGCCTTCTTCATTTGGTTCAAATTTGACCCAAACGTGTCCATACTGACCACGGCCACCTGACTGACGAATAAATTTACCTTCAACTTCAGCAGATGCGCGGAACGTTTCGCGGTAGGCCACTTGTGGCGCTCCAACTTGGGCTTCAACTTTAAATTCAGCTTTCAGACGGTTGACGATAACGTCCAGGTGCAATTCACCCATTCCGGAGATAATTGTCTGGCCTGTCTCTTCGTCGGTTTCTGTTTTAAATGTCGGGTCTTCTTCTGCAAGTTTACCCAATGCAACCGCCATTTTATCCTGGTCGGCTTTCGTTTTCGGCTCGATTGCAACCGAAATAACAGGGTCAGGGAACTCCATAGATTCAAGGACAACTAAGTCTTTTTCATCGCACAGTGTATCACCTGTCGACGTATCTTTGAGACCTACACCGGCTGCAATTTCACCGGCATATACCGTCTTAACCTCTTCACGGGAGTTCGCGTGCATCTGCAGGATACGTCCAACACGTTCCCGTTTGTCTTTGACCGAGTTTTTAACATATGATCCGGCGTTCAATGTTCCGGAGTAAACCCGGAAGAACGTCAGTTTACCAACATACGGGTCTGTCATAACTTTAAACGCCAACGCTGAGAATGATGCGTTATCATCAGACGGACGCGTTGTTTCCTCTTCCGTGGATGGGTCAAAACCTTCAATTGGAGGTACATCCGTTGGTGCCGGAAGATAGTCAATAACACCGTCCAGCACTAATTGAACACCTTTGTTCTTAAATGCTGAACCACAGTAAACCGGGTAAAAATCAACATTTAATGTTGCTGTACGAATCGCTTTTTTCAGCTCATCGTTGGAAATTTCTTCACCCTCAAGATATTGCATCATGAGATCTTCGTCAACTTCCGCTACAGCTTCAATTAACTCGCCGCGTAGCTCTTCGGCCTTTTCCTTGTAATCGTCGGGAATTTCGCGAGCTTCGGCACGTGTGCCCAACTCATCCTCGTAGTAATATGCCTGCATGGTAATCAGGTCGATAATACCATCGAAATTGTCTTCTGCCCCAATCGGAAGCTGAACAGCATGAGCATTAGCTCCGAGGCGTTCTTTCAATGTGTTTGTCGAATAAAGAAAGTCTGCACCAACTTTATCCATCTTATTAACGAATACGATTCGCGGTACACCGTATGTTGTCGCCTGGCGCCATACTGTTTCTGTCTGCGGCTCAACCCCTGACTGGGCGTCAAGTACAGTCACCGCACCATCCAATACACGCAGGGAACGTTCAACTTCAACTGTGAAATCCACGTGTCCTGGTGTATCAATAATGTTTATACGGTGATTTTTCCATTGGGCAGTGGTTGCTGCAGAGGTGATTGTAATACCACGCTCTTGCTCTTGCTCCATCCAGTCCATCTGAGATGCACCTTCATGGGTTTCGCCAATTTTGTGAATACGTCCTGTATAGAAAAGAATACGCTCGGTAGTAGTGGTTTTACCTGCATCAATGTGTGCCATAATACCAATGTTACGCGTCTTTTCCAAGGAGAACTCTCTAGCCATGTATTCTTCTCCTTTCTCTTGAAAGCTTGTAGTTGTTTATAATTACCAGCGATAGTGGGCAAATGCTTTGTTTGCCTCAGCCATCTTGTGTAATTCCTCACGTCTTTTAACAGACGCTCCGGTATTATTCGAAGCATCAAGAATTTCGTTGGCAAGACGCTCTTCCATCGTTTTCTCCCCGCGCAGACGTGAGTAGTTAACGATATAACGCAAGCCTAGTGCCTGGCGACGCTCAGGGCGCACCTCCATTGGAACCTGGTAGTTGGAGCCACCAACACGGCGTGCACGAACCTCCAGTACAGGCATAACATTCTTCATTGCTTGTTCAAAAACCTCCATTGCGTCCTGTCCGCTCCGTTCTGAAACAAGTTCAAACGCATTATAGAGGATTTTTTGTGCCTTGCCCCGTTTACCATCAATCATGATTTGGTTAATTAAGCGTGTAACCAATTTTGAGTTGTAAAGCGGATCCGGCAGTACATCTCGCTTAGGTACTGGTCCTTTACGTGGCATATATTCCCCTCCTTTCACTCATTTATTACGTCAATTGCTTATTTTTTTTCTTTTGGTTTTTTAGTTCCGTACTTGGAACGACCTTTTCTGCGGCCCTCAACACCCGCTGTGTCAAGCGCGCCACGCACGATGTGATAACGGACACCCGGCAAGTCTTTTACACGACCGCCACGGATTAGTACAACACTGTGCTCTTGCAGGTTGTGGCCAATACCAGGGATATACGCTGTCACTTCCATGTTGTTGGAAAGACGAACACGTGCATATTTACGCAATGCAGAGTTAGGTTTCTTCGGTGTCAATGTACCCACACGTGTGCAAACGCCACGTTTCTGAGGTGCATTTTCATTCGTAAACTTTTTCTTGAAACTATTATAGCCTCTGTTCAAGGCAGGTGAGTCATATTTTTTAGGTTTACTGACACGACCTTTGCGTACCAATTGGTTAATAGTTGGCATTTTAAGTTTTCCTCCTTTCTGAATGTGCTTTTCATGACATGGAAACCACCTGTTTCAACAGTTATCTTAAGACCACATATCCAGGTGGTTCATTTTTTTGTAAAAAACAAAGCCTTCGCGACTAAATCGCCAAAACCTTCATTGTTTTACAGCAACAGCTGATGCTCCAACATCAATTCCACAGGCGGCTCCAAGTTTTCGTTTAGAATCGACTCGGTGACAAGGAACATCTGACGCTTGTGCCAGGTTCTCCACCTTTTGTGTGATTTGCCGGTCAGCATCATCAGCAATGAACACTTCGCTTGCAGCTCCGTGTTTAATTGCCTTAAGTGTCTGCTTCGTTCCGATTATTAGCTTTGATCTTAATTGGGTCACTTTTTCATAAGACATCATCATATCCTCCAAAGTAACATGTATAATCGGAAGCACCCTGGATATATTACCATCCTGATCTTGGATTGTCAACGACAATTCAATTATTTTTTCGGGTGCTTCCGACCATAACAATTATCTAGTCTATAAAAAAGATGCTCTTAAAGATTTAATAGACACTCTCGGTTTCTTCCGGGTCTTCGGTACTTTCTTCTTCAGGCTCATCAACGTCGGTTTCGAGTTTGCGATAACGTCCGATGCCTGTACCCGCTGGAACCAGTTTACCGATAATGACATTTTCTTTAAGTCCGAGCAATTCATCCCGTTTGCCTTTGATTGCAGCATCTGTCAGGACACGTGTTGTTTCCTGGAAAGACGCAGCGGACAGGAATGAATCTGTTTCCAGTGATGCTTTCGTAATACCGAGCAGGACCGGTTTACCGATCGCAGGCTGATTTCCTTCCTGCAAGACCGGTTTGTTTGCATCCCGGAATTGATGAATTTCCAGCAGTGAGCCCGGGAGTTCATCTGTGTCGCCTGATTCAACGACACGGATTTTCCGCATCATTTGCCGTACCATGACTTCGACGTGCTTATCACCAATTTCAACACCTTGCATGCGGTATACTTTCTGAACCTCACGCAGCAGGTATTGCTGAACGCCTTCGATGCCTTGCACACGCAGGAGCTCTTTCGGGTCAACCGAACCTTCAGTAAGTTCCTGACCGGCAATGACTTCATCACCTTCAGAAACTTTCATTCGGGCGTTATATGGAACGGGATAGGACCGCTGCTCTACTTCACCCTGAATGACAACTTCCTGTTTGTCTTTCACTTCTTTAATCTCCTGGACAGTTCCGTGAATCTCACTGATAACTGACTGGCCTTTTGGATTACGGGCTTCAAACAACTCTTGAATACGCGGCAAACCTTGTGTGATGTCATCACCAGCGACACCGCCTGTGTGGAAGGTACGCATTGTCAGCTGTGTACCAGGCTCACCGATAGACTGTGCTGCGATAATGCCGACAGCTTCGCCGACTTCCACTTCGTCGCCGGTAGCAAGGTTGCGGCCATAACATTTCTTGCATACGCCATGGCGCGTATTGCATGTAAATGCAGAACGAATGATGACCTCTTCGATGCCCGATTCAACAATTTGTTTGGCCTGATCTTCAGATATTACTTCGTTTTTCGAAACAAGCGCGTTGCCTGTTTCAGGATGACGGACATTTTCAAAAGCAGTACGTCCGACTAATCGATCAAGCAGTGGTTCAATCAGTTCAGTGCCGTCTTTCAACGCTGATACAGTCAAACCGCGATCTGTGCCACAGTCATCTTCACGAATGATGACATCCTGCGCCACATCAACAAGCCGGCGTGTCAGATAACCCGAATCGGCTGTCTTCAGTGCTGTATCGGCAAGACCTTTACGCGCACCGTGTGTTGAAATAAAGTACTCCAGTACTGTGAGTCCTTCACGGAAACTGGACTTAATCGGCAGTTCCATAATCTCACCGGCCGGATTGGCCATAAGACCACGCATTCCGGCGAGCTGCGTGAAGTTGGATGCGTTACCCCGCGCACCCGAGTCGCTCATCATAAAGATTGGGTTACGGGCTTGCAGTGACGCCATCAGACGTTCCTGAATATCATCTTTCGCTTTTGACCAAATTGAGATGACACGGTCATAACGCTCGCCATCTGTTATCAGACCACGTCTGTACTGTTTCAATACTTTATCGACCTGGTTTTGAGCCTCATCCAGAACTTCTTCTTTTTCCTTAAGCACAACGATGTCGGATACACCTACCGTCATACCTGCTTTTGTGGAATATTTGAAGCCAAGATCCTTCATGCGGTCAAGCATTTTCGATGTTTCACTGATCTTAAACCGTTTAAAGACTTCGGCGATAATGTCACCCAGTATGCCCTTTTTAAACGGCAGAATCAGGTCACGTTTTTTAATTTCTTCACCGATATCTGAACCTTGGTCGACAAAGTATTTATCCGGTGTTTCAATTTCAAGGTTATAGTTTGTCGGTTCGTTAATATACGGGAACGATTCAGGCAAAATTTCATTGAAAATCAACTTGCCGATTGTCGTTAAAAGCATTTGATCCTGCTGTTTATCTGTGAATGATTTTTTATTCAAACTTGAAGCTTTAACAGCAACACGTGAGTGTAAGTGCACATAGCCATTCTGATAAGCCATCAATGCTTCATTTGTATCTTTGAATCGGCTTCCTTCCCCGATTGCATTTTCACGTTCAAGTGTCAAATAATAGTTACCCAGAACCATATCCTGTGATGGTGTAACAACCGGCTTGCCATCTTTCGGGTTCAAGATATTTTGTGCTGCAAGCATCAGCACACGCGCTTCTGCTTGTGCCTCTGCCGAAAGCGGAACGTGGACTGCCATCTGGTCACCGTCAAAGTCGGCATTATAAGCTGTACAGACAAGCGGGTGCAAACGAATTGCCCGACCTTCTACGAGTACTGGTTCAAACGCCTGAATACCCAAGCGGTGCAGTGTCGGAGCACGATTTAAGAGAACCGGGTGTTCCTTAATAACTTCTTCCAGCACATCCCATACTTCTGGATGAACCCGTTCAATTTTACGCTTGGCTGACTTAATATTATGCGCATAGCCTTTTTCAACAAGGACCTTCATAATAAATGGTTTGAACAATTCCAAAGCCATCTCTTTTGGAAGACCGCACTGGTACATTTTCAGACTTGGACCGACGACGATAACGGAACGCCCGGAATAGTCAACACGTTTACCGAGCAGATTCTGACGAAACCGTCCTTGTTTCCCTTTCAGCATATGGGATAGGGACTTCAACGGACGGTTTCCCGGACCGGTTACCGGGCGGCCGCGGCGACCATTATCAATCAGCGCATCAACCGACTCCTGCAGCATACGTTTTTCGTTTTGGACGATGATGCTTGGAGCACCAAGATCCAACAAACGTTTCAAGCGATTGTTGCGGTTAATAACACGGCGGTAAAGGTCATTCAAATCTGATGTAGCAAAGCGCCCGCCATCAAGCTGAACCATCGGTCGGATCTCCGGCGGAATAACCGGCAGCACATCAAGGACCATCCAGCCTGTGTCATTGCCTGAATGCCGGAATGACTCCAGTACTTCCAGCCGCTTTATGGCACGTGTTCGGCGTTGACCTTGCGCTGTTTTCAGTTCCTCTTTTAATGCATTGACTTCTTTTTCAAGATCAATATCCTGCAACAGCTTACGGATAGCCTCTGCTCCCATTTGTGCTTTGAATGTATTGCCGTATTTTTCATAGTAAGCACGATACTCTTTTTCAGAAAGAAGCTGTTTCTTCTCAAGTGGCGTATCACCGGTTTCCGTCACAATGTAGGCAGCAAAATAAATGACTTCTTCCAGTGCACGCGGAGACATATCCAATACAAGACCCATGCGGCTTGGAATGCCTTTAAAATACCAAATGTGGGATACAGGTGCTGCGAGTTCAAGATGACCCATGCGTTCACGGCGGACTTTAGCCTTTGTGACCTCTACACCGCACCGGTCACAAACGACACCTTTATAGCGCACCCGTTTATATTTTCCGCAATGGCATTCCCAGTCCTTTTGCGGTCCAAAGATCCGCTCACAAAAAAGCCCGTCTTTTTCCGGTTTTAAAGTACGGTAGTTGATTGTTTCCGGTTTTTTAACCTCGCCATAGGACCATGAGCGAATTTTTTCTGATGAAGCCAGCCCGATTTTCATGTACTCAAAATTATTTACATCCAGCAAGGGTCTACCTCCCTTATTAATGTGCGAATTTGCCGGATCAGGAAACCAGCATTCAAGCCGGTTTCACCAAATCCGATCTTTATCATCAGCCCTGAAGATGTCAGTCTTCTTCACCTTCCAGGTTTAACTTGCTTGCTGATTGTGTCTCTTCTTCTTCAAGCTCCCGCATTTCAATCTCAGATTCATCGCTTGAGAGCATTTTGACGTCCATACCGAGACTTTGCAATTCTTTAATCAGCACTTTAAACGACTCAGGCACGCCGGGTTCTGTTACATTATCACCTTTGACGATTGATTCGTAAGCTTTAACACGGCCTACCACATCATCTGATTTGACTGTCAGAATCTCCTGCAGTGTGTAAGCAGCACCATATGCTTCAAGTGCCCAGACCTCCATCTCACCAAAACGCTGGCCGCCAAATTGAGCTTTACCACCCAATGGCTGCTGGGTAACAAGTGAATACGGTCCGGTCGAACGCGCGTGCAGCTTATCATCAACCATGTGTGCCAGTTTAATCATATACATAACACCGACGGAGACACGATTGTCAAACGGTTCACCCGTTCTGCCGTCATAAAGAATTGATTTGGCGTCATCTGCCATACCGGCTTCCTGCAATGTTTCCCAAACATCTTCTTCGTTTGCGCCATCGAAAACCGGAGTTGCCATATGCAGACCCAGCTCACGGGCTGCCATTCCCAAGTGCAATTCAAACACCTGTCCAATATTCATTCGTGACGGCACACCCAATGGGTTAAGCATGATGTCAATTGGCGTTCCATCAGGCAGGAATGGCATATCTTCTTCAGGCAAGATCTTGGAAATAACACCTTTGTTCCCGTGCCGTCCCGCCATTTTGTCGCCTTCTGAAATTTTCCGTTTTTGGACAATATATACACGCACAAGCTGGTTTACACCCGGCGGCAGTTCATCGCCATCTTCACGGTTAAAGATTTTAACTTCAAGCACGATGCCACCGGCGCCATGCGGCACTTTAAGTGACGTATCGCGTACTTCCCGCGCCTTTTCACCGAAAATGGCATGAAGAAGACGTTCTTCAGCTGATAATTCGGTAACGCCTTTAGGTGTTACTTTACCTACCAGGATGTCACCGTCGGAAACTTCAGCACCGATACGGATGATGCCATCTTCGTCAAGATTTTTCAGGGCATCTTCACCGACGTTTGGAATATCCCTTGTGATTTCTTCCGGTCCGAGTTTTGTATCACGGGCTTCTGATTCGTATTCTTCAATGTGGATTGACGTAAAGTCATCGTCTTTTACCATACGCTCACTCATGATGACCGCGTCTTCATAGTTATAGCCTTCCCACGTCATAAAACCGACGAGCGCATTCCGGCCCAATGCCAATTCGCCATCTTCCATTGAAGGACCATCAGCAAGAATTTCACCTTTTGTTACACGATCACCTTTTGAAACAATCGGGCGCTGATTATAACAGGTTCCCTGGTTGGAACGGATATATTTCTGCATACGGTAAACATCAAGATCACCTTGAACTTCTTTACCATCTACTTCCGAAACACGGCGCACGTGAACTTCTTTTGCTTCCGCATGTTCCACAATACCATCGTTTCGGCAAATAATGGCTGCGCCTGAATCCTTGCCTGATACATATTCCATGCCTGTTCCGACTAATGGTGCTTGCGGCTCCATCAACGGGACAGCTTGCCGCTGCATGTTCGCACCCATTAAAGCACGGTTCGAGTCATCGTTTTCCAAGAATGGAATACATGCTGTGGCGGCAGAGACAACCTGTTTTGGTGACACGTCCATGTAATCAAGTTTGTCGCGTGACACAACTGTGTTATCCCCTCGGAAACGCGCGATAACTTCTTCATCTGTGAAACTGCCATCCTCGTTCAGCCGTGCGTTAGCCTGGGCAACAATATAGTTGTCCTCTTCGTCGGCTGTCAGGTAGTCTGTTTCACCCGTTACTTTCCCTGTATCAGGATCAACGCGACGATAGGGTGTCTCAATAAAGCCGAACTCATTTACTTTCGCATAACTTGAGAGTGAGTTAATCAGACCAATGTTCGGGCCCTCGGGTGTTTCAATCGGGCACATCCGGCCGTAGTGTGAATAGTGAACGTCCCGGACTTCAAAGCCCGCCCGCTCACGTGTCAGACCACCTGGACCAAGCGCTGAAAGACGACGTTTATGCGTCAGTTCACCCAGCGGATTTGTCTGATCCATAAACTGGGACAACTGCGAACTTCCAAAGAACTCTTTTATTGAGGCAATAACAGGCCGTATATTAATCAGCTGCTGTGGTGTAATGCTTGATGTGTCCTGTATGGACATACGCTCACGCACAACACGCTCCATCCGGGATAAACCGATGCGGAACTGATTCTGCAGCAATTCCCCGACTGAACGCAGGCGGCGGTTTCCAAGATGATCAATATCATCGGTTCCGCCCACACGGTGCAGCAAGTTAAAGAAATAACTGACAGAGGATATAATATCAGCAGGGGTGATATGCTTGACGCCTCTATCAACGTTTGCATTACCTATCACATCAAGTTCGCGTTCACCATCAGGGTCGGTTGGGTCAACAATTTTCACGGATTGTACACGAACGGGCTCCTCAAGAACGCCTTCGTTTGTATCCACGTGCTTTTCGCCAACCATATTGTCCTCGTTTTCAAGGTAAGGGATAATCTTATTGAGCAATCTGCGCTCCAGTTTCTCACCTTTTTGTGCCAGAACTTCCCCTGTTTCAGGGTCAACAATCGGTTCAGCCAATACTTGATTAAACAACCGATTCTTAATATCCAATTTTTTATTCATTTTGTAACGGCCAACGTGAGCCAGGTCATAACGCTTCGGATCAAAGAAGCGTGAAATGAGCAGGCTTCTGGCATTTTCCACTGTCGGCGGTTCTCCCGGTCTCAAGCGTTCATATATTTCCAGAAGTGCTTTATCCGTTGTCTCCGTATTATCTTTTTCAAGTGTGTTTTTAAGGTATTCGTTATCACCAATGAGGTCGATAATTTCCTGATCTGTCCCAAAACCAAGCGCTCGTAAAAGTACTGTTATCGGCAATTTACGTGTACGGTCAATCCTAACGTAGGCAACATCTTTGGCATCTGTTTCGAACTCCAGCCATGCGCCCCGGTTTGGAATGACAGTCGCTGCTATGCCGCGTTTGCCATTTTTATCGAACTTCTCACTGTAATAGACACTTGGTGAACGTACAAGCTGGGAAACAATAACACGTTCTGCACCATTAATGATGAACGTGCCCGTATCGGTCATGAGCGGAAAGTCTCCCATAAATACTTCCTGCTCCTTCACTTCACCAGTCTCGTTATTGATCAAACGAACCTTTACACGAAGCGGGGCATTATATGTGACGTCCCGGTCCTTCGATTCTTCCACGGGATATTTTGGTTCACCGAGACTATAATCAATAAATTCCAGTGATAAATTACCCGCAAAATCCTCAATCGGGGATATATCCTGGAACATCTCCCGCATACCTTCCCTTAGAAACCATTCATAGGAAGCGGTTTGAATTTCAATCAGATTTGGCAGTTCCAGCACCTCACTAATACGTGCATAGCTTCTGCGCTGGCGGTGCCGTCCATACTGAACTAGTTGACCTGTCAACTGCTTCACCCCTCAAATCAAGCATTTTTCATAGATTATTCACATCGTGCTGCTGTGAAAAATGACTCATATATTTAGAAAAAACAAACTGATATAATAGCATGCAATCAGCTGTTTTTTATAACCAATGGCTGTGTATTGCTGTATAGATACAAAATAACAATAGCACGCGTACTACTGCCTAAAAATATATTTGAATACTGTTGCAGCAAAATTAGCCGCAAACAAAACTCAATCACCGGCGGAATCCCTCCTGCCTGCAGGAAAAATCATGCAGATAAGATGTTCAGATTCCTTTCGACATTATGGTTAGTTTTACCATTGTCTCCTAATACCAGTGAATTATACGTTTTATATAAGAGGAAATTCCCTCTTGACAAGGGAGGTCCCATGTTAGCATTTTATAATATTACCATAAGAATTTTTGAAGGTCAATCATTTCATCATCTTTAGTAGATAATAACCCTTACTGCGGTCAACAACTTTAACATTTCCGAACAATTCATTCAATTTTTTCATAGCAGAGGGAGCGCCCTGCTTCTTTTGAATAACGACCCACAACAAGCCTTTTTCCTGAAGGACTTCATAACTTTCTTCAAACATGCGGTGCACAGTCTGTTTGCCTGCCCTGATCGGCGGATTCGTCATAATGGCAGCAAAAGAATGACCGTTAACATTATCCAGACGGTCGCTTACAGCAAACTCAACATTTTCAACTTTGTTGTGCTGAGCATTTTTACGGGCCAATTCTACTGCACGCTCATTAATATCTGTCATGACAACGTTGCGTTGCTGAAAGCTTTTCGCCACAGCAATCCCGATTGGACCGTAACCACAGCCGAAATCAAGAAAAGGTCCCGATATAGACGGCTCTTCAAAATGTTCAATCAAAAAACGTGTCCCATAATCCACTTCATTTTTGGAAAATACACCATCGTCACTTTCAAATGTCAGGTTTTTGCCTCGGAGTCTATATTGCCATATCTTCGGTGAACTGTTAGATTGGGGGCTTTGTGAAAAGTAATGATCGGACATTTATGCACCTGCTTTGCGAATGTTAAAGTGAAACTCAATCAGTGGAGGGTGTACTTCCCTCCACTGATTGTTGGTTAAACAGAATCGGACATTTAGGGACAGTTAGCCGGCGCAGTTGGACGGGTTACTGGCCCTTACATGCGGGATAGATATAAGCAAATACATAGAAAGCCCGCCGGTCCACCGGCGAGCTTCCATATCAAATTACTTAAGTTCTACAGTTGCGCCTGCTTCTTCAAGCTGGCCTTTGATTTCTTCAGCTTCTTCTTTAGAAGCGCCTTCTTTAACTGCTTTAGGCGCGTTGTCTACCAGTTCTTTGGCATCTTTCAAGCCAAGACCGGTAACTTCGCGAACAGCTTTAACAACTTTAATTTTTGAAGCGCCGGCATCCTGAAGCTCTACATCAAATTCAGTTTGTTCTTCAGCAGCTTCACCGCCGCCGTCTCCACCAGCGACAGCAACCGGTGCTGCAGCTGTTACTCCAAATTCTTCTTCAATTGCTTTTACTAGATCGTTTAATTCCAAAACAGACATTTCTTTAATCGCATCAATAATTTGCTGATTATCCATCATTATTCCTCCATTTTTTTGGTTTTAATTATTCGTAAAGCCGGGTTGACCGGCGATTAATTTATGCGCCCTGTTCTTCTTTTTGATCGGCGATTGCTTGTGCTGCGTATGCAAAGTTGCGTACAGGTGCTTGCAATACGCTAAGCAGCATTGATACCATGCCGTCGTAATTTGGCAGGTCAGCAAGTTCTTTAATCTGCTCGAGTGAAGCTATCTCACCTTCAATGACGCCACCTTTAATCTCCAGAGCTTCATGCTCTTTTGCAAAGTTGTTCAAGATTTTAGCCGGCGCTATCACGTCATCCTGGCTGAAAGCGACTGCAGTCGGACCAACCAGTGTTTCTGTAAGGTCACTTAGTTCGACAGCTTCTACCGCACGACGCGTCATCGTATTTTTATATACTTTAAATTCGACATTTGCTTCGCGCAGCTGTTTACGCAATTCGCTTACCTCAGCGACATCAAGTCCACGGTAGTCGACGAGCAGCGTTGACTGGCTATTACGGAATTTATCTGCAATATCCTGAACGTGCTGTTTCTTCTGTTCCACAATGTTGCTGTTAGCCATCATTCCACCTCCTATTGATGTTCATCATCATACCGTATCTATTAATAAAGCCTCCATGCAGACATGGAGGCTTTAAGACAAATGACAACCCAATCCGGGTTTAATAATCATTAATCAAAAACACCTCGGCAGGAAATTAAGCAATATCTGCACCTGCTGTCTACGGTATAACGTATTCATCCTGTAACTCAAGTCATTGTACCCAATCATTCTGAATAAGTCAAGCTGAAATTTCACTGAGGTGAAATAACCTGCACTGACCTCTCAACCGATTTGCGGTACCGGCTGTCTCTTAACCGCGATACGGTGAAACATCCACTCTTATTCCGGGACCCATCGTGGAAGTTATCGAAGCATTGCGCATGTAAACACCTTTCGATGCCTGTGGCTTAGCCTTGGCAAGTGTATCAGCAATCGCTTCAAAGTTCTCAACCAGTTTACTGTTATCGAATGAGATTTTTCCAAGCGGCACGTGAATATTTGCAGATTTATCAACACGGTATTCAACTTTACCGGCCTTGATTTCGTTAACGGCTTTTTCGATGTCGAATGTGACGGTACCTGTTTTAGGGTTTGGCATAAGACCTTTAGGTCCAAGCACCCGGCCAAGTTTACCAACTTCAGCCATCATGTCAGGTGTCGCAACGACGACATCAAAATCAAACCAGCCTTGGTTGATGCTGTTGATTAAGTCTTGTTCCCCAACATAGTCTGCGCCGGCGTTCTCAGCTTCTGTTGCTTTATCGCCTTTTGCGAACACCAATACGCGCTGGGTTTTACCTGTTCCGTGCGGCAACACCATTGCTCCGCGGATCTGCTGGTCAGCTTTTTTAGGGTCAACGCCCAGTCTGAACGCAGCTTCGACTGTTTCATCGAAATTTGCTTTCGCTGTATCTTTCAGCAATGCAACCGCTTCTTCAGCTTCATATGATTTTGAACGATCAATCAGCTTAGAAGCTTCTTGATATCTTTTACTTCTTTTTACCATTTTGTTTCCTCCTCAGGTTGTGGTTTATAGCGGTAAGACCTCCCACTTGAAAAATGCCCTGAGCTTCGGTCATAACGCCGGCCATTTCAGCTGGAATTATGACAAAACATAAAGCTCCGGTATTTTTCATGAAAAAAGTTGCGAATGTGGAATCCATTAACGCAACCTGTATTGATTAATGTTTCAACTGGCATCAGTCTTCTATTGAAATGCCCATACTGCGCGCAGTACCTTCAACCATGCGAATAGCAGCATCCAGATCGGCAGCGTTCAAATCAGGCATTTTTGTTTCAGCAATTTCCTGAATCTGATCCCGCTTTACGGATGCAACTTTGCTGCGGTTAGGCTCACCTGATGCAGTATCAATTCCGGCCGCTTGTTTCAGCAATACAGCTGCAGGCGGGGTTTTCGTAATAAACGTAAATGAACGATCTTCAAATACTGTGATCTCAACAGGTATAATTGTACCAGCCTGATCTTGTGTTTCTGCGTTAAATTCTTTACAGAATCCCATAATATTGACACCAGCTTGACCCAATGCAGGTCCAACAGGCGGTGCTGGGTTCGCTTTTCCAGCTTCAATCTGCAATTTAACAACTTGAATAACTTTTTTAGCCACGAGACACACCTCCTTAAAGTCCGTGATGTGGTAATAGGGTTAGGCCCCTCCCACTCAACATTACCAATTCCCTTTTATCAGGGACGTAAATAACAAAAGAATTTTAGCATGTATTATCAAATTATGCAAGGGCAAGTTTTATTTTTTGATTGTTTTCACCTGGAATAGTGTTACCTGCATCGAAATGGATGTGAAGTGCGACATAATGACCAGCTTGCTGAACGATTGAAAACAGCTGCAGGCATCCACAGCTGTTTCGGCGTTTGTTACAGTTTTTCGATTTGTGGAAATTCCAGTTCGACCGGTGTTTCCCGTCCGAACATGTTCACATGCACTTTCACTTTCTGTTTATCAGCATCTATGTGCTCAATTGTACCCGTGAAACCGCTGAACGGCCCGTCCGTAACATGTACATTTTCTTTCAGCTCAAAATCAACTTGGGCAGGTTTTTCACTTATGCCCATCTGCTTCAGAACAAAATTGATTTCGTCGGGCAAAAGCGGTGTCGGCTTTGTCCCGTGGCCGCTCGACCCCACAAAACCGGTCACTCCGGGCGTGTTGCGCACAACATACCACGAGTCATCCGTCATGACCATCTCTGCCAGCACATAACCAGGGAAGAATTTTTTCTTAACAACTTTCTTTTTACCGTTTTTAATTTCTGTCGTTTCTTCTTCCGGAACAAGCACACGAAAGATCTTGTCTTCCATACCCATGG
The DNA here is from genome assembly GCF_900112705.1 of Lentibacillus persicus. Lineage (GTDB taxonomy): Bacteria > Bacillota > Bacilli > Bacillales > Amphibacillaceae > Lentibacillus > Lentibacillus persicus. The sequence goes on from NZ_FOMR01000015.1 coordinate 47,534, forward strand.
TCCCTACACGCTTTTCCAGATTCGTTTTCACTTTGTTTTCATACCCGGAGTACGTATGGATAGCATACCAATTTTTTTCCATCTGATCAGGACAAATTTACTTGCCCTTCCCTCCCTTATTTTTATAGCTTATAGTTAACCTCGCTGAAAAATCAGCCCATATTAAAAAACCCGATATTCCCCGGGTTTTCAATTCAAAATATATCTTATTCCATTATAGCATAATCTCAGCCAGTTTATTCAATATATGCGGTTAAAAAAACATATTCAGGAATTGCGAAATACCAAGATCAATAACAGCAAAAAAAACTGCTACAAAAGCTACTGTTGACAGTACTGTTATCGTATAACTCGTTAATTCGCGGCCTTTTGGCCAAGAGACCTTCTTCATTTCCCGTGCTACATCTTTAAAAAACTTGCCAATTTTCACGTCTGTCCCTCCACTCTCTTGCCGAAGAATACCGATCACTTTGTCTCACGGTGCCATGTATGACTGCCACAAACTCTGCAATATTTGCGCACTTCCAAGCGTTCAGGGTTCTTTGAGTTTTTGCTGGTTGTATAATTACGGCTCGCACAAATGGTACATGCCAGCACAGCTTTTTTATTCAACGCACCACCCCATCATAGGGTTTTTCACTCATATTAATGTAGCATTCATAGATTTATGTGTCAACGGCTCAAGGAGTTCCTGCTTCCTTCGTTTCCAGCAATTGTTCCAATTTGCGTTTAATGCGCTGCAAAGCATTATCGATCGATTTGACATGACGTTTTAATTTAACTGAGATTTCCTGATAGGAGCATCCGTCCATGTATAAACGGAGCACTTCTTTTTCCAGGCTGCTCAACAGTTCTGACAGCTTTCCTTCCATGTCTGTAAATCTTTCTCGCTTGAGCAGTAATTCCTGTGGGTCAAAGGTTTTTGACTCAGCAACTATATCCAATAGTGTCCGGTCAGATTCATCATCATAAATTGGCTTATCCAATGATACGTAGGAGTTAAGCGGGGCGTGTTTCTGCCTGGTTGCCGTTTTAATAGCAGTGATAATCTGCCGGGTTACACACAGCTCGGCAAATGCTTTAAACGAAGAAAGCTTGTCCCCGTCATAATCGCGAATTGCTTTATATAGACCAATCATGCCTTCCTGGATAATATCTTCTTTATCAGCCCCAATGATAAAATAAGTCCGTGCTTTTGCACGTACGTAACTGATGTATTTATGAATTAAAAAGTCCAGCGCATGACTGTCTCCTTGGTGGATTAACTGTATAACGTCATTATCATCAAGCAATTCCAAGCTACGCTTATCTGCCTCAGCCAGCTTAACACTCACCTGAAAAACCCCCCGGCTTCACCGCTGTTGATTAAAGGTATTATACAGTAAGCGCTTCACACTAGTCAACATCGAATCTCGCGGCGCTTCCCCATTTGATAGAAAAACCGACGTATCCAGTTGACATTTTATAGTTGCTCCGGGCAGGCTGAAACTTTCTGCATCAGCAATCAGACGCGTTATTCATAATAACGGAAGTAAAAAGCCCGAATTCAAAAAGCCCCAGTAAAAAACTGAGACATTAATATAAAAATCTATTAGTTGAATACGTGCTGAAGATGTCACAAGCAGTCGAAACGTTATTCATCCCCGCGCCGCCATTTTTCAAACTTATCCAATATATGCTGGTCCAACGGGATTTTGGTTTTCGGTTTTACATTTTGATGCTGCTGAATTTCCTGCTTAATTTCCCGATCGATATCTTTTAATTCAATATATAATTCTCGCGCTGAAATCCTTAGAGCACCCCGTCCAAAAATTGTCCGCTGCTCAGCATAATCAGATGTTGCGACATACACTTGATTGATCACATTTTTGAGCTCTTTAACGATGCGTTCGATACACTCATCAGCCGTTTCATTTTCTTTCGTATAAATAATTTCAACTTTGTGTTCCTTAAGCCTGCTTTCAATACCTTTTACGTAATAGGCGTCGAATACGATAATGACGCGCATGCCGGTAAATGCCTGATAGTCCGCAAGCAGCTCAATCAGGCGGTCACGGGCCTGTCCGATATCTGTCTGCTTGATTCGCTTCAATTCTTCCCAGTCACCAATAATATTATAGCCGTCCACCACCAGAACATTCATCGCTATTCACCAACCGGAAACCTTTTGCGGTATACCTCATACAACAGCAGACTGCAGGCAACCGAAGCGTTCAAAGATGACACTTGCCCACGCATTGGAAGATTGACCGTCCAATCACATTTATCTGTCACCAGCCTGCTCATTCCCTTGCCTTCGTTGCCGATCACGAGCGCAATCGGCATCGTGCCATCAAGCAAGCGGTAATCTTCAGTTCCATCTGCTTCGGTTCCAACAACCCATATATGGCGATCTTTCAGCTCATCAATTGTATTGGCAATGTTCGTAACGCGGGCTACCGGGATATGCTCGAGTGCCCCTGCAGCCGTTTTGACCACAGCCCCGGTCAAACCGACCGACCGGCGCTTTGGAATGATGACGCCATGTGCTCCTGCGGCATCTGCACTTCGCAGTATCGACCCTAAGTTATGCGGATCCTCAAGTTGATCAAGCACAATTAAAAACGGCGCTTCCCCGCTGTTTTCGGCTTTGGAAAATAAATCTTCAAGCGATGCGTAGGTATAGGAGGCGACATAGGCAATGACACCCTGATGGTTTCCGGAAGCCACTTTATCGAGTTTTGATTTAGGCGTCTTTTGCAAAATTGTTCCGGCATTTTTGCTTAATGACTGCAGCTTTCCTACCATCGATTTGTTAAGATGCTCTGAGACCAATACTTTATTGACCGGTCTTCCGGATTCAAGCGCTTCGATAACGGCATTTTTTCCTATAATGATTTCCTGATCCATGTCAGCCTTGCCTCCCTTCAATAAACGCCACTGATGCCTGCAAAAGTTCCTCCAGTCTTCTCTCGTTGCCCAGCAGATGATGGTAGCCGATCAGCGCTTCAAACGCAGTGCTGTAACGATATGCCTGGACGCTTATATTCCGCGGGATTGTACCCGATTTAGCATTGCGTCCTCGTGCTGCGACTTTTTCTTCTTCATCGCTCAAAGCATCATTTTCCAGCCATTGCTTAATGACCGAGGCTTGAGCTTTTCCCGAAACAAACGTGACAGCTTCTTTATGCAACTGGTTCGGTTTTACTTTACCGTTTCTTAACAAATGTTCCCTTACATAAACTTCGTAAACGGCATCCCCCATGTATGCAAGCGCCAGGCTTTTCATCTGCTTGACATCAAGATTCATTGTCGCCTCGTTTCCACCGCGTGCCCTGCGGCGTATCCTCCAGAATAATATTCTTCTCTTTCAACGTATCACGAATTTCATCAGCCCGGTTAAAATCACGATTTTTTCGTGCTTCTGTCCGCTCCTTGATCAACGCATCAACCTCTTCATCCAGCAGTTCTTTCTCGTGTTCAATTTGGATGCCAAGCACATTCAAAATCGTATCGATGCTTTCCTGAAATGTCTCAATCACAGCGGTTGATGTTTGCTTTTCATCAAGATAACGGTTTGCTTCTTTCGTCAGTTCGAATAAAACAGATATGGCGTTAGCCGTATTCAAATCGTCATCCATAGCAGCTTCAAATTGTTCATTTAAATTATCAATCGTTTCGTGCCACACATCTGAACGATGTGTTAAGTTCATACTTGTTGCTTTGCGGTGCTCCAGATTCAAATAAGCATTTTTGACCCGATCCAGGCTGTTTTTAGATCCTTGCAGCAGTTCTTCTGTAAAGTTGATTGGATTGCGGTAATGAACACTCAGCATGAAAAACCGGACGACTTGCGGATCATGCTGGTTGATAATATCACGTGTCAGGACAAAATTCCCAAGCGATTTGGACATTTTTTCATTATCAATATTAATATACCCGTTATGCATCCAATAATGAGCAAACGGTTTTTCGTTCATGGATTCTGATTGCGCAATTTCATTTTCATGATGCGGAAACGTCAGATCCTGACCGCCTGCATGAATATCGATTGTTTCTCCCAGATATTTTTTAGCCATGGCCGAGCATTCAATATGCCAGCCCGGGCGGCCCTGTCCCCATGGGGAGTCCCAGGCGATTTCATCTTCTTTTACTTTTTTCCATAAAGCAAAATCGAGCGGGTCCTCTTTTTTCTCACCGACTTGAATCCGTGCCCCTGACCTCAATTCATCGATTGATTGGTGTGATAATTTACCGTAGCCGTCAAAGGAACGCGGTTTAAAATAAACATCGCCATCAACTTCATAGGCATAGCCTTTATCAATCAGATTGGCAATGAAGTCAATAATGTCATCCATTGTTTCTGTTACACGCGGGTTATAAGTCGCCTTCTTGACACCCAGCGCGCCGATATCTTCCAAATAAGCATCAATGAACCGGTTAGCCACATCCGGCACTTGCTCACCCAATTCATTGGCCGCCTTAATAATTTTGTCATCCACATCCGTGAAGTTTAAAACGTAATCGACCTGATACCCTTTGTACTCAAAATAGCGCCGAACGGTATCAAACACAATTGCCGGGCGGGCGTTTCCGATATGAATGTAATTATACACCGTCGGACCGCATACATACATGCGCACTTTGTCGTCTTCAAGCGGTTTAAAGGGTTCTTTCTCCTGTGTCAGTGTATTATAAATCGTGATTGCCATTGTGCTTCACTTCCTTTAACTTTTCGATCTCCTCTTTAAGTACATCAATTTCCTGCTGCAGCCTGTCGCAGCGATCAGCAACCGGATCGGGAATTTTGTGATGATCAAGGTTGTTGCTATTACGTACCTTTTCCCCATTCTGGACGACAACAGTCCCTGGTACACCTACAACCGTCGAATGGTCGGGCACATCTTTTAAAACAACCGATTGGGCACCAATTTTAGAGCCGTATCCAATTGTGATGTTCCCCAGTACCTTTGCACCGGTGGTGACGGTGGCGTTATCAAGGACTGTCGGGTGACGTTTGCCTTTTTCTTTGCCTGTACCACCCAGTGTCACGCCCTGAAAAAGCGTGACATTATCACCGATTTCTGTCGTTTCACCGATGACAACGCCCATGCCGTGGTCGATGAAAAATTTTCTCCCGATTTGGGCGCCCGGATGAATTTCAATACCGGTGAAAAATCGGCTCAGTTGTGAGATTGCCCGTGCGATAAAAAACATGCGGCGCTTAAAGAAAAAGTGTGCTACACGATGCGACCATATCGCGTGCAAACCCGAATATGTCAAAAACACCTCTATATATGACCGTGCGGCAGGATCCTGCTCAAACACAACATCCATATCTTCTTTCAGTCGCTTAAAAATGCTCATTGAAAGCCCTCCCCTCCAAGGTCTTTTTTTCTATCTCTATCTTCAGACTCATTTATGTTATAAAAAATAAGCGTCTCTGTGTAACGATTACACAGAGACGCTTATAACGCGGTTCCACTCTGTTTGGAGAAAATCGGCTTTCTCCCGGCTTCATCTCTGTTAACGGCAGAGGACCGCCGTTATATACTTGCTTTCCATAACGGGCTCCAAGGTGCATTTCAAAAACGGTGCTCAGAATCACTTCCAGCCGATGATGATTCTCTCTGGGTAAGCAGAGCGTTTCCTACTTCTCCTTGTCAATGCTCAGTATTAATATGTTTAACGGGCTATTCTCCTAGTGCTTATCAATTTACAAAAGATGCGGCTCACATAAATAGTTGAGTGCTACGACACCGCTCCGGAAATACACTACGCTTTCCGCGGGCGGCTGGTGAGCCCCCTTGCGCTAGCGCGCTTCGGTGTCTCACCTATGCCTTTGTTCCCGCAGGAGTCTCCGTGTATTTCCTTCGCTAAAAAGATATTTGATTGAAACAGGGACCACTCTTGTCACTGGGTCGCAGTTTATGGGCTTAGGTTAAACCTTTACTTTTCAAAAATCACTTCTCAAAGACAGTTTGTATGTTATTACTATATTACATTAAACGGCAAATGTGAATTATTAAGCTCCGAGCTGTTTGAGAAGGTGGTCAAGCCGTGACACAATCGTATCTCTGCCCAGCAATTCAATTGCCATTGGCAGCTCCGGCCCGTGTGTCTGCCCGGTTACCGCAACACGGATTGGCATAAACAGTTTTTTACCGCGATGGCCGGTTTCCTTTTGAGTAGCCTTGATTTGCTGCTTAATAGCATCTTTCTCAAAATCATCCAAATGAATCAGCTTGTCTGTAAATACTTGCAGCACTTCCGGTACTTGTTCCTGTTGCAGCACATCCATCGCACCTTCATCGTAATGAATGGTTTCGTTAAAGAATAACTCAGTTAATTCGACAATTTCCGCTCCGTATCGCAGTTGTTCCTGATACAGTGCAATGATCTTCTCAGCCCATTCACGCGTTTCTTCGTTCATATTTTCCGGCAGTCTGCCCGCCTCTACAAGATGTGGCATTGCCAGTTCAATAATGCGCTCCGTGTCAGCTGCTTTAATATATTCATTGTTCATCCACTTCAGCTTATGACGATCAAAAATGGCGGCTGATGTTGATAATCGCTCAGGATCAAAGATCTCTATCAGCTCGTCCTTCGTAAAGATTTCTTCTTCCCCTGTAGGCGACCAGCCAAGCAATGTAATGAAATTAAACAGCGCTTCAGGCAAATAACCTAAATTGCGGTACTGTTCAATGAACTGCAAAATGTGCTCATCCCGCTTGCTTAACTTTTTACGTTCTTCATTCAGAATGAGTGTCATATGACCAAAATTAGGCGCATCCCAGCCAAAGGCTTCATAAACCATCATCTGCTTCGGTGTGTTTGATATATGCTCTTCCCCGCGCAGTACGTCCGTAATTTCCATCAAGTGGTCATCAATGGCAACCGCAAAGTTATAAGTTGGTGCACCATTTTTCTTAACGATGACCCAGTCACCAAAATCACTGGATTCAAAGGTAATGTCACCGCGTACAATATCATTGAACGTATATGATTTGTTTTCGGGCACACGCAAACGGATGCTTGGCTTACGTCCTTCCTGTTCGAACGCTTCAATCTGTTCCTGGGTTAAGTTGCGATGTGCACCGGAGTATTTTGGCACCTGGCCTTTGGCGCGCTGCTCTTCGCGTTCCTGATCCAGCTCTTCTTCCGTCATGTAGCATTTGTAAGCGAGCCCTCTTTCAAGAAGTTCGTCAACGTATCTCTGATATATTTCAAGCCGCTCCATCTGACGGTACGGACCATAATCACCGCCGACATCAGCACCTTCATCCCATTCGATGCCGAGCCATTTCAGATACAACATCTGACTTTCTTCTCCGCCTTCTACATTCCGCTTATCATCGGTATCCTCAATCCGGATAATAAACTTTCCATCGAAGTGTTTCGCATATAAATAATTGAATAAGGCGGTGCGGGCGTTTCCAATGTGCAAATGACCTGTTGGACTCGGCGCATAACGTACACGGACCTGGTTCGTCATGGTGGTACCCCTTCCTTTAGTTAAGTAGTCTGGCATTGCTTCCTATGATCCCGGAAAAGAAATCAACATTGCAATGTCACCGTTTTGCATTATGTTACAACATTCGTCTTTTAAACACGATTAAAAGTGATAACAGCGGACGTTATCACTTTTATGGTTCCTCTATAAGTTATACCGTGTTTACTGCGCTTTTTCAAGTAATTTTGGTTTGGCAAATATCATTCTGCCCGCAGAAGTCTGCAGCACACTCGTAATCAGTACTTCAACTTTTTTGCCGATATAATCATGACCTTCTTCGACAACAATCATCGTGCCATCATCCAGATAGGCAATGCCCTGATTCTGTTCCTTGCCGTCTTTTATCACTTGAACCATGAGTTCTTCACCCGGAAGAACAACCGGTTTAACGGCATTCGCCAAGTCATTAATGTTCAACACCGGGACTTCCTGCAAGTCACAAACTTTATTTAAATTAAAATCGTTGGTGACAACAATACCGTCGATAACTTTTGCAAGTTTAATCAGTTTACTGTCAACTTCCGGGATATCCTCAAAATCACCTTCATAAATCTCGACAACTACAGGCAATTCTTTCTGAATCCGGTTAAGAACATCAAGCCCTCTGCGACCGCGGTTTCGCTTCAAAACATCCGAGGAATCAGCAATATGCTGCAACTCACCCAGAACGAACTGCGGAATAACAATCGTGCCTTCAAGAAAGTTTGTCTGACAGATATCGGCGATACGCCCGTCGATAATCACACTCGTATCCAAAATTTTGGATTTGGGCTGTTTTTTCGCCTGCGGTGTCTCACCATCTGAGGACCGCTTTTTCTCGCGCTCTTTGCGATTGAAATTAAGTAAACTAATGATTTCATCCCGTCGTCTGAAGCCAACCTGAAAGCCTAAATAGCCAAGCAAAATTGTAATAAAGAGCGGCAGCACCTGCGAAACAAGATAAATATTAATATCAGTCAGCGGTATGTTTACCAAATAAGCAATAAACAATCCGGCTATCAAGCCCAGGCTGCCGATAAGCAAGTCCCCGACCGGCACTCGAATCAAAGCTTCTTCCACCCAACGTAAAAACCCGACAATATGTCCCGCGATAAAATAAGATAAAACAAATAATATAATTGCACCTGAAATCATGCCTAAATAAGGGGATGCGGCCCATGTTGCGTCGGTAAATTCAAGCATGTTGACAATATCCGGAACATACAAATATCCAATGGTACCTCCACTAATAATGAAAAATAAATGGACGATCTTTTTTAGCACCACTGCTCACCTCCTACCATTTATTATTACCCATTTTCTGTATAATAACCATCGATGTCCAGATGAAATATAGCTTAACACTAAAAGCCTACCATAACTGTTAAAATGAGTCAATTTAGAAAATAATATATAATATCACACTTTTTACTAAAATGTCAATCTGTACATGCTGACGTTCCGCACTTTTATGCACGAAACAGGGGCCGTCAACTGCGGGGCCGGCTTTCCATTTAGCGGACCAGCCCTTCATCCAGGGCTTCCTGTACTGTGTTGACGCCGATAACCTCAATTGTTTCAGGGGGGGTCCATCCTTCCAGATTTTTCTGAGGACACACAACGCGTTTAAAACCTAGTTTGGCTGCCTCCTGCACGCGCTGTTCAATGCGGGAAATACGCCTGATTTCACCGGTCAGCCCAACTTCGCCAATCACAATATCTTCTGGTTTCGTCGGCTGATTCCGGAAGCTGGATGCTATGCTGACAGCCAGAGCAAGATCAATGGCTGGTTCATCAAGTTTAACGCCCCCGGCAACCTTAATATAGGCATCCTGATTTTGCAGCATCAGTCCCACACGTTTCTCCAATACCGCCATCAAAAGCGGCACACGATTCGTATCAATGCCGGTCGCCATTCTCCGCGGGTTGCCGAAACTTGTCGGCGAAATCAGCGCCTGTATCTCAACCAGAACAGGGCGCGTCCCTTCCATCGAAGCAACGACTGTCGAACCGGCAGCTCCCTGTGAACGTTCCTCCAGAAATATCTCAGAAGGGTTCATAACTTCCCGCAAACCCTCCTCTTTCATTTCAAAAATACCCATTTCGTGCGTACTGCCAAAACGATTCTTCACGCTGCGTACAATACGGTAAGTATGGTGACGTTCCCCTTCAAAATAGAGCACAGCATCAACCATATGCTCAAGCATACGCGGTCCGGCAATCGCACCTTCTTTGGTGACGTGGCCGACAATAAAGATAGGGATGCCATTTGATTTGGCTACACGCATCAGTTCACTTGTGCTTTCACGCACCTGAGAAACGCTTCCGGGAGCACTTGATATTTCTTCACGGTAAATCGTCTGGATTGAATCAATCACGACTAATGCAGGTTTTGTTTGTTCAATTTGGTTGACGATATCAAATAAATTTGTCTCGGCTAAAACATATAATAAATCTGACGTAACACCAAGCCTGTCTGCACGAAGTTTTGTCTGCCGGACAGACTCCTCCCCTGATATATATAAGACAGGCAAATGCTTATCAGCTAACTGAGATGATATTTGCAGCAATAATGTGGACTTTCCGATTCCCGGATCCCCGCCAATTAAAGCCAATGACCCCGGTACAATGCCGCCGCCAAGCACACGGTTAAATTCATTCATTGACGTTGTCATACGCGGTTCTTTTTGTGTTTCGACCGACGTTATGCTTTCAGGCTGATGTTTCGTTTTGGTATCTCTCGTCATTGTATGCCTGTTGCCTGCGGGAGATGCTTCCATTTCTTCAACGAGTGTATTCCAGTTATTGCAGCCAGGACACTTGCCCATCCATTTAGCAGATTCATAGCCGCATTCCTGGCAAACATACTTCATTTTGCGTTTAGCCAATACGATCCTTCCCCTTCGCTTATAGTCTCTATTATATACGAATGACATCACATGAAGGTTACAGCAGTCTATCATTTTCATAAAGTTTATTCCATAATTATTCCACAAAGCGCTTGTATTACCAGACGACAGGTTCTGTTAGAGCCGAAAAGAGTGTGGAACATAACTTTTGAATAAAACATAAACGACGAACAATAAGAGGAAGCGGACGGCTGGCAAGCCCCCTCGTGCCAAGGCACTTCGGGGTCTAGCCTAAGCCTTTTTTCCCGCAGGAGTCTACGCATATTTCCTGCGCTAACCTATCTTATCGTTCGTCGTTTAATTTACGTTTGAACCTTTTGTTCCAGGCACTTTTCATGTCAGTTAACTATTTTCATTGTCTAGGACAAAATTGTAAATTCGCCTTTGTTGTTTAAGCCGATTTTTACTTTTTCGCCTTTCTTAAAGTTTTCCTGAAGCAGTTCTTCAGACATAAGATCTTCTATATTTTTCTGAATTGACCGGCGCAGCGGTCTTGCACCATATTCCGGGTCAAACCCTTCATTGGCAATCTTCTCGACAGCTTTATCCGTCAATGAAAATTCGATTTCCTGCTCTTTCAAGCGGTTCTGCAGTTGTTTAAGCATGAGATTGACGATATATTTCATGTGTTTTCTCTCGAGTGAGTGGAACACAATTGTTTCGTCCACGCGGTTTAAAAACTCCGGACGGAAGGCTTTCTTCAGCTCATCTGTCACTTTCTTCTTCATATCTTGATAATCCTGCTCTTTATCTTCATCGAGTGTAAAGCCGACATATTTGTTCTGCTTAAGCTCATTTGCCCCAACGTTTGATGTCATAATTAAAACCGTGTTGCGGAAGTCGACTAAACGCCCTTTTGAATCTGTCAGTCGTCCGTCCTCAAGCACTTGCAGCAAGATGTTGAAAACTTCCGGATGGGCTTTCTCCACTTCATCCAGTAACACGACTGAATATGGTTTAGTACGGACTTTTTCCGTAAGCTGTCCACCTTCTTCATAGCCAACATATCCTGGTGGTGAGCCTACCAAACGGGAAGTGGCGTGTTTTTCCATATACTCTGACATATCAATTCGAATCATCGCTTCTTCATCAGCAAACATCGCCTCAGCCAAAGCGCGGGCAAGTTCCGTTTTACCGACCCCGGTTGGACCGAGGAAAATAAACGAACCAATCGGCCGTTTTGGATCTTTCAGCCCTGCTCGTGCACGGCGAATCGCTTTTGCCACTGCATTAACAGCTTCATCCTGGCCAATGACCCGGTTATGCAGTGTGTCTTCCAAATGCAAGAGCCGCTCGCTCTCATCTTTCGTCATGCTGGTCACAGGTACACCTGTCCAAATCGAAACGACTTTAGCAATATCTTCAGTCGTCACTTCTGAGTCTTTCTGACCTTGTTTTTGTTTCCATTCATTTTTCGTTTCTTCCAATTCCTCGCGCAGATGCTGCTCAGAATCCCTCAATGATGCAGCTTTTTCAAACTCCTGACCCTGTACGGCGGAATCTTTTTCCTTTCGCACATCTTCAAGTTTCTGCTCGAGTTCTTTTAAGTTTGGCGGCACCGTATACGAGCTCAGACGGACTTTCGATCCTGCTTCGTCAATCAAATCGATTGCTTTATCCGGCAGGAAACGATCCGTAATATAACGGTTTGATAAATTAGCAGCCGCTTCAATGGCATCATCTGTAATCGTTACACGGTGATGCGCCTCATAACGGTCACGCAGCCCTTTTAAAATTTCAATGGTCTCTTCCAAGGTTGGCTCATCCACTTGAACCGGCTGGAATCTGCGCTCAAGTGCGGCATCTTTTTCAATGTATTTTCGATACTCATCCAGTGTGGTGGCACCGATGCATTGCAGATCCCCTCGGGCCAGTGCAGGCTTCAGAATATTGGATGCATCAATTGCTCCTTCTGCGCCCCCTGCACCAATTAATGTGTGCAATTCATCAATAAATAGAATAATATTCGTCGCCTGACGGATTTCTTCCATCACTTTTTTAAGACGGTCCTCAAATTCCCCGCGGTATTTGGTGCCAGCAACAACGGTCCCCATATCAAGGGTCATCACACGTTTATCGCGCAATATCTCCGGCACTTCATTATTCACAATTTGCTGGGCAAGTCCTTCTGCCACCGCTGTTTTACCAACACCCGGCTCACCAATCAGCACAGGGTTATTTTTTGTCCGGCGGCTTAACACCTGGATTACCCGCTCAATCTCACTGCCGCGCCCGATAACAGGGTCAACATTTCCGTCTTTGGCACTTTCAGTCAAATCCCGTGCAAGCGAATCCAGCGTCGGTGTATTGGCATTTGACGACTGGGCACCACGGCCTTGCCTTCCAGCCTGGGATTCGTTGCTTCCCAGAAGCTGAAGCACTTGCTGGCGTGCTTTGTTAAGACTGACGCCAAGGTTATTCAGAACACGCGCTGCAACGCCTTCGCCTTCCCGAATAAGCCCTAACAGAATATGCTCGGTGCCGACATAGGAATGACCGAGCTTGCGTGCTTCATCTTGAGACAGTTCAACTACTTTTTTCGCTCGCGGTGTGTAATGAATTGTCTGCATCGGCTGTTTGCCGGTGCCAATCAGTTTTTCTACTTCCTGCTGTATTTTAGATACTTCAAGACCCAGGGACTCGAGGGCTTTAGCAGCAATCCCGTTGCCTTCACGCACAAGACCAAGCAATACATGCTCTGTACCGATATTGTTATGGCCGAGTCTTACTGCTTCTTCCTGGGATAATGCCAATACTTTTTGTGCTCGTTCAGTGAAACGTCCAAACATCATATAATTTCCTCCTAGCTATGTCTCTAATTGTACCCGTTCACGAATGAGTGACGCTCTTAGCACATCCCGCTCATTCGGAGTCAATGTTTTTTTGGCATATTGCTGCAAAAATCCTGGCTGAGTCAGTACCATTAACTCGTTTAATATATTACGTGATACATTTTCAATAATTCCTAAATCAATTCCCAACCGTACATCAGACAAACATTTTGCTGCTTCTTTGGATTCGATAATCCGGCTGTATGCCAACACACCATAAGAACGGTAAATCCGGTCTTCGAGGCGTGTAATCGACTGTTCCATCATGTGATTTCTGGCGTTTCGTTCATGCTCGATCAGTTCCCGGACGACGCTGCGCAGATCATTTACGATATCTTCTTCAGACTTGCCAAGTGTTATCTGGTTGGATATTTGAAAGATATTTCCTGTTGCTTCGCTGCCTTCTCCATAAATACCCCGGACAACCAATCCAAGCTGATTGATGGCAGGTATCATGCGTTTAATCTGTTTCGTCCAGGAAAGTGCAGGCAAATGCATCATGACTGAAGCACGCATGCCTGTTCCCACATTTGTCGGACACCCCGTCAGATAGCCTCTTGTTTCATCAAATGCGTAATCAATTTTTTCTTCCAGCCAGTCATCAAGCTCAAACACTTTTTCAAGTGCATGATTCAGCTGAAAGCCCGGAAAATACAGTTGAAGACGTAAATGGTCTTCTTCATTGACCATGATTGACACTTGCTCATTCTCAGAGATAAGCACCGCGGATGCTTGATTTTTTTCTGCCAAATGCGGGCTGATCAAGTGTTTTTCTACTAAGACACGTCTTTCAATAGGTGTGAGATTATGAATAGGAACAAATGAAAAATTACGGTAATCCTGAAATGATTGGTCCTCGTACTCTTGTTGAATAAACGTGTTGATATGCTGGAGGTCATTCTCGTTGGCGATTATTGGAAATGAATATTGAGCAAAGTTGCGTGCCAGCCGTATCCTGGTGCTTAGTACGATATCGCTGTCAGGACCTTCTTCCCGCATCCACGGGCTTATTGCCTCGTTCATGAATTGCTGCAATGTCATTTGTCATCACCCCGCGTCTGTTGTTCCAGCTCCTTAATCTTATCACGGACCCTGGCAGCGTCTTCAAAAGCTTCGTTCTTTATCAGACGCTGTAACTCTTCCTTGTACTCCTCGACTTGTTTCTGGACACGTATATTTCCGCCGGCCCGCGCAGGGATCTTGCCATGATGTGTCATGTTACCGCTGTGAACGCGGCGGAATATAGGGTCCAAGTGATCAGAAAATGTCTCGTAGCACGTCGAACAGCCAAATTTTCCAATGCGTTTAAACTCCGAAAGAGGCATGTCACATTGCGGACATGATACTTCCTCCTTCGTGTGTGGGCTTCCTGATGGGTTTTGTTTGCTTTCAAATGTTGTATTTAACAATCCTGACAACAGGTGGTGCAGCGAATACCCTTCTTCAGGATAAGTCATATAACCTTTTTCTTTGGCGCAGACTTCACAAACATAAACTTCTGTTTTATTCCCATTAATGACCTGGGTGAAATGGAGCGCTGCCGGACGCTGATGACATTCCTGGCATTCCATAGACTCCCCCCCTTATTTATTTAAATATTTCAAGGTCGACAGAACTGAGGTTAAAATACGTGCACGGACTTCATCCCGCAAAGGCAGCTGAAAAGCAAGCGTTTCTCTGTTAATGACGCTTAACATAATTTTCGCTTCTCGTTCAGTGACCAATTCTTCTTCCAGAAGTCGTTCGAGCACATCCATCGCAGCCTGCTGGGAGACGGCGGGATTAATCATTTCAATAATATCATCGATTAGTTCAGCCCGGTCCTGGTGCTGAATCCGTATTATTCGGATATAACCGCCGCCACCGCGTTTACTTTCTACTATATATCCTTTTTCCACAGTGAAACGTGTTTTAATCACATAATTGATTTGTGATGGTACACACTGAAATTCTTCAGCAAGTTCGCTTCGCTTGATGTCAATTGTATCTTTACCGGCTGACTCTAAAATTTGCTTTAAGTGCTGTTCTATTATATCTGAGATGTTACGCATATACCATCCTCCTCTCCATCACAGGAATGCTCTTACAACTATTTAATGGGAACATTCTTATGTTTTTGACTTTGACTAACTTTGACTTTGATTACATTATACGATATATGTACGAAGATGCAAATAAATTCTATTCCTATTTTAGACAATTTGTAACGAAATGAAACGTCTGAGTCTTAAAGCACACCGCACGATATAAACACCCCATTTGTCAAAGAGGCTGGGACAAAAGGTTTAAAGATAAATGAAAAGACGAACGATAATTAGGAAAGGAAGCGGGATACGCCGCTCCGGAAATATGCTTCGCTTTCCGCGGGCGGCTGTTGAGCCAACTCGTGCCAAAGCACTTCGTTGTCTCACCTATGCCTCTCTTCCCGCAGGAGTCTCTGCATATTTCCTCCGCTAACCTTGATTATAGTTCGTCTTTTATATTGGATATATAAGTTATGTTCCAGCTTCCTGTTACTTTCGTGATGAGATGCTTTTTACGTGTTCTATCTGAGATAGGTTTTCAAATAATACGGTACGATTTAAATTTTTGTCAGGGTCAATCGTGACGGCAATATTTCTCAAATCGTCGTCGATTCGATCGATTTCAACCTTCTTTATTGTCAGTGAATACGATTCAAGCGTCGAGATAACACGATTAACTTCCAATCCCGGCCAAACTGTAAGTTCAATTTTGTTCGAATGGCCTTTCCTGAATCGTTTCTCAAAATTATTCAGAAATACCAGGCTCAGCAAAATAATAACAGTGGTAAACACAGCTGCAGCATACATGCCGGCCCCTACCACAAGACCAAGCCCTGCAACTGTCCATATCGAAGCAGCTGTCGTAAGTCCTCTGATCGTCATGCCATTAACTATAATAGTACCTGCCCCAAGAAAACCGATTCCGCTGATAACATATGATGGAATGCGCGCAGGGTCGAATCGAATATTATCATATGATTGGATAAAAGCTTCAAACCCGTATAACGATAAAAGCATCATAAGGCAAGCGCCAACCCCTACCAAAATATGCGTCCGAAAACCTGCTGAATGGTTTTTCAATTCCCGCTCAAATCCAATAAGCCCGGACAGGAGTAACGCAATTAGCAGGCGTATCATAATAATAGTGAAATTCTCCCCAACAAGTTCATCCAGATATTCTATATACTCCATAGGCTAACCAACACTCCTTCTTACTCATATATATCCTGACATTGTATATGAAATGAAAAAATCGGTGTAAAAAACCTTTAATCGTTCGATAAAGCACAAGTTATTTAAAGCTATGACGGTTCCTGAACAACAGAATCTGCATGAATAATCGGCTAATAAGTAAAAAACACGGGTGAAATCTATCGTTTTATATAGGTTATAATACTGAACAACTATTGTTTCATTTCATTAATGGAAAAACCCTTTTGCATGTTTAAACAGCTTAAAAATATTGGCATAAAACAAAAAGACTGATCTCATTTTGAAATCAGCCTCTTGTTTATTGCCTGGCGGCGTCCTACTCTTGCAGGGGTTAGACCCCAACTACCATCGGCGCTGGAGAGCTTAACTACTGTGTTCGGCATGGGAACAGGTGTGACCTCTCCGCTATCGCTACCAGACCTACACGATGTCGATTATCCGGTATTGTTCACAGGATGTGAACGGAATTAACCGAACTCCCTTTTGTCATATGCTGTTGATTGATTGTCCGTTTTGACGGACAAGAATCATTATAGGCATTTTTGATGAAAAATGCAAGGGTTTTTGAAAAATTTGTACCCTGAAAACTAAATAAGAGCGTTAGTCGACATTCAACGTGGTTGTGGGTTAGTTAAGTCCTCGATCGATTAGTATCCGTCAGCTCCACGTGTCGCCACGCTTCCACCTCGGACCTATCAACCTCATCGTCTCTGAGGGATCTTACTCACTTAACGTGATGGGAAGTTTCATCTTGAGGAGGGCT
>NZ_FOMR01000016.1 GCF_900112705.1 Lentibacillus persicus
CTGTCGCTCGAGTTGCGGGCCCTGTCGCTCGAGTTACGGGCGCTGTCGCTCGAGTTACGGGTTGGGCCGCGGGGATAAATCCGCGGCCCAATCCCATTTCATAACAATTAATTATTCTTCTTAGTTTTATTCGCTTTCACACGCCACAACGCCAAAGCAGAAATGACTGCCCCGCCGGCCATAACAGGACCTTTTTTTAGCCGATTATCTTCGTCGTAAAATTTATCTTTCAGAACGAGATTAACATTTTGCGGACGCTCAGCCAGGCGCCGCATAAAATAGCCGAACCAATCACTCCCGAACGGAATATAAGTACAGAAGTTATACCCTTCTTGTGCCAATTTATTTTGCAAGTCATTCCGGAAGCCGTAAAGCATCTGGAACTCATATTTAGCGTCATCAATATTATTTTCTTCGGCAAACGCTTTCAATTCATTAATAATATGATGGTCATGCGTGCCAATTGACGTGAATGCGTTACCCAGAAGTCGTTGTTTGGCAAGCTTCAAAAAGTTTTCGTCAATAGCCTGCTTATTCGGATAAGCCACCTCTTCACTTTCTTTATAAGCGCCCTTTACGAGTCTGATGCGCACGTCTTTTAACGCTTCCAAATCGTCTTCTGCCCGGTATAGGTAAGTCTGAATGACAGTCCCCACATTGTCATAATCCTGAAGCAAAACCCTCAGAACCTCAAGCGTCTGCTCATAATGTGAATAATCCTCCATATCGATATTGACAAAAATATTATATGCGCTCGCTGTTTGTAAAATCGCTTTCATATTTTCAATACAAAAGTCCTTCTCTATATCGAGACCGAGCTGGGTTAGCTTGACTGATAAGTGGCAATCAGCATCTTCTTCATGGATTGATTGAAGAAGCGAAATGATTTTGTCCCTTGCTTGTAAAGCTTCTGTTTTATCCGTTACAAATTCACCGAGATTATCCAGCGTGCAGCTTATGCCAAGTTCATTCAGTTTTTTAACCTCTTGCAGCACGCTCTCCACCGAAGTTCCGGCAACAAATTTATCAGCCCCAAGTGAAAAACCCCACTTTTTCGCCTGATTGTTCAAAAACCGGTTATTAGATAAACCAATAAAAAAATCCCGTGTCATGTTCGTCATCACAAAAACTCCCTCGACTTATATTGCAGCATGTGAGTCAGAGCCGCTTGATGCATCTTAACTATAACTCTATTATACTATAAACTGAAGTTAAAAATAAAATGGCAATTTTATCTCTATACTCAACCGAACAGCAATTAGCAAAATTTAACGCAAAAGGGGCAATATAACATGACAAACAATTTAAAACTACGTACATTGGAGAAGGATGATTTAACATTCCTGCACAAACTCTTTAACAGCCCGGACATCATGAGCTATTGGTTCAGTGAATCCTATATGTCGATGGAGCATCTGAAAGAGAGTTTTGATAAAGTGAAACTTCAATCAGTGGGGGGTGCCCACTGATTGTTAGTTGAACCGAATCGGGCATTTACTGGCAGTGTCTTCCGTTCTTTGGAAGATTACTGCCAGTTACATGCGGGATAAAAATAAAGACAACCAAGATAACCGGGAATTCATGCTGACAAATAGCAATGAGGAAAAACTCGGTTTCGTGAGCCTGTATGATATTGAAAATCGACACCGAAACGCAGAGTTTGCTATTATAATTGATCCCCTCCACCAAGGCAATGGTTATGCAGCACCGGGAACTGTATTAGCAATGGAGTATGCGTTTTCCGTGCTTAATCTTCATAAAGCGAAACTCCAAACAGTGAAGCGTTCTTCTTCACTGATTGATAGTTGAGCCGAATCGGACATTTACTGGCAGTATCTTCCGTTCTTTGGAAGATTACTGCCAGTTACATGCGGGATAAACTTTATTTAATTGTAGCAAACACGAACGAAAAAGCAGGGTATGTATATGAAAAAGTGGGTTTTCAGACTGAAGGCAAATTAAAAGAACACTTTTTCGTCAATGGCGAATATATCGATGGCATTATGATGGGCGTTTTCCAGCAGGATTATTGGGAAATGCAACAAAACAAAAAATGAGAACAGCAAAAGGACCAGAACGCACGGAAGCGTTCTGGTCCTTTTAACCTGATTTGAAAAGCAATTGCCCGCCTGATTTGTCACTTCTTTCTATGCCGCTTATTCCGTTTGTTCTCAAGATTAAGAAACTCCCGGTCCTCGGCCAATTCCACATCATCGGCATCAGGCTTCTGTTTGACAAATCTGTTTTTATTATTTTGCGTGTTTTTATCTTTGTTACGGTTTTTATTTTCCTCTGACATAAAGATTCCCTCCTTCCTTTTTAAGTTTTCCGCAATCTTTTAAAATATGCCTGCTTCATACCAGACGATTTGTCAGGAATATTGACATTTTTTTAATATTCCTATACCTTTCCCCTATATGATGACTAAGGGGGAAAAGAAATGATCGAATGGCTTACAACTATAAGCGGCCAAATCAGCGGCTACATATGGGGACTGCCGCTTATTATCCTTTTAGTGGGGACAGGGCTCTACTTAACGATCCGATTAGCATTTTTCTCGTTTCGAATGCTGCCGTATGCATTAAGCATTACGTTTAAAAAACATGATGGAAAATCCACAGGTGACATATCGCATTTCCAGGCGCTTATGACAGCGCTGGCTGCGACAGTTGGGACAGGAAACGTCGTTGGGGTAGCAACAGCTGTTGTCGCCGGTGGACCGGGAGCTGTCTTTTGGATGTGGATCACTGCACTCGTCGGTATGGCCACAAAATATTCCGAGGGTATTCTAGGCGTTAAATACCGGCAGACCAATGCCAAAGGCGAAATGTCCGGCGGGCCGATGTATTATATTGAAAAAGGACTGGGCCAGAAATGGCTTGGGTTATTGTTCGCCTTTTTTGCAGTCTTTGCTGCTATCTTTGGCATCGGTAACATGATCCAGGCGAACGCTGCATCCGATGTTGCCAACGATGTATTTAACACCCCGCTCTGGTTAACCGGTGTAGTCTTTGCGATTCTTGTCGGGCTCGTGATTATCGGTGGTGTTAAAACAATTGGACGGACAGTAAGCGTTCTCGTACCGGTTATGGTTGTTTTTTATCTGATAGCCGGCTTCATCATAATTTTCCTTAATATTGATGCGGTGCCAAGTGCATTCAGTTTAATATTTTCCGATGCTTTTACAGGTGAGGCAGCCGCTGGCGGTACAATTGGTACCGTTATCCGAATGGGTGTCGCACGCGGGCTGTTTTCCAATGAAGCAGGTTTGGGTACAGGTGGAATTGCTGCTGCAGCTGCCCGTACAGACGTACCCGCACGCCAAGCTTTAATATCAATGACACAAGTATTTATTGACACGATTATCGTCTGTACGATTACAGGTCTCACGCTGACAATGGCAAACCTTTACGGAAGCGGTATAGAAGGAGCGGCACTCACCGCGCAGTCATTTGAATTATTACTGCCGGGCTATGGTGACATTATCGTGGCAGTGACCCTGCTGACATTTATTTTCTCAACGATTGTAGGCTGGGGCTATTTTGGCGAAAAATGCTTTACCTACCTATTTGGCGATAATTTCACCTTGCTTTACCGAATTATTTTTGTTCTGGCTATCGTGCCCGGCGCTACATTATCACTGGAAATTGTCTGGAATTTCGGTGATATTTTCAACGGCTTAATGGCTGTGCCGAACTTGATCGGGCTTCTCTTCTTATCAGGTGTTGTCGTCAAAGAAACGAAACGATTTAATTCAATACGCGAAAAGGAGAAAAAAGAAGCAGCTTGAATTGGCTGACGACGTTCCGCTCACTAACGAGCGGGACGTTTTTTTATGATCATCAATGTTAAGCGCGGCTGCCACCCGGACCAATCGAAAATGAGGTGGTATCACGCGAAATCGTGGAGCATCACGCGAAATCATGGCAGCACCAATCGACTTTGGGAGAAGAGCACGCGATACCGAACCAGGATCAACCGATATACAAAGGAATCACGCGTGATTCACCAGCATCACCCGGTTCAACAAGCCGGCGCGCGCCTTCGTACCAAACCAGACACACACCTCCATGCCAAAACGCTTGGTCAGCCATCAGATTAAAGTTACAATGGATGGAGAAAGGAGCCCGTCCCAATGACACAATACAACGATCTACCTGGAACACTAAAAAATTTAATCGAAAATAAACCATATACCGAAAACAGTCATGAATTCACCGATCTTATCCGGGAAGGCGGTTATGTCCCGCCGGATGAGGCGCTGCTTCATGACGCTATCATCGCATTAAGCATGGGCAAAAACGTTCTGCTGAAAGGACCAACCGGATCGGGGAAAACACGCTTCGCCGAAACACTTTCAAACGTGTTCAACCAGCCGATGTTCAGTGTGAACTGTTCGGTTGATTTGGATGCCGAAAGTTTGATGGGGTTTAAAACACTCGATTATGAAGACGGTCGGCAAATGATTGATTTTGTCCCAGGCCCGGTGACCAACGCTATGAAAAACGGGACCTTTCTTTATATTGATGAAATTAACATGGCTAAGCCGGAAACACTGCCGCTCATCAATGGTGTGCTTGATTATCGACGGACGATTACGAACCCATTCACAGAAGAGATTATCACGGCGGCTGATGGTTTTGGCGTTGTGGCTGCCATTAACGAAGGCTATGTCGGCACCGTGCCGCTCAATGAGGCACTGAAAAACCGTTTTGTCGTCATCGATATACCTTACTTGCAGGGCGAGCAGCTGAATCAGCTTATTCAGGAAACCAGCCGTCTGGGAGATGAACGTACGATCGATTTATTTGTGCGCCTTTCAGAAGATCTGATTCAGGCAGTAGCCCAAGGCAAACTTGCAGAAGACGCAGCCTCCATCAGAGCCCTTCTTGATGCATGCGATTTAAGCGCGATGATCCCACCAAAACGGGCGATCCAACGCGCAATCGCCGACAAACTCGACGAAGACAGAGAAAAAGAACTCGTCATAACCATCGCCGAAACACTATTTGGATAAACGGGGTCTGTGGATAAACGGGGTCTGACCCCCTTTTCCCCCTCTGGATAGGAGAATTTATATGTTTCGTTTTCGAGAAAATGATATTGATACGGGGCTTTATTTGCAGCTGCAGGATTTGACCGCGGTGTTGTCGGGTCTTCCTGAGTTGAAATTTGATTACGCTTACGGGTCAACAATTGATAAAGACCATTTCAAGATGACCGCAAGTGCCAACTGGGGAATTGGGAATACCATTGCGCGCAAAGCAGGCTTCAAAACCGATATTTTGCTTCGGACAATCGGTACGTTACATCATTCTGACATCCCTGCTATGCAGGCTTTTGAAAAAAACATTTCCGAGTCACCAATCCAAACGTTTGCGGATCAGCTCTTTACACTGTTTGAAGATATCAGGCTTGAAGAAATTATAAAAAAAGAACGCCCCGGTACAGCAGACTTATTTTCCATCCGCCGAAGTTATTTAAAACAGTACTTTAATCAGCAGCTGCAAGCAAATGTCACGCGAAGCTATTTACTCGATGAGCTCTATTGCCTGATATATTTGCTGGTGCAATCCGAAACGCCGGATCCTTCATTCCCGAATGCCAACAGCAAACAAGTAGTACAACTCGAAAAACTCCAGCCTATTTTATTTGAACTTTTTGAAGCAAAACGCACACGTGACATCGCCCGGATAACCGAAAAAGTTGTTTACCGGCTGGAACCGGTCTATAAGGATATGACAAATGATTATTTTATTTTCCCGATTTCAAACCTATCCACCTACACGGAAAAAAATGTGTTTGATGCATTAACACGCACTGATCCGCTCGCGAACGACAGCGCCCAAGAAGACGTCAGTGAAGAAAACAGCAACACGTTCGATGAGCAATTTTCCAGCTGGCACAGCGAAAATGAAAACGCCGACCGAAACCAAAATTTTATGCAGTTTGAATTGGAACAGGGTACGAGCTCCAGTCTGTTGGGTGAAGGTGCACGTGAAACAGAAGAAGGTGACCAGGCGCTTGCTTCCATACAAGGTGCATCCGGTGAAAGCGAGCAAAATGACTATTCCGACATGCAAGCGATGGAAAAAAGCCAGTCAACACAGAGTGAGGAAGCGAGCAGCGGCATCTACGGAAGGGAAAATCGGCATGCCAAAAAAATCTTCAAAAACGCCGAAAAACCATCTGCAGAGGATGAGGCGCTCTACCGGCAATATGCAGAAGAAATTGCGCCGTATCAGCGTCGGTTGTCAAATACAATTGAAAAAATGCTCGAACATAAGCGGCAGATGCCCCGCGGCAATTTGAGCACAGGCCGGCTCTCCAAAAATCTAATCCCGGCTGTGACTGAGGATTATCCGCGCCTTTTTTACAAGAAAGATGACGAATCAAACGAAATGGATGCTTCCTTCACGCTGCTGGTGGATTGTTCCGCTTCAATGATGAACAAAATGGAAGAAACGAAAAAAGGCGTCGTTTTGTTTCATGAAGTATTGAAAAGACTTAAGATTCCGCATACCATCATTGGATTCTGGGAAGAAGCAACGGGTGTCAAAGAGCACGTTCAGCCCAATTATTTTCATAAGATCCATTCATTCAATCATTCGCTTTATGCAAACAATGGCGCAAACATTATGCAGCTGGAAGCCCAGGAAGACAACCGTGACGGCTATAGTATTCGTGTTGCCGCTGAAGAATTGGAAGCCCGAAGCGACAAAAACCGCTTCCTGCTCGTTTTCTCTGACGGTGAACCGGCTGCTTCCAATTACACTGAAAATGGCATCCTTGATACGAATATGGCCGTCTCCGAAACGCGAAAAAAAGGCATTGACGTTGTCGGCTTATTCCTGGCTGAAGGCGAAATCAGCGAACAAGATGACGAACTCATGCGCAATATATACGGACGCGAACGCATTATGGTACCAAGCGTCGCCGACTTGCCTGACCATTTCGCCCCGCTCCTCAAAAAATTGCTGTTGAAAGTCGTTTGATGTGGGACAAGGCCCTGGATTTCAATAGCGGGTTCTTTCTCGTCGTTTCAGCAGCATGTATTCCAAGGCTCCGGTTCCCAAAAACACCCCGCATAATATGAGGAGAAATCCGAGCATATGATTCAGCGTGATCGTTTCGTTGAGAAATATCGATGATCCAAGGACGGCAAATAATGTGTTGAGATTTAGAAAGATTGCGGTTTCGGCGGGTCCTGCTTTTTTTATCGCATAATTATACGTCATATGCCCGAATGCTGTCGCGAGCAGAGCACTGAACAAGAAAGCTCCACCCAGTTGCCAGTCAATCAGACGCGTTATCTCCTGAACGTCTGCACCAAACACCTGACTTGTAAGCAAGATTGCCGCTGCCCCTATGACAAGCATATATCCAGTCGCCAGTCTTGGGTCCAATGTCGGATTCAGTTTGCTGATCAGGACGAAACTGAACCCTTGCACCAAAACGCCTAAAAAGACAATCATGTCACCGAGTGAAACGCTGGACAATTCACCTGTCCCCATCATGGTTGTTATGACGACGCCAACAAAACCGAGCACAAATCCTAAAACACGCACCCATGTCATCCGCTGCCGTAAAATCAAATAAGCCATCATCGCTGTGATAAGCGGGTTCATCCCCAATATCAAAGAACCGTTGATGCCGCTCGTTAAATCAAGACCAAT
This sequence comes from Lentibacillus persicus, assembly GCF_900112705.1. Lineage (GTDB taxonomy): Bacteria > Bacillota > Bacilli > Bacillales > Amphibacillaceae > Lentibacillus > Lentibacillus persicus. The sequence goes on from NZ_FOMR01000016.1 coordinate 7,677, forward strand.
CGCCACAAATGAGTGATGCAGGACAACATTAAAAATCGCTATGTAGGAAATAACCTGCCATTCATTTTTACGCGGCAGACGGAATAATCCCATAACCGCACATGCTGTCAATACACCAACCCCTGCTGTCATGACCCGAAATCCGGTTAACAGAATCGGATCAATGGCATCGACAAGCACTTTAATCGCTGAAACATTCAGACCCCACATCAGCATAACTAATAACAATAATATATAAATTCGAGCCATGAACCTATTCCCCCGATTTTTTAAACCATATATTTTACTATGATAACAGGATAAACTAATATTTTCCTGTGAGGCATCTTGAAAAAAGCCGTGTTTAAAATAAACGTTATAAAACACCTGGCCAAATAAAAAATAACCCCCACGTGCTATCGGATCCACGTGAAGATTATCGATTGTTAAAAATTGTACGTCAAAATTTCACATCCCCAAGGCTTAATTCTGAATCTCTGCACCGCCGAGAATCGTCATACAATTAATTTTTAACACGGGAAGATCCGAATGCTTTTCATGAACCTTTGTTTTATTTTCCCACCCGCCAAGAATGGGACTTCCGGATATTTCCACCTGAACATCTTCCGGCACTCTAATGTTTGCGCCTCCCAGGATAGAGGCTAAATCAAGTGACGCGCCCTCTCCTACAAACACATCACGTAGATCAATTTCAGCACCGCCGAAAACCGTCGTCACACTTCCACCTTGAAAGTTCTTCGACTGACTCTTTATCTCAGCGCCAGAAAACAGCACAAAAGTGTTTAAACGCTCGCCCGTGTGCGACGCCTTTTCATGTTTTCCTCGGGTGAAAATGATAACAGCACCAATAAATATGAAATGAGGGGCCATAGATAAGGCGTTAAATTTAAATCGAGCCACTGATTTGCTGAAAATATCCCCCCGATCAATAAAAACAAAAGACCTGAGACAGCAGTAGAATGTGTGCGATTGAGCAATTGAACGACACCAATAATCATTAAAATAAGCGGCCATGAAACCGACAATAACTCCGGGAAATCAATAATTTCAGCTTGATGCAACAGAAATCCGGCACCAAACAAAAGGAAAAACACACCTGTCCAAACTCTTCCAGTCATAAAACCCCTCCGTCATTTCTGATAATTGCTAACATTATTACGCACTGCTTAACAAAAAGTTTCATGTCATAACACATTATATGCAGCGTTTCTCTTTTATTCAGCAATCGTGCTATAATTATCGTATAGATATAAAATTGAGGAGGAACCAAATGGCTAAACGGCTATTTCTATTTTTACTGACAAATATTCTTGTATTGACCACAATCGTTATCGTTTGGTCAATCATTATATCATTCACCGACTTGAGCGGCTCATTTACCAATGGCGGCGAAGGGCTTGCCGGTATTAACTACGGATCGATCATGGTGTTCAGTTTACTTGTCGGCTTTATTGGTTCGTTTATTTCGCTTGCGATCTCCCGGATTGTTGCCAAGAAAATGATGCGGGTCAAAGTTTTGGATCCCGATGGCAAGTTGTCGGCACAGGAGCGTGCTATCGTTGAAAAAGTTCACCGGCTGGCACGGGCCGCGGGACTTATGCATATGCCAGAGGTCGGTATTTACCAGTCCCGTGAAGTGAACGCTTTTGCAACAGGACCTACTAAAAAGCGATCGCTTGTTGCTGTATCAAGCGGCTTATTGCAGCAAATGGATGACGACGCGGTTGAAGGTGTCATCGCCCATGAAGTTGCCCACGTGGCCAATGGTGATATGGTAACGATGACGCTGCTGCAAGGAATCGTCAATACATTTGTTGTATTCTTATCAAGGATTGCCGCTATTATCGTCTCGCGTCTCGTGCGTTCAGAATTGCAGACGGTGGTGCATATTGCTTCGATTATCATTTTTCAAATTCTGTTTTCCATCCTTGGCAGCATCGTTGTCAGCGCCTTCTCACGATACCGCGAATACCGTGCTGACCGCGGTGGAGCAGACCTGGCCGGACGTGACAAAATGGCATATGCGTTGCGTTCGCTGAAAAATAACACTGGACTGGCTCAAATGAAAGACCAGACCGATGATGCAGCGATTCAAACGATGAAAATAAATCAAAAAAGCAAAGTGGTCTCACTTTTCTCATCGCACCCGCCGATTGACGAACGTATCGAACGGCTGGAACGCGGTTAAAACAGAAAAATGCCATGCAGCCTTACTTGGGCGCATGGCGTTTTTTATTCGTGCGGGAGAAAACCGAACTGTCAACGGGCGCGAGGGCAGTGGCGCTATAGTGTAAAAGCATTTTTCCACCGGGCTGCACGAGTTGGTGCTGCTTCCGCACTCCCCCGCTCGAGTTTCTGTTCTCCTCGCACGAGTTCAGCCCCTCCCCGCACGAGTTTCTGCTCTTCTCGCACGAGTTCGGCCCTCTCCCGCTCGAGTTTCCGCTCCCCCCGCACGAGTTCAGCCCTTCCCCGCTCGAGTTTCTGATCTCCCCGCACGAGTTCGGCCCTTCCCCGCTCGAGTTGAAGTAGTTCGGCGGCAGTTCTATGATTTATTGTCTTCCGATTTCTGATTTTTTCTTTTCACTGCTTCTAGGTCCGTGTTGCTGTATATATTCGTCCCGTGCCCGCCTGTTGTCCGGGCAATATATTCCTTTGCCTCGTTATATGACAACCCTGAACGGCGGCTCTGTTCTTTAATTGATTCTGCATTAATCTGATTATCTTTCTTCATTAAAAAACCTCCATTGCGATTTTATTTTAGTCTGCGCGATAAAGATTTTTTAATGCCATTCGTTCTATCTTTGAGTCCGGATTTGTTACTATTGCTAACAGTGTTATTGTTATGCCAATTACATTACCGCTTCCGCTTCTTTCTCGTCTTTCTGATTCAAAATACTTACCGGGTTAAACAACTCATAATGACGGTTCGCATTGGGAACGCCCCATTCTTTAAGCCCTTTGTCGACAGCTTTCATAAATGGCGCAGGCCCGCAGCAATAGAAATCAGCTTTGGTGTCCTCCGATAAGATTGATTGAAGCCAGGGCAAATCAACAAAGCCTTCCTTATCATAGTTCCGAGTTGCCCGGTCACCATCGCTTGGGCTGTCGTAGCAGACAAACGACGCTATATTTGAATGCCCTGCAGCAACCTGTTCGACCCGCTTTTTCATAGCATGGGATGAACTGTTTTGTGTGGCATGAATAAATGTTACCGGGCGGTCGGATTCCTTTTCAGCAAGTGTTTCCAGCATGCTCATGACCGGTGTGATACCGATCCCTCCACTGAGCAATACAACCGGGCTTTTCTCACTTTCGATTGTAAAGTCACCGGCAGGAGCAGAAAATTCTAAGGTATCGCCTTCTGCAACACGTTCGTGCAAGTAACTGGAAACAATGCCATCAGGCAAATCCCCACGGCCTTTTTCATGCTTGACACTGATTTTATAATAATCCTTGCCGGATGGTCCGGAAAGACTGTACTGCCGCATATGCGTATGTGGCTCACCATCGATATCAGCTTTAATGGTCAAATATTGCCCCGCTTTAAATGGTGGAAGTGGCTTGCCATCTGCAGGCTTCAGGCAGAATGACACAACGTCGCTTGTTTCCTGAATTTTTTTATCAACAACAAATTCACGAAAGCCTGTCCAGCCGCCTTCCTGTTGTTCAGTTTCGTTATATTTTTTCTGTTCAATTTCAATAAACAAATTCGCAATATAATCATATGCAGCGCCCCATGCCTCAATTACCTCATCGGTTGCGGCATTTCCCAGCACATCCTGGACCGCTTTGAGCAAGACTTCGCCGACCACTGGATATTGCTCAGGCTTCACACCGAGTGAGACGTGTTTTTCAGCGATTCGTTCGACAAGCTGATTGATATTTTCCAGACTGTCAATGTTCTCACCTGCAGCATACACCGAATAAACAAGCGCTTCCTGCTGCAGTCCCCGCTTCTGGTTCGTCTGGTTAAATACGTTACGCAGTTCCGGTACCTTTGTAAAAAGCAATTCATAAAAATGCTTGCCTATTTCAGAACTGTGTTCCTTTAAAACTGGCGCTGTTGATTTAACAATTTCGAGTTTTTCTGTATCTAGACTCAATGAAGTCCCCTCCAGCTAAGTAATAATATTTTTCCTGTAAACACTATGTTAAGCGTGAAAACGTCACTCAGGTGTGACCTGCATCACACCTTCCTGTGTCAATTTTGTGAAAGATTGAAACGAGGGTCAGACCCCTTTCTTCCCCACGTTGCCTGGATAGAATGAATCGTGCTAAACTGAGATGACTTAGTTGACCTGGAGATGATGGATGATGAAAAAGTTGTATGCTGCTTTAACCTTTTTAGTGTTATTGTTAGCTGGTTTGATGAAAATACGGTTTGATACGCATGATTTCAAAGTGAAAAAAGTTGTCTTCAACAGTGCGAAAATCCCGCCTCGTTCGCGTTTTACCATGCTCCAGATGAGTGACATTCATGACCATGTATTTGGCAGGGACAATGAACAGCTTATAAACACGGTCCAACAGGCCAATGCTGATATAATCGTTCTGACGGGTGACTTGATTGATAAATCAACGGTGTGGTTCAACCATGTCTATTCGCTGGTTGAACGTTTAACAGCCATCAACCAGCACGTCTATTTTGTATGCGGTAATCATGAATGGGAAAACGGCATGACAGCGCAATTTTTAAAAGGACTGCGTGAACGCGGCATTACACTATTGGACAACGAAAACACAAGCGTCATACACGAAAAAGCCACCATCACGCTGGCCGGTGTTAACGATTCTTCGACAGAACATGACAATGTCACTGAAACTTTTAAAAATATCAGCAACCACAATTACACTGTTCTCTTATCACATGCCCCAGGGGTTATAATGAAGGATGAGCCAATACCTGCTGACCTTATTTTAAGCGGCCATACTCATGGCGGTCAGATTAGATTTCCATTGATCGGCGCCCTGATTGCACCCGGTCAGGGATATTTCCCAAAATATGACAAAGGAACATATAAACTAAGTTCGAACAGACATCTCTATATTGACAGCGGCGTGGGAACGACTAGACTTCCGATACGGTTTTTAAACAAAAGCCAGATCAGTTTGATTACAATTGAAAACACGTCCGCGCAGTAAACGATGAGGCAAACAAATGGGCAACCATAGGGATAAGACGTTATACTGACGATAGACTATTTTTAGTTAGGGGGAGTCATATGAGTAACGGAATGGAAGGTGCCGTGAATGGCTGGCTGCAGCATCGGATGGTACTGGATGATTTACTTGCCCTGGTAGATGATGAGAACATACATTACAGACCGTGGGATGGTGCGATGTCACTAAGCGAACTTGCGATTCACATTGTAACGTCAACCTATATGTTTGTCAGGGGCATCAAAAAAGGCGAATTCGAAGCGCCACCGGAAGAAACAAATTACAAAACAATTAACGATGTCCGAACAATTGTCCAGCGGTACACCGAAGAAACAAAAGAAGAAATATCGACCATTTTTTCCTATCAAATGAAAGGATACATTCAGTTCAACAAACTGCGGGCACCCGGTACATATTGGTTTTCCAATGCCATTGATCACGAAGTCCACCACAAAGGACAACTATTCACATACGTCCGCATGACCGGGGTTAAAGAAGTACCCAATTTCACCCGCCAGCCCGACGAAATTTAGGGACCGGGATAAAACAATTAAAGAATAAATGAAAAGACGAACGATTGATAGCATGGGAGTTGAATTACACCGTTTCAGCACCCTACTTATCGTTCGTCTTTTATATTGAAATCAAAAGATACTCCAGCTTAATTTATGACCTGACGGTTTTCTTCCATATGCCTAGCATGATGCCTGCTACAACCGAGCCGATTGCCAGGGCTACCAGGAAAAACAAGGCATTTTCGGCCAATGGAATGACAAAGATACCGCCGTGCGGTGCAGGTATTGAACTTGCCCATAGCTGGGTAAGGCCGCCGCCAATTAATGCGCCGGCAACCGACGAGCCAATGACACGAACCGGATCGGCAGCGGCAAACGGAATAGCACCTTCTGTAATAAACGAAAGTCCCATCACATAATTCGTCAAACCTGACTCCCGCTCTTGTTCTGAGAATTTGTTTTTGAAAAACGTCGTCGCCAGTGCTATCGCTATCGGCGGAACCATCCCGCCAACCATAACAGCCGCCATCAGGCTGCCGTCACCGGTATCAGTAAATATACCAATCGCAAACGTGTAAGCGGCTTTATTAAACGGACCACCCATATCAATAGCCATCATGCCGCCAAGCAGTGCACCAAGAATAACGGCATTGCCGGTTCCCAGGTTTTCCAGAAAACTGATCATACTGGTATTGATTGTGGAGAAAACCGGACCGATAATAAAATACATGAAAAGGCCGATTAATAACAACCCTGTCACCGGATAAAGCAACACTGATTTTAACCCGTCGAGTGATTTCGGCAAGTTGCGGAACCACCGTTTAACGAGCAATACAAGATAACCGGCGAGAAAACCGGCAACCAATCCGCCGAGAAAACCGGCGTTGCTTTCCACTGCCATAAAACCGCCGACAAGACCAGGCATCAATCCGGGACGATCGGCAATACTCATGGCAATATAACCGGCAAGAATTGGAATCAGAAAATTAAAGGCATTACTTCCGATCGTATTAAAAAAGTTAAACAGCTCGTGATCACTTCCGAGAATCCCTTCCAATAAAAACGATACCGCCATCAAGATGCCGCCGCCAACGACGAATGGCAGCATATGAGAAACACCGTTCATCAAATCTTTATAAATTTTTCGCCACACAGACATTGATGCTTCAGATTCACCCTCATTCTCTGCAGCTTCATTCGCATGATAAATGGCAGCATCGCCTTTCATTGCCTTTGTAATCAGTTCTTCCGCGTTATTAATGCCTTCTGATACCGGACGTTCCAGCACGGGTTTCTGATTAAAACGCGTCATCGGCACATTTTTATCAGCGGCCACAATAACACCGGCCGCTCGTTTAATCTCTTCTGGTGACAAGGCATTCGCAGCGCCATCAGAGCCGTTCGTCTCCACACGAATATCAATGCCCATTTCAGCCGCTTGTTTCTTTAACGCATCTTCAGCCATATAAGTGTGGGCGATCCCGGTCGGACAAGCTGTGACGGCAACAACGAACGGTTTTTCTTCCGTCTTTTCACCTTCTGCTTGTTCATCAACGGACGTTTCTGCTGGGTTCTCCTCTTGATGGAAAAGCCTCTGAACCTCTTCCGGTGTTGAAGCTTGTTTCAATTGAGAGACAAACGCCTGATCAATCAGCATTCTCGACAGCGCCGCCAACGTTTGCAGATGCGTATCATTAGCTCCATCCGGAACGGCAATCATGAAAAACAGATATGTCGGTTGTCCGTCCAAGGCTTCATAATCAAGACCGGCTTCACTTTTGGCAAACAGCACCGTTGCCTCATTCACTGCATCCGTCTTTGCATGCGGCATCGCAATTCCATCGCCCAACCCGGTCGATGTCTGCTCTTCCCGTTTTATTATGGCTTCTTTAAACGTCTCCCGATCATTGATCACATTATTTGCTGCTAATGACGCGACCATTTCGTCAATAGCAGATGCTTTGTCAGACGCCTTCATATCCATAATCATGATATCTTTGCGGAGCAAGTCATTAATGTTCATCATTTTCCTCCTTTTTCGCTTGTAGACACGCGGGTAATCGCGACTTTATCCAGTAAGCGTGAAATGTCAGCCGCCTTGGCCAAATCATCCGAAAAAGCAGTCGCACTGCCTGCTGCCAAACTCACCCGAAATGCTTCTGTCATATCCGGGGTTGCTGTCAACTTTCCAGTGAAACCAGCGATCATTGAATCGCCTGCCCCGACAGAATTTTTCACCTGTCCCCGTGGTGCTTGACCGTAGTAAATACCTTCTTCCGTGAATAGCAGTGCCCCTTCGCCGGCCATGGACACAATCGCGTTTCTGGCACCGCATTTCAAAAGATGTTTTCCGTAATAGATAACGTCATCCTGATTATTAAGTGTTACCCCGAATAGTTCGGCAAGTTCGTTTTTGTTTGGCTTGACCAGCAGCGGCCGGTACTCCAGAACGGATTTTAAAGCTTCTCCCGTCGTGTCAATAACAAACGATGCACCAGATCGGTTAATTCGCTCCGCTAATCGAATTTGAAAGTCATTTGATAAAGATGGCGGTGTGCTTCCTGATACAATTACAATGTCCTGACTGGTCACCCCTTCAAGCTGTTGCAGCAAACGTTCAGCTTCTTCCGGCATAATGTCCGGTCCGCGGCCATTAATTTCCGTTTCGCTGCGAGCCTTTAATTTAATGTTAATTCTGGTTGCACCTTGAATCGGCGTGAAATCGGTTCGTATACCCTTGTTTTTAAGTGTTTCGGCAATAAAACTTCCTGTAAAGCCGCCTAAAAAGCCAAGAGCCGTGGTCTCATAGCCCAGTTCATGCAATAGCCGGGATACATTAATCCCTTTACCGCCAGCAAACATCATTTCATTATCCATTTTATTTAGTTCACCGAGATTCAGCTCATTAACGTGAACGATATAATCAATCGAAGGGTTAAGCGTTATCGTATAAATCATTTTGCCGCCTCCATAATTGTCGTGATTTCTTGATAGTCTTCAAGATGATCGGGTAATGCATCGGTAACGATCGTAACATCACCAAGCTCACATACTTTGGCAAAGTTAACCTGATTCCATTTACTTTGGTCAGCTAAAAGAAAACCAGAAGCCGCATGCTGATGCGCTATCTGTTTTAACGCCGCTTCCTCAGGGTCAGGGGTTGTACAGCCAAAAGCAGGATCAATCCCGTTCATCCCCAGGAAAGCTTTATCGAAACGATAGTTTTTGAGTTCGCTCAAAGTTTGTGATCCAATTATTGCTTTGGTTGAAGGTTTAATTTTCCCACCCGGCACGTACGTTTCGATGCCCTGATCGGTCAGAAGCGATGCATGCTGTATGCCGTTTGTCACAACCGCAATAGATTTGTTTGCTAAGTACGGCAGCATGGCATAGGTGGTTGTGCCGGCATCAATAAAAATGACCTCATTGTTTTCAACCAACCCAGCAGCTAATTTACCTATTGATTCTTTGGACTGATGGTTTTTGAATGTTTTTTCAGAAGCAGTCAGTTCTTCGCTCAATTGATAAGTCCGTTTCGCTCCACCATGAATGCGTATTAACAAACCGTCTTCTTCAAGCTGGGCTAAATCCCGTCTAATTGTTGATTCCGAGCATCCGATAAGATCCATGAGCTGTTGCGATTTTAATATGCCTTCCTGTTGTAAACGATTCAAAATCAGCTGATGCCGTTCTTCTGTTAACATGAACGTCCAACCTCCTCAACCATTATAATACCATCAAAAACGTTCAAAAACAATCAAAAAGCATAAACGGAAGTTCATCAACAACACATCGATTACTCGAAATCAGCTAACTTGAACCATATAAAAAAACGCGAGGATGTTCTCCCCGCGTTTCCCAAACCTATTTAATTGTTATTTTTGAGACAGGGCTTCTGACACCTGTCCCTCTATGATTGCAGAACTTCGATATCGGTTACGGTAAAGTTGTCTTTTTCAAGATCGGCAACTACTTGTTTCATCGTAGTTTCATTGACATCTTCGGGCAGCACAATACAGACACGGCGGACAAACTGCGAATCGTTGTTAAGTGAGATAACGCTCTGTAAATTGCAATACTTGTTGACGACTTTCAGCATGCGCCTCAGCGCCCCCGAGTATTCAATGGTACCTATCGTTAGTGAATAGCTGCCATTATGGACACCCCACGCGTTTTCCAGCACTTGAATAATATTTCCGTTCGTTAAGATGCCAAGAAACGTTTTGTCATCGTCAACGACACCTAGAAACGGCAATTCTTTAATCGATGAAAATACCTTGACAAATGGATCTTTGTAGTTGACGAATCCTTTCTCATCAGTAATAAGGTCACTGAGCGGCCCTTCTAATAACCCTTCGATTTCCTCTTCCATTAAGTGAACCTTGTAAATATTGCCGACGTACTTTTCTCCGGCTTCATCAAGCACCGGGATACATCGGTAACCTGAATCCACCAGCTTATCCAGCGCTGCCTGCTTACTATCGGTTTCATGTACATAAACAACTTCCCGCTTATCAACATAATCTTCATTAATAATCATCAAGCGGCCTCCCATCTGCTGTAGCATTCCAATTTATTCTATTTTCCTATACATATGATTAGATTTCAATTCAAATATAAAGTTTATAAGTCAACGCTATAACGATGCAGTCCGATTTTTGGTATAATAGTGTTCAACTAATGTATCCTCCACACTGAAAGGTTTGGTAGCACCAATGCGCAAAATTTACATAAACGGCAACTTCTATACATTTGATAACATCCAACCACTTGCCCAGGCGGTGGTGGTTGAAAATGACCGCTTCATCGATATCGGCACAACTGATAATATGCGTCTGCAGTGGGAATCACCGCATAGTAAAACAATTAATTTACAAGGCAAAACGGTTACCCCTGGTCTGATTGACAGCCATTTGCACCTGTCGATTGTCGCTGAAAACTTTATGAATCTCGATTTAACAGGTGTGACGTCCAAACAGGAAATGCTTGAGAAAATTCATCATCACGCCAAATCGCTCGGACCAGGTGAATGGCTGCTTGGACGGGGCTGGGATGAAAACCTGTTTACCGACAGCGGCATCCCGACAATTGATGAGCTGGACAACGTCTCACGGAACCATCCATTATACATACCGCGTGTTTGCAGTCATGCTGCACTCGTTAACAACACAGCACTCAACTTAGCACAATACCATCCGGAAATGGCAGTTCCTGAAGGCGGCTCAATTGTTCACGATGAACGAACGAAACAACCGACAGGGCTCATCCTTGAATCAGCGTCACAACTGTTCACCGAGCATATACCGGAGAAAACGTATGACCAACTGAAAAAAGCCCTGCGGCAAGCATTGAAATATGCGGCCTCCAAAGGATTGACGAGTGTTCATACAAATGACCCACACTTTCTCGGCGGTCTCAGTCAAACATATCAACTTTACGATGAACTTCTGAATCACGAACTGGCAGGCCCAAGAAGCAACCTGCTCATCGATCATGACTACTTGGAGGATTTGCGGGCGCACGGCATGTACGCAGGATACGGCAATGACCGACTGCAAATTGGTGCGGTCAAGATGTTTGCAGATGGCGCGCTGGGAAGACGTACAGCGTTGCTATCAGAGCCATACAGCGATGCCCCGGATACATACGGCGAAGCAATGTTTGATCAGGAAACAATGTATGACATCATTCATGCGGCGCGGAAACTATCTATGCCGGTGGCTGTTCACGCGATTGGTGACCAGGCGCTTAAAAATGTGCTCGATATTCTCGATCAGTTTCCCTCCGTATCATACCGGGACAGGCTGATACATACACAGATTGTCAATGAGAAATTGATCAAGCGGCTCGCTGGACCAAACCGGATTGCCGACATTCAGCCACGGTTTGTAGCGAGTGATTTCCCGTGGGTGCACGAGCGCCTTGGCAAACAGCGGTCCGATTTTTCCTATGCCTGGAAAACGATGCAACATACAGGCATCATCTGCGCCGGCGGATCGGATGCTCCCGTTGAACCAATCGACCCGCTTCTCGGCATTCATGCGGCTGTTACACGGAAAGCACCCGGCGAGACACATAACGGCTGGAATCCCGATGAAAAACTATCCATGAGCGAGGCGTTTCGCTTATTTACTGAATTGGGGGCCTATCCGACAAATGAAGAAAACATGAAAGGCACCATTTCACGCGGCAAACTCGCTGACATGACGGTTTACTCACAAGACCCATTCAAAATGACACACCCCGACGAACTGCTGGAAACCAAAATCGAAATGACCATCATCGGCGGTGACGTAAAATAGGGACAGAGGGACGGGATCTCTGTCCCCCCTTTGCCCTAAAAATTCTGTTAAAAAGCCGCTTTTATTATCGTTCCTATACGTTGCTAAACGCGGTTCACTATCCCTTTACAATAGCCCCAATCAAAGCTATGATTAACACAACCCAAATTTGCAAAAATTATCATTTATTCTGTCGATCTCCACATTACTCGACAACCAAACCTGTACTCAGTCATAAGGAGGAACAAGCATGACACGGAACTTCGAACAATCAGCAATGCTAAAGCGTTTACCGGAGCAATTTTTCGCAAAACTTGCAGCCAGAGCTCAGGACTACAAACAGCAAGGTTATGACATTATTAATCTTGGGCAGGGAAATCCTGATTTGCCGACACCGGATCATATCATTAAAGAACTTCAAGACGCAGCTGAGGACCCCGTCAATCATAAATACGCACCATTTCGGGGATTTCCTTATTTTAAAAAAGCCGCTGCCGATTATTATAAGCGGGAATTTGGCGTAACACTTGACCCGGAATCCGAGATCTCTGTTCTGTTCGGGGGCAAAGCGGGGCTCATCGAGTTAAGTCAATGCCTGTTAAACCCGGGTGATACGGTGCTTTTACCGGACCCGGGCTACCCGGATTATATGTCGGGGGTTGCCATGGCGGATGCTGAACCTTATGCAATGCCTTTGCAGCATAAGAATAACTTCTTGCCGGATTACAACACTATACCTGACGCGGTACTCGACAAAGCAAAATTAATGATCTTAAATTACCCGAACAACCCGACTGCGTCAGTAGCATCCAAACAATTTTATGATGAAACGGTGAAACTCGCGAAAGAACATAACATTTGTGTGGCGCAGGATTTTGCGTATGGTGAACTGGCTTATGATAATTCTAAACCACAGAGCTTTCTTCAGTCAGAAGGCGCCAAGGATATTGGTGTGGAAATTTATACATTATCTAAAACATATAATATGGCCGGCTGGCGTGTCGGATTTGCTGCGGGAAACCCGTCAGTAATCGAAGCCCTTAACAAATTGCAGGACCATATGTTTGTGAGTTTATTCGGCGCTGTCCAAAGTGCAGCAGCTAAAGCTCTAACGGATGATCAGACATCTGTAAGGGAACTCGTTAATACATATACTGAACGCCGTGACCGCTTCATGATGGCCATCCATAATATTGGGTGGGATGCTGACACACCAAGCGGAAGTTTTTTTGCCTGGCTTCCAGTACCGGCAAACTACACATCTGAAGAATTTTCAAATAAATTATTGGAAGAAGCACACGTGGTAGTAGCCCCGGGCAACGGGTTTGGCGACTATGGAGAAGGCTATGTTCGTGTGGGTTTGCTCGAATCAGCAGAACGGCTTGAAGAAGCTGCAGAGCGGATTGCCCGGCTTGGGATTTTTTAAGGGGGATACAAATGACAAGTGTAATCGATCTGCAAGAAGTTTCGTGGAGACGCCAGCAGAAAACAATTTTATCCGATATCAACTGGCATGTTGAAAAAGGTGAACATTGGGCTGTGTTGGGCCTGAATGGTTCAGGCAAAACGTCACTGTTAAATATTGTCACCGGCTACTCGTGGCCAACAGCCGGTCACGTGCGTGTTCTGGATCAGCCGTTTGGAAAAATTGATATCCGTACGCTTCGCAAATCGATCGGCTGGGTAAGCTCGTCGCTCGAGGCACGGATTAAAGAAACTGAAATCGCCGAAGATATTGTTGTAAGCGGTAAATATGCATCAATCGGCCTGGCGTTTGAACAACCGGCAAAAGCTGATTACGCACGGGCCTCATACATCATGGGACAATTGCAATGCAGCCATTTAACCGGCCGTACGTATCAAACGTGTTCTCAGGGCGAACGGCAAAAGTTATTAATCGCCCGCGGATTGATGGCATCACCTGATTTGCTCCTTCTGGACGAATCAACGAGCGGACTTGATTTTATTGCACGTGAAGAATTGCTCGCCACGGTTCAAGAACTGACAAAGCAGGACGACGCACCAACCATTATTTTTGTAACGCATCATATTGAAGAAGTACTGCCGACATTTTCCCGGACGCTGCTATTAAGCGAAGGATCTGTTTTTGCACAAGGTAAAAGCCGTGAAATCTTGACGGGGGATAATTTAACCCGGTTTTACGGCATGCCGGTTAACGTTGAGTGGCACCGGGAGCGCCCTTGGGTAATGCTGCAGGATTAAATCCGCACTCTTTTGATATGTCAGCACTATGTTTACTGTCACGCCAAACAGGAAAAACATCTATAAAACCTGAACGGAGTGATCACATGAAGAAAACAAATAATGATAGAGGGAACTATAACCCGGAAGAATTTGAAGAAAGCAAAAAATTTATGGATGAGCCGCCCGATGAAGATTTAAAAGAAAATATGCGAAGTGAAAAGCAAAAATTCACAGCACAAAAAGACTCACAAAGTGAACGAAAATACCGCAGCGATCGATCGGATAAAAAGAAATAACACGCATTAAAAGCCCTCTTGCGCCATCGCTGTGTAAGAGGGCTTCTTTGCAAGGTTACACCCATGATCTAACCAGCCAGCCAACCACACCGGCGTACACTGCATGCGCGCTTGTCCAGTAAGCCCATGCAGACACGTCATCTATCGCCGGCTCCCGATCAGTGAGACCGGTCAGCACATATAAGACAGCACTCCCGATTGTATAAATTAAGAAATATAAAAGTATTGACCGTTCCAGATGCACCATTTTCAGTATAAAAAACAGCGCGCCCACACTCACAATGCAAAAAACAAAGTGAAAGGCGATTCCGCCAACGTCTTCAGGCCCCCAATCAGGAAGCAGCGGAATATAATCCGTGTTGAACAGCAAAACATACGCATCACTGCCGGCAGCCAGCTGAACAATTTTTAAAATGCCCAATAAAATGACACCTGCGATAATACCAATCAGACTCAGCTTTAATACATCTTTCATCTAAAACCACTCACTTCAAAAACTGCATTGAAACGTTAACCTATTCCCCTGAGACGCAATATTAAACCGCGGGCACACATAGAAAAACGCACGCCACAATCCTTGCGACATGCGCCTTCCGCTATTATGAGCGCTCTTTCTTAATCATGCCATGCACCTTGGCAATTTCCTCATCGGGCACCATCAAATAATAGATACCGTCAATATTTGTCCCGCTTCCTTTCATCTGATAGCTGACAATATTTTGACGGGTATTCCGATAGCCGTTTAACAAACTTTTCATATCGTCAAAATCCATGTTTGTCGCCATATTATTGCCAAGCACATCGATATAATCATTTATCTTGCCGACAGAACCGACAGACGCGCCCTGTTCAATAATACCCTGAATCACTTTGCGCTGGCGTTCAGTGCGGCCAAAATCACCATCTGGATCCTGTTTGCGCATTCTGACATACGCCATTGTCTTATTCCCATCCATCTCAACAGGACCCGTGTTAAAATCATACTCCCCGTTCTGCCAGGCGATTTCGTTATCGACCGTAATTGTGCCAAGCTTGTCAACGAGTTCACTCAACCCTTCCATATTCATGCGGACATAGTGATCGAGTTCGATATCGAGAAAATTTTCAACGGTGGCGACAGACATATCACTCCCGCCGAATGCATAGGCGTGATTAATTTTGTCCTCAAAACCTTTACCCACGATTGTGGTCCGCGTATCCCGCGGAATACTTACAAGCTGCATCGAGTCTTTCTCAGGGTTCAATGACAGCACCATCAAAGCATCTGAACGGCCGCTGTCATGTTCGCGCTCATCCACACCGAGCAGGAGGATATTGAGCGGTTCTGAGGCCTCCATTTTCTTTTTCGTCATATCCCGGTCGATTGAGTCCACCGGTTCATGCATCTCGTCATTCACCGTATCCCGGGCATTGCCATAAATGGAATAAGCATACGCCCCGGCTCCTGCGATTAAGATTAAAACGACAGCCGCGACAGCTAATGTAATTTTAAGCCAACGTCTTTTCGGTTTTTTACGATTTCGATTTGTTCTTGTTTCGTCCACGTCCTTAGCCTCCGATACACTATTCTAGTTTCTATTATCGCATACTATCACAAATATTGTAACTATCTTTTGAGTAGACATTCTCGGCATGTTAATAAAAATTCGGTGAGAGCAACGACCCTCCGGGGGTTGCTCCTCAGATGTTTCCTGTTCCATTAAAACGGTTATCCTTGTTATAGACAAAAAGAATAGGAGGTTCCCTTATGGATCCAAGAAAAATGCAAAAAGGCAGTACACCACGCCAAAAACAAACGAAACAGCCTGGTATCGAATCAGATATGAACCCACGCCCTGCTCAGCCCACCGATTATGAAGGCACTGGAAAATTAAAAGGAAAAAGCGCGCTCATAACAGGCGGAGACAGTGGCATCGGTCGTGCAGTCGCCATCTTATATGCCAAAGAAGGCGCAAATGTGGCCATCTCTTATTTGGACGAGCATGGAGACGCCGAGGAGACGAAAAAAATGGTGGAAGCAGAAGGCGCTCATTGTGTATTGCTGCCGGGTGATGTAAAAGATGAACAACACTGCATCGATATTGTGGAAAAAACCGTTGGAGCATTCGGCAAGTTGAACATACTTGTCAATAATGCAGCCATCCAATACGTGCGTGAAGATCTTTTGGATATTTCATCCGAACAGTTTGAAGAAGTTTTCAGAACCAACTTCTTTTCTCATTTCTATACAACCAAAGCAGCGGTCCGTCACATGCAGGAAGGTGATGCCATTATTAGCACATCGTCCATTAACGCATACCGCGGCAATCCGATTTTCATGGATTATTCTGCAACGAAGGGGGCTGTCACCGCGTTTATGCGCAGCATCGCCCAAAGCCTTGCCAAAAAAGGCATCCGGGCAAATGCTGTCGCTCCAGGACCTGTCTGGACCCCGCTGATCCCATCTTCCTTTAATGAAGATGGTGTTAAAACATTTGGACAAGACAGCTTAATGGAACGACCCGGCCAGCCATCCGAACACGCCTGGGCCTACGTCATGCTCGCAGCAGATGAATCATCCTACATGACGGGTCAAGCCATCCACATCAACGGCGGCTCATGGACATCATCATAAATGGGACGGGGTCAGACCCTGTCCCATAATTTTTGCTTCTTTTGCCTATTGCACTTTGCCCCTTTAATTCATCTACTATTATAAATGCACATTTAAGGGGTTGAATTTGTTGAATAATAAGCTGAAGAAATTTGTGGATGCCCTGCCGATCCCCAAAACAATGAAACCTTCGCACAAAAACAAAAATGAAACGTTTTATGAGGTTGAAATGACAGAGTTTCGTCAAAAGCTTCACCGCGATTTAAGACCAACCCGGCTTTGGGGATACAACGGTCAGTTCCCCGGGCCTGTTATTGATGTAAACCATGGCGAACCGGTTAACATTAAATGGACCAATAAACTCCCTGATAAACATTTACTTCCAATTGACAAATCGTTTCACAATCTCGATAAACTTCCTGAAGTCCGAACGGTAACCCATCTGCATGGGAGTGAGACAAAGCCGGAAAGTGACGGCTATCCCGAAGCTTGGTATACGCGCAATTCCCGAGAGACAGGGCCTGATTTTAAGACCGACGTCTATCATTATCCAAACCAGCAGCGTGGTGCCACCTTATGGTACCATGACCATGCCATGGGAATTACACGGCTGAATGTTTATGCCGGTCTCGCTGGTATGTATCTTATCCGGGACGAACGGGAAAAACATATGCAGCTTCCTGCCGGCGACTACGAAATTCCACTCATCATTATGGATCGATCGTTCCAGGATAACGGCGACTTGTTTTATCCTCCGCAGCCTGATGACCCGCAGGAAAACTGGCCCAACCCGTCCATCAGACCTTTCTTTAATGGGGAAACAAACGTCGTGAACGGGAAAATTTGGCCGTACCTTGAAGTAGAACCGCGTAAATACCGATTCCGTATTCTAAATGCCGCCAACACACGCGCCTATCAGCTCTATTTAGATTCGGGGCAATCATTTTATCAGATCGGATCTGACGGTGGTCTAATGCGAAAAACAGCCAAGCTGACCACATTAGCGATAGAGCCGGCCGAACGATTTGATGTGATCATTGATTTTTCCAATCACAAAGGTGAAACGATCACATTGAAAAATGACCTTGGACCCGACGCTGATCCGGAAGACGAAACAGACGATGTTATGCAATTCAACGTAACCCTGCCTTTATCTTCAAAAGACACGAGCCGGATTCCAGGCCATTTAACACACATTCCTTCACTCAAGCAAAACAGCATCAAGCGTATCCGTAATCTAAAATTAGTTGGCTCAACGGATGACCTCGGCCGGCCATTACTGCTGCTTGACAACAAAAAATGGATGGATCCTGTAACCGAAACGCCTGAACTCAATTCAACCGAAATATGGTCATTCATCAATATCACCAACTTTCTCCATCCGATCCATATACACTTAATACAGTTTCAGGTGCTCGATCGCCGCCCATTCGATCTTGACCGCTATAATAAAGACGGGCGAATTGTATTTACAGGCCCGGCAAAACCGCCACTATCAAATGAAAAGGGCTGGAAGGATACCGTGGCGGCCCCAGCGGGCGAAATCACACGTGTCATTGCAAAGTTCGGGCCGTTTACCGGCGACTATGTATGGCATTGCCATATTCTCGAACACGAAGATTATGACATGATGCGTCCTATGCGCGTAATCGACCCCAATAAGCGGGAGTGATGAGGTTGGTTGCCGCTCCTGTTTTCCGAAATGAATCCTGCTGTCTTCTGACGGACCAGCACTCGATTGTGTTAAACCTTGACAGTCGTTGACATGTCGGATAAGTTTGAAAAAAGCAACCTAACTATTTCATTAAAAAGGATGAAAAACAATGCGTATCAAAACGACAGACCTATGTGACGACTACTCAAATGAACTATCTATCTGCAAACAACCGTTTACGTTCTATGGAAGAAAAAAAGCATTCGCCGGTCCGATTTCGACTGTTAGAGTGCTGGAGGATAATGTGCTTGTAAAAGAATCACTTGAGACAATCCCGGAAGGCCATATTCTTGTTGTGGATGGTCACGCCTCGAGAAATTGTGCTTTAATGGGCGACCGTCTTGCCGGCATTATCAAGGATCGTAATCTTGCGGGCGTCATTATATACGGCTGCATCCGGGACACTGCAAATATCGCCCAAATGGACGTCGGGGTTCTTGCCCTCGGAACAAACCCTATAAAAAGCAACAAAAAAGGCGAAGGTGAAAAAGATATCACGCTTGATTTTGGAGAAGTATCGTGGACGCCTGGAAATTTTGCCTATGCTGATGAAGACGGCATTGTTCTATCGGAAAGAAAGCTGATTTAAAGACTTAATATCATATCTCGTTTCTTCTTTTTCACGAATTAATAAATGAGGTTGGGACAAAAGTTTTAAAAGTAAAAGAAAAGACGAACGATTATATTAGGAAAGGGAGCGGGATACACCGCTCCGGAAATATGCTTCGCTTTCCGCGGGCGGCTGGTGAGCCAACTCGTGCTCGTCGTGTTGCAAGTTTTTCTGTGATGCAGCACTCCTCGCAGGTCGAAGCATACTCGATGAAGTCTTGCTTTGTGCCAAGGCACTTCCTTGTCTCACCTATGCCTCTCTTCCCGCAGGAGTCTACGCATATTTCCTCCGCTAACCTTGATTATCGTTCGTCTTTTATATCTGATAAATAAGTTATGTCCCAACCTCATTATTTTTCGATCAAACCGTTGCCCAATGGCCAACAGTAGCAAGCACTGATTGTTGCGGGAAGTATTTTTTAAATATATTGTAATAAAGCAGTTCCTGTTTGGAGCGAACCCATTCATTCTCTGCGTTGGCCCGGTTCAGTTCGCCATCACTAAACTTACCTTCTGCATAACTCTCCAATATATCCAGTGCCCCGCTTCCCTCGGAGAACTCTGCCTTATCACGCCAGATAATATTATCGGACAACCGGCCATCATATGCTTTTCTCAAAATCCACTTTTCGATTTGAGCAGCATTTAATTTCAGTTCGGCCGGAATTTTGAGCGCATACTCAATGAACTCCAAATCAAGAAACGGCACACGCAGCTCAACCGAATGGGCCATGCTCATCCGATCACCCCGCTGCAAGTTTATGTTATGCATGGTATTGATGATCCGTACTAATTCCTGATTCAGTTTCTCTGTATTATTTATTCCTTTGAGGTACTGATAACCCGAAAACAGCTCATCAGCGCCTTCCCCTGAAAGAATTACTTTCACGCCATGTTCAGCAGCCAGCCTAGAGACGAAATAGCTTGGAATAGCACTGCGGACAAGTGAGGAATCAAATGACTCCAAATGATAGATAACTTCTGGTAAGTGATCAATCATGTCTTTTTCATCAAATATATACTCCTCATGCACACTGCCAATTTCTTTGGCCACTTGACGGGCACGCTTCACATCTTCGCTATCCGCACTGCCGACGCAAAATGATTTTAATGGTTCTTTTCTCTTCCGGTTTTCCTGAGCAAGCAAGGCAATCAAGCTGCTGTCTAAACCGCCACTCAACAGCACACCTACTTCAACATCTGCCGTCAGGTGTTTCTGAACAGCACTTTCAAGATGGTGACGGATACCATCC
This sequence comes from Lentibacillus persicus, assembly GCF_900112705.1. GTDB lineage: Bacteria > Bacillota > Bacilli > Bacillales > Amphibacillaceae > Lentibacillus > Lentibacillus persicus. Next base: position 28,303 of record NZ_FOMR01000016.1, read on the forward strand.
ATCATTTGCGGCAATTCACTTTCGGAAAAAATCTCAAGGCTATCAGGTTGCTGGATCTCTCTGTACATGACAAAGCCTTCCTCAGGCGTGTAATAACTCCCCGACGGAAATTCATTCACGTCTTCAGTTACTTTATATAACGCCTTTAGCTCAGACGCAAAAATCATATTCCCAGCGTCATTTTCACCATAATAAAGTGGCTTACTCCCAAGCGTATCTCTGGCAGCCAAAAATGTATCATTCTCCGTATCGACAATCACAAAAGCGAACATGCCGTCCAAGTGCTTAACTGCTTTCGATCCTTGCTGTTCATAAAGTTTCAGTGGCACCTCAGCATCTGATTCAGTCAAAAATATTGTTTTATCCGAAATTTGTTTTTTCAGATCCAAATAATTATAGATTTCCCCATCAGCCACAATCCATTTAGTGTTATCCGCGTTGGCAATGGGCTGTTTTCCTTTATTCACACCTACAATTGACAGACGTTGATGAGCCAGGTGAAAGGAATCTAATATTATTTCGTCTCCTTCATCCGGGCCCCGATGATGCATTGATTTCAGTACTTCTCTCACTTCTCCATCAGCTATTGAGCCTGTCATAGCAAATATTCCACTCATTACAATTGGTCACCTCTAGTTGTATTCGTTTTTAAGATGCTTCTCAAAGACACCATGCCTTATAAGAACATTTGTACAGTATAGATGAGATTTTGCATGAAATCAATTAATTCATAGATTTCAGACAAAAGTCGCTATATTTTTCAATATTTACGTGTTTTATTTCGAAATATGCAAAATTCTCCGCTAAATCGCATTATATCTTAGCTTATCTTGACTTTTCTTGATTTTAGATAGTTAATTCGCTTTTGTGCCTTTAAGGTAATATTGATAGAATTAAAAAGTTGACTCATTTCCTTCCCACCTAAGAGTTTTCAGCTAGGGCTTAAATATTGGAGGTGTTAACAATTACCGATTTCTTAAACTACTTCACAAATAACTCTGAGCAAATTTTTGACTACACGCTTGAGCACATTCAATTGGTGGGACTTGCAATTATTATCTCGATTCTCATTGGTGTTCCACTTGGAATCTATTTAACAACCAATGATGAATTAGCCAGTACTGTCCTGCAAATAACGTCCATTATCATGACCATTCCAAGTATCGCCTTGTTTGGCATCATGATTCCAATTCTATCCATCATTGGTCAGGGCATCGGATTCCTGCCCGCTTTAATAGCGCTTATACTCTATTCCCAACTACCCATTATCCGAAATACATATACCGGAATTAAAGACGTGGATCCCAATATTCGGGATGCCGCACAAGGGATAGGCATGACTACTGTCCAAAGACTCTGGAAAGTAGAAATTCCTAATGCCATGCCGCTCATTATGGCCGGAGTCCGTACAGCAACAATTTTAAATATTGGTATTGGGGCTATTGCCGCTTATATAGGCGCAGGGGGCCTCGGTTCATTAATTAACCAGGGTATATCCAGATCCAACAACACGATGGTTCTTGTTGGAGCAATCGTAGTTTCAATTTTGGCTATTATCGCCGATTTAGTTCTAAAGTATATACAAAAGAAATTTACGCCTAAAGGGGGTTAGAAAAGGTGAGCAGATGATACAGTTTAATGATGTTTCAAAAATATATAATGGCAGCGTAAAAGCTGTCGATAATGTTAGTTTTGATGTCCAGGATGGTGAATTTGTCATTCTGGTCGGTCCATCCGGGTGCGGAAAAACCACTTTGCTCCGCATGGTTAACCAATTGGAAGACATCACGGATGGTGAAATAATTCTTAACGGTAAAAGCCTTAAAGAATTGAATAAAATTGAAATGCGCCGAAAAATTGGTTATGTCATCCAAAGTAATGGGCTGTTTCCGAATATGTCCATTGAAAAAAATGTCATGATTGTTCCGGATTTATTAGGTTGGGATCGAAAAAAACGACAGGACCGGTTCAATCACCTGATGGAATTGATCGGACTCCATCCAGATGAATTTCGTAAACGTTATCCGCATGAACTGTCAGGCGGACAGCAACAACGGATTGGGGTTGCGCGTGCACTTGCGGCAGATCCGCCTGTCATGCTGATGGATGAACCTTTCGGTGCGCTTGACCCGATTATACGTAACCGTCTGCAAGAAGAGTTCCTGCAGATACAAAAAGAAGTAAATAAGACGATTTTGTTTGTCAGCCACGACATCGATGAGGCTGTCAAAATGGGAGATAAAATCGCACTTCTCCGTGACGGACAAATCATGCAATATGACCGTCCTGCCGAAATACTGAATCACCCCAAAAATGACTTTGTATCCGAATTTGTCGGCCAGGACCGCGTGTTGAAGAGTACCAGCCTCTATTCCGTAAAGGATCTTGAACAAACAGTTGGACTGAGTCCACACGATGATTCCGCCCGTATAAAGACCATAAAAGAAAACACATCCCTTCGAATTATTCTCTCTATGCTGTTGAATCAGGAAGCTGATCATCTGGTTGTCGAGGATTCTCATGGAAACAAAAAAGGAAGTTTGACACTCGACCACATAGAGAAATTCCTCCAGGTTGAAGTCAGAGAGAAAAACGATGGAGTGTCATTACAGCATGAATAGGAATAAATTAATCAGCCTTATTGTCAAGATAATTTTTTGGGTTGGTCTTATCGTTTTTTTCAGCTGGGCTTTTTCAAATGACATGTTTTTGCCCATTTTTGAAGAACCTGGAGCATTTTTTAATTTGTTGGGAGAGCATCTGATTCTTGTATTGATATCAGGATCTCTGGCTATTTTGACGTCTATTCCGCTGGGGATTTTCCTTACAAGACCCCGATTTCGTAAAGTGGAATTCTTTGCTGTCAATATTGCAAACCTGGGTCAAACCATCCCAAGCCTTGCGATACTTGCATTGGTGATGGGCTTTATGGGCATCGGTATGGAAGCAGCACTCGTCGCTCTGTTTGCTTACTCGGTTCTTCCCATTCTGCAAAACACTATTGCAGGCATCAACTCCGTAGACGAGGATAAAAAAGATGCGGCACGCGGTATGGGCCTGACGAATACACAGATCCTCTGGCGGATTGAGCTTCCCAATGCAGCCTATTCCATTATCGCCGGTGTTCGTACAGCCCTGGTTATGAATATTGGCACCGCTGCACTCGCTTATCTTATTGGTGGCGGCGGATTCGGCGTATGGATTTTCACGGGAATTCAATTGTTTGACAACGCATATTTAATCTCTGGTGCCGTTCCGGTATCAATGCTTGCGATAGCAGTTGATTACTTATTCAGAGGGATGCAGTTTGTTCTCGTTCCTAAAGGCCTTCGCCTGGCTAGACAAGCAGTCAGTTAATGAAAATCGCTTTCATAAGCAGACATAAAAACCAGAATAAAAACAGTAGCATTTTAAATGTACACGAGGAGGAAATAGTTCATGAAGAAAGTGAGTTTACTGATTTTATCGATTATATTTATGCTCATAATAAGTGCTTGTAGTGGCAGTGATGACGGTGATAAACAGATCACGATTGGTTCAAAAACTTTCACGGAACAATACTTATTTGCTAAAATATCCACCCTGCTTCTGGAAGAAGAAGGGTTTGATATCGAAGAAACGACTGATCTTGGAAGTACTGCACTTAGACAAGCACTGAATAATCAACAAGTCGATTTGACGTGGGATTATGTTGGTACAGCACTGGTCACTTATCTTGATGAAGAGCCAATTACTGACCCGCAGAAAGCATTTGACGCATTGAATGAAATTGACCAGTCTGAAAATGATATCGTCTGGACCAACCTAAATGAGGTCGATAATACGTATACCTTAATGATGCGTGAAGACCATGCAAATGAGCTGGGTATCAGCACCATCAGTGATCTTGCAGACTATATAAATAACAACCCTGATGAACTGTCGATCGCAACGAATGCAGAATTCTACAACCGTCCAGATGGCCTCCCAGGTGTTGAGGAACACTATGGTTTTGAATTTTCAGATGGAAATGTAAATGAAATGGAAACCGGGTTGACCTACAATGCCCTCCGTGATGAAGAAGTGGATGTAGCAGTCGGATTTGCAACAGACGGCCGTATCGATGCGTTCGGATTTATTAACCTGGAAGATGATCAGACATTTTTCCCGTCATACAATGCAGCAGCTGCTATGACAACCGAAACGTATGAAAAATATCCAGAAATTGAAGAGATCTTTGCACCCCTTGATGACTTGCTAACAAGCGAAACCATGCGCGCCATGAACTATGAAGTAGACATCGAGGAAAGAAGTGTTGATGAAGTCGCACGTGAATTTTTAGTGGAGAATGACTTAATTGAAGAGTAATTGCTGGAGAACGCCTTTCTGAGGGAAGGGCGTTTTTTAGTTTGGTATATAAGTTTCGAAGACGGAATTTACGCATCTTCCTTATACAAAAAGTGCATCGGCGTCCGGTTTTGAACAGTCCTCCACAAAACTATGTACAACATTGCCATATACTCGAACGCGAAGGCTATAAAGTGAGGGGGACAGTGTCAGACACCTGTCCCCCGAAAATCACACTACGGCACAGATTGATTTTTCGCCGTTCACTACGTTGTGAACTTCTTGGGCGATGAGCATGGCGGTGCGGGATTGCGCTTCAATCGTCAGTCCGGCGATGTGCGGTGAAAGTCTGATTGATTCAATCTGCGCAAGCGGTGAATCCTTCTGCACCGGCTCCTTTTCCAAAACGTCGAGGTAAGCACCGGCGATTTCCTCCGACCGGACAGCATCAATCAAATCCTCCTCATGGACAATACCACCCCGGGCCGAATTAATAACGTAAGCATGCTTTTTCATCAGTGAAAATTTATCCTTATTAATCATATGTTTCGTCGCGTTTGTCAACGGCACATGGACCGAGACAAAATCCGATTGCTCCAGAAGCTCATCCAGCGTGTCTGCCGGTCTGACACCCGTTTCCGCCAGAATATGATCGAACGGAGCAACAAATGGGTCATAGCCTACAACATCCATACCAAAAGCCCGTGCCCGGTTTGCTACACGGTGTGAAATCTCACCCATTCCAACGAGTCCAAGAGTCCGCTTATTCAATTCATACCCCGTGAAGAACTTGCGGTCCCAGTTGCCCTGCCGTACGTCCGCATCAGCGTCTGAAAGCGGACGGGACGCATCGAGCATCGCTGCCATAACGTATTCAGCGACTGACGTGGCATTTGCGTTTTTAGCAGCAATCACGGGTATGTTGCGTTCTTTTGCAGCTTGAAGATCAATATTATCCAGCCCTACCCCGAGCCGGCCAATGACGCGCGTATGTTTTGCCGCGTCAAGGAATTCCGTATCAACGCGGGTTTCATTACGAACAATCAGTGCATCATAATCCGGCAGCAGTTTGAGCAGTTCTTCCCGTTTCCTCCCCAATTCCATATCGTAATCAACCGTATATCCAAGACGCTTTAACTCTTCAATCCCATCTTCCCACATTAGTTCTGTAACAAGTATTTTCATAAGCGTTCACTCCCCCAAAATAATGTATATAGTTCTGATTTTTCCACAAATTATAGAGTTTTGCAATAATTAAGTTGAGTTGGGGGAAGAATATTTATGCATGAATCACAAAAAGAGTGCAGCGCCATTACAGCCCTGCACTCCATCACTTTTACACGATTATACCCAACGTGTCGTAATAACTTTCTTGCGTGTATAAAACTCAACACTGTCTTTACCATTGGCATGCAAGTCACCATAGAAGGAATCCTTCCAGCCTGAGAATGGGAAGAACGCCATCGGAGCCGGAACACCAATGTTAACACCGAGCATCCCTGCATCGATTGTTTCCCTGAACTGACGCACACTGCCACCATCGCGCGTGAAAATGCATGCACCGTTTGCGAATGGCGATTCGTTCGTTACGTCAACTGCTTCATCAAGGTTTTTTACCCGTACAATCGATAACACAGGGGCAAAAATCTCGTCCTGCCAAATCGTCATGTCAGTCGTCACGTTATCAAAAATGGTCGGGCCGACGAAATAGCCTTTTTCCTGCGCACGGCCTTCATCACGCCCGTCACGAACGAGTTTCGCGCCTTCTTCTTCACCCGTTTTAATATAATTTAACGTACGGTCTTTATGCTGTTCACGGATAACCGGTCCCAGGAAAACATCATCATCAAGCCCGTTACCTATCTTGACGTCGTTGGCTTTTTGTACAAGCTGATCAATAAGCTCATCTGCGACCGATTCTTCAACAGCGACAACCGACGCTGCCATGCACCGCTCACCCGCAGATCCAAACGCAGCGTTCAGTACTTGCGTGGATGCATTATCAATATTGGCATCATTCAAGACAATCGAATGGTTTTTCGCACCAGCCAACGCCTGCACACGTTTCAGGTTGTCTGTCGCACGTTTGTACACATACTCAGCAACCGGCTGGGACCCGACAAATGAAATTGCTTTTACCTTTTTATGGTCGAGTAAACCGTTAACGACATCGTGTGCCCCATGAACGATATTGAACACACCATCAGGAAGACCTGCTTCTGTGAGCAGTTCTGCCAGACGATTTGCCAGCATCGGCGTCCGCTCAGACGGCTTCATAACAAACGTGTTGCCTGTCGCAATTGCCATCGGAAACATCCAGCACGGTACCATCATCGGAAAGTTAAATGGTGTGATGCCACCGATAACACCGATCGGGTAACGATACATGCCTGACTCGAGACCTGAAGCAATCGATGACAGCTGGTCGCCCATCATTAAATTCGGTGCGCCTGCCGCAAATTCCACGTTTTCAATTCCGCGCTGAACTTCGCCTTTTGCTTCTTTTAAATTTTTTCCGTTTTCAATTGTGATGAGTTCAGCCAGTTCATCCCAATGCTCCACCAGCAGCTGCTGGTACTTGAATAAAATACGCGCACGTTTTGGAACAGCGGTCTCTTTCCACTCCTGAAATGCTTCCTGAGCAACACTGACCGCATGATCGACATCTTCCTGCCTCGATATCGGAACTTCCGCTATCGTTTCACCGGTAGCCGGGTTGATAACAGCTTCAGTTTTGTCACTGCCTGATTCAACCCATTTACCGCCGATATAATTTTGAAGTGCTTTTACGTCAGTTTGTGATTGTGCCATTATAAAACCTCCTGAATTAATTCCTTATAAGTGTTGATTTTAATTTCATTGATTTTGGTTAAACACTTTTTTTATAACAGAGACGATGAATTCGAGATCTTCATCGGTCGATGCCAACGGCGGGCACAGTGCCAGTATATTGTTATAGCCTGCTACCGTATCGCCATTACGCCCGATGATTAAACCATTTGCTTTACATTCAGACATAATTTTGCTTACCCGCTGGTCAGTTGCTGGTTCTTTTGTTTCTTTGTTTTCCACCATTTCAATTCCCATTACAAATCCCTGGTTCCGAATATCCCCTACATATGGATGGTTTTCCAATTCTTTTAATTCGTCTCGTAATCTTTCACCCAATACCGCAGCACGCTGTGTTAAATTTTCCTTCTCCATTATTTCGATGTTTTTGAGCGCGACAGCACACGATGCAGGGTTTCCGCCGAACGTATTTACATGACGAAAATGGTGGTTATCCTCAGTCCCGCTAAAAGCTTCATAGATATCCTTGCGAACAGCCGTGACAGACAAAGGCAAATACGCACTTGTCAGCCCTTTTGCCATCGTGACAATATCAGGCTTAATATCATAATGCATGTGGCCAAATGTTCTGCCGGTCCTGCCAAATCCGCAGATGACTTCATCAATGATTAACAACACGCCATAGCGCTTGCAAATTTCGTCGACTTTTTCGACATACGCCGGGTCCGGGATTAACACGCCCCCGCCCGTGATGACCGGCTCCATAATAATGCCTGCAATGGTTTCTTTCTGTTCCCAAATGATTTTTTCTTCAATTTCCTGTGCGCGTTGCAGGTTATATTCTTTAACCGACATGCCTTCGGGTTTACGGTAATTATCCGGCGGAGCAACATGTAGAAAACCTGAAGTCAGCGGTTCATATTTATATTTACGGAGTGCTTGCCCGGTAGCAGCCAGCGCACCCAGTGATCCGCCATGATACGCCCGGTATCGGGAGATAAATTTATACCGGGATGACTCGCCGTTTTGCTGATGATATTGCCGAGCCATTTTAAACGCGACTTCGTTGGCATCAGAACCACTATTAGAATAAAAAATCATATACTCATCATCGAGCATGTCGTTCAGTTTTTCAGCGAGTTGAATAGCAGGCAAGTGACTTTGAGCCATGGATGTATATGCCATCTCTTTCATTTGGTTATAGGCTGCTTGTGCCAATTCCTCACGCCCGTACCCGACGTTCACACACCACAGTCCCGACAAGCCATCAAGGTATTTATCACCCTTATGATCGGTAATCCATGAGCCTTCCGCTTTCGTTGCAATCATTGGCTCCTTCTTAGCATCATCTTTGGACATATGATGCCATATATTTTGCTGATCCTTTGCCACAAGTGCCTGTGAATCCTTTTTTAAAGTACTCATTTAGACGCTCCTTTCCTAACTGAAAGTAATAAACAGCTGTTCATTCATAAATTTTTACACAATGTCCAAGTGACCATTTTTCATTGCCCAACAAACTGCAATCACTCCTTGTTATGAATTTTAAACAATTGACAGCGATTACATTTCCTTTATAATTAGCATTATACTTAGTGTTCGAAAAATTATCATTTTACAATATGTTAAATAAACCTTCTTTTAGTTTAACAGTTTGGAGGGCAAGGTAATGAGCAATTATAACTTAACCATTAATGATGCGCTTACCACTAATTCCTTTAAAAGTGCTCGCGTTATAGCCGGTGAAAAGGGTTTAAACAAAACGATTAAATGGACCCATATTATCGAAACGGATAATTTTGACACCCTGCTCAACGGCGGCGAACTTGTTCTCACAACAGGAACAGGTCTCAATCTGGATTCTTCATTAGAGACGTATAAAAGGTTAATCGATAAAGACGTTGCAGGCATCTGCATTGAAATTGGACCTCATTTCACAATGCTTCCGAAAGAAATCAAGCAATTTGCGGATGATCATCACTTTCCTGTTATAGCATTTGAAACCGTTGTCAAATTTGTTGAAATCACCCAAAAGTTACATACACATATCATCAATCAGCACCACCAAATGCTCCATGAGATTAGTGACCTGACCAAAGAATTTAACGAACTGTCGCTTGCACCCAATGGCATTCTAAAAATCCTGCAAAAGTTGAACGGCCAATTTAAATCGCACGCATTATTCATTACAGATGAGGGCAAAGCTTATTATTACCCGCCTGAAAGTAAAACGTTTATTGAGTCACTCGCCTCATATGTTCAAAATTATCCTATTGGCACGCTTTACGACAATACGGTGGAAGTGGCCCATCAAACATTTGCCCTGACCCCGGTAAATGTTGTCGGTCAAAATTGGGGTTATTTATGTCTTCAAGTTACAGAAACATCACCGGATGAATATTTATTTACCTTACTGGACAGGGCAGCCATGGCAATTGCACAAATTCTATTAAGAAACCGGACCATTGAAGAACGAAAACTCAATGTTGAAGATGAATTAGTCCAAAATTTGCTGCTTGGAAAACCATATAATCCTGATGAGTTAAAAACGATCTTGCCATCGTCCAGGAAACAGTTGAACTTCAGAGTCTTTATTTGTCAAAATAATCACGCATCAGCAACCAATACGAATGAGGGATGGGATGAACTGAAAGTACAGCAGTCAATGTCAATTCGATCATTATTTGAACGTTATGGTTTCTATCCGGCGATCTCTGTGAAAAAGAACGAAATAGCCGTCATCAGTTTTTTTAATGAAAAACAAGATAAATCAGCAGCGGCTAAGTTCACTGAGATTACCTCCGAATGCAAACAAATACCGAACATTAATCCTCAAAATATAGGCGTCAGCGGCAGACATCAAGACCTTTCCAAATTTATGCGCGCTTACAAGGAAGCAAATGAAGTTCTCTATTTAAATGATTATTACGATTTAGAGGATTCGCTTTACGAACATATCGGCGTTTACCGCTTGCTTTTTCAGCTCCAGGACAACCAATTACTCGAATCATATATTGATGATTATATCGGTCCACTGCTCAGGCATGATGCAGAAATGAACACGGATTTGCTAACAACACTAGAAACCTATTTAACATTTAATGAATCAAAGAAAGAAACAGCAAACCGCTTATTCATTGTACGGCAAACACTTTACCACCGCCTTGAAAAAATAGAAGAACTATTGGGAAAAGATTACCTCGAACCTGGCAACCGGCTGGCGACAGAGCTAGCAATAAAGGCATACCATTTAACACAAAATGTTTACCCCAAAGAATAAAGCGGTTTGAATAACCAAACACCTGCCAAGCACCTGCTTTAAGGTGTTTGGTTATTCTTTACAATTAAGCTCATCTGGTCATTGACGGACTCAGTAAACATATTTTTTGTAATGATAAAACTTTTGTAGAACAACAACCTATCGAAAATTTATTACTCATTTCTTAAAACCTCAAGTACCATACGTGCTACAAAAGCACCTCTAACGGCAATATCGTCCGTGTTAATATATTCCTTTCCTGGCTGGTGCGCGAAATCTCCACTCATTCCCATACCATCCAGAGTTGGACAGCCAACAGACGCAGTGAAATTGCCATCAGTACCAGCTCTTCCTACAAAACCTTCCATCTCCAAATCAAACTTTTTCCCAACCTTTTTGGCTTTCTCATATAGGGATTTATGTACGGGATCTTTTTCATCAAAAGGGGGTTTTTCTATTCCTCCCTTAGTTGTTATTTTTACCTCAGAGTTATATGGCTTTAGATTTTGAAGAAGTAGATCGTACTTTTTTGCGATATCGCCTGACGAAAATCTGGCATCTATTGTAAGTTCTCCAACACCTGGTACAGTGGGCCAGCCGGCATTCCCGCTATTTAAGCTAGTACAAGCGATTGTTACACCCTTATCCAAATCACTAAGGCTTTCCAGGTAAATAGCCTGCTTTGCCAGTTCTGTTAAACTACTATCAGCTGCTTCTGGTTCCTGACCGGAATGCGCTGGCTTCCCTTCTGCAACAAATGTATAGTTCCCTCGAGCATAGCGTCCATTTGTCAAAAGTCCAGAATAGTTTCCAAAAGTGGGCTCCATTACAAAAGAAGCTTTGCTTTTTTTGGCTAGATCCTTATAATGCATGTTCGATGAAGGGCTGCCAGCCTCTTCATCCGAGGATAAAAAGAATACTATTTTTTTATTTTCAGGTAACAGCCTAAGTTCCTTCAGTGCTTTTGCAACCATATAAACCTGCACATCTCCACCCTTCATATCAAGTGCACCGGGCCCCCACACCTTCGCACCTTCTTGGTCCCACAGGTTCCCAAATGCACCTTTTTCATACACAGTATCATAGTGACCCACAAAAAGGACCTGTTCATCACCTTCCCCCAATTCCATTAGAAGATGGTCCCCATAACGACTGTCATTACTTGGTACAACACTGCATTCAAAGTCTATCTCAGAAAAAATTTTTTCAAAATAATTCCTGCATTTTCTTAAATCTTCCTTACTGCCTTCAGTGGGCGATTCTAAAGTTACGACTTCTTTTAACATCTTCAAAAATTGATCAGTATGTTTTTCCATAAAATCTAAAAGCGTTTTTTCTTCCGACATTAAACTCTCTCCCCGATTTGTAGTATAGATTTCAACCAAGGTGGCAAAGGTTCGATTTTTGTTTAGTCAGTTTTTTAATCAGTGTTATTTATTCGTTTGCTTTCCATTGTTCTTGACATTGGAAGCTGACCTCTTTCGAATATTCGCACACGAAGTTTTTATAGAGCCTTTTCTTCATTTGCTTCCAGCGTTCCTTCTTCCTGATTTTTAAACGATTTTAAGGCTGAGTCAAATTTTTCAATCACTTTTTCATTTCTTGGGGCAGTAACTAAACTGACTGCTACAAACAGTATCATATTAAGCGCAAGTCCCCACATCGCAGGATCCAGACCCAACGGGCTATTCAAACCAGGTATAAAAGTCAAGATTACCGTTATACCAACGCCGCCAACTAAACCTGAGATTGCGCCATTTGCATTAGATCTACTCCAAAAAAGAGCGCCTATTGTCGGGACAATTAGCTGTGCTGTCCCCCCAAAAGCAACTAGCCCTATCGTAACAAGAACACCAGGAACAAATATTGCCATAAAGTAAGCAATTATAGAGAAGATAAGGATGGCGTACCTCGAAACTTTTGTTAATTTTTTGTCTGAAGCTTTAGGATTATTATATCTTTGGTAAAAATCCTTTGTAATAACAGTTGAAACTGCATGAATTTGACTATTGGATGTTGACATTGCTGCAGCTGCTCCTCCAGCTAAAATTAATGCTCCCAGGGCTAATGGCATGTATTCGGTAACCATAACCGGTAAAACTTGATCCGCATTTTCAATTCCAGGCATTTCCAAAACACCAGTCCAACTTATTAAAACAGAACCTAAATAAGTAACAGCTACAAGCGCTATTAAGAAGGGCATCAAATTAAATAAATTACCATCCTTAACTGCATACATACGCAACCAAAGTTGAGGTCCCATAAGAGCACCAAGTGCAGTAACAATACATAAAGAAATCCATGATGAGAACCCAGCTGCACCATCTGGTCCAGGCAACGTCAAGAACTCTGGGTGCAAACGTTGCATCTCACTAAACATGGAAATGGGGCCCCCTACTACGTTAGATATATAAACACCACTCAAAAGTAAACCAAAGAACAAAATTGCGCCATATATAATATCCGTCCAGGCTATCGCTCTAATACCACCCACCCAAACGTATACAATTATAACTGCGTAAAATAGAAATGCTGCCAGCCAAAAAGGAATGACCCCTCCCGAGGCTACTTCTATTAGATAAGCGCCACCAGTTAATTGAATCTGCAAATAAGGGATTGTAAAAATGGTGACAACTGCCCCGACAATAATTCGAACTTTTTCATTATCGTAAAAATCCCCCATAAAATCAGAAGGCGTCACATAATCAAATTTTTTCCCCAGATACCATACTCTTTTTCCTACTATGTAGTACAGGTACCCAAAAAGAATATTCCATGCAAAGGCGGTTAAATATACTGGTCCTTCCGTATAAAATGAAGCATTTGAACCTAAAAAAGCAAATGAACTCCACCATGTGGCTGCAACAGTAAAGAAAGCAGCCACAGAGCCCATATTTCTTCCTTGGATAAAAAAATCACTGCTTGACTTGTTTGATTTAGCAGCTGCTATAAAACCAACTACCAATGGTATAAATAAAAACAGAAAGATAATAAATACTCCGGCTGACATAAGTGAACCTCCCATTAAGTAATAAAACTATCTAATAGAATTCTTTTTTCCCCATTTTTTCATATAAGCTATTAAGAAAATAATGGTGCAAAAAAACCACCAAAATAACACCCAAAAAACTAAAAAAGGCATGCCAAAAATCACTGGCTCGATATTGTTGGCCATTAGTACAATTGGGGTTTCCAACATAATCAAACCGAAGATGACTGCTACGTGAAAAAACATCTTACTTTTTTTATTACTCATGGATTATCTCCTTTCTCACATATTGGTGTAAATACGAAATGCTGTTTTAACTTAAATGAAGCGTTTTCAAATCAAAAAATAACTTCTTTTATTGATCCTGCTCAGTGACTTAATAATAGAACTGTCTCCAACATTACATTTGCACCTTTTTCACAATCTTCCCACGTGGTCAACTCATCTTCAGAATGACTCTTGCCATTCACACTTGGAACAAAAATCATTCCTGTGGGTATATAGCTTGCAACAAACTGGGCGTCATGTCCGGCTCCGCTTACCATTCGTTTATATGGATAGTTTAATGGAGCAGTTGACTTTTCCAATGATTCAACTACTTTTTCATCAAACCATACTGTATTTCTATCCCATAACTTGGTGGTTTCCACTTTACAACCTTCATTATTTATAGATCCAGGAAGTTCTTTGATAATTCCCTCCACCTGTTGAATTATTCTTGTATCTTGATGTCTTGCCTCAAGGGTGAAAGAAACATTGTTTGGAATCACCGTGTGTATGTTCGGTTGCACATTCATTCTCCCAATTGTATAAACAAGGCTGGAATCCAAGTTATTGAGTTTTTCTCGAATTTTAGTGATTAAGTTATTTGTCACAAATAGTGCATCTTTTCTTGAGTGCATAGGTGTTGTACCAGCATGATTGGATTCACCTGTCACTTCAATGTCATAACAAACCATTCCCATGACACCTTCCACGACACCTATACTTAAAGATTCCTCTTCAAGAACAGGACCTTGTTCCACATGCATTTCTATAAATGCTTTAGCTTCTTTTAATCGGTTTTTTTCCTCTCCTACATACCCAATGGAATTCAATGCCTTTGCAAATGTAACGCCTCTAGAATCAGTTTTATTCATCATTTTAGATTTATCAAACTTCCCAGAAAGGATTCCTGAGGCCATCATTGAAGGTTCAAACCTTGCACCTTCTTCATTTGTGAAATTCACGACCATCACTGGAATCTGAGGTTTGATACCATAATCAACCATTGTATGAACGACTTCCAAACCTGCTAACACACCTAAGACCCCGTCAAAACGACCTCCCTTTTTCACTGAATCCAAATGTGAGCCAATTACAACCGGGGGTTTTTCATTTTCTACCCCTTCTAAAATGGCATATATATTACCTAAATCATCTATCTTTACTACCATTCCTAATTCCTCACAATATTTTTGGAAATGATCTCTTGCTTGTTTATCCTCTTCTGTTAGCGCTAAGCGCGTTACTCCATTATTACCCGTACGACCAAAATCAGCAAAATTATCCAATTGTTCTTTTAAGCGTTCGCCGTTTATAAGCACTTTTTGTTGTTTTATCTCTAATCATCCTCTCGTTCAAATTGTATCCGTTTACATATAAGTATGAATGTTATATTCTTTTGTGGCATTAGACAAATTGTTCAGAATCATAGATATAATTTTGACATTCTGTTAACAATTATTAATTATGTATTTTCATGCACAGTTTCAATTAATTTAATCTCCAGACCATTTTCGAACTGTTAAATCACCACTAAACAACCCTCTTATCAGTAAAGCTATCTTTAGTGCCATTAAAAAACTGTCCTAAATTATAGTTAAAAAATTTAAGACAGTTTTTATAAATTTAATTTGATTTCTGTTCACCTTTCCAACCTTGAAGTGCAATCGACTGACCTAATCAAACTTAATCGCCACATTCTTCACTTGTGTGTAATTATATAAAGCAATCCAGCCTTTTTCGCGGCCGAAACCGCTCTTCTTATAACCGCCGAACGGCATTTGGATCCCGCCACCGGCACCATAATTGTTTATGAACACTTGGCCGGAATCGATTCGGCTCATTAATAAATGGGCCTTGTTGATATCTCTCGTCCAAATGCCTGTGACGAGACCGTAATCAGTGCTGTTGGCGATCTCAATCGCTTCGTCCTCGTCTTTGAAGGTAAACACCGATAGAACCGGCCCGAAAATTTCTTCTTGTGCAGCCTCGCTGTCAGGCGACAGGTTGTCAATAACTGTCGGCTCCAGATAACACGCATTCTCGTATTGATCATATTTCACACGTTTGCCGCCACTAACGACTGTGCCTTCTTGTTCAGCTGAGGAAATAAATTCCATAATCCGGTCAAACTGTTTTTGATTTAAAATTGGGCCAAGGTCATAATCATCCAAAGCAGGACCCACCGATAAGCTTTTAAATCGATCGATCAACTTTTCCAAAAACGTTTCCTTAAACGATTCTTCAATCACTAATCTTGAACCGGCGGAACACGTCTGGCCGGCATTTTGGATAATCGCTTTTACAACACCCTCGACCGCTTTATCAATATCACAATCCGAAAATACGATGTTAGGCGATTTGCCACCAAGTTCAAGCGTTACAGGTACGACATTCGAGGTGGCGGCATGGGCGACAGCTGTCCCAGTTCCGACCGACCCTGTAAACGTCAAATGGTTAATCAGGGGGTGTGATGATAATGCTGCCCCTGCTTCATACCCGTAACCCGTCACATGGTTAAAAACTCCTTTTGGCAAGCTTGTCCGGTCAAAGAATTCCGCTATTTTCACGGCTGTTAAAGGGGTATCTTCAGCACTTTTTACAACAACGGTATTACCCATTGCAATCGCTGCGGCTACGCTCCGCGATAATATTTGAATCGGATAATTCCACGGTACGATGTGAGCAGTCACACCGATAGGCTCGCGGATAACATAATCAATCAGACCATCCTCAATTGGTATCGTGTCCCCCATTACTTTATCGGCTGCACCGCCGTAAAATTCGAAATAACGGATGGCTGCATCGATATCGGCATACCCTTGCGTCAACGGTTTGCCGACATCCATCGATTCAAGTCTCGCCAGCTCATCACGATCTTCTTTAATTTGAGCTGCTACATCAAACAGGATTCTTCCCCGCTCAAAGGGTTTGACACGGCGCCATTCCGCACTGCCAAACGTATCTTTGGCAACCTTAACCGCTCTATCGACATCATCTTTTGTTCCCCGCGGTATAGTCGTCATGACTTCTCCGGTGGACGGATTATTAACATTAATCGTTTCTTTGTCGTGACTGTCTTCCCAATTTCCGTTAATATACATTTTTAAAGATTCCATCAAACCGCCTCCTCCAACATCAAATGTTCCTACCGCCGTCGACATGAAAGACGCTTCCGGTTACCATACCGGCGTCTTCGGATAATAAAAATTTAACAGAACGGGCGATATCCTCAGGTTTTATAAGCCGGCCGAGCGGCACACTGTCTTTGAACACCGTCGCTTTCATTTTTTCAACATCAGCACCTTCCTGCGCAAATTGGCCAAGCATGTTCGTGTCGCTCGGTCCGGGGTGCAGAATATTGACATTAATCCTGTCATCTGCCAGTTCCAAAGCCAATGCTTTTGTAAATGATTCAACCGCACCTTTTGATGCAACATATGACTGCAGGCCGGGCCTTGGTCTGGTTACTGAAACCGAGCCAATGTTAACAATCGCACCGCTTCCTTGTTCCTTCATATAGACGGCCGCTTCTCTGCAGGTCAAAAATGTCATCGTCATGTTAATATCGATAATTTTATACCATTCTTTCAACTCCACTTGTTCAATCGGGGTTGAGTTTTGTGCCACGCCGGCTGCATTAACAAGCCCGTCAATTCTGCCAAACGTCGCTTTGCCTTGTTTGAAAACAGTTCGTACTGTTTCTTCATCAAGCAGGTTCCCTTCTACTCCTAAAAATTGGTCATTAGCTTCGAGAGCCTCAAGCGACGCGATATTCAAGTCACATCCGACCACATTGGCATTCTCATTGAGAAGCGTTTCCACAATTGCTTTACCCATTCCGCCGCCGGCTCCGGCAACGACAATGGTTTTATTTCCAAATGTCATGTCAGTTCCACCTTGCTTTCACGCAAAATTTTTACTAACGCATCCCCGGCTTCTTCGGTACTGGCAGATCCGCCAATATCGTTCGTCACTTGGGTCTTGTCTAATAAAAGTTTTTCAATCGCCTTTAGAATATGATCATGTAAATCGTTTCTTCCAATATGTTCAAGCAGCAGAGCGAGCGACCATACTTGCGCGATCGGATTAGCACGTCCTTGACCTGCTATATCAGGCGCGGATCCATGGACGGGTTCGAACATCGATGGGTACTCACCGCTTGGATTGATATTCGCTGACGGCGAGATCCCCAGTCCGCCTGCAACTGCGGAACCTAAATCGGATAGAATATCACCGAACAAATTTGAAGCTAATACGACTTGGAATTCTTCAGGCTGCTGGACAAATTTAGCTGCTAAAGCGTCCACGTATACTTTTTCATAGTCGATGTCCCTGTGGGATTCAGCTATTTTCCCAACTTCTTTATCCCAGAATTTCATTGTATGGGTAATCGCATTGGATTTTGTTGCACTCGTGACTTTGCTGTAATGATGCTTACGGGCGTATTCAAAAGCGAATTCGGCAATATTCTTTATTCCCGCCTTTGTGAAGATAGAATTTTGAATGGCCATTTCTTTTTCCTGGCCGTGAAACATTAAACCACCTGAATTCGAATACTCACCTTCAGAATTCTCACGCAAAATCACAAAATCAATTTCTCCGCTGTGTGAATCGGCCAAAGGGCTCGTGATCCCTTTGAGCTGTTTAACCGGCCGGAAATTGACATACTGCTCAAATGTCTTTCGAATCGGCATAATCAATTCCCATACCGTGACATCATCAGGTACCCGGCTATCACCAATGGCACCGAATAAGATAGCATCATAGTTTTTCAGTTTTTCAAGACCGTCTTCCGGCAGCATGCGGCCATGCTTTAAATAATAATCACTGCTCCAGTCAAAAACATCATAATCCACGTCAAGCGTATAATCGGATTTCAACGCTTCCAGTACCTTTAAAGCTTGTTTCATCACTTCTGGTCCGATCCCGTCACCCGGGATAATTGCAATTTTACTCGCCATTGTTGTTACCTTCCTCATTTAAAAAGTTTAAAGCCGCCTGACGGTAGATTTCGGTCGTCTCACCTAATTCCTTGATATCCACATATTCATTAATATGATGCGGCACTTCTCGGTCACCCGCTCCAATGGTTACAATCGGCACCCCATGAAGATGGAGAAACGTGCCGTCTGTTGCACCCGGAACGCCGTTGTATTCAGGTTCTATATTCAGCGTTTGTTTCACGGCGGCATGGACAGCGCCAACGACTGGCTCGTTCCGGTCAGTTTCGGTTGCCGGTCTGTTTTCAATGACGTCATAGTCAACATCAAAGTGTTTATCTTCTTTCTTTAACGTGTTAAAGATCGTTTCAATTTTTTCGATCAAAACATCATGGTCCTGTGAAGGAATCGTTCGAATGTCCAATGCTGTCATCGCTTTTTCCGGAATGACATTAATCTGAGCATCCCCTGTGACGGGTGCTTTAACAATCGTTGGCGTAATGCTCGGCCACTTTAAATAAGGATGTTCCCCGTGAATTTCCTGTTCTTCTTTTTCCAATGCTTCCAATGCCGTAATAATTTTAGCCAGGCGCCAATTCGGATTAATCCCGCTCCAGGAAATGGCGCCATGAGCCATTTTGCCATTTACCGTTATTTGAATTCTTAGAGCACCGCGCTGTGCAACACAAATCTGGTTCTCTTCAGGCTCACAAATGATGGCGCCATCCACATTATCTGCCCAGCCTTGCTCAATGAAATGCTTAATGCCAATCATCATGCGTTCTTCATCAACAGGAATACATAAAATGATTTTACCGGTGAACGCCTCTTTATCCTCAATAATCGATTGAGCTGCCGTGATCATACATGCGAGATTGCCTTTTGTATCATTTGTTCCTCTTCCATACATGCGCCCATCGACGATCTCCGCCCCAAACGGGTCATAGTTCCAGCTTTCGCGATCCCCCTCTGTCACAACATCGGTATGCCCTTCAAAGATAAGCGTTTTGCCCGGTTTACCGGAATCTATCACACCGATTACGTTCGGCCTGCCTGGCTCAACTTCCTCAACATAGACATCAATGCCCAGGTCGCGTAAATAATCTGCCGTAAAACTGGCGACTTCTTCCTCATTGCCTTTCGGGTCTTCCGGCCGATAGACGCTCGGTATTCGGACAAGCTGCTGTGTTAAAGCGACCGCCCGTTCATAATCTCGTTTTAATCGGTCTGTTTTAATTGTCGTCATGATCTGTCCACTCCTTAGGCTTCTTTTTTCATTGTTGATTTAGGAAATTCGTATGCCGGCTCTCTTAATAGAAGACTGAATAGCACAAAAGCCAGCAATGACAAGAACACGGGCACGGTGACGGTATGAACACCAAAGAGATCGCCATATGCTTGGTTGTAGAAATGTATCGCTACATAAGACACGATACCGGTAATCATTGAGGCAATTGCTCCCGATTTATTCGCTTTCTTCCAATATAATCCCAGTACAATCGGCCAAATAAACGCAGCTTCCAAGCCGCCAAACGCAAACAGGTTCAGGAATATAAGCAATTCCGGCGGGTTGATTGATAACAGGAATGCCACAATTCCAATGACAGCTGTCACACCCATACTTACCTTTTTAACGTGATTGAAGGATGCTTCAGGTTTAAAATAGTTGATATAAACATCTTTAACGACGGATGAACTGACAAGCAAGAGTAGTGAGTCAACGGTCGACATCATAGCAGCCAAAGGCGCTGCCAGCACAATTCCCGCCAGCCATGACGGCAGCACATCCAGAGCAATCAGCGGAATCACCTGATCCGCCACTTCGATCCCAGGGAGAACCGGCCGTGCAAAAACGCCGATTAAATGCATATTGAGCATGATAAAACCGACAACAACTGTCCCGATCATAATCGCCCGGTGCATCGCTTTTGCACTTTTATAGGACATCGCCCTGACGGTAACCTGAGGCAATGCAATCACACCGACCCCGACAAGAATCCAGTAAGACGATATGTAGGCAGCTGAAAGTTGGCCGTCCTGACCAAATGGTGTGACAAAATTTGGATTTTCGGCAACAAGTTCAGAAAATATGCTCGATAAACCCCCGCCAGCCATAATGACTGCAACTAGCAGCACGAATGTCCCGATAAACATGACAATACCTTGAATCGTATCGGTCATGGCAACCGCACGAAAACCCCCGATAATTACATAAATTAAGACGGATAATGTGAAAATAAACAGCGCCGCCGTGTAGGACAAGCCTGTCAGGGATTGAATCAGATACGCACCGCCTACCCACTGCGCAGCCATCGCTGAAAATAGAAAGATGATGATACTTAATGCCGAAAGAAGCACAACGGGTGTACTTTTATAACGTTCTTTCAAGAAATCAATCAGCGTAACAGCTTTATACCGTCTGGCTACAATGGCAAATTTCTTACCCAGCACCAGAAGCACAAAGTAACCGGTTGCCACTTGTGTCATCGCAAGCAGCACCCAGCCGAACCCGATCGAATACGCAGCACCCGGACCTCCCAGAAAGCTTGAAGCACTGCCATAGGTCGCAACCATTGTCATCGCCAGAACCAGTCCGCCAAATTCACGGCTGCCCAGGAAATAATCACTGAGAAACGATTTGGACGCAGCCATTTTCCGGTTTGACCAGATACCTACCATAAAAACAACCAATAAAAAAACTAACAGTGGTAACACCACACCCCAATTCATGCCGACTCCTCCTCTTCGTCTTCAACGTCATCGTTTAACGGAACTTCTTTCAGAACAAATTTGACGACGATAAACACCAACACCACCATCACAAGATACCCGACGATACAACTCCAGAAAAACCAAGCCGGGAACCCTAAGACATACGTATATTCTTCAGGCGGCTTCGAACCGAGTCCATAAGCAAAACCAAACCACCATAAAATATTGATAGCAGCTAGAATACAGCCCACTATTGCTTCACGATTGGCTACCTTAAACCGCCAGTCATCATTAAAATAAGTATCTTTCATCCTTCTTTCCCCTCCTATATATCAATTGTTACGAGCAATACAGCTGCCGCATCATTCGCTTTTTAGCGTCACGAATTTCAATCCACGGAACTGCCTCCTTTCGAAATTAATCCAAACCCTTTGTTACCGCTTACACGATTGATTAGATAATGTTTTTGTGTTTACTGGGGCTTTGCAAATCAGAAAATTAATAGTATATTAAATTTACAGTCGATTAGATCGTACGTATGATGTATGACGTAATATGTAGTATGGTTATATACTTTATCAAATTCAGAACATAATGTAAATAGAAAATTGCTGAAAATTTTGCCAACATGGATGGTGATAATGCCTATGGATTTATCAATTGAAAAAATCAACTTAGAGGGAACGATCTCCTCTGAAATTGTCAAAATCATTAAAGACAATCTATTGAACGGAAACTTGAGACCCGGTGATAAACTGCCGACAGAAAAAGAATTAATGGAGCAAATAGGTGTCAGCCGAACGCCGGTAAGAGAGGCTGTAAAAATTCTCGAAGCGATCGGTGTCATACAAATCAAGCGCGGTGAGGGGATGTATATCACAAATAATTTGTCCCACTTTTCGTTAAACCCTTTAATCTTCAGCCTCATCTTGCACAGTAATGACATGGAAGCGTTAATCCAATTCAGGCAGCATTTTGAAGTACTCCTGATGAACATGATCATTACTAAAGACGATAAAGACATTCATGCCATCGAGAACGTCTACCAGTCACAAATCGACAGAATGACCACCGAATTAAGCCCGGCACAACTTGTGGAAATTGACCTCGAGTTTCATTATGCCGTGTTGGAAGCCACAAACAATCCGTTTGTCATTGAGATTGGAAAAACGATCTATGAAATTATTAAGCCTAAAATGATCCACTTTAAAAACTCACAAAGCATCGAACGAACATTGGCCACACATAAATTTTACCTTGATTTAATCAGCGGCAAGCGTGAATTCGATTCAACCCGCATCGTGCAGGATATGATTAAAAATAATGAGGAAATGGTGAATGACTAGTTGGAATTAGGAACCTAATGTGGTGTTATATTCTCCTCAAACTTGGGAAAATAACAAGTGGAGTAATTATGGTAAAGGAGTGTGACATCATGAGTGAACGTATTTTTATCAGCCCTGCCAAATATGTGCAAGGTAAAGACGCGATTCAGAACATTGGTGACTATGTTAAAGATTTAGGCGAAAACACTGTCGTTATAGCAGACGAAACAGTATGGGATATCGCCGGAAATGATGTTGTCGATAAACTGAAACAAGAAAACCTTAAAGCGGAAGAAGTTGTTTTCAATGGTGAAGCTTCCGAAACTGAAATTAACCGGATTGCAGATATCGCCAATAAAGCTGAGGCATCTGTCGTTATCGGTGTCGGCGGCGGTAAAACGCTCGATACAGCAAAAGCAGTCTCTGATGAAGTAAATGGCACCACTGTCATCATTCCAACAACGGCATCAACTGACGCTCCGACAAGCGCGCTTTCTGTTGTATATTCCGATGACGGTGTATTTGAAGGCTATCGTTTCTATAAAAAGAACCCTGATTTGGTTGTTATTGACACAAAAATCGTTGCAGGCGCGCCCCCACGTTTCCTTGCTTCCGGCATTGCTGATGCGCTTGCCACATGGGTTGAAGCCCGTAGCGTCATTCAGGCAGGCGGCGACACAATGGCTGGCGGCAGCACAACCATTGCTGGACAAGCGATCGCTGAAAAATGCGAAGAAACGCTTTTCCAATATGCTAATCTCGCATATGAATCCGTCCAAGCCAAATCGGTTACATCGGCACTCGAAGCCGTTGTGGAAGCCAACACACTACTCAGCGGCTTAGGCTTTGAAAGCGGCGGACTAGGCGCAGCTCACGCGATTCATAATGGTTTCACAGCACTGAAAGGTGACATTCACCACATGACACACGGCGAAAAAGTCGCATTTGGCACACTCGTCCAGCTTGCCTTGGAACATCATGATAAGAAAGAAATCGAACGCTATATTGAGCTTTATACAAGCCTTGGCCTGCCGGTCACATTAGAAGATATTCACTTAAAAGACGCATCAAGAGAAGATATCATGAAGGTCGCTGAAGCAGCAACCACTGAAGGTGAAACCATCCATCAAGCATTTGATGTAACCGCTGATGATGTGGCCGACGCTGTCTATGCAGCAGATCAGTATGCAAAAGCGTATAAAGAGAAACATGTTAAATAGATTATGCGGTATGCTTGCAGAGGGGCGCTCTTCTCTGCAAGCATTTTATTTTGGGTGATTGCGCTTGAGTTCGGGGCGTTTCTCGCGCGAGTCCAAGGCGCTTTCGCTCGAGTTGGCATGCTTGTTGCTCGTTTCGGTGTCGCTCCCGCTCGTTCTGACACGCTTGTCACTTGTTTTGGCGCCGTCCTCGCTCGGTTCGGTACGCTTCCCGCTCGTTTCGGTGCCGCTCTCGCTCGTTCTGGATAAAGTCCATATAATTGTGTAAAAAGGAATCAAAAAAAGGGTCAAATTAATCCCCCATGTTACAATGTTTTCAACCGAGAAAAAAAGTAGGAGGGATTAAAATGACCCAAATCCAGTTTACCCTAAATATGGATAAATTAAAAGATTCCATTATGAATTCCAATATCGAAGCAGTTACCAAATCAACCATCGTATTGATTCTAAACGAGTACATGGAAAAGGAGCGTGATGAATACTTAAATAATAAGCCTTACGAGCGCGGGACAGGCTCCCGGGATTATCGAAACGGTTATTATACTCGTTCCTTAATGCTTGAGGTTGGCAAGGT
>NZ_FOMR01000017.1 GCF_900112705.1 Lentibacillus persicus
CTGTCCCACAGGAGTCTCGCATATTCCAGCTGCTTACGTGAGTGTTTAAATAACGTTGCATTACTCGTTAAACAGACAAAACTACAGTAAGCACTTTTTAGCGCAGGCAATATACGCAGACTCCTATGGATGCGCACGTGTCCGAAGACACCTTGAAAAGGAGTAAGGTTCAAAGGCTAAGAACGCCACGTCAATAGCCAACGCCTTTGTGACCAACATCGTGTTGGCCCGAGGCCGTGCCCATGGAAAGCGAAGTATATTGCCGGAGCGGTTTTAAAACTTAACGAAAAACAGAAGGAAGAATTTTCACTAGTTCGCATTTTACATCTGGTACGGAGCAGATAACAAATAGCTATGCCAAACAGCCAAATTAAAAAATAACGGCTTACTCGGTGAGGAAAGAGGACACAATAATAATTGTGGTTATGCAGTTCTTTTGCTAGAATTAGTAAAAGTTGAAACAACGTATTTTTAATTTAAATCAAGACATGCAGAAAGGATGTTCCTTTCATGAGGAAATCTGTTGTAGCGATTGTCGGCAGGCCAAATGTTGGAAAATCAACTATTTTTAATCGGCTTGTCGGGGAACGAATTTCGATTGTAGAAGACACACCCGGGGTAACACGTGACCGGATTTATGCTGAAGCTGAATGGCTGACGACAACTTTTAACGTCATTGATACTGGCGGCATTGAATTGAGTGATGAACCATTGCTTGTGCAAATGCGCCAACAAGCAGAAGTAGCGATAAACGAATCAGATGTTATTGTATTTTTGCTTAATGGGCGGGAAGGCATTACAGCCGCCGATGAAGAAGTTGCAAAAATCTTATACAAATCCAACAAGCCAGTTGTTATTGGAATAAACAAAATTGACAATCCTGAAATGCGCGACCATATTTACGAATATTATGCCCTGGGATTTGGAGAACCACATCCAATCTCCGGGGCACACGGTCTGGGACTTGGAGACTTGCTGGATACCGTTGTTGGGTATTTTCCGGAAATGGATGATCAAGACCCGGACGAAGATACCATTTATTTCAGTTTAATTGGAAGACCAAACGTTGGAAAATCATCGCTTGTGAATAGTTTATTAAATGAAGAGCGGGTCATTGTTAGTGAACAGGAAGGTACGACAAGAGACGCAATAGATACTCACTTGAACAAAGATGATCAAGAATTTGTCATTATTGACACAGCGGGGATGCGAAAACGTGGAAAAGTGTATGAAGCAACAGAAAAATACAGCGTGCTGCGCGCCTTGAAAGCAATCGAACGTTCAGATGTCGTATTAGTGCTACTTGATGCCGAGACTGGTATACGTGAACAAGATAAAAAAATTGCCGGGTATGCGCATGATGCAGGACGGGGTATTATTATTGTCGTTAATAAATGGGACACTGTTGACGCAAACGAAAAAACAATGAAAGAATTCGAGGATAAGGTTCGCAAGCAATTTCAATATTTGGATTACGCGCCGATTGTATTTCTCTCAGCTAAAACAAAGAAACGAATGCATACGTTAATACCAGCAATCAAAACTGCCAGTGAAAACCATACGAAGCGGGTTCCAACCAATGTATTGAATGATGTCATCATGGACGCATTAGCAATGAATCCGACGCCGACACTGAAAGGCAAACGGCTGAAAGTTTTATATGCAACACAGGTGGCGGTCAAACCGCCGAGTTTTGTTGTATTTGTTAATGACCCTGATCTAATGCATTTTTCTTACAGTCGATTTTTGGAAAATCGAATTAGAGATGCGTTCGGGTTTATAGGAACGCCGATTAAGATTTTTGCAAGAAAACGTCAATAGGAGGAGGATTATTCATGAGCAAAGTAGCCGTATTAGGTGCCGGCAGTTGGGGTACTGCGTTGAGTATTGTGCTGGCTGATAATGGACATGACGTCCGATTGTGGACCCATCGAAAAGAACAGGCGGATGAAATAAACGCCACTTACAGAAACGAAAAATATCTTGATGCAGATATTCCTGAACAAATTAAATCTTTCTATGAGTTAGAGAAGGCAGTTGATGACGTATCCGCAGTCATCATGGTCACACCTACCAAAGCGATTCGTGACGTTTGTAAGCAGCTTAATAAAATTCTTAAGCATAAACCTGTCATTATTCATGCTTCAAAAGGAATCGAGCCAGGGTCTTTAAAACGGGTTTCTCAAGTTATCTGTGAAGAAATGAATCAATATAATTATGAAGATATCACTGTCTTGTCAGGGCCGAGCCATGCTGAAGAAGTCGGCAAACGCCAGCCTACAACTGTGACAGTTTCTTCTGTCACAGGCAGTAACGCTGAATTTGCCCAGGACCTGTTCATTAATAAATCATTTCGTGTTTATACGAGCACTGATATGGTAGGCATTGAATTAGGTGGAGCGTTGAAAAATATAATTGCCCTGGGAGCTGGTATCTCTGATGGTTTGGGGTATGGCGACAATGCAAAATCGGCACTCATTACAAGAGGGTTGGCCGAAATAACCCGCCTGGGAGCGTCACTTGGAGCAAGCCCTTTAACTTTCCTTGGGCTCCCTGGGGTAGGGGATTTGATTGTGACGTGCACCAGCCCGCACAGCCGTAACTGGCGGGCAGGGAACATGCTGGGAAAAGGCTATAAACTTGATGAAGTCTTGGAACAAATGGGCATGGTTGTTGAAGGTGTCCGAACGACCAAAGCCGCCCATCAGTTTGCAAAGGAACAACAAATTGAAATGCCTATAACGGAGGGTTTATATCAAATACTGTTTAATGAGAAAACACCTAAAGAGGTAGTGGAACAGTTGATGCGCCGGGACAAGCGAGAAGAAATGGACGACATATCAGCTTTTTTGAGCGCTAAGTTTCCTCAATAACACTAAACCGCCTTTATTGCATAGTATATATTGAATTTACGATGCAAGGAGGCGAGTATGTGAGTAATTTAGAAAACAAACTTTTTGATAAAGTTAAACAGAATTCAAATATTAGCCCAAACGACATTCAAAAAGTTGCTGATTCCGTCAAACAAGCTAATTTTTCAGACGAAAAAACAGTCAGAGATCTTGTGAAGCGGTTAGCCAAACTAGCTGACAAACCTATTTCTAAAGAAAAAGAAGATAAAATTGTCGAGGCTATTACAAAGAATAACATGCCAATGGATATGCAAACATTGAACAAGATGTTTAAAAAATAGCGATTACTGGGCAAGTGAGGATGCATTGTGCTGCGTTCTCGCATATTATAAATCGCACAAGCATTCATGGATGGAGTTGCGGCGGGTGTTATTTAGTCATGCCGGAATGGAGCCAGCCCCCTTCATTCCGGGTTTTTTTATGAAAACAAATCATCCTTCTTAATGCTGCGCTGTCGATGGAAGTTGCCAGTTGTGTCTATGCTTCATCCGATATGTTATAATGCGTTGTGTATGTTTGAAATGGGAGTGGATGAAATGTCTGAAAGCATGCTGAATATGTGGATCTCCTTCGCTGGCATGGGGCTTTTAATATTAGCAATGGGACTGATATTGCTTAGCAGATACAAATTAAAGGGGTTTTTATCTGGGATTGTTACCGTACTCGCATATTTATCATTGATAATCGGAGCGGTTATTATATTATATATTGTTTTCAGCGGTCCGACCGCATAGGAGGCATAGGATGAAAAATTATACATATCTCCGGCTTCTTTGTGTTTTGCTGATGCTGTTTTTGTTAAGCGGCTGCCTTTATCCGGAAGACGAATTATCAAAAAATCAGGAACCAAATGAAAATCAGGTGGAAGAAATTCAAAGCGCCATCGATCAGTATCAGGAAAAAACGCAAGGATTGCTTCCAATAAAGACTAAGTCCAGTGACACACCGATTTTCCGGAAATATTTAATTGACTTTCAGCTGTTAAAGGAAGAAAACATATTGTCAGAAACCCCTGGAACAGCTTACCAGAACGGTGGCATATATCAATATGTCATCATTAATCCCGAAGAGAATCCACAAGTAAAACTGATTGACCTTCGTATCTCTGATGCAATCAGGGAAGTATCGGTCCAGCTTAACATTTACAGGAATGAAAATCTCTACCCGCCTTTTGGTGAAGAAATTGCAAACGGGGTTTATGAAATTGATTACAAAGAATTGGGTCTGGAGTCCAAGCCATCTGTCGTAAGTCCATACTCTAAAGAAAACTTGCCGATTGTAATGGATACAGATGGTAAATTGTATGTTGACTACCGAATTGATTTAACCCGGGCATTAAAAGATTATAATCACGGTATGGAGAAAGGCGATGATATCCGTTATATATTAGCTGAAAACACGCCTTTTGTACCGGCATATTCGTTGCCATATACCCTCCAGGATGGAGAACCTGTATTCAATCTTGAAAATTCATAAGCATAATAAATCTCTTGCAGCATATATTTTGTTGCAAGGGATTTATTTATATAAGCCTATTGGAAGAGAAATTTTCATATTGTTATTCGCTTCGCAGCGTTTATATGAATGTGTTAAAAGGCGTTAATCGCTTCAAGAAAAATTGCTGAAGTTTTTTAGACCTTATTAAGTCATATTTTGATAGGACAACATCATAGACTTGTAATGTCAATTATTCGCAGACTTTTTATGATTTATGGAAAAGGAGATCGGGAGGGGATCGCTTGGAGAGAGTTGATATTTTCAAAGATATTTCGAAACGGACGAATGGAGATATTTATCTTGGAATCGTAGGGGCTGTCCGAACTGGAAAGTCAACTTTTATAAAACATTTCATGGAATTGGGTGTCTTGCCAAACATTGCCGATGATAGCGAGTACGCCAGAGCGCATGATGAATTACCACAAAGCGCAGCTGGAAAAACCATCATGACGACTGAGCCAAAATTCATTCCAAATCAGGCTGTATCGATTCATGTTGATGAAGGACTTGATGTAAACGTTCGGCTGGTAGATTGTGTAGGTTATGCAGTTGAAGGGGCAAAAGGTTTTGAAGACGAAAACGGGCCTAGAATGATTAATACACCATGGTATGAGGATCCAATACCTTTTCATGATGCAGCAGAAATCGGCACACGAAAAGTTATCCAGGAACATTCTACAATTGGTGTCGTTGTAACAACTGATGGCAGTTTTGGCGAAATAACCCGGACGGATTATGAGGAACCTGAAGAGAAAATCGTTGAAGAAATGAAAGAAGTCGGAAAGCCTTTTATAATGGTTGTTAACTCGGCGCGGCCAACAAGTCAGGAAGCGGAAATGTTGCGGCAGAATCTGTCCGAAAAGTACGATATTCCAGTACTGGCAATGAATGTGGAAACGATGACCGAACACGACGTCTATAATGTTATGCGTGAAGCACTGTATGAATTTCCTGTATTGGAAGTGAATGTTAATCTTCCGAGCTGGGTGATGGTTCTCAACGATACTCACTGGCTGCAAAGAAACTATCAGGAAGCAATTCAATCGACAGTCAAAAACATTAGGCGGCTCCGGGATGTTGATCAAATTATAGGCAATTTTACAGACTTTGATTATATTGATCAGGCAAACCTTGCAGGTATGGAAATGGGCGACGGCGTGGCAGAAATCGACTTGCATGCTCCCGAATATTTATATGATGAGGTATTGAAGGAAATTGTCGGTGAGGAAATACGCGGAAAAGATCATTTGCTTGAACTTATGCAGGATTTTGCCCATGCTAAACGGGAGTATGATCAAGTGGCTGGGGCACTTCAAATGGTGAAACAAACAGGTTATGGCATTGCAGCCCCTACCTTGGAAGATATGGAACTGGATGAACCGGAAATTATTCGTCAAGGTTCCAGGTTCGGTGTCAGACTGAAGGCAATTGCTCCATCCATTCATATGGTGAAAGTGGAAGTCGAATCAGAATTTGCGCCTATCATAGGAACAGAAAAGCAAAGTGAAGAATTAGTCAGGTATTTAATGCAAGATTTTGAGGAAGACCCTTTATCGATTTGGGAATCGGATATTTTCGGCAGATCATTAAGTTCGATTGTTCGCGAAGGTATACAGGCAAAAATTTCACTAATGCCGGAAAATGCGCGCTACAAACTCAAAGACACGTTAGAACGGATAATAAACGAAGGGTCAGGCGGCCTAATTGCCATTATCTTATAGCAGCTATACATAGTTGCTATTTTTTTGTTCAAAAAAAGAATTTTTACGAGCTTCAGGCAGGATATCGGTTTTTAATGTCGTATATTCTAAGAAGAGGTATTTTGCAAGCCTCGGATTGTGTATTCCTTGTTTTACCTAAAATATGGGAGTTAAAAGGCAAAAAATGAAATAATAA
Organism: Lentibacillus persicus; assembly: GCF_900112705.1. GTDB lineage: Bacteria > Bacillota > Bacilli > Bacillales > Amphibacillaceae > Lentibacillus > Lentibacillus persicus. Next base: position 6,306 of record NZ_FOMR01000017.1, read on the forward strand.
CTGATAAATTAGGCACTTATTGTTGAATTTTGTTCCAATGTCGGTTAATATAAGCCTTGTCATCAATGATTTGGGTGACATGAAGGTATAAAAAAAGGCAACTTGGGAACAAATGCTTATATATATATTGATTTGTTCCAATGTCGATTTTGATTTTTTCGGGAGGAGGTGAATGTCATGAATAAAACAGACTTAGTCAATGCTGTTGCTGAAAAAAGCGAACTATCCAAAAAGGACGCTACAAAAGCTGTAGACGCAGTGTTTGAATCTGTCATGGATTCACTTAAAAATGGTGAAAAAGTACAATTAATCGGGTTCGGAAACTTCGAAGTCCGCGAGCGTTCCGAGCGTAAAGGTCGTAACCCGCAAACAGGGGAAGAAATTAAGATCCCTGCAAGTAAAGTTCCTGCATTCAAACCAGGAAAGGCTCTTAAAGAGAGCGTTAAATAAGCTGCTCTTACATAGGGCTGGAAAAAGAGCACGTAAATGCGTGCTCTTTTTTTTCAGTTTGAATGAGGCGCTCTTAACGATGTACCTTAATTATTACGTAATAGAAACAGAGCTGTGGGGGTGTTTGCTATGGAAGAATTTTTTGTCATAAAAGCATTGGAAGATGGTGTGAATGTCATTGGGCTGACAAGGGGATCAGATACACGATTTCATCACTCAGAGAAATTGGATAAAAATGAGGTCATGATTGCACAATTTACGGAACATACATCTGCTGTGAAAGTAAGAGGAAAGGCGGTTATCCAGACAAGCCATGGTGAAATCAGCAATGAATAAGCAATAATTTTAGAAACTTATTTTCATATTACCTGCTTATTTTTAATTATGGAAGACTCACATGATATGCTATAATAACAATATGATTTTTGAATGGATGAAAGGATACAGGTGGTTGTTTTGCAGACATCCAGTATGGAGATAAGTCATCTGAAAGCAATAATACAAAAAAGCATGCGCCATACCTATATAGATCAATTTGCACAGGTTCCTAAGTTGGATAATGATAAATTATATATATTAATCGCTATCTTAAATAATACGAATTTGTCTAAAGAGAAAAAAGAAAGCTATATCGTAACAGCAATGCTAATTCAAACAGCACTGGACACGCATGATCTCGTACCGGATTCCAATGCCTTCCACGAAGAAACCGAGGAAAAGTCAAAGCAATTATCAGTTCTAGCCGGTGATTATTACAGCGGATTATATTATTGGCTGCTGGCCGAGGTTGAAGAAGTGGAAATGACGCAGGTTCTGGCAAGGGCAATTACAGATATCAATGAATATAAAATGCAATTATATTATAAAAATTTTGAGTCCATGGATACATTTATGGCAATTTTTAAAAAGATGAATTCTCTTCTAATCACCCGTATAGCACAGCAGACCGGAGAAACCGATATTAGCAGCATCGCCGGGGAGTGGTTAATGATACGAAAGATCACATCAGCTAAGTCCCGATCGGCACAATCAAGGGCTGATAAAGGCTTTGATCCCTGGCTCGATAAAATTCTTTTAGATGACAAATATACTGGTTTGAATAAGCTCGATTTCTTTATCCATCAAGAAAGCCTATTGATTGAAAGGCATCTGGAAAAGCTTCCGGCACATTTTTCATCAATAGCATCCAATTTAAGGGAAACTTTAGGCACAACATCATCGATTGACAGCTCAATAGCGGAAGAAGGGTAACATATGCAAGATCAAACAAAAGAAGAGCGCGTACACCGCGTCTTTGAAAAAATATACGGTCAATACGATTCCATGAACTCCATCATTTCCTTCAAACGTCACAAAGCATGGCGAAAGGACGTTATGAAGCGTATGAAAGTCGAAAAAGGTGCTAAAGCACTTGATGTATGCTGCGGAACTGGTGACTGGTCAATTTCGCTTGCAGAAGCTGTGGGCGAAAACGGTGATGTAATCGGTCTTGACTTCAGCCACAATATGCTGTCAGTTGCTGAAGAGAAAAATAAATCATTGCAATATAACCAGCTTTCATTTATTCAAGGTAATGCGATGGAACTTCCGTTCAGCAATAATTCATTCGATTATGTTACAATTGGGTTCGGATTGCGTAACGTCCCTGATTACATGGCTGTTCTGAAAGAGATGTACCGTGTGGTAAAACCCGGCGGTAAAGTTGTCTGTCTCGAGACTTCTCAGCCAACCATGCTCGGATTTCGCCAGGGTTATTATCTATATTTCCGTTTTATTATGCCGCTTTTGGGTAAAATGGTAGCCAAGAGTTATAAAGAATATGCCTGGCTGCACGAATCGGCTAAAAACTTTCCGGATAAACAAACCTTGAAGCAAATGTTTCATTCTGCAGGATTTTCACGAGTTAGCATTAAGCAGTACACTGGTGGTGTTGCCGCAATGCACATGGGTACAAAAGAATGACTATAAAAGGTGACATGCATGAAATTGACGAAAACATACGGGCATTTAAAAAGAGAACTTAATTTAATTGAGCGTGCGCTAACGGATGCCATACAAGCTGATCATGGTGTTTTGCGCGAATCTTCCACTAAATTGCTGCAGGCAGGGGGAAAACGGATCCGCCCTGTTTTTGTTTTGTTAAGTGGCCAATTCGGTGATTTTAACATCGACCGTATTAAAACGGTCGCTGTATCACTGGAGTTAATACATATGGCGTCACTGGTACACGATGATGTAATCGATGACGCTACATTACGACGCGGCAAACCCACCATCAAGCACTTATATGGAAATCGTGTTGCGATGTATACCGGTGACTTTATTCTTGCAAGGGCGTTGGAGAATATAACAACGATTCCGGATCCAACCGCACACCGGGTTCTTTCCAAAACAATGGTTCAGCTGTCAGCCGGTGAGATTGAGCAAATAAGAGATAAATTTAACTGGGACCAGAACCTGCGTAATTACTTGCGCCGAATTAAACGGAAAACAGCACTTTTAATAGCTACAAGCTGTAAACTTGGAGCAATCGCATCTGGTGCTTCACCAAAGCACTGCGAAAAGCTGTTCCGCTATGGCTATTATATTGGAATGTCCTATCAAATCATTGACGATATTCTCGATTTCACATCCTCAGAAGCGGAACTCGGGAAGCCGGCAGGTAATGACTTGCTTCAAGGAAATGTGACGTTGCCGGTTTTATACGCAATGGAGAATGAGAACTTTTACAAACTATTAAAAGACTTGTTTGCTGACCCGCAGGAAGTTACTGCCGAAGACATACAGCCGCTGCTTGGTGAACTCAAAGAAACCGGCGCTATCCAATTATCATATCAACTCAGTAATCAATATTTACAAAAAGCATTAAAAGAGCTCGATAGCTTGCCGGATATTAAAGCAAAAAATACACTGCAAAGCATTGCCAAATATATCGGAAATCGGCGTTCATAGATTGTTTGTTATTCCAAAAAAAATTTGTTAAAATTTTAACGGTGTTTATAAATACATATAAAAGAGGTGCTGAATATGGAACAGACATTTTTGATGGTTAAACCAGATGGTGTTCAACGCAATTTAACAGGTGAAATTGTAAATCGTTTCGAACGTAAAGGCTTTAAACTTGTTGGCGCTAAATTAATGCAAATATCCGATGAGCTTGCCAAAACGCATTATGGTGAGCATGAAGATAAACCTTTCTTTGGTGAGCTGGTTGGATTCATTACATCCGGCCCTGTACTTGCAATGGTTTGGGAAGGTGAGAATGTTATCGCCACAGCTCGAAACATGATGGGAAAAACCAATCCGCTTGAAGCCGCTCCTGGTACAATTCGCGGAGACTATGGCGTAACGGTAGGGAAAAATATCATTCACGGTTCTGATTCCCCTGAAAGTGCACAAAAAGAAATAAATTTATTCTTTAATGATAATGAAATTTTATCCTATTCAAAACAAGATAGTGAGTGGGTTTACTAAGCGTGCGCGACTCCCGTTATTACGGGGGTCTTTTTTAGTTGGCTGGGATCTCCCATTTCGCAGTCCTTCAAATTTTTATCAAACTTAACAAAAAACCTTAAATTTATGATATAGTAAGACAAAATTATTCAGCAATATTTACAGCAAGCTATGTTGTCTTATATTGAGCAAAAAGAAGGAGGATATAACTTATGCGCTATTTAACAGCAGGTGAATCACACGGTAAACAATTAACAACAATCCTGGAAGGTGTACCTTCCAACATGCCGCTTCTTCAGGAGGATATTAATCAATCAATGCGCCGCAGACAGAAAGGTCATGGGCGGGGTAAACGCATGCAGATAGAAAAGGATGCTGCTGAAATTACAAGCGGGGTCAGACATGGTTACACACTCGGATCGCCCATTTCGCTTGTTATACATAATAATGATTTCAAACATTGGGCGGATATAATGGGTGAGGATCCAATTGAAGAAGGCGCTGAAAGAAAATTAAGGCGGACGGTTTCACGACCAAGACCGGGCCATGCTGATCTTAACGGGGCATTGAAATACGGTCATCGCGATATGCGTAATGTTCTGGAGCGTTCTTCAGCCAGGGAGACAGCTGCCCGTGTGGCTGCCGGGGCTGTTGCTAAATCACTTTTAAAGCAGCTTGACATCGAAGTAACCGGCTACGTGAAAGAAATTGGAGGCATCGTAGCAGAAGACCAGCACGCGCTAACCTCAAAAGAACGACAGGAAACGTCAGAAGAATCCCCTGTGCGTACATTGGATAAAACCGTTGAACAAAAAATGATGGATGCAATTGATGCTGCAAAAAAAGATGGCGATTCAATTGGAGGCGTTGCAGAAGTATATGTCGAAGGTGTGCCGGCAGGAATGGGTTCGTATGTTCAATATGATCGTAAACTCGACAGCCGCATAGCAGGCAGTGTTGTCAGCATTAATGCATTTAAAGGTGTTGAATTCGGACTAGGATTCGAAGCGGCACGAAAAAACGGCAGTGAAGTACATGATGAGATTGATTGGGACGAAAAAAATGGCTATTACCGAAAGACAAATCGACTTGGCGGCTTCGAAGGTGGCATGACAACCGGTATGCCAATTATAGTTAAAGGTGTCATGAAGCCAATCCCTACACTTTACAAACCGCTTCAAAGTGTGGATATTGAATCAAAAGAACCGTTCAATGCGAGTATCGAACGTTCTGATTCGTGTGCGGTGCCTGCTGCTGCGGTTGTGATGGAGCACGTTGTGGCATTTGAAGTGGCTAAAGCGATTACCGAGCAATTTCCAAGTGATCAGTTTCCTAAGCTAAAACAAGCCATCGATGATTATCGCGAAGAAATAAGGTGGTTTTAGTGAATGAAACACAGGTAAATGCTGCGGCACATCCATATCCTGTTTATATTGGTGAGAACCTTCGACACCATACCAGTGATTATTTACCGAAAGATTACGCATCAATTTTAATTGTCAGTGATGAATCAGTTTCCAATTATTACTTATCCGATGTTATGGCCGGTTTGTCCCAGGAAAACGTTTTTTCTCATACAATTCCTGCGGGCGAACAGTCAAAAAACATTAATACATTTTATCAGCTGCACACGAAAGCGATCGAATGCGGTCTTGACAGGAAATCATTGATTATCGCTCTGGGTGGAGGCGTTGTAGGTGATGTGACAGGTTTCACAGCAGCGACCTATATGCGCGGTATTGATTTCATTCAAATGCCGACAACTATCCTTGCACATGACAGCAGTGTAGGTGGCAAAGTGGCGATAAACCATGAACATGGCAAAAATATGATTGGTAATTTTTATGCACCTGCAGCAGTTATTTATGATGTTCAAACGCTTTATACACTGAATGCAAAAGAAATTAGGTCAGGATACGCTGAATTGCTGAAAGAAGCGCTTCTCGCCGATAAAAATTTATATGAAGATTTAATCGCCATGGATCTTAATTCATTAGACAGCCAGAAACTTATCCAGCATTTAACCAAAGGTATTGAGATTAAAGCTGGCATTGTAGAAGTTGACGAACAGGAAGCCGGTATCAGGAAGCACCTCAATCTTGGTCATACGTTGGGACATGCCCTTGAGTCACTATTAGGCTACGGCGCCTGGACTCACGGAGAACTGGTTGCCATTGGGATGCTTTTTGCACTCAAAATAAGTGAGGATAATTATTCAGCCGAACTCCCTTTTGAAGAAATTTACACATGGCTTAGAAATAACGGTTATCCATTACAGTTACCGAACATCGACCCGGAAATGATTCTGGCAAAAATGAAGAATGATAAGAAGACGTTGAATCAAAAAATTCAGCTAGTGCTTCTTCGCGGAATCGGGCAGCCAACACTTTTAGAAATAAATGACGAGCAATTGCTTACGTATATAAGTGATTTTCAGGTGGAAATGAACCAACGCAGCAAGGAGGGCTGAGCATTTTGAAAAGCAAATCGATATTGAAAGATATGACACCTTACAAGCCTGGGAAACAAATTGAAGAAGTTAAAGAAGAATATGGTTTAACCCGTATTGTTAAATTAGCATCAAACGAAAATCCGTTCGGCTTCTCCGACAAAGTCGCTGAATTTTTTTCAAATCACCAGTCAATGCTTAATATTTATCCGGACGGGTATACAGCAAAGTTAAGGAAAGCTTTGGCAGAAAAGCTGAATATATCTGAAAATCAGCTGATTTTTGGGAACGGTACGGATGAAATTGTCCAGTTAATTGGTCGGGCCTATTTATACCCTGGCGTTAATACAGTTATGGCATCACCGACATTTCCGCAATACAAACATAATGCACTTATTGAAGGAGCAGATGTTAAAGAAATCCCGACGATAAATGGTTACCATAACCTTACAGAAATGTTTGAAGCCATTGATGACAACACCAATGTGGTTTGGCTTTGCTCACCTAATAATCCAACAGGGGCAGTTATTCCACCTGATGACTTTTTCACATTTATGGAAAAGTGCCCATCTGATGTTCTTGTCGTCCTGGATGAGGCATATTTCGAGTATGTCGAGGAGGAACAACGACTGAATGTTTCTGCTAATATTGAAAAATACCACAATTTAGTGGTGCTGCGCACATTTTCTAAAGCCTATGGATTGGCAGGTTTAAGAATTGGCTATGGTATCGCTCATCAGGCGATTATCCCGCGGCTGGACGTTGTTCGGGGGCCTTTTAATACATCTACCATTGCTCAAGAAGCTGCCTTATTGGCTATGGAAGATGATGAATTTCTTCAATCGTCCATTATGCGCAATCGGGCTATTAAAAAGTCATTTGAGAAATCACTTGATTCACTGGGATGGGGTTATTTTGATTCTCAAACAAACTTTTTACTTATTTCAACACCAATCAGCGGTGATGAAATCTTTCAATTCCTGTTAAAGAACGGGTTTATCGTCCGTTCGGGTGAAGGTCTTGGTGCACCTAATACGATTAGAGTCACGATTGGACAGGAAACTGATATGCAAGAGCTGCAGGAATTATTATTTACCTTAGACAAGCGAATAAGTGAGGGATTGGCACCGTGAGACGAACGATTCTAGTGATAGGCCTTGGTCTGATTGGGGGCTCTTTAGCTAAGAGTTTGCGCAGCGCTGAGGAGAACTATATTATTGGCTACGATATTAAAGAAAAGACAATTGAATTTGCTGAAATGAATGAAATTATTCATGAATCCTGCTCGGATATAAGGGAAGCGGCGAAAAAAGCGGATTACATTTTTTTAGGGACACACATTACCGAAACAGTTAACATTTTAAAGGAATTGGAGCAGGTTAAGTTTAATCATGACGTTATAATCTCAGACGTTTCTTCAGTCAAGCAAACGATTCATGATGCGGCTAGTTCAATTAACAATAAACATATACAGTTTGTAGGCGGCCACCCGATGGCTGGATCACATAAAAAGGGGATAACAGCTGCAAAAGGGCACCTTTTTGAAAACGCCATTTATGTGCTTTCACCGTCTGCAAATTGTCCGGATTCGGCTGCTGATAAGCTGGAGAATATACTTAGCGTGACCAATAGCCATATTATAAAACTTAAAGCGAATGAACACGATGAAATGACCGGTGTTGTTTCACATTTCCCGCATTTAATAGCTTCGGCTCTCGTACAGCAAGCTCAGAAGTGGAGCTTAACACATAGCTACATTCCAAAACTGGCAGCCGGCGGTTTCCGTGATGTAACCCGGATTGCTTCCAGTAATCCGGAATTATGGCAGGATATTTTTTACCATAACAAACAAAAAATGATACACATGATTGAAGATTGGGTCAGCGAAATGAACGACCTGAAAAAAATGCTTAAAGAGAATCATAGAGCTGAATTAACGAATTACTTGCAACAGGCGAAAGATTATCGGGACGGATTGGGTGTTAATGAAAAAGGTGCTTTTCCAGCTTACTATGATTTGTATGTCGACATCCGCGACCAAACCGGTGCTATTGCATCGGTTGCAAACATTCTTGCTCAGGAAAATATCAATATTACAAATATAAGAATTCTTGAAATCCGTGAAGGGATTACCGGTGCATTAAGATTAAGTGTTTCGACAAAAAGCGAACAACTGGATAGTTTTAATATATTGAAACAAAATGGCTATGATTTAGTATTAGAGGAATAGATAAGCAAAGGATGTGATTTTAATTGAATGATGTGACGCTGAAACCCTCACAATCACCCCTTAAAGGTTCGTTAAATGTTCCTGGCGATAAATCGATTTCCCACCGAGCTGTTATGCTGGGCGCATTAGCAAACGGAAAAACGCGTATTACAAACTTTTTAACAGGAGAAGACTGTATCCGAACAATCGAAGCGTTCGAACAATTTGGTGTTTCAATCATACAGGACGGGAGTACTATAACAATCGAAAGCAACGGCTCTGAACACTTCAAAGAACCTCCAGAGCCACTTTATTTCGGTAATTCCGGGACGACAACACGGCTAATGCTTGGTATTTTGGCGGGCCTGCCTTTTTTCACGACGCTTTATGGCGATTCGTCGTTGGCACGACGGCCAATGGACCGTGTTGTCGAGCCGCTTGAGAAAATGGGGGCGCGTTTGGACGGACGTTCTGGTGGCACATATTTGCCGATGGGAGTACGAGGCGGTGGTTTAAAAGGGATTGATTATACGCTGCCTGTAAAAAGCGCTCAGGTTAAATCTGCAGTCCTACTTGCAGGGTTATTCGCTGAGGGAACCACCAGAATTATTGAAAGAACAGCTACTCGGGATCACTCAGAAAACATGCTGCGTGCGTTTGGAGCCGATTTGACTGAAGCAAACGGGGCGATTCAAATTACCAATAAAAATTCGCTAACCGGAACAAATGTACAAGTGCCCGGGGATATTTCATCGGCAGCCTTTTTTATAACCGCTGCAGCAATCGTACCTGACAGTCGTTTAACATTAAAGAATGTAGGGCTCAACCACAGCCGCTCAGGTATCATTGACGTCCTTGTCCAAATGGGAGCATCGATTGATATTACCAATGTCCAGACTATTGGGGGAGAAAAGCTTGGCGATATAACAGTAACATATCAGAAGTTAAAAGCAACGACGATCGAAGGAGACATTATTCCCAGATTAATTGATGAACTGCCTATTATTGCCTTAGCTGCAACTCAGGCAGAAGGGACGACGATCATTCGGGATGCTGAAGAATTACGTGTGAAGGAAACCGACCGAATTAAAGCAACGACTGAGGGCCTAGCCAAACTTGGCGCAAAGGTACAGCCCAGAGAAGACGGTATGGTAATAACCGGGGGCGCAACATTGACCGGGGGAATGACTGAGGCGTATAATGATCATCGAATTGCTATGATGCTTGCGATAGCATCTTTAATCACTAAGGACGATGTTGTGATAGATGATATTTCATCAATTAACATATCATATCCTGAGTTTTTTCAGGATTTAAAAACTGCAACAGGGAATGGTTAAGAATCTGTTTTCAGACAGATTCTTTTCTGTTTGAATGTAAATTTTGTTTTCTGTATGATGAAATGGACTAGCATAGTGCGAAATTCAGAAAGGATGTTCAGGATGGACACCACCATAATGGAAGCCGTTAACCTTATGGAATCCAAACAATCAGATAAGGCTATTGCACTGCTTGAAGATTATTTGCCCCAAGCGGATGATGAAGAAAAGTTTACAATTGCGGAGTTGTTTGTACAATGGGGCTTTTTAGCAGAAGCAACAGATATTTTGCTCGAATTAACCCAACGTTTTCCAAATGAAAGTGAAATTAAAATAATGTTGGCTGATGTGTATATTGAACAAGATAACGATGAAGAAGCGATTAATTTGCTGAATGAGGTGGGAGAGGACGACCCTGACTATCTTCAGGCACTCATGCAGCTGGCAGATTTGTATCAGGCACAAGGCCTGTTTGAAGTGGCTGAACAGAAGCTGCTGGCTGCTAAACAAGTGGAACCCAATGAACCTGTAATCGATTTTGCCCTCGGAGAACTGCTGTTTTCCACCGGCAATTATCGTCAGGCGATCACATATTATGAAAAAATACTCCCTTATGCAAAAGAAATAGCAAATGTTCCGATTAATGACCGAATGGCAGAAGCCTATGCGGCTTCCGGTGAATACGAGACTGCGCTTGAAACGTATCAGGATATAGACAGCGAGGATCCTGACACATTGTTTAAATACGGCTTTACTGCACTTCATGCAGGACGGCGCGATATTGCCATTCAGGCATGGAAACATGTGATAGAACAGGACATGTATTACCACACGGCATATTATCAGTTGGCAAAAGCATACGAGGATGAAGAAATGATTGAAAAGGCGTATGAGACAGCCAAGCAAGGTATCCAAGTGGATGAATTTAACAAAGAGCTATACTTTTTCGCTGGTTCAATGGCTCACCAAATGGGTAACGAAGAGGAAAGTGAACATTGGGTCAGAGAAGCTATAACGCTCGACCCTGATTATAAAGAAGCCATTTTATTTTTAATTGAATTATTTAAGCAGCAGGAAAATAATGAAAGTATTGTTGAATTGATTAATGAAATTACTAAAATGGGAGCCAGTGATCCGCTCTACGAATGGGAACTGGCCCGCGCATATTCTGAAACAGAATTGTATGAAAATGCATTAAAACACTACCAGCAAGCATATAATACCTTAAATCATGACAGTGATTTTCTTAAAGAGTATGGTTACTTCCTGACCGAAGAAGGGAGGATCGATACTGCCATCAAGGTGTTTGACCTTTATTTGAAACAACAGCCGCTTGATACAGAAGTGGATGAATATGTACAGCGATTGAAAGAAACAAAAAATCTCTAGTGTTAACTTTTTTACGGGAGGAGGCCCGTCCAGAAATGCAAACGCCTGTTTCTGCGAAAGACAAAAAAAGTTTTATTCACTGGTTTTTGAATCATTATCAGTTAAAAAAACGGGAAAGCGTCTGGATTCTTAATTATATTCTCAATCATGACAAACTGCTGGATAATGTGCATTTTGTGAGGGAAGCTAAATTCTGTCCAAGAGGCGTGATCATGACAGCGTATTGTTCAAACCAAGTCTCATTTCGTTTTTACAAAAAACAACTCGTAACGACTGATGCTGAAAAAGCTTTTCACGATATACGCATGAATCAAGGCGAACCTTTGTATATCCAATTAAATTTCAGCAAGTCTTATCAAAACAGTTTTTTTGCTGCTGTACTCGTTGAAAATCCATTTATTTCTGATGATTACTTCATAACTGAAAAAGATCAGGAAACAGCAAAGCAGCTGTGGGATAAAATCATTTATGAGCAGCAGAGTAAGTCGCTTCAAGAACAAATTGATCAAGCTTTGGATAAAAGAGATCGTCCGATGTTTATTGATTTGACAAGAAGATTATATCAATTGAATAAAAGAGAGAAAAATCAACCTAAAGAATCGTAAGAGGTTGATTTTTTTTGTGTTATTGGGATAACATGTAATTTGGTAAAAAATTTCATGTTATGAAGAATAGAGAGAAGGGCTGGTTGTATACTATGAAATGGGTCAAGCATGATCTACAGCATTATGTACAGGAAAAAGAATATATCGATACGATTATTATTCCTTTGTTGCCTTTTCAATTGTCTAATGAGTCAAATCTTGAAAAGGATGCTCTTCAAAACGAACTACTGTCCGTATTTAATCGTGAACTCGAAAAAGAATTAACAGGTCGTGTGCTTCTTGCACCGGATTATCATTATTTGGCATCAGCTGATAAACAAGTTGAGTTAGAAAGGCTTGACACATGGGTGAACGATATCCAAACACAGCCATTTCCATTTGTATTTTTCATTACTTCTGACGCAGAATGGAAAAAGATCGAACAAAAGCTCGGAGGCAATCTCCTATGGCTGCCTTTTATTGCAACTGAGTCAATGAAACCTTCCGAAGTACAATCAGCTGTCCGAACTCAAGTTAAAGAAGTTACTGGGCTTATCAGATCTTATTGGAAGGGTTAATGAGTTAAACTTACCGCTGCGGTTCATCTAACTATCAGTGGCGAAAAACATTCCGCCACTGATTGAAGATTCACTTTATTGATGGATTCTGATATACTTCCTAACGATGGACATCTTCTGACATTATTCATGGAAGTGCAGAAGGATTTATATTGACCCGTCCAGCAGATTGCGCTATTATGGTATTGTCCTAGTAATCTGATTTTATAAGCTTGTCCGTGAAAAACGTATAGAGGGGGGGAAAATCATGAGCGAAGATAAACAACCAGTATCCCGTCGACAATTTTTGAATTATACACTTACAGGTGTAGGAGGATTTATGGCAGCCGGCATAATGATTTCGCCTTTAAGAATGGCGATTGATCCTGTATTGCAACAGGGCGAAGGTGAAAGTGACTTTACCAATGTTCAGCTTGCTGAAGGCGATATTACAAATGAACCTCAGCGAGTGGATTGGGAAGTTGAACAAGTTGATGGCTGGTATGAATCAACTGTCAGTAAAACTGCATGGGTTTACAAAGACGACAATGGTGATATAGTTGCCCTTTCCCCAATTTGCACACACCTTGGTTGTGTTGTGTCATGGGAAGGAAGCGAAGACCACCCGGAACGCTTCTATTGTCCTTGCCATGACGGGCTGTATTATAAGGACGGTGTGAACGTTGAGGGAACGCCACCTACAGCACCATTGCCCGTTTATGAGCACAAAATTGAAAACGGAATGTTATTCTTGGGTAAATCACAACCGAGAGGGGAGGCTTAACAGGTCATGCTGCAGAAAATTTATGACTGGATAGATGACCGTGTCGATATAACGCCGATATGGCGGGATATTGCAGATCACGAAGTTCCTGAGCATGTCAATCCGGCGCATCATTTTTCAGCCTTTGTGTACTGTTTTGGCGGCCTGACATTTTTCGTAGTCGTCATTCAAATACTATCAGGTATGTTCCTGACAATGTACTACGTTCCGGATATTGAAAATGCTTGGCGATCTGTTTACTATTTACAGACCGAAGTGGCACATGGTCAAATTGTCCGCGGAATGCATCACTGGGGAGCCAGTGTTGTAGTTGTAATGCTATTGTTACATACGATGCGTGTGTTCTTCCAAGGCGCATATAAAAAACCACGTGAGCTTAACTGGATGGTAGGTGTACTGTTGTTTTTCACCATTTTAGGTTTAGGTTTTACGGGGTACCTGCTTCCTTGGGATAATAAGGCGTATTTTGCTACTGAAGTAGGGTTGAATATTGCTGCGGATGTTCCACTAATTGGAGAAGAACTTAAAACATTGCTCGCAGGTGATGAGGACATTGTTGGTGCTCAGACACTGGCCAGATTCTTTGCAATCCACGTCTTCTTCCTGCCTGCTGCGTTATTCGCTCTCTTGGGCGTACACTTTATATTAATACGCAGACAGGGAATATCCGGACCACTATAATGAAGAGGAGGTTAAGCTGTGCACAAGGGTAAGGGAATGAAGTTCGTCGGAGATTCCAGAATCTCCGCTGAACGCAAACCGAATATACCAAAAGATTACTCAGAATATCCCGGCAGAACAGAAGCGTTTTGGCCCAATTTCCTGTTAAAAGAATGGCTGGCAGGATCTGTGTTTTTAGTTGGATTTCTTTGTCTGACGCTGGCACATCCGTCACCGCTTGAAGGGATGGCAGACCCGACTGATGCCGGTTATATACCTTTACCGGACTGGTACTTCTTGTTCTTATATGAACTGTTAAAGTATGATTTTGCCAGTGGACCGTATATACTATTTGGCATCGTCATTATTCCTGGCTTGGCATTCGGCGGCTTATTATTAGCTCCTTTTCTGGACCAGGGGCCGGGCAGACGTCCGCACCAACGGCCGGTAGCAGTTGGTATGATGCTTTTGGGACTGATTTCTACAATATGGCTGACTTATGAATCAGCTGAAGGTGTCAACTGGGCTGAACGTGCTGAAGCAAACAAGCCGATTCACCCTTCTGAACAAGCGGATATTGATACTGAAGCTGAAGGTTACGCCATATACGAAAGCAACTGTATGAGCTGTCACGGAGATGATCTTCAAGGCGGAAGCGCAGGGCCATCACTAATTGGTATCGACCGCTCTGCTGAAGAGATCAAAGATATCGCACAGAATGGTATCGGCACAATGCCGGCAGATCAGTTCACTGGTTCCGATGAAGAATTGGACCAACTCGCTGAGTTTATTATTTCTGTGAACGAACAGCAATAAATTTGATTCATTAAACACCTTTACCAGACAAACTTGGTAAGGGTGTTTTTAATACGAGTCATTAAGAAGGGTTTAATAATGATAAAATATCTGCTTATGGATAAACGTGTTATAGGTTTGCTGTTTATTATTAATTTTATTGGAACGATTTATGGTTATTACTGGTATCGAAATCAGCTGGCTCAAACCCCCGATATATTCTTATTATTTGTACCTGACAGCCCTACAGCCAGCTTATTTTTTACGATTGTGTTACTATTCTTTTTATTTAATAAGAATATCCCCTACATTGAAGCGCTTGCTGTGGTTACGTTATTTAAATATGGCGTGTGGGCAGTTGTTATGAACATCCTTACATTAGTGATTGAAGGGGAATTGGGGTGGACAGGCTACATGCTTATGATATCACATGGTGCAATGGCAGTTCAGGGGCTTTTATACACGCCTTTTTATGCCATAAAAGTTCGGCATCTTGTTTTGGCTGCTATCTGGACACTTCACAATGATGTCATTGACTATGTGTTTGAGCAAATGCCTGTATATTCCTCAGTCACCGCATACATGAATGAAGTTGGATACTTTACATTCTGGCTAAGTATCCTATCGGTTGGGTTAGCTTATGTATTTACAGTAAGGCGTAAAAATTGAGCTGACTGTGGTGGTTATATATTGATGATACCGCACATACATTAGTGTTGAAGATGTTAGTGTGAGGTGATCACCATGAAATTCACAAAACGAATGCTGATTGCTGTCATCGGAATAATTATATGTGCGTCATATTCAGCACCTGCAGCTGCCTCAGCACAGCAGTATTTTCCAATAGCTGCAACATCGACTGCAAATGTAACGATGGCCCCGTTTTATTGGATGATAGGGATTGTTGGTGGGTCGATTGCTATTACATTATCTTATGTCGGATGGAGAAAATATAGAGGGGAAAGAAAAAAACAGACAGATGACGATTCATAATAATTGACTATTGCCGAATTTTTGACTAAAATTGACCTTAAAGAGATAAAATTTCAGTTTGAATTTAAATAAAATGGAGGAATGAACATGCTAGGTGGTCTTGGCGGCTATTTGATATACATTGCGCTTTTGATGATTATCCCTTTGTGGGCTCAATCCAATGTAAAAAACACGTATAAAAAATATTCAAAGGTGGCAACATCATCCGGGATGACCGGAGCTGAAGTCGCTCGTAAAATTCTAAATGACAATGGCATCTATAATGTTGAAGTTCGTGAAACAAAAGGGATGTTATCGGACCATTACCATCCAAAAAAGAAAACAGTCAATCTTTCAACTGACAATTTCCACGGTCGCTCCATGGCATCTTCTGCTATCGCAGCGCATGAGGTAGGACACGCCATCCAGGATGCAGAAGAATATGCGTTCTTGCGTTTCCGATCTGCCTTAGCGCCTATCGCGGCTACGGGGTCGAATATGGCTATTTTCCTTATCATTGCAGGTATGATTTTCAGTCAGGGATTGTTTCTATTAGGAATCATTTTCTTTTCGGCGGCTGTTTTGTTCCAGCTTGTGACATTGCCGGTTGAATTTGATGCCTCGAATCGAGCGATGGCGCAAATGGTCTCAACCGGGGTTATCCGAAACAATGAGGAACGGCCAACGAAAAAAGTACTAAACGCCGCTGCCCTGACATATGTTGCCGCTGCCTTAGTTGCAGTTGCTGAACTGGTCCGCTTTATCATGCTCTACGCCTTAAGCAATGAGTAAGATAGTTATAACAGAAAAAGAGGGATGACAGAAAATTGTCATCCCTCTTTTTCTGTTATACTTAGGACCTTTTTCATAAACATTTTTGTGAGCGAAGGAAATACACGCCGACTCCTGCGGGAGCATAGGCATAGGTGAGACTCCGCAGGGCACAGCCCGAGGAGGCTCACCAGCCGCCCGCGGAAAGCGGCGTGTATTTCCTGAGCGGTGGAGGACGCACAAACTCAAATTTTAAAGTTAGTTCGCAGTTTATGGATTTTGTCATAGATAACAGTTCTTTTAGCATTTAGTCTATTGGATTTTTATTCTCATCCAATGTAAATCCTTCTCCGACGACGTCATGAACTGAACTCATGGCTACAAACGCATGCGGGTCAATTTCATTTATTAAATTTTTCAATCGTACGATTTCATTCCGCCCAACAATGCAATACAGCACATCCCTTTTTTCACCGGTAAAGCTTCCGCGGCCGTCAAGTATTGTAACACCGCGATCCATATCATTAATAATTGAATAAGCTATTTGATCACTATTGCTTGAAATAATCGTCGCACCACGTGCTGAATATGCGCCTTCCTGTATAAAGTCAATGACGCGTGCACCGATATAGACAGCTAATAGTGTATACATCCCCTGTACCATATCAAGATAAGCTGCAATCGATGTTGCAACAACCGCAAAGTCAAATAAAAACATGGTTCTTCCCATGCTCCATCCGGCGTATTTATTGACAAGTCTTGCGATTATATCCACGCCACCGGTTGTACCACCATAACGGAAAATAATACCAAGCCCAACCCCAATAAATACACCGGCAAAAAGTGCTGCCAGGGTCATATCTGACTGCAGATCAAGCAAGAAAGGGTCAATTTGAAAAATGGCTAAAAACAGAGATACTGCCAGGGTACCTATAATCGTGTAAATAAACGTATTTCTTCCGAGATATTTCCAACCTATAAAAAAGACCGGCACATTCAGCACGATATTGGAAATTGCAGGATCCCAGTCCCATAAAAAGTAGAAAAGCAAGGTTATTCCGGTAAAACCACCTTCTCCAAGGTTATTTTGCATATTAAAGTGAACAATCCCAAACGAAAAAATGGCAGATCCGATTAATATCAAAATTATATTCTTTATCTTCAACCCAAAAATCATCAAAACCCCTCCATGTTAGCCACATATATGCTTTTTCCATTATAGACAATTTGTCAGCAAAGTCAAAAGCCCAATAATTTGTCAAAACGCTGCCTTTTAGCTAACATAAAAAGAGATTACAATAGTTTAAAGAGGCGATGTATATGAGAACAGAACATCTGAACTTTAATACAAATCAGATACAGCAAAGGGTTGATAATTATATATCCCAGTTCAAAGAAGGCTACTTTTCACCCTTGAGTCTAATGGCCAGGCTCAGTGAAGAAACAGGTGAACTGGCACGGGAAATCAATCATTATTATGGTGAAAAACCAAAAAAACCTGCCGAACAGGAAAACACGGTAGAAGAAGAACTTGGTGACATTATATTTGTTTTAAGCTGTTTCGCCAATTCACTTGATATCGACCTTTCCGAAGCATTCAATTCATCAATGCAAAAAATAGAAACACGCGATAAAGACCGCTGGACACATAAAGAATAGTTTTAAGTAAAGAACGTAACATTTAATGCAGAACTATTGAAACAGGAGGATTATGATGAAAACGAGAATAATTATTGCAGGACCCCGCGGAAAAATGGGGACAGAAGCAGTTAAGATGGTGGACGACGAAGAAACCTTTGAAATCGTTGCTTGCATCGATCGAAAAAACGGAGGCAAAACTTTAAATGATATTGATGGGCTTCCTGATTTAGATGTTCCAATATTTGAAGATCCGGAAAAATGCTTTCAAGAAATCGAAGCAGATGTACTAATCGATTTAACTGTAGCTGAAGCAGGATTTGAACATACAAAATTGGCACTGCTGTATGGTATAAGACCGGTTGTAGGCACATCGGGCTTTTCCAAAGACCAAATTGCTGCACTGGAGGATTTATCAGAAACGCACGGAATTGGTTGTATCATCGCACCTAACTTTGCAGTCGGAGCAGTTCTTATGATGCAATTTGCCAAGACTGCAGCAAAATATTTACCTGATGTTGAGATCATTGAAAAGCACCATGATCAAAAGTTGGACGCGCCATCAGGGACTGCCGTTAAAACAGCGAATTTATTGGAAGAGACACGTCAAAGCAAACAGCAAGGTCATCCGGATGAAGTAGAAAAACTTAAAGGCGCGAGGGGGGCTGATTCAGACGGTATACATATCCACAGTGTCAGGCTCCCGGGGCTCGTTGCCCATCAGGAAGTGTTATTTGGCGGTCCTGGTCAAACCCTGACAATAAAACACGATTCTTATAACCGGGCATCCTTTATGGAAGGTGTAAAATTGTCGGTCAATAAAGTGTTGGATTTAGACAAGTTTATTTACGGTCTGGAAAATTTACTTGAATAGGCGGGGAAACGATGAATATCGCGTTAATCGCACATGATAAAAAGAAACAGGAAATTATAAACTTTACTGTAGCTTATAAACACATATTAAAAGATCATGAATTGTTCGCGACGGGGACAACCGGAAAGAAGATTACTGAAGGAACTGGGCTGAACGTGGAGCGTTTCCAGTCCGGTCCACTTGGCGGTGATCAACAAATAGGTGCCAAAATTGCCAGTAACGAAATGGACGCTGTTATTTTTTTCAGAGATCCTCTGACCGCACAGCCTCACGAACCTGATGTCAGTGCTTTAATGCGGTTATGCGACGTTCATCTTATCCCGCTTGCCACCAATCCCGCGGCTGCAGAAATGATGATTCATTCACTCAAATCTGGCGGGCTCGATTGGCGCGCTATTTTAAAAGAAAGACAGCAGGAAGGTAATGATTCATGAAGAAGATAGGTATTACATGCTATCCCACAGTGGGGGGATCGGGAATAATTGCAACAGAATTAGGTATGATGATGGCAGAAATGGGGCATGAAATACATTTTATAACTTCCAGTCTCCCGTTTCGTCTGAATCGCATACACCCAAACATTTATTATCACGAGGTGGAGCTTAATCATTACCCTGTATTCCAATATCCACCCTTCGATCTGACACTTGCAAATAAAATGGCGGAAGTGATCGACCAGGAAGAACTTGATATACTGCACGTTCATTATGCGATGCCGCATGCGATTTGTGCTATCCTTGCCCAGGATATTGCGCAGCACCAGGTAAAAATTGTTACAACCTTGCACGGAACCGATATTACGGTTTTGGGGATTGACCATTCCCTAAAAAAAATGATTCGCCACGGCATTGACAAATCTGATGCCGTCACAGCTGTTTCGCACAGCCTTGTCCAACAAACGAGAGATGTTGTTGGTACCGATAAAGATATTGAGGTCATTTATAACTTTGTTAATGAATCGGAATATGCAAAAGTTGCTTCCAACTCAATCCGATCTCAATATGGTATCGAACCGGATGAGAAAGTCATGATCCATATTTCCAATTTTCGTAAAGTAAAACGTGTCCAGGATGTCATTCATACATTTAAACACGTGCATAACAAAATAAAATCAAAGCTTCTGCTGGTTGGTGATGGACCAGAGTATTCGGAAATGCATCAGCTCGTTTCAAAATTAGATCTCAATGACAGTGTTCTATTTTTAGGTAAACAAAAAAATGTAAGTGAATTACTGTCCATTTCGGATTTAAAACTTTTGATGTCTGAAAAAGAGAGTTTTGGCTTAGTTCTGCTGGAAGCCATGTCATGTGAAGTACCTTGCATCGGGACAAACACAGGAGGCATCCCAGAAGTGATTCAGCACAATACGACGGGCTATATTGTAGAACCGGGCGATACAACACAAGCGGCAACGTATGCCATTAACTTGCTTAAAAATGAAAAACTGCTTAAACAGTTTTCCAAGGATGCTCTGAAACATGCACGAAAAAACTTCTTCTCACAGGATATTGTTGAGCAATATATTGATCTGTATGATAAATTAATTCAATAAAAATTGGTGATGCCGGTGATTATAACGGAAGAATTTAAGCAGGCAAGTGAAATTATTGACCGAATTGAACAATACGGTTTCCAAGCGTATTTTGTTGGCGGTTCTGTACGTGATTTACTGCTTGACAGAAAAATTGGTGATATCGATATTGCAACATCTGCTCCCCCGAAGGTTATTTTGGAACTTTTTGAAAAAGTAATTCCAGTCGGTATGGAGCACGGCACGGTTATCGTCCGTCATTTACATCAATCATATGAAGTGACAACATTTCGCGTTGACGATGACTATTCTGATCAGCGGCATCCAGATTCAGTGACATTCGTCAAATCAATTGATCACGACTTAAAACGACGGGATTTTACCATAAATGCCATTGCAATGGACAAGAGCGGCACTATTGTTGACCCTTTCGATGGGAAAACAGATATTAAAAACAACATTATAAGAGCAGTTGGCGATGCAAACGACAGATTTATGGAAGATCCGTTGCGCATCATGCGTGCTCTGAGGTTCTCAAGTCAATTAGGATTCTCAATTGAAGAACAAACGTTGAAAGCAATGAAATCAGCTGTGAGTGAAATTGACTCAATAGCGATGGAACGGGTCGTGCAGGAAACGTCAAAATTCTTTTCAGGAGCTTATGTAAATCATGGCCTTTATTATTTTAAAAAGGTCAAGATTGAAAAACATCTGCCGATTCTACAGGAAAATGCTCATATTCTCCATCACATGCCCAAGAAATTAGAGCCATTAAATTCGTTCGCATCAGTTTTAGCACTGCTCCATTTTATAGAACCGGATATTTCGATCGGAAGCTGGGTAAAGCAGTGGAAATGTTCAAATTTTATTAAATCTGAAGCTGAAAATTTATACGAAGCCTTATTGAATTACAAACTAAACGGTTTGAACCGATGGCTTGTATATCATTTACATGAAGGTAATTACGAGGACTTCACCACATTGGTACATTTATTATTCAATGAAACGTTGACTATTAATAAGGTTATACAGATTGAAAATTTTCTCCCGATTAAATCCAAGAAGGATCTGGCGATTAATGGCATCGATCTGAATGAACTTTTTCCCGATAAATCCCCCGGCCCATGGATTGGCAAAACACTGGCTCAAATTGAGAAAGAGGTTGTGTACGGAAATATCATGAATCGTAAAAATGTATTAAAGGACTGGATAAAATGGAATCTACACGAAATCGATTAATTGAACTTTTGGAAACGAGCAATCACGACTATGTGTCAGGCCAGTTTTTGTCAGATAAGCTAAAGATATCCCGAAGCGCCATATGGAAGCATATGAAGGAACTTGAGAAAGATGGTTATCTCATTGAAGGGGTGCGGCGCAAAGGTTATCGAATCGTTAAATCGCCCGATAAGGTAAGTGAGAATACTTTGCACTGGGGACTTAAAACCAACTGGCTGGGAAAAAATATTATACATAAAACAACATTAGACTCAACACAGAATACAGCACATGATGCTGCGCGGGAAAATGCCGAACATGGCACTATAGTTATTGCGGATGAACAAACAAAAGGAAAGGGCAGAATGGATCGCTTTTGGCATTCAACAAAACATAAAGGCATTTGGATGAGCATTATTCTCAGACCATCGATACTGCCTGTCGCTGCTCCTCAGCTGACACTTTTAACGGCGACAGCCCTTGCCGATGCCATAAGTGAAGAAACAACAGCAGCCCCAAAGATTAAATGGCCGAATGATATTATGATCAACAATAAAAAGACAGCCGGTATATTAACTGAATTGCAGGCTGAGCAGGATAGGATCCATTATGTTATTGTCGGCATCGGTATAAATGTGAACCATTCATTCAGTGAAATTCCAGAAACACTCCAACACAAAGCAACTTCAATTAAACGGGAAACCGAGACGGAATACCCTATTGTGCCATTTATCCAATGCATTCTGCAGCACTTTGAACAGACCTATGACCGGTATATGACAGAAGGCTTTTCACCGATAAGAACAAAATGGGAATCGTATGGCTACAAGATCGGGGAAAAAATAAAAATACGGACAAACTATAAAGTGTCAGAGGCTATTTTTAGAGGAATCGCTGAAGATGGTGCGTTGATAGCTGAAACGGAAGAAGGTATTCAAACAATATATTCAGGCGAAGTCGAATGGAATTGAAGAGAGAAAGGTGCCATTATGAACGAAAAATTTGTTGTGGTCGATTTGGAAACAACTGGGCACTCACCAGTAAATTCAGATAAGATCATTGAAGTTGGAATCGTTATTATTGAAAATAATAAAATAACCGGGGAATTCTCAACGTTTCTTGATCCCGAGAAACCCATTCCACCTTTTATTACTAATTTGACAGGGATTTCTGATCAAGATGTGAAAGAATCTCCACGTTTTCATGAAAAAGCATCTGAAATAACGGCCTTATTTGAAAATAGTTATTTGGTCGCGCACAATGTCCCGTTTGATATGGGTTTTTTAAATGGTGAATTGACTTCAGCAGGTCATCAAAAACTAACGAACCCTGTCATGGATACGGTTGAATTAGCTCGTATTTTATATCCACAGGCGCCTGGGTTTAAACTGGGTCAATTGGCAGATTACTTGAATATACGCCATGAGGAGCCGCACCGAGCAATAAATGATGCTCATATGACAGCTAAGCTGCTTTTAAAACTGTTAAAAAGACTAAGGGACTTACCTTACGAAACCATCACACATCTTTTGAATTTAGAAAACGGTCTGAAATCGGATTTATACGCATTACTGAGTAAACAGCAGCAGTTATTGGCATTTTCAAGCAGTTCAGACGAAACGATAGAAACCTACAGAGGAATCGCAATTAAGAAAACAAATGACGAACAACCCGAATCACACTATGCGGAATCCTCGTTTGGAAGCTATCTTGATACTATTTATGAAGCCGGAGGAACGATGGAACAGGCGATGCCCCGCTACGAAAAACGGGCCGGCCAGCGCGAAATGTCAGAGACAGTATTTGATGCCTTCCGTCTCGGTAAGCATGCGTTGATTGAAGCTGAAACAGGGACCGGAAAATCGCTTGCCTATCTAATTCCGGCTATTTATGAAGCAGTAACAATGAACAAAAAAATTGTCATAAGCACTTACACGACTCAATTGCAATCACAATTACTTGATGAAGAGGTGCCATTAATCAATAAACTTATTGCCTTTGGATTTAACGTTGCTTTAATGAAAGGAAAACAACACTACCTAAGCCTGGAAAAATTTGAACGTGAACTGGAGGCAAACCAATCAGATAATTATGATCTTACGTTAACGAAAGCAATGATTCTTATCTGGCTGACAGAAACAGAAACAGGAGATATCGATGAAATTCAGCTTCCTTCGAGTGGATATATATTTTACAGGCAAGTATCTGCTGATGCCGAAAGTGGTTTCGACCCATATTCTCCTTGGTTTTCGAGATCTTTTTACCAAAAGGCGCGACAAAAAGCACAGAAGGCAGATATTTTAATCACGAATCATGCATTGCTTTGCACCGATTTATTTAATGACTATCAGCTGCTTCCTGCCTACGATAAAGCTATTATTGATGAGGCGCATCATTTGGAAGAAACGGCTTCCAAACATTATGGTTTAACACTGAATTATGTGTACATACAAGGCGTTCTTAACCAGATCGGCTCAATAGATGATGGGAACTGGCTCGATAGGCTGTGGAAAAGTTCAGCCCTGGATGATGAGAGTGGTTTTTCGAAAACAGAATGGGAAGCGACATATGAGAACGCAAAAAATGAGATAGATGATGTATTTCGCATGCTGTTTCAATACGTGGTCGAACAGAAAAAAAACAGCAAAACGTTGAGTGATATTGGCCGCATTCAATACCGTTTTGAGGAAACGAAGGAACCATCAGAGCCATGGGGCATCATCAAAGAAATGGTGACCAGGTTAACGTTTTATTTCCGTGATCTGATTCATTTGCTGTCATCGGTAAAACAGCACCTTGCAGCAAATGATTTTGCTGATAATGCACACTATGCCGAGGTATCAAACGATTATATGGATACCCTCCAGTCGATTATCGATCGATTAGAGCAATTATTTTTAGTCGATGATGATAATACTGTCAAATGGATTGAAATTGAAGCGTATGGCGCAAAAAATGCAGTCTATCTATACAGTGAACCAATAGACATATCAACATTGCTGGCAGACAATTTTTTTGGTAAAAAGGAAAGCATCATTTTAACAAGTGCTACATTATCGATAAGAAACTCATTTTCATTTAGTCAGCAAAGGCTTGGACTATCACCGGAACAGCTAATAACGGCTAAAATAAAATCCCCCTTCTCATATCAGGATCAAGTACAGCTTATGGTTCCCAATGATTTTCCTGACATAAGATACGGTGAACAAAATGATTTTATTCACTCCACGTGTGAAGCAATCATTTCACTTGCACATATAACCGATGGGCGAATGCTTGTGTTATTTACGTCGTATGATATGCTGAGAAGGTCCTATTATCTGTTAAAAGAAACAATCGATATCAACAAGTATATGCTAATCGCACAAGGCATCTCCAGCGGGAGCAGGTCAAGGCTGAAAAAAAACTTTCAAACATTTGATCAGTCCATTTTACTGGGAACAAGTTCCTTTTGGGAAGGTGTCGATATACCAGGGGATGATTTATCATGTCTGATGATCGTAAGACTGCCCTTCCAGCCGCCTAATCATCCGGTATATGAGGCTAAATCAAACGAGCTTAAACGTGAAGGCAAGAATGCTTTTTTTGATTTATCTTTGCCGAATGCTGTTATCAGGTTTAAGCAGGGATTCGGAAGACTAATCCGTTCAGCAAACGACAGAGGAATCGTTTTTGTATGCGATGCCCGGGTTATAAAGGCCCGTTATGGCAAGTATTTTACTGAATCGATTCCTTCAGTGCCAATAACAATTGACTCAACTCACGCCATAATGGAAAAAGCTGAAGAATGGTTTTAAAAATAACCTCACAGGTGTTATTTAAAAAAAAAGCTGATGCACCGGCTGATGCATCAGTCTTAAAGGGTGTGGTATGGGTCAGGAAAAATTTTGTTGAAATAAATAAAAAACAATTTTACCGAAATACTTGTTATGCTCTATAATGTGATTTAGCTTATTTAATTTCAACGTTACCTCTAGCTTTAGCAATAATATCCGTAGTATAAGCAGTAAAAATTGAGAAACCATGCAACATTTCTTATTGGAGGATAAATAATGAAGATAAAGAAACGAATTACGACTGGTGAAATGGTGTGATGCTGGGAAATGAGTACACACAAAGAATTATGCCCGGCTGGCTGAAGTGGCTGCTGGTAATCATTAGTCTGTTAATCATTAGTTCGCTTATCTTTGGTATTTATTTATACCTGGCTGTACAGGAAAACAAAACATCATCCTACGAACAAATTAAAGAAACGGTTATCCAGGAAACGGAACTGAGAACAGTAAGCCAAATCGAGCGCTTCCATGGCGATAAAGCGTATTACATTGTTTATGGTGAAACCGAAGACAAGACTGAAAAGATTATTTTTTACCCGTTTAGCGACGAAGATTCTGATGTATTAACACTTGAACAATCCGATATTGTAACGAAAGAAACAATTAAATCTGACTGGAAGAAAGCGTGTAATTCCTGTACAATGATTGACATAAAACCAGCTTTAATCAACGGAGACGATGTTCAGCCTGCATGGGAAGTAACCTATGAGGATAATGCAAATCGATATGTCATGGAGTATTTTTCTGTTTCAGATGGAACGAGAATTGAAGTACTCCGTTTTAATCGTTTATATAATGGGGAGAGTGAATAAAAATGGAATTGGCAAACAGGGTGAAAACATTAACACCATCCGCTACATTAGCGATTACAGCGAAAGCAAAAGAGCTAAAAAACCAAGGGTATGACGTGATCGGACTCGGTGCAGGTGAGCCTGATTTTAATACACCTGATTATATCCTGGAAGCAGCTCAAGAAGCAATGAAGAATGGTTTTACTAAATATACCCCTTCTGGCGGAATCCCTGAATTAAAACAGGCGATACTTAATAAATTTGAACAAGATAATAAGCTTTCTTATAATACTGACGAAGTGATCGTAACAACCGGAGCTAAGCATGCTCTTTTTACGCTTTTTCAAGTACTTTTAAATAAAGGTGATGAGGTTATTGTGCCATCACCATACTGGGTCAGTTATCCTGAACAGGTTAAGCTGGCAGAAGGCAAACCGGTATATGTTAACGCAAAAGAAGAAAACGATTTTAAATTAACCCCGGAACAATTAAGGGCTGCGATTACTGAAAAAACAAAAGCTGTGGTTATTAATTCACCAAGCAACCCAACAGGTATGATGTATAATAAGCAAGAACTTGAGGAATTAGGTAATGTTTGTCTGGAAAACAATGTTCTAATTGTATCAGATGAAATTTATGAAAAATTGATTTATAGCGAGGATGAACATGTTTCCATTGCCTCAATCTCAGATCAGCTAAAAGCTAATACAGTTATTGTAAACGGCGTCTCCAAGTCACATTCCATGACTGGGTGGCGGATTGGTTATGCTGCAGGACCTTCTGAAATTATAAAACCGATGACCAGTCTGGCATCACATTCGACTTCGAATCCAACATCGATTGCACAGTATGCTGCTCTGGCAGCCTACGAGAAGAGCGCGAGTGACCCAAATGAAGAGATGCGTAATATTTTCAGTGAACGTCTGGAAATTTTATATGGCTTATTAAATGAGATACCGGGGGTTTCGTGCGTCAAACCTAAAGGAGCCTTTTATTTGTTCCCAAATGTTCAGGAAGCGGTCAATCAGAACGGATTTAACTCTGTTGATGAATGGGCGAAAGCATTACTTGAGGAAGAGAAGGTTGCCTTAGTTCCGGGAACAGGGTTTGGTGCGCCTGAAAACGTACGGCTCTCATATGCTATTTCGCTTGATGCCTTAAGGGATGCAGCTGGTCGCATAGAACGTTTTGTATTAAATCATCAATGAAGTTTTGGAGGGAACATTTTGAAAACCACGATTTCAAAAGTATCAAAATATAACAATCAGCAAGTTACGATCGGGGCATGGCTGGCTAATAAAAGGTCGAGCGGTAAAATTGCGTTTTTGCAATTACGGGACGGCACTGGTTTTATCCAAGGTGTGGTAGCAAAAAACGATGTTACCGAAGACGTTTTCCAATTAGCCAAGGACGTAACCCAGGAATCGTCCATGTATATAACAGGGACAATAGCGGAGGATTCCAGATCGCCATTCGGATATGAAATGCACGTGACTGACATTGAGCTTATTCAGGAAGCCGTTGATTATCCGATCACACCAAAGGAGCATGGAACTGAATTTTTAATGGATCATCGGCATTTGTGGCTGCGTTCTAAGCGGCAACATGCGGTAATGAAGGTACGGAATGAAATAATCAGAGCTACTTATCAATTCTTTAACGAGAATGATTACGTCAAGATAGACCCGCCTATCTTAACCGGCTCATCTGCTGAAGGTACAACCGAGCTATTCCATACAAAATATTTTGATGAAGATGCTTATTTATCACAAAGCGGACAACTATACATGGAAGCGGCAGCTATGGCGTTCGGCAAAGTTTTCTCTTTCGGTCCGACGTTCAGAGCAGAAAAATCAAAAACAAGACGACATTTGATTGAATTCTGGATGATCGAACCGGAAATGGCTTTTATGGATCATGATGAGAGCTTGGAAATTCAGGAACAATATGTGAGCTTTATTGTGCAATCTGTCCTTGAAAATTGTAAGCTTGAACTGCAAACGCTTGACCGTGATATATCAAAGCTTGCCAATGTTAAAGCACCGTTCCCGCGGATCAGTTACGATGATGCCATTGAATTGGTTAAAGAAAAAGGCTTTAATGATATTGAATGGGGCGAAGACTTTGGAGCACCTCATGAAACGGCCATTGCCGAAAGTTTTGATAAACCAGTATTTATTACAAATTACCCGGCAGAGATTAAAGCATTTTATATGAAACCAAATCCCGAACGTCCGGAGGTTGTCCTGTGTGCAGATTTAATTGCACCTGAAGGTTATGGTGAAGTAGTTGGCGGCTCACAGCGAATTGATGACTTAGAGTTAATGAAGCAGCGTTATGAAGACCATGGGTTAACAGGTCCTGCTTATGAATGGTATCTGGAACTGCGTAAATACGGCAGTGTGCCACATTCAGGCTTTGGTTTAGGACTCGAACGGACGGTCGCATGGATAGCCGGTGTTGAACATGTTCGTGAAACAATTCCGTTTCCAAGACTGCTTAATCGTTTGTATCCCTAATAGCAACTTAAACGTACACATAAATCCCTTGCTGAAGCAGCAGCAAGGGATTTTGTCAGTAGTTCAACTAACATAAATGCTAATTAACAGCATGCATTCAATGCCAATAATTCGATTGTAATTTACAACTTTGGCAGAGTGTTCATGCTATACTATGTATTGAGGTGTACCATTTATGACGAAATTTATTCCATTTCAGGACATATTGCTCAATCAAGTTCAAGTACCTATTCAATTGCTCGATAAATATAACGAGCTTGGTCTTGACGAAAAGGAAGTTATGGTTATACTGCAATTGCTTCGGTTCCTGCAGAATGATAATGATTTCCCAACACCCAATGACATATCAAGCCATTTAACAATCAGTGAGAAAGAATGTGCCAATATTTTACGGAAGCTCATTCAAAGGAACTTTTTATCAATTGAGCAGCTTGAAAACGAACAGAACCGATTAACTGAACGTTACAGTCTAAATCCGCTTTGGAAAAAATTGTTTTCTGAAGAGGAGGAGAGGCAGCCACGTGACGATGGTAAAATTTTTGTTTTGTTCGAACAGGAATTTGGACGGCCGCTCTCACCATTTGAAATCGAAATGATAAACACTTGGCTGGATGAAGATAATGTTCAACCATCTCTTATAAAAGCAGGTCTTAGGGAATCGGTTTTAATGGGCAAACTTAATTTTAAATATATCGACCGCATTCTCAGGGAATGGCAGAAGAAAGGAATCCATTCGGTTGAACAAGCTCGGCAGGCAAGTAAAGCATTTCATGAAAATCAAACTTCTAAACAAGAATCAGTCGGCCAAAAGCGTGACACATCAATTTATTACAACTGGCTGGAGGAGGAATAGGATGTGCTAAACAAATCGCAAGTTCGGCAATGTCTTGATGTTATGAAAGAAATGTATCCGGAAGCACAATGTGAGTTAAACCATGATAACCCTTTTGAGCTTGTCATTGCGGTATTGTTGTCCGCTCAGTGCACTGATAATTTGGTCAATAAAGTAACGGCATCATTGTTTAAAAAATATAAAACACCTGAAGATTTTCTTGCCGTTCCATTGGAAGAGCTGCAGCAGGACATCAAATCAATTGGTTTGTATCGTAACAAGTCAAAAAATATTCGTAAGCTTTGTCAAATGCTGATTGATGATTATGATGGGGAAGTTCCCAAAACCAAAACAGAACTGATGAAACTTGCCGGTGTAGGCCGTAAAACTGCTAATGTTGTGGCATCGGTGGCCTTCCGAGAACCGGCTATAGCAGTTGATACGCATGTGGAACGTGTTGCTAAACGACTGGCAATCTGCCGGTGGAAAGATTCTGTTCTCGAAGTTGAACAGACATTAATGAAAAAAGTTCCGAAAGATGAATGGGCAGACACACATCATCGAATGATTTTTTTTGGCAGATATCATTGCAAAGCCCGAAATCCGCAATGCCCAGAATGCCCACTGCTTGATTTATGCCGCGAAGGTCAAAAGCGTATGCGAAAAACAGATAAAGCAGCCACTAATTAGATAAGCGGCAGTCTTCTAAAGAAGACTGCCGCATTTGTATTGTTAGCTCAATTTTCAATCCCGCTATTTCCGGCATTTGGTGAGTTGCCATTTTCTTCACCATTTTCATCGCCATTTCCATTGTTGCTTTCATTCCCGTTGTTATTATTGCCGTTATTGCCGTTATCGTTGTTATCATCACCATTATCGCTATTTTCTTCACCATTGCCGTTTTCGCCATTGTTGCCGCCATCGGTATCTTCGCCTTCATCTTCATTGTCAGATCCATTTGATTGTTCATCAGACGGGATTGTGACTTCTGTACTCGATTGTTCTCCGCGGACACCCTGATTAGCGCCGTTCTGGCCAACAGGCGTTACCGCAATACGATAGGTTTGACCTGGCTGAACACCAGCACCTTCAATAACAATACCTTGTGATTCAACTGTCTGTGATTGAATTTCACTTCCGCCTTGAGATACTGCTACTTCAAAATTCGCTGGTGGTCCATTGTACTGCCAGGTAACATCAATCGCCGAACCTGATGGATTGGCGCTGAGACCACTGACTGCCGGAATGTCTTCTTCCTCACCACCTGGTATTTGAACCGTTGTTGTCGCTGGATCGCTCGTATTGCTGTCGGTTGTGGCAACAACTTGAATTTCGTAAGTGGCACCAGATTCCACATTTGAGATTTCCATTGTTGTATCGTCAGTAGACGACAGACCTTGCATTTCACCATCATCAATACTGGCGCTTACCTCAAACGAAACGTCTTCTTCAGAATCATAATCCCATCCCACTTGTATCGTTTCTGATTCTTCATCATAGTCAGCCTCCAAGCCTTCAACAGGATCTAATTGATCAAATTCCTCAGAGGTTTCGGATGGTTCGGTTCCTTCGATAAACAATTCGGTTACGATTTCAGATTCAGGCGTGTAATCACTTGGCAGTTTAGCCGGTCTGGACCCATCCTCGATATCGACTTCAACTACAGAGTCAGGCTTCGAAAAATCTGCCGTGTCAATTCCGCTTGACAGTTCACTCATGGTGTTTTTGTACAATGCGTGTGGAATCTTGGTATCCGGCAACGTTATATTATTATCGTTATAACCGGTCCAAATGGATATCGTGTAATTTGTTGTATAGCCACTGAACCAGGAATCAGGGGAACCTTCCACATTTTCACGCGTTGTCGTTCCTGTTTTACCGGCATCCGGGAGTCCTGGAACATTTGCTTGAGCGCCAGTTCCGTCTTCTATGGCTGTCTGTAGCATATCGCTGATCATATAAGCTGTTGCTTCAGACATAGCTGCTTTTGGTTCCGGTTTGGTATCAACCGTCCTGCCGTTATCAGGAAATTCAACTTTGGTAACAGCGTAGGGTTCGTTGTATACCCCACCGTTCGCAAAGGCACGGTAAGCACCCGAGAGATCCAGGGGATTTGTACCGATATTACCGCCGAGCACATCACCAACCAGGATATCATTATCACCGAAAGATATCCCCAGACCCTCTGCAAATTGTTTAGCAGTACTCCCGCCGACCTCTTCAAATGTCTTGGCTGCTGGTACGTTCAGTGATTGCTGCAGCGCATATCGCATCGTTACCCACCCATAGTATTGGCCGGCCCATGTGTTAATTTGCTTATCACTTCCGGCAATGTCATACGGGCCATCATCATTTAATTGGTGATAAGTTGACCATTGCAGCTCTTCAATAGCAGGTCCATAGCCTATAATCGGTTTAAACGTTGATCCGGGCTGGCGGCTAATGTCTGTAGCGTAATTCAAACCATCATTTTCCAAACCACCCCGTGCCCCGCCAATTGCACGGATGGCACCTGTGCTCGTATCAAGAACAGTCATGCCTGCTTCCATTTCATGCTCGTTACCTTCCTCATCGGTTACGGCTTCCGGATAGTTAACCGGGTTATCTTCACTGTCAGAGAGTAAAAACTCAACGTGTTCTTGGGCATCAGTATCAATCGTTGTATGGATTTTAAGTCCGTCTGTATAAACATCTGCGCCTTGAACTTTTTCTTTAACTTCTTTCGTGACCTGCTGCAAAAATGCCTGATAAGGTGTTGGGTCTGGCGTGTCATCAGTCAGCAGGGAAGGAATGTCCACCTGGCGTGCTTCTTCAGCTTCACTTTCTGAAATTGTGTCATTTTCCACCATTAAATTCAACACTGTATTCATTCGGTCTTTCATTAAATCCGGATTCTTAAACGGATTGTATGCAGAGGGCCGCTGTGGAAGCCCGGCAAGAATTGCTGCCTCGGGCAATGTCAGCTCACTGAGATCTGTTTTCCCGAAGTATAACTCGGCTGCTTTTCCTACGCCATAAGCCCGATTGCCGTAATAAATTTTATTTAGATACATTTCCAGTATTTCTTCTTTGGAATAGTCACGTTCCAATTGCAGCGCAAGCCACATTTCCTGCACTTTAATGCTTATTTTCTTCTCCGGTGAGAGGAAAGAATTCTCGATCACTTGTTGTGTAATTGTACTTGCTCCTTCAGAACCAAAACCATTTGTTATGTTAGCTACGACAGCACCGCCGACTCGCCATATGTCAACACCGGGATGATCATAAAAGCGGGCGTCTTCTGTCGAAAGAACGGCATCAATCAGTACTTGAGGAAGCTCATCATACTCAACTTTGGTGCGCTGTTCACCGGCTCCCAAA
This sequence comes from Lentibacillus persicus, assembly GCF_900112705.1. Taxonomy (GTDB): domain Bacteria; phylum Bacillota; class Bacilli; order Bacillales; family Amphibacillaceae; genus Lentibacillus; species Lentibacillus persicus. The sequence goes on from NZ_FOMR01000017.1 coordinate 39,297, forward strand.
TCGGCAAACAATTCCCCGTCTTTATCGTATATCTTAGATGAAAATGGTGTTTCCAGTTTTGATGCATCAATATCCGGCGCCGTGACAATATAATAAGTAAACAGCGTCCCAACACCGATGCCAATAACCAGTATGGCAATACCAATGATCATAAGTAGTTTTTTCCATAGCGGTTTTTTAGTAGCCTTTTTTTGTTTACGTCTTGCTGTACGTGATTGGCCATTTGTTGCCATAACGCATTATCCTCCAATCTAGAAATAAAGCTGGTCAATTATTGATAGGTAGTCAACACGAGCTTGAAAATGAAATGGAATTAGATATCCTTTTTCCTTTATTGCGCCGTAGGGAATTGATTTTTTCCCGTCATTAAACTGTTCATCCCAATATGGAAAAAACGATGCTGCCGGCAAATAGTAAGTCTCATCGTAGGTGGAGAAACGAATGATCAAAAAAACAATACCACCGTGTGCTTCTATTGATTTCATATGGCTGATTTGATGATGGTGTATGTTAGAGAGCGGAAACCTTGTTTTATTTCTTGTTTCCTTTGCCTCGAAATCAATATGACGCCCACGGTAAATTCCGTTATAGTCAGTCGTGGATGGTTGTTTAAAATAGCCCTCAGTTATTACCGCAGCGCTTCGTTTTGGGTAATGAACGTTAACTATTTGAACAGGTGTAGGCTTTTTATGAATAACAGCTTTATTTGTATCCTTGTAAAACTTATTTGTTGTGTTAATATCTTTTTCCAATGTCATGCCTCTGTTACTAAATTTCTTTGGATAGTTTCCGGCATACAATTGGTTTATTCCGTTATTTCGTTTGCCGTTTGGATAATGCAATATTTGATGTCTCCCCTCTGGGCATATTACAGTATCATACCAAAAAATACCGAAATTGACTATATAAATTGCATGAAATGAGGTAAGTATATGCAGTTCTTCCATAAAGACCACGATGACTATTTCCATTATATAATATCTGAAACCAAACAGCATAATTTGGATAACATTTCCCGAACAAAAGCATACGAAAACTTTTATTTGGCGTATCCTGAAATTACGTGGGCTCTTCTGGCAGGTATTGTTTCACGTAATGCAGGCTGGAATATGACAGATTTATGTACTGCACCCTTTAAGACAATACTATCCAATAAGCAACGTGAGCGTCTTTTTATGACTTACGAACGTGCAAATTGGCTCATCTTCTCCGATGCTTATCCACAGCTTCTAATTTATAAACTGTCACTAAAAGTTGGTAAACCACTTTTCAATTTGTTGCCAAAGTTTCAAGTCTCGCGCTACATGCAAAAAGAATGGATGAAATTCTGGCAATACCCTAATAAGCAACGGTTAATACACGCATTAATTATCAATGAACAAAACGTTATTGAAGAGCCTGTGATCAAACAGGCGTATTTTAAGCATCATGTGTTTTTAAGTCTGCCTTATCAATTACAGGACTTTTTACTGTTAAATGCAATTTTATTGCCAGCCAAACCAGGTGACATATATGGGGTGAATGTGCATGATTTTACAAATATTGATAAACGGGTCACCGTTGGGAAGAAAATTGCTTCGATCATGTTTAACCCCCATGTCTATCCGTATTTACTTGAATTCATCCGTTCTGTAGAACATACAGGCTCACGCAAAGATTATGAGCGGTTTCTCAATATGCATACAAAGAAGTCACCTATGCTTCGGATCGCTTATCCGGTTATCACGCATCAAGATATTATTCGAAAGGATTGGCATAAAAAAAGAGGGATAAAACAAAATTGGACGAAAGAAATAATTGAAAAACCAGATGCCCGTACCAGTAAGTCATTTTATAGACGTCGAAGGTTAATGTATTATTATTCTTTATTTAAAAGACTCGTTATATAAGAAAAGGATTTGCCGCGATACAAATCCTTTTCTTATATTTATTTATGTTGACGGTCGATTTGGACCATCTAATTTCTTATTTCTGGTTTGGTTTTCCTTCTTTTGATGATGTTTTGCCGTGTTCTGTTCTGACGGTTTCTTTTTTGGCATAGCATAACCTCCCTCTATAAATAAATGATTTTCTTCCAATTACTCCAAATTACTTTGATTTTCTCAGGGGTTTGATTGAAGCTCCCTCCCTCTATAAATAAA
>NZ_FOMR01000009.1 GCF_900112705.1 Lentibacillus persicus
GTTTATCTGCGGAAGATGGAGTTTATCTGCGGAAGATGGAGTTTATCTGCGGAAGAAGCCAGGGCCGAATTCGGCCTGGCTTCTTCCCGGCATCTATTAGTTACTCAAGCTCGTCCACTTTTATCTTGTGTGCCTCACCTTTCATACGCTCGGCTGCATGATATGTCGGCCCTACCATCTCGGTATACGTAAAACCGTGTTCAATAGCAGTTGTGACAAAGCTTTTAGCTAAGCGAACGGCTTCAGGCATCGCATATCCTTTTGTCATATAAGAAGCAATAGCAGCTGAATACGTGCAGCCCGCTCCGCTCGTGTTTTCCGTATCAATCCTGGGCGCTTCGAACATGGTCAGTTTCGCCCCGTCATACAGCACGTCGACTGCCTCGCCCTTCAACCTGCCGCCTTTGACCAGCACATACTGCGGGCCAAGTTCATGCAAATCAACTGCTGCCGCTTTCATATCTTCTACTGTTTTCAGCTCACGTCCATCCAACAGATAGGATGCTTCTGGAACGTTTGGTGTAATTACATCCGCCAGCGGTACAAGCCGATTCTTCAACACATCGATCGCATCATCTGCGAGCAGCTTCGAATCCAGCTTCCCAACCATTACCGGGTCAACAACTTTAATTTTCACACCTGACCCTTCAATCAGATCGGCTGCCTTTTCAATAATCGCTTTGGAAAAAAGCATCCCTGTTTTCAAGGCGTCAGTGCCAACTTGTTTCATTGCTGTTGCAAATTGCGCTTCAATTGCTTCAATTGTTTGGACATGTACGTTTTTATCTGTTCCCGGATGGCGGGCAACAATCGCGGTTACAACGCTCATTCCGTAAACGTCCAGTTCCTGAAATGTTTTCAGATCTGCTTGAATGCCTGCACTCCCGCCAGCTGCAGAACCGGCTATTGTGATAGCACGTGTTGGAAGTGTCATAATGCAACATCCTTTCTGCTGTTAAAATATGATAACTAAGAAAAACCATCCGATCATCGCCAATTGAATGACGACTTTTGCTGCAGCACCGCCTAAAAACCCGATTAACGATCCAAAAGAGGCTCTGACAGCTTCTTCAAATGTTTTTTCCTGCATTAATTCGATTAAAAACACCGCAACAAATGGAATAATCAGAATGCCAAATGGCGGCATGATAAATGAACCGATAATCACAGCAATAGCAGCACCGCGCTCGCCCCATTTACTGCCACCATATTTTTTAACAAAATAGCTATTGGCAATGATATCCGCTACGATTAAAATAACCGTCAGTATCGCCATCGCCATCCAGAAAAACCAGGTAAGTTCTTCCTCATTAATAACAAAATGATATAGTAAAAAACCGACCCAAAGCACTAATGGTGAAGGGATAATCGGAAAAATGACACCTGCAAAGCTTGCAATGAATAATGCTATAATGATAACCCAAACGATAATATCGAGCATAGACGCCTCCACCTTTTGAAAAATCTTTAGACTACAACTGTTTCTTACTGAACATACTAGATATCTTCGTTTCTTCCTTTTTATAAATACGTTTATAATTCTCCATATGTTTCAATATGCTCATAACTGATAATAACACAACAACCATCGTCGGCTCGATTCCAAAGAATATATAAGTTGTTACCAGAAATGATACGTACATAAAAAGCACACCGACAACCAAATAATCCGTAGCGAATGTAAACAAAAGTAATATGGCAATCCCACTCAGCGCCATCTTCCAGTTAACAGCAAGCAGAACGCCAATTAATGAGGCAGTGCCTTTACCACCGCTGAAGTTCATTGTGACGGGGAAATTATGTCCGATAATAATAAATAACGCATTAATGTATACCAGCAGTATTTGCGGTGACCCTGTAATACCCTGACTCTCCAATAGGTATAGTACAAGCAGAATGGACAACGTTGCTTTAAAAATATCAATAAGTCCAACAATAATTCCAAATTTCCATCCCAAAAGAATCATTGTGTTCGAGGCTCCTGAATTTTTTACACCTGTACTCTTAATATCCACGTTCTTATACTTGCCGACCAACTGCGAACCATGGAAACACCCGAATAGGTAGCCCACCAAGCTGACAAGCACGACAATTATCATATTTCCCCCTCCCCTTTAGTTAATCTTATATTCAGACACCGGCAACTTCAAGACAATTATCGCCAAAGCCGACAGATGTTATAATCAAAATTACATAACAACAATGAAGGGAAAAATCAATTTTGAAAGGCTTCCGCAAAGACATTACAGCATGGATTATCATTGTTTTAGCAGTTGCGGTAATTTTCTACCTCTACAACCACTTACAAGCAAATCGCTATATCGACCATGGTGAAGATGAACCTATGCCCGAAGAACTTCATCCAATTGTAGAAGAAAAGACAGAAACACTAATCGAAAAAGCAAGCACGATTAATATCAATGTTGTCATTACCGACACAGTACGCACAAAGAAAGAACAACGTGAATTATATGAGCAAGGCCGCTCAGAAGGTGGGCAAGTTGTCACGCACGCCCGCGGCGGTGAGTCCTACCACAATTATGGACTCGCAATCGATTACGCATTACGCAACCACGATGGCGATATTATATGGGATACTAATTATGACGGCAATAACAATGGAGAGTCAGACTGGTTTGAAGTCGCGGATATAGCAAAGGAGCTGGGCTTTAAATGGGGCGGCGACGGCAATTTCAAAGATTATCCGCACCTGCAGATGGACTTTGGACTAAGCATAAACCAGCTCCAGCAAGGGCTCCGTCCTAAAAAAGAAGCGCCGGAAGAGTAATTTTAATCATCTTGTTGCAAAAACGTTTTAACCGGTGATGTCAGATCACTCTACGTTTACAGGCAATAAAATTGCTTAACATAATCAAAATCAATATAATTAATTCAGTTAATCTGAATTCAGTTATTTTAGGAGGTCATTTTGATGGCATTAAAGGGTATCCACCATGTATCCGCTATTACAGCAAATGCAGCTGATAATTATTATTTTTACACAGAAATTCTGGGTATGCGCCTCGTTAAAAAAACGATCAACCAGGACGACCCTTCCGTTTATCATTTGTTTTATGCAGATGAAATAGGCAATCCTGGTACCGATCTGACATTTTTTGAGATCCCTCAGGCCGGAACGACTTATCCGGGTGTAAGTAGCATATCAGGTACCTCTCTGCGTGTTCCTGATGATGGGGCACTGACCTATTGGGAAGAGCGTCTGACTGAACATGGCATCGACCATGACGGCATTACGAACCAGGGTGATCGGCACGTCCTTCATTTCCGCGACCCCGAAAACCAGCAATTAACCCTTACTTCAGATGAATCAAACACTGGCGTAGCAGGCGGTAAGGTATGGAAGAACAGCAGTGTACCAAGTGATAAAGGCATCATTGGGCTCGGCCCTGTAAAACTGACCGTACAAAATCCAGAACCAACGATTAACGTACTGACCAAAACCCTGACATTTCAGCAAACCGGCAGTTACCCTTCTCCTGTTGCCGGAGAGGAAGAGATACGCGTATTTGCTACCGGCGAGGGCGGCACCGGTGCAGAAGTTCACTTGGAAGTTCGCAGTGATCTTCCCCGGGAGCGCCCGGGCCGGGGAAGTGTCCACCATGTTGCTTTTCGTGTTAATGATGAAGATGAATTAGCTGAATGGAAAAATTTATTGCAAGAACAACGCCTTCCCAATTCAGGATTGGTTGACCGTTTTTACTTTAAATCACTCTATTTCAGAGAACCGAACGGTATATTGTTTGAACTGGCGACCGACGGACCCGGTTTTACAACAGATGAACATCCCGAGCACCTTGGTGAGTCACTCGCCCTCCCACCACGTTTTGAAAGTAAACGAAAAGAAATCGAAGCAAATTTAGCTCCACTGGACACTACAAAACCGCACTGATTTGTGCGGTTTTAATTTCATATCCTTCACGAAATTAGAGAAGAGACAGGGCACGCAAGACAGATGTCCTATATCAGTGCTTAAAAAATGCTGATTTCTGGTAAATAAACAATAATTTTTATTTGAATTTTCAGTAATAATTGTCAATTTTAAGCATATAAAAGAAATACAGGCAATTCCAAAGCATATCATGGCATATAGGAGCTTTATCGAATTCACATTAAAATACAACGATATATTTCAAATTATCAAAAAATATAACGTTTGAATGAAAGGACAATACCCTATAATATTAAAATATATCTTTTTTTCAAGGCTTTTCCCCACCTTCTGTTGTTCACTATCTAGTAAAAAAGTAGTGCATCTGGTAAGCGCTTTAATACTTGGTAGTCGGACACAGTAATTACTTATACCTTATTTTTAATAAGGAGACAGGAAAAAGAAACAGGTAAAACGGCTTTTGCCCGTTAGTGGCATGAGATCGATTTTACACAAAAAAATTTGGGAGGTCATTTAGGAGATGAAAAAACTATTAGCGGCTTCAATCTTCGGTATTCTTATTCTATTTCTCGCTGCTTGCGGCGGTGGCTCTGACGATGCCAGCGGAAGCGAAGATGGAAGTAACGGAGACAGCGGGAGTGAAAGTGAAAGCGCCAGTGAAAGCGAAGGCGAATCCGGCGGGGACTCAAGACTTGCTGAAATTCAGGAGTCGGGAACTGTAACAATCGGATTTGCTAACGAAGAACCATACGGCTACCAGGAAGACAGGGAATTGAAAGGCGCTGCAGTTGATATCGCTGAAGCAGTTTTCGCTGAACTGGGTGTCGATAATATTGAAAGTCAGCTGTCCGATTTTGGTCAGTTAATCCCAGGCCTTAACGCAGGGAAATTTGATGTCATTACAGCCGGGATGGCGATAAACGAAGACCGTTGTCAAAACGTTGACTTTGGTGAACCGGAAATGACATATGGGGAAGGTCTGATTGTTCAGAAAGGCAACCCGAAGGATCTGCATAGTTACGCAGATATTGCTGAAAAAGACGCAACAGTATCAATTATGTCCGGTGCAACAGAAATTGAGTTCGTTCAGCAGGAAGGTGTTAGTGAAGATCAGATTCAAGAAGCCGGAGATATTCCTGCAACGTTCTCCGCAGTTGAATCAGGACGTGCCGATGCGACAACAGGCACCGAAATGACGATTAAAATGGCGTTGGAATCTGCCGGTAACGATCAGCTTGAATTTGTGGAGGACTTTGAGCAGCCTGACATTGAAGGTATTCCAAGTTATGGTGCCGCAGCATTCCACCCTGATAACGACGAACTGCGTGAAGCGTATAACGAAGAGTTGCAAAAACTGATTGATGACGGAACAGTTGCTGAACTGCTTGAACAAAACGGATTCAGTGCAGAAGGCAATGCGCCGCCTGAAGATTTAACAACTGAACAGATTTGTAACGGCGAAGCATGGTAAACAACTAAGAAAGCAAGTAAGGAATAAGCATGACACGACTCCATAGGGTCCGGCTCCCTCACCCAGGGGGTCCGGCCCTATTCTTTTGCCGGGAATCCATTTCTATTTAAAGGAGTGATAATCATTAGTGCAATAGCTGAGATTTTTCCAGTACTGATGCAAGGTTTGCGCATTACTATAGAAGTATTGATTGGCTCCATTATCCTTGGCTATTTAATGGCTTTTATTGCCGGGTTTTGCCGACTTTCCAAAAACCCGATTATTAAATACTTAACTATTTTTTACGTTGAAGTCTTCCGCGGGACTTCATTAATCGTCCAGCTGTTCTGGCTGTACTATGCGCTGCCTATATTATTTGGAATTGATTTGGGAAGCGACTACATGGCAGGTGTTTTGGCGATCGCCTTAAACTATGGTGCTTATATGTCCGAAATCGTACGCGGATCGATCTTATCTGTGGCCAAGGGGCAAACAGAAGCAGCAACAGCACTTAATATGTCAAGTTTTCAGCGGATGCGGCTCGTCATTTTTCCTCAAGCCGTCCGTATGATGCTTCCGGAATTTGGTAACTACCTTATTCAAATGTTGAAAGCAACATCGCTTGTATCGCTAATCGGTATGAACGATATCTTATATTACGGTGACATCCTGAGAAGCAGCAATCTTTCCCAAGCGCCGACAGTTTATTTCTTAGTGCTTATATTCTATTTCATTATGGCCCTGCCATTAATATGGCTGACCAAAAAAATGGAAGCAGCATCGAAGAAAGGAGTGGCTAGTTAATGAATAATAACAGTAACTGGCAATGGGATACATTCTTTGATGCCTTCCCTGTTGTATTGGAAGGCCTTGGAATAACATTAGGTCTTACAATCGCCACATATTTATTCGCACTTATTTTCGGTTTTGTATGGACACTTTTCAGCGCTATCCGAATCAAACCGATACGCTGGCTGCTCCGTTGGGTTATGGAATTCATTCGATCGACTCCGCCGCTTGTGCAGTTATTTTTCATCTTCTATGCGTGGCCAATGGTCCCTGTCGTCGGCTTTGCTCTGGACCCGTTCTCGAGTGCCATTCTTGGTCTTGGTATACACTTCAGTACTTATATCGGTGAAGTATATCGTTCAGGCATTGAATCTGTCGACAACGGCCAATGGGAAGCAGCCCGGGCGCTCAATTTTTCAACCGGGGACAAATGGATGCGGATTATCTTACCGCAAGCCATTCCGCCGACCATTCCAATGCTTGGAAACTATTTAATTATTATGTTTAAAGAAATTCCGCTGGCATCGACAATCGGTGTGGCCGGCATCCTGAACCTTGCTAACTCTTATGGTTCGGCTAACTTCAGATACCTTGAGCCATTAACAATTGTGGCCATCTTATTCCTTGTACTTAGTTATCCGTCTGCTATATTGATTAATCGCTTGGAGCGGAAAGTGAATCGCCGTTTTGATAAAAAAGAAACCAGCGGCAGCAAACCAATTAAAGAAGAGAAGGAAGGAGCTGCATCATAATGACTGAAGCAATCGTAAGTTATAAAGATGTGCATAAATCTTTTGGTGATACTGAGGTGTTGACAGGTATCGACCTTGATATCAAACCAGCGGAAAAGGTGGCAGTCATTGGTCCAAGTGGCTCTGGTAAAACCACCATTATCCGTATGCTTATGACACTTGAAGAACCGACATCCGGTGATATCATTGTTGACGGCAAAAATTTATGGCATATGGAAAAGAATGGTCAACTTGTTCCGGCTAATGAAAAACATTTGCGGCAGGTGCGCGGCGATATTGGAATGGTTTTCCAGCATTTCAACTTGTTCCCGCACATGACGATACTTGATAACTGTATGTCAGCCCCGATTCACGTTCAGAAGGTAAGCAAGAAAGAAGCCAAAGAGCGATCGATTGAAATGCTGGAAAAAGTGGGACTCGGTGATAAGCTCGATAACTACCCAAACCAGCTTTCCGGCGGACAGAAGCAGCGTGTTGCCATGGCACGTGCGCTTGTCATGCGGCCAAAAGTGATGTTGTTTGATGAGGTGACCTCGGCACTTGACCCTGAACTCGTTGGTGAAGTACTGGAGGTTATCCGTGATATTGCTCAAGAAGGTGAAATGGCTATGGTGCTTGTAACGCACGAAATGGAATTCGCACGTGACATTGCTGATCGGGTATTATTCCTTGATAATGGCGTCATTGCTGAAGAAGGACCGCCTGAAGATGTGTTGGAAAACTCGACGAATGAACGCCTTCAGAGCTTCCTCCATCGTTTCAGAGCCTGATACTGGAAGCGTATGGTAAACAATTAAAAATCCGGCCCGTCTTAGCTAAGACGGGCCGGATTTTTAATGCTTATTGGCTATCCTGTTGCTTCTCTCCAATAATTTTCACTTCACGTTCAAGGGCGACACCGAACTTCTCCTTCACTGTATCCTGAACATATCGAATCAAATTAATATATTCCGTTGCTGAAGCACCATTAAAATTAATGATAAAACCTGCATGCTTCAAAGATACCTGTGCGCCACCTATTTGTTTGCCCTGCAGGTCACTGTCCTGAATCAGCTTCCCGGCAAAATAGCCGGGCGGACGCTTAAAGACACTCCCGCAGGATGGATACTCCAGCGGCTGCTTGGACTCACGTTTAAATGTCAGATCATCCATTATAGCTTTAATATCCTCATATACGCCTTCTTTTAAGGTAAACGTGGCTTCCAGCACAATGTAGCCTTTATCCGGAATGTTGCTGGACCGATATTCCAAATCAAGTTCTTCAGCCGGCAATGTAAGAAGATTGCCTTCACTATCCACCACTTTCGCACTTTCAAGTACGTCCTTAATCTCGCCGCCATAAGCTCCTGCATTCATAAACAAGGCGCCCCCGACTGACCCAGGGATTCCACAGGCAAATTCAAGACCTGACAGTGAACGGGACAGAGCTTTTTGTGAAACATCAATAATCCGGGCACCACTTTGCGCTACAAGCTGAGTGCCCTTTATACTGACTGCTGCGAGCTTGCCCAGGTTCATCACAATTCCTCGTATGCCCCCATCGCGTATAATCAGATTTGATCCATTACCGAGTAACGTAAACGGAATATTATCGTTCAGTGATAGTCTGACGATTTCCTGTACTTGTTCATATGTTTCAGGCGTTACATAAAAATCAGCTTTGCCGCCCAGGCGCGTATACGTATGATCTTCCAAACATTCATCAGACAGTACATTATCCGCTGAGGTAATGGCTGTCAGTTTTTCATAAGTGCTGAAACTGCTTACCACAAACATCAATCCTTTGCTGTTCTTTCTAACCTCTTCTGCAATTGAAGAAAGGAATAAATCATTTTATCAACCCGGGTATCTTCATGTAACGCGCTATGTCCCAAGGTCGGGTCTTTAATCATTTTATAGGTTAATTGGCCTTCATCTACAATTTTTCGTATGCCTTCGATGCTTTTCGGGCGTGCTACAGAATCCCCTGTGCTTCCAATACTCAGAACGTCTAAATGGTCCGGTATAGCATTTTTATTCAAGCGAAGCCTTTTAAGTGCATATGAATCAGGTTTAAGGTCTTCCGCAGCAGGATCATGATGGAGTTTGAAATAGCCCTCATTGTATATCCCGTTAATCGGGCTGCCGATAACAGCCAGTTTCTTTACTTCCGGATAGTGTGAATAATCCTGGTAATTCTCGATGTACTCAATGGATACGAGTCCTCCCATCGAGTGACCAACCAGATTGACCCTTTTCACCCCAAATGTTTCCTTCATATGAGCCATAACCTTTGCCAGCCATTCAGCAGTATCCTCAATACTGGCCCGATTGTTTTTAAACACAGGCTGAACAAACATATTCGCAGTATGTTCCCTGTTATTCAGATGGTAAACATCCAGTTTGCCGGCCGGGGATACTTTATATACAAGGGATCGCTTTCCAAGGTTATACGTGTGTTCGAACCGTTCAAGCATATTGCCCAGCGAATTCTCGGTTCCCTTATAACCATGAACAAAAACGGTCGGGACCTCCATATTTTTCTCTGACTTTGTTGACTCGGGCACGTATAGCAAACCAAAAACACTGCCTGTTAAAATTAAAAATACGGCTGTGCCCACAATATATTTAAACTGCATAAAACGTTCCCCATTATAATTAGCTGTTTGGTGAAAGTGTTTTTTGCTTCAGGATAAACCGTGTAAAATAGGCGCCAATGCCGAATAAGAGTATTTTAACGGTTACTAAAGGTACAACAAAGAAAATGGTATAGCCCATCGCAAGCCATATCATCGAAACCCCCATTATTTTTGCCTTTAGGGGGATCCCCTTTCCTTCCCGGTAATTCCTAATATAGGAACCGAAATATTTATTGGTAATCAGCCAATTGTACAAGCTATCGGAGCTTCTGACAAAGCACGCGGCTGCAAGCAACAGCAAGGGAGTAGTAGGTAAAAGCGGGAGTATGATACCCAATATACCCAGCCCAACTGAAATTAAGCCGCTTAAAATTAATAACATCTTTTTTATACGTTGCATTGTTAACACCAGCTGTATATAAGCTTTTAAAAATAATCATTCTTACTAATTATTATAGCATCTCCCGGCGTATTTTGCCTCATCGTCTATGGACTTTGTATGACAAATACAGTACACTGTCAAAAAATTTACCTCTTGACTTCTCGTTTCTGACTGGTAAAATACTAATTAACTTTAATTAGATAAAGTGATAAAGCAGTGAAGCACAAATAGAAATGGAGTTTTTACATGCGTTCTTTTATGTCCAGTGTAGAAGGTAATTTGAGTCCCAGTGACTACCAGTTGAAAAATAGCCTGATTACAACGATTAAAAACCGCTTTCGAACGTATGGCTATCAGGAAACCGGAACGAAAACGTTCCAGGATTATGATGTCTATTCATCCGTTATTGGGACGGTTCACAAGCAAAACATGATTAAAACAATTGATTCCTCAGGTGAAGTGCTCGTATTGCGCCCTGACGTGACGATCCCGATTACCAGAAGGATGGCAGCTGATGAAGAAACCGATGACAGACTGTTCTATGTGGAAAATATCTTTCGTCAGCTCGGCGAGGATAGTCAAAACAAAGAATTTACCCAAGCCGGCGTCGAATGTTTTGGAGAAAACGCATCAGACAGTGATGCAGAAATGATCGCCCTTGCCGTCCACGTATTGCAGGATTTAAAGTTTGAGCACTTTAAAATTGAAATCGGGCATGCAGGCTTCTTCAAAGACCTTATCAATGAATTGCCTTTGTCCGATCTCGAATCAGAAAAACTTCAGGAACTTATTCAATCGAAAAACATGGCTGAAGTTGGTCCATTTTTGGAAGAACTGCAAGCCGAAAAGCATGTCATAAATGCCGTTAAAGCCATCCCTTTACTTTATGGAGATCCAAAACGTGTTCTTGAAAAGGCTGAATCGATTATTGTAAATGACAGCATGAAGACCAGAATCGATAACTTGAAGTACGTTTACGGTATATTGAAAGCGTACGGAGTTGAAAACTCTGTCGTCTTTGACCTCGGACTTATCAATCATATGAACTATTATTCCGGTATTATTTTTCAAGGGTATATTACCGGTTACAGTAAACCAGTGCTGATGGGCGGACGTTATGATCATCTGGCCGAGCAATTTGGCCGGGCGACACCTGCAATTGGCTTTGGCTGTATTGTTGATGATATATTCAAGGCCCAAAAGGCATCCAGGCAGCTGACAGAAACTGATTCTCCGAGTCAATTGACCATCCGTTACGATAGCAACAGCATGAAAGATGCTTTAGCTGCTGCGAACTATCTCCGGGACTCGGGCGTACGTGTCATCACAGAGAACACGGAAAACCATAATCAGAACGTCTCATCACGATTTATCGCGCAGTTTAAACAAGAGAACGCGGTATTGTTTAATCAGCAGGAAGAATGGCATTTTCAGACGGCTGATGAATTATTGATTCTGCTGAAAAGAGAAATGAGGGAAGGCTAAATGGAACAAATTACGCTGGCACTTGCCAAAGGACGAACAGCTGAAGACTCGATTAATCTGCTTGAGAGCGCTGGCATCCATTTCGATGATTTCACCGCTGAATCCCGAAAACTTGTTTTTAATGATACGACCGGCAGCGTTAAGTTAATTTTTGTTAAGGCTTTGGACGTGCCGACGTATGTTGAAAACGGGGCAGCCGATATGGGGATTGTCGGTAAAGATAACATCATGGAATCTCAAGCCGATGTATATGAAATACTTGATTTAAAACTTGGTCAGTGCAAGTTTGCAGTGGCTGGTTTTGCTGATCACCAGCCTCTTGGAAACAATGGTTTGACCGTTGCATCCAAATATCCTGCAGTTGCCAGACGCCATTTCCAAAAAAGAGGCAACTCGATTAAAACGATTAAACTGAACGGCTCGGTCGAGCTTGCTCCCATTATTGGTTTGGCTGATGTTATCGTGGATATCGTTGAGACCGGCACAACGTTACGGGAAAACGGCCTTGAGGTCCTGGAAGAAATGGATTCCATCAGTACAAGATTGATTGTTAACAAAGCAAGTTTTACAACAAAATCAGAAAGTGTACACGCATTAATCCATTCGTTACAAAAAGGCTTGGAGTGATCAAAATGAAATTGCTGACAGCTGAACAATTTTTTCAGCAGAAACAAAATCTTACCGACCAGACCAATTATCGCAATGTGGATTCGGCTGTATTGGACATAATTGCCGATGTGCAAAAATCAGGTGATAATGCACTGGTTAAACTGACTGAAAAGTTCGACGGTGTATTGCTTGATGAACTCGCTGTTTCCGAGGAAGAATTTTTGGAAGCGGAAAAGTCTGTAAGCGAGGAATTTAAACAGGCCATTCGCACCGCAAAGGAAAATATTTTGACATTCCATGCGAATCAAACAGAACAATCATGGTTTATCAATCAACCGGGCGGCATCACGCTCGGTCAAAAAGTGACACCTATGGAACGCGTTGGTGTCTATATCCCAGGCGGAAAGGCATCGTACCCGTCCACAGTTTTAATGAATGTGATCCCTGCTCAGCTGGCAGGTGTCAAAGAAATTACCATTACCACCCCGCCAAACAGCGATGGCAAAGTGAGCCCGTATGTGCTCGCTGCAGCCAAAGAAGCCGGTGTCGATACGGTCTATAAAGTTGGTGGCGCTCAGGCGGTTGCTGCACTCGCCTATGGCACCGAAACGATTAAAAAGGTGTTTAAAATTGTCGGCCCGGGCAATGCATACGTTGCACGAGCCAAGAAGTGGGTTTTTGGGGATGTTGCAATTGATATGATTGCCGGTCCAAGTGAAATTTGTATCGTTGCAGATGAAACGGCTCCCCCTAATTTTGTGGCAGCAGACCTTTTATCACAAGCCGAACACGATGAAGACGCCCGCCCTATTCTAATAACAACCAGTAATGAGGTGGCAGAGGCTGTTCAAGCAGCTGCATACGAGCAGGCCGAACAGCGTGAACGTAAAGACATCATTCAGAAATCACTCTCAACTAACGGGCGTATTGTCCTTGCCGACACACTTGCGGAGGCAATCGCTACTGCGAATGACATTGCACCGGAGCATTTACAGCTGATGATAAACGAGCCGTTTGAGAACCTGGCAACTATTACGAACGCCGGAGCAATCTTTATCGGCAATTATTCACCCGAGGCGCTCGGTGATTATGCTGCTGGTCCGAATCATACACTCCCGACCAGTGGTACTGCGGCATTTTCGTCGCCGCTTGGTGTCTATGATTTCGTAAAAAAATCAAGTGTCATCCATTATCCCCATCAGGCACTGGCAAGCATTTCGAAGGATATAACCACCCTTGCCGATGCTGAAGGTTTGTCAGCGCACAGTTATTCAATTCATATCAGAAAGGATGAAGAAGACGATGCGTAAAGCTTCCATTAATCGTAAAACGTCAGAAACAGCCATCTCCGCTGAATTAGCTCTGGACGGCAAAGGGGTGTCGCAAATTGATACAGGCATCGGCTTCTTCGACCATATGCTGACACTCATGACAAAACACGGTCTATTTGAACTCACGCTTCGTTGTGACGGCGACCTTGAAGTCGATCAGCACCATTCGGTAGAGGACACAGGGATTGTTTTGGGGCAGGCATTTAAAGAAGCACTTGGCGATAAAGCAGGCATCACACGCTACGCTTCCGTAACAACGCCAATGGATGAGGCACTTTCATTCATTTCCGTCGACGTAAGCGGGCGACCATATCTTGTTTACAATGTTGACGGACTGAAAGATAAAGCAGGCACGTTTGACACAGAGCTGACTGAGGAGTTCTTCCGAGCCTTTGTTAACCACGCCGGGATCACATTGCATATCAACCTGGCGTACGGCTCGAACACCCATCATATAATTGAGTCTATTTTTAAAGGTTTCGGCCGTGTGCTTGATCAAGCCGCTTCCGTCAGCGGACGAATCGAAGGCATTCCATCGACTAAGGGATCACTCTAGCAACAGTAGATTTCTGACGGCGAGGAGCCGATCTTTTTACGATTCGCTCGCTCGAGTTGGGCCGTTCCTCGCTCGAGTTGGGCCGTTCCTCGCTCGAGTTGGTTTTGCACCTTCGTATACTCGGTGCAAAACCAACTTAACTTTTAGCGTAAGAAAAGGAGGCATCACATGATTGCCATAATCGACTACGGTGCAGGCAACATCAAAAGTTTACAATTTGGTCTGACAAACGTCGGCCTTGAGTCCCGATTGACGACTGACCCGGACGTCATAAGGCAAAGCGATGGCATTATCCTTCCGGGTGTCGGGGCATTCCGTGATGCGATGGATGCGTTGATCAACTTAAACTTGGATGGGGTATTGAAAGAGGAGGCCGCCAACAACAAACCGCTTCTTGGCATCTGTCTCGGCATGCAGCTCTTATACGAAACAAGCTATGAAGACGGTGAATGGTACGGACTTGGCCTTCTTCACGGTGAAATTGGAAGGATCAATGATTCGGTCAAAGTACCGCACATGGGGTGGAACACATTACATCATCACACCAATTCTGCCCTGCTTAATGACATCCCGGAAAACACCTATGTCTATTTCGTTCACTCGTATGCATTAAAGACATATAACCCGGATGAACTCGTCAGCAGCGCCTCGTATGGCGGGACAGTTCCGGCAATTGTCCAAAAAGATAATCTGATCGGCATGCAATTTCATCCCGAAAAAAGCGGTACGATGGGATTACAGCTATTAAAAAACTTTGGAGCGATGTTATCATGATTTTATTTCCGGCGATTGATATCAGAAACGGTAAATGTGTCCGTCTGATTCAAGGCGACTACAATAAAGAAAAAATTTACAACGACTCCCCTGCCGAAACAGCCCAACAATGGGAGCAAAGCGGGGCTGAATTTTTACACATTGTTGATCTTGATGGTGCAAAGGGCAGCGAAACAACCAATGCGGAAACTGTGCGGAGAATTGCCCATGCCACTTCGGTCCCTGTTCAAGTCGGCGGCGGCATCCGTTCGATGGAAAAAATCCGTACATACCTGTCAGCAGGCGTTAACCGTGTGATTATCGGAACGGCTGCCATTAACGACGACGCGTTTCTTAAACAGGCCGTCGATGAATACGGTGATAAAATCGCTGTATCAATCGATGCACGAAACGGTTATGTCGCAACAGACGGCTGGACGGAAACGAGCGACATTAAAGCGGCAGACCTTGTCTCAAAATTGGAGACAATCGGTGTATCAACCATCATTTATACCGATATTTTGAAAGATGGCATGCTCAAGGGACCGAATTTCCAGGAACTTGAAACCATCAACAAACAAACTTCCATCGATGTTATCGCTTCGGGTGGTGTATCATCAAAAACAGATGTCAGTCAGTTGAAAGCGATGAATCTATACGGCGCTATTATCGGTAAGGCGTTATATGACGGCACCATTACATTTCAAGCGTTACAGGAGGAAATTTAAATGCTGGCAAAACGAATTATTCCATGTATGGACGTTGATAAAGGGCGGGTTGTAAAAGGGCATAAATTCCAGAACATCCGTGATGTTGCCGACCCGGTCAAACTGGCCAAGCGCTACAATGAAGCAGGCGCTGATGAGCTTGTATTTTACGATATTACCGCATCCCATGAAAACCGGCCGATATTCCTTGATATTGTTGAACAGGTGGCAGCAGAAATTGCGATTCCCTTTACCGTCGGCGGTGGTATCCGAAGCATTGAGGACATCCAGCAGACATTAAGGGCAGGTGCCGACAAAGTTTCAATAAACAGTGCTGCGGTTAAAAACCCGGAACTTATCAGAGATGCTGCTTTGAAATTCGGCAGCCAGTGCATTGTCTTGTCAATTGACGCTAAAGAGGTTGAACCGGAGAAATGGCACATTTTTATTAAAGGTGGCCGGGAAGACACGCAAATGGATGCAATTGAATGGGCACAGGAAGGTGAACGTCTCGGTGCCGGTGAAATTGTCGTGAATGCCATCGATACCGACGGAGACAAAAACGGCTACAACCTTGAACTGACAAAAACCATCGCCGATCACGTCAATCTGCCTGTCGTTGCGAGCGGTGGTGCCGGAACGAAAAAACATATTGCCGAAGTACTCACTGAAGCAAATGCAGATGCAGCGCTGGCAGCCTCCGTCTTTCACTACAGCGATATACTGATACCTGAACTGAAAAACTATCTTGATCAAAACGGCATTACTGTCAGGAGGTAACGATATGAATAACGAAAAGCTGCGGGAACTCAACTTTGACCATCAAGGCCTCATTCCGGCAATCATTCAGGATGATACGACGAAAGAAGTTTTAACACTAGCTTATATGAATGCGGAATCGCTTAATAAGACGCTTGAAACCGGAGAAACATGGTTTTTCAGCAGATCACGTCAGGAACTCTGGCATAAAGGCGAGACTTCCGGCAACCGGCAACGTGTAAAAGAAATCAGCTATGACTGTGATGCCGATTCGCTGCTTGTAAACGTCAAACCGCTTGGTCCGGCATGCCATACCGGGGAGAAATCATGTTTTTATAATACGCTGAAAGCACGTGAAACAACTGAAGAGATGGGCTTAAATGAATTGGCTTCGCTTATCAGCCAGCGCCGAAAAGAAGCGAAGGAAGGTTCATACACGACTTACCTGTTTAATGAGGGTATTGATAAAATCCTGAAAAAAATCGGTGAAGAAACAAGCGAGGTCATTATAGGTGCGAAAAACAACGATCAGGAGGAGATGACGTGGGAAATTGCTGATCTGACATACCATACACTCGTCCTGATGGAGTTGATGAATGTCTCAACTTCGGATGTTAAGCAAGAACTTGCCAAACGCCATGCCGTAAAGGGAAATGATCGCAATGAATAAATTCTGGAGTGAAGCTGTAAAACGTACCGAACCATACGTACCGGGGGAGCAGTTAAACGATCCGGAAATTATTAAATTAAACACGAATGAAAATCCATATGGTCCATCTCCCAAAGTGACAGAGGCAGTGGAAACCGAACTCAAACGCAAACTGCACTTATACCCTTCTCCGGGGGCCGATGAGCTGCGGGAAGCGATCGCACAGTACTATGAGCTTGAGCAGAATCAAGTTTTTATTGGAAACGGCTCAGATGAAGTCCTGGCATTTTCATTTATGGCTTTCTTTGACCAAGATTCCAAGATTCGATTCCCTGCCATTACGTATAGTTTTTATCCGGTTTATGCCAAGCTTTTTAATATCCCATATGAAAAAATACCATTGAATCATGATTTCACTATTCCTGCGGCGGATTTTTGTGATACTGAAGGTGGCGTGCTTATTGCCAATCCGAATGCTCCAACAGGCTTATACTTAACCATTGAAGCTGTGGAAGCAATTGTACAGGATAATCCGAATTGTGTTGTTATCATTGATGAAGCGTATATTGATTTTGCGCCCGCATCGGCAGTTCCGCTTGTTAAGCACTATCCCAATCTGTTAATTGTGCAGACGATGTCCAAATCACGTTCTCTGGCCGGTTTAAGGGTTGGATTTGCCATCGGCGACAGCGGATTGATCGAAGCCCTGAACCGGGTTAAAGATTCATTCAATTCGTATACAATTGACCGTTTAGCGTTGGCAGGCGCTTCAGCAGCTATCAAAGACGATGCCCATTTCAATGAAACAACAGACAAAATTGCCCAGACACGTGAATGGCTTACAGGCGAAATGAGAAACCGCGGATTCACGGTGTTGCCGTCTCACGCCAATTTCATTCTGGTATCCCATGAACGCCAGTCAGCAGCAGTCCTTTATCAAAGACTTAAGCAAGAAAAGTACCTTGTCCGGCATTTCAATAAACCCGGAATTGAAAATCATCTCCGAATCACCATTGGAACCGATGAGCAAATGACGCTGTTTTTAAAAGCGCTGGATCGAATAATGGAAACAACAGCTACTAACCATTATGAGGAGTAGACAAACGAAAAAGACCAGATCCTTAACTCAGGACCTGGTCTTTTTGTTTACAGATTAATCGTCACATCGGCATCTTCACGAAGTTGATCGATAATCGTTTGTGTTGCTTCTGCTGTTTTTTGTTGTTCGACCTGTGCCTTAAGATCCGGTTTCACTTCATCAAATGAAGGTACTTCGGCTTGTTCGCCATCTTCACCGCCCTGGTTCATTTGCTCCTGCTGGGATTTGAATTGATCATAAGCTTCTTGCAGTTCTTCTTCTGTTGGCTCCGTATCACCGGACTCCTCAGCAACCAGTTTATCTACCTTCACCTGGGTTTGAACCTGGGATGTGACTTCTTCCTCATCCATTCCCTGTTCTTCTAGTGCTGAAATAAATTCATCTTTTGATTCAATTCCGCTTTGCTGTGCGAGTTCATTTAACTTTTCATCTACTTCTTCATTGGAAGCTTCTAAATTACGATTGCCGGCTTCCTGAATAAGCAGTTCTGAACTGACCATGCCTTCTGCTATTTGTTGTTTCAGCTCATCCTGGTTCAATTCTTGGCCGCTCATCTGGTATTGCATAGCCATTTGCTGGAATTGGCCTTCATAAGTCGTTTTGAATTCTTCGGCGGATATTTCTTCTCCATTTACTTCCGCGACGACATCAGGAATATTTTCAAGGTCAGGTTCGGGCATCTCCTGCTGTTGCTGTGCGGCTTGTTCACTTTGATCTCCTTCTCCTGAGCCTTCTTCATTATTGTTATCTTCAGAATCACCGTTACAAGCTGCCATTATCACAGCAAGCCCCAGTGTTATCATCAGCATTAATAGCTTCTTCATAAAATGCATGTCCCTCATTTCATATTATTGTTATTTCATTCAAACATATTATGCGGGGTTACCGCAAGTTATATTATGAAGATATTTTGACTTTTTGCTTTTGTGCCAGTTCTCATACCAATATTACATTTCATTTACATTTAAAAGAAGGCTGGAACAAAAGGTTTAAAGATAAATGAAAAGACGAACGAGAATAAAGGTTAGCGGAGGAAATATGCGGAGACTCCTGCGGGAAGAGAGGCATAGGTGAGACAACGAAGTGCCTTGGCACGAGTTGGCTCACCAGCCGCCCGCGGAAAGCGAAGCATATTTCCGGAGCGGCGTATCCCGCTTCCTTTCCTAATTATCGTTCGTCTTTTATATCTGGTATATAAGTTATGTCCCAGCCTGCTCCCTATTACTCAAGACTTTTTGAGATTTCGTTTATCATTTCCTGTACGGAGATAAGGCCGCCGCCGGAAAGGTACCAATAATCCGGATTAAGATAGACGATATTATCATTCTGGTAGGCCGTTGTTTTCTCAACAAGTTCGTTTTCAACGAGCTGCTTTGCAGACGTCTCGCCGCCGACCACAGCACTGCGGTCAACCACATAAAGCATTTCAGGGTCTTGTTCTACCACATATTCAAAGGAGACATTCATGCCATGCGTTGATGCGTCTATCCCCTCGTCAACGGGCGGCACCCCGAATACATCATGAATGAGGCCGAATCTGGAACTTGGCCCGTATGCACTGATTTTATCGTCATTTGCAAGGATGATTAATGAATTCTCAACACTTGAGGAGCTTTTGTCCTTCAAGTCGACCAGCGATTGTTCAATGTTTTGAAGTTCCTGGTCAACTTCATCCTGCTTGTCAAAAATAGTTCCGATTTTAGACATATTTTCTTTGAACGAATCCATATAACGCGTTGTGTCAACACCTAAATATACGGTAGGTGCAATTTCCTCAAGCTGATCATATAATGAGGATTGTCTGCCGGATATAATAATCAGGTCCGGGTCAATCCGGGCAAGCTCATCAAAGTCAGGTTCTTTTAAACTTCCCACATTCGTGTAGGCATCACTTTCGTATTTTTCCAAATAGGACGGAATACTTCCCTTTGGCACACCTGCTGGTTCGATGCCAAGTTTATCCATCGTATCGAGGATTCCATAATCAAAAACGACGACATCGTCAGGATTTTCAGGCACGTCCGTCTCACCAAGTTCATGGGAAACGGTTACTTTTTCTTGTTCCTGCGTATCAGAACCATCGTCACTGGCCCCTGAAGTTGCTCCGCACGCTGCTGCAAAAAGAGCAAATGCTGTTAACACACCTGCCAAAACTATTTTTCTCATTTCTATAACCCTCCATCAATTATGCAAAATAAACGCAAATCCGCTGATTATTAACGTATTGAACATCGATGTCCATGTCGTAAATATCTCTAAGCACACAGTTATCGATTACGTCACAAGTCCTTCCCTGTTTAACAATCTCCCCATCCTTAAGTGCTACGATATGGTCGGAGTAACACGAAGCAAAGTTAATGTCATGGATGACGATCAATATTGTTTTCCCCATATCATCAACGAGCTTTCGCAGTGTTTTCATAATTTGAACGGAATGCCGCATATCAAGGTTATTTAACGGTTCGTCCAGGAGAATATATTCGGTGTCCTGCGCAATTACCATCGCAATATGTGCCCGCTGACGCTGACCGCCGCTTAATTCATCTAAGTATTTATCCTGCATATCACGCAGTTCCATATAGTCGATTGCCTCATCTACTTTCTCCCAATCTTCCTTAGTCAGCCGACCCTGGGAGTATGGAAAACGGCCAAACGAAACAAGTTCCCGAATTGTTAAACGCAGATTCAGATTGTTGCTCTGTTTCAGAATGGATATTTTTTTAGCCATCTCGTTGTTTTTTTGCGTTGTAATATCTTTCCCGTCAATTGTTATATCGCCTTCATCCTTGGCAATCAGCCTGCTGACCATCGAAATAAGCGTACTTTTCCCCGCACCGTTCGGTCCAATAAAAGATGTGATTGTACCTTTTTCAACTGAAACCGAAACATCATTGATGACATTTTTGTCATTGTATTTTTTGAACACACGCTTCAGATCTACCATGTTTTATTCTCCTTTAATAAAAGATAAATAAAGTATATTCCACCGATAAAGTTGATAATCACACTGATTGTTGTCTGGAATGTAAACACTTCCGCTACAAAGAATTGACCGCCTACAAGGGCAATAATACTGATTAGGATTGAGCCAATTATGAGATAAAAATGGCGGAATGTTTTCAAAAACTCATAAGCAACATTAACAACGAGCAAACCAAGAAATGTTATCGGACCTACCAAGGCTGTTGCGATCGAAATAAGAATAGCCACAATAATTAACAGGCGCTTGACCACGTAGTTATATGGAACACCCAGATTAATCGCCTGGTCTTTCCCCAGAGCAAGGACATCGAGATACTTATAAAACCGGCTGAAATATAGCGTGACGAGGACCATTAACCCGAGTGACAGATAGACAAGATTTTCATTTACATTATTAATGCTGGCAAACATTTGATCCTGGGCAACCATAAATTCATTAGGGTCAATCAGCACTTGCATGAAATCAGTAAAACTGCCGAAAAACGTTCCCAAAATCATACCTATTAAGAGCAGAAAGTAAATGTTGTTATTTTCCCCTTTAAACAGTAAACGGTAAAGCAACAGCGAGAATAACACCATAACCCCTACTGAAAGGAGATAATTAATATTGCTGCTCATCATGACCAGCGACTGGGAACCAAATGCAAATATGATAAATGTCTGCAAAAGCATATAAAGTGAATCCAGCCCCAAAATATTAGGGGTTAAAATTCGATTGTTTGTGATGGTCATAAATACCGTCGTGGCAAATCCAATTGCCGCTGCTGTCAGGATAATGGCGACAACGCTGATAATCCGGCGCGGCAGTATATAACCGATATTCCCGCTCAAATCATACAAAACGTAAATCAGCGTGACGACTGCTGCAATAATTGCAAGGGTGATTGTCTTTTTCTTATAGCCCATATTTCTTTCTCCTAAGCAGCAGATAAATAAATATACCGCTCCCGATGACACCGACTGTCAAGCTGATGGGTATCTCATACGGATAAATGACGATTCTTCCGATAATATCGCATGCCAATACAAAATTAGCACCAAGCAATGCCGTATGGAGCAAGCTTTTCTTTAAATGATCACCCTGATAGATCGTTACGATATTAGGAATAATCAAACCGAGAAACGGAATAATACCGGCCGTGAGCACCACCGAAGATGTTACCAGTGCAACAATAACAAGCCCGATATTGACAACCTGCCGGTAATTCAAGCCCAAATTTCTGGCAAAGTCCTCGCCCATACCGGCTATCGTGAATTTATTCGCATACAAATATGCGATAGCAAGAATCGGAATGCTGACATACATCAATTCATAATTGCCGCTCATGACCATTGAGAAGTCGCCCTGCATCCATGAGGACATGTTCTGAATCATGTCGTGCCTGTAAGCAAGAAACGTTGCAATCGAACTGATGATATTTCCAAACATCAGCCCGACAAGCGGGATGAAAACGGCATCTTTGAACTTAATTTTGTCGAGTACTTTCATAAAGATAAATGTGCCTAACAGGGCAAACAGGAACGAAATCAGCATCTTTTGCAGCGGACTGGCAGACGTGAACATCATCAAAGCCACTAAAATACCCAGTCTCGCTGAGTCGAGGGTACCCGAAGTCGTCGGTGATACGAATTTATTCTTGCTCAACTGCTGCATAATAAGACCGCATATGCTCATACTCGCGCCTGCAATCAGGATACTGGCAAGCCTGGGCAGACGGCTGATGGTTAAAATCTCCAGCTGATCGCCTGACAAATTAAATATGTTCCATGGCGCAACGTCTGATACACCTATAAAAATTGAAGTAAATGATAGTACGAGTGCTGCCAGTACCAGATGCCATACCTTCATATTAAAACCCTCGAATACACTTTATAATAATTATTAATTTTTAATCGGTCTAATTAAGAATGAAAATCATTATCAATTAGATCACATAATTCAGTTTACCAGATTCTGTGACATTTGCAACAGATTCTTGTAAAATGTTAAAAAAATTCCACGCGGGCACCTTAAAAGCAAAGAAAAGGCCCTGGAAAAGTGGTTGCCATTTTTCCAGGGCCTTTTAAATGAAGGTGTTAATCTTCCTCTATGGTTTCGCATCCTTCATCCGTACAATAGGTGGTTTTTGATTTTTTTGGATTTAATGATTGCAATACAGGCTCTTCTTTCTCTTCCTCCCAAACTTTCTCCAGTACTTCTGTAAATACTTCCTGCTGCTGAGCTCCGGAAACAGCATACTTTTCATTAAAAACAAAGAACGGAACGCCTTGCACGCCCAATTGTCTCGCTTGTTCCTCATCAGCACGTACGTGGATCGCGTAATCATCAACCTTCAGCAAGGCTGTTACTTCATCTTCATCCAGTCCTGTTTCACCGGCAAGCTTAATAAGTGTTGCGTGATCACTGATCAGCTCGCCATCGGTAAAATAGGCTTTCAATAAGCGCTCAGTCATTTCTTTTCCTTTGCCTTTTTCAGCAGCATATTTACTGACACGGTGTGCATCAAACGTATTCGTGTGCTGCATGGTGTCAAAATTATACGTCAGCCCGACTTCAGCTGCCTGCTCGCCAAGGCTTTCATTCATGCTTTTCGCTTGTTCGAGAGGCATTCCTTTTTTGACTGCCAAGTATTCATGTATATTTTGGTCCGCATTGATTTCAGCTTCCGGATCCAGTTCATAGCTTTTATATTCCAATTCAATCTCGTCGCGGTGCGAAAAATCCTCAATCGCGGACTCCAGCCGTCGTTTGCCTATATAGCAAAACGGACACACAAAGTCTGACCATATTTCTATCTTCATTCTAACACCTCATTTCTGCTTGTTATTTTAGCATAAGGTGCACGTTTTCAATAAATGTTATGCTTACAACTTCGGCTTTGCCAAGGTGAGAGAATCAACCCACATCCCTTTCATGCTGTTACTCTTCGTGATCATCAACGAAGCGGCCATAGTCAGGAACGGCTGTTTGATCAAACGTTTGAACAAGATGCTTCAACCCTTCATTCAATGCTTCACCCTCCATCGCTGTACCGTGACCCGGTATCACCATATCAGGATTCAATGCTTCAAGTTTCTCTACTGATTTTTTAGCTGCCCGCCAGTCTGTCGTTAAATATCGGGGCGGTCCGTTCACCTCATCCTTTTGCATCAGGACATTATAAAACGAATCCTGTCTCACAGTTATAAATGCGTCTCCCGAAAGAAGCAATGAATCATTTTCCCTGTAAAATGATACATGACCGGGGGTATGGCCGGGTGTATGGATCCACTGCCAGTCATCAAGTCCCGGGACTGTGCCATCTTCAGGAAGCGGCTTTACAGCATTCCCCAAATTAATTGGTTCATTCGGGTAAATGCCGGATATTTTGGCCAGAAACCCTCCTTCGACACTCGTATCAGGTTTTGGGTAGCTCTTCTCACCGGTTAAGTAGGGCATTTCTTGTTCGTGAGCATAGACAGGCACATCCCATTCCGCTGCCAATTCAACCAGGCCGCCGACATGATCGAAATGGCCATGCGTCAAAATAATAGCAGACGGTCTGCTGTTTTCGCCAAACCGCTCGCTCGCCTCTGAACGTATTTCATCTGCAGATCCAGGCAGACCTGCATCCACCAACACCCAGTTGCCATTGTTCGGATAGCCGAGAAACACAATATTGACAATCTGATCTGTATAGTAATATACATCGTTGATGACTTGCCGTCCGGAACCGCTCGTAATCGATGTCATTGGAATAAATTTATTGTCTTCAGGTTCGTGCATTTCACCACGCATATATATGCCTCCTTTCGCCTTAATATTTACAGGTTTTAAAAATTTAATCATAATGCGCCTAAACTGGTGCAACTAAAAATTTCCCGGACTTGCATCAGACATATTCAAAGCTGCCCGGCAATGCCGGCCAGCTTTTTTTAATAGGATTGCTGTTCCTGAATAGATCCATCCTGCTTATGAACCGTTAAATAAGTTCCTTTATTTTTTGCAATTTCACGAGCACGTTTAACGGCTTCGTTCTTGTTATCATACACATGACTTGCTCGCTTGGCATCGCTTGACCTGACAGCCCATCCATTATCCTGGGCAATGACGTGTTCACCTTCATCAAGGCGCTCCGGGTTGTCATCATATCTTTTTCCTTCTTCAGAGCGTTGTGTCGGTTGACCGCTTTCTTTATACTCGTCCAATTCTTTTTTGCTTGCATTTTGTTTCCATTCCCGTGCCTGTTCCATTGCAATCGGTATAGCCCGGCCTTCATCATAACCTTCATCGACCATTGAGTTGGCGATATCGATTGCTTTTTTACGGGTTGTGTGATCCAAGTTCTTCATTGAGGACGGGTAATCATTCATCGTCCAAGGCATTTGTCATACCTCCTTTTTTTAAGTATGTTACCCGATACCGGTGTTGCGAAACATTAAAAAGCTGATCGCCTTTTCAGACAACCAGCTTTTCTGTCTATTCCTCCAATAATGATCTTCCCATAATTGAAACACGTTTTGTGTTTTTCAATTCATCAAGCGTTCGGGCACCTACACCAAACATCGTCATTTTAAGTTCCAATTCTATCTGATCCATCGTTTCAATAACCTGTTTATCTGACTCGGTTGCCGCCTCGAGCAGTTTTCTCGCAAAACCGATCACGTCTGCCCCGATTGTCAGGGCTTTAGCGGCATCCATTCCGGTTTTCATGCCACCGCTTGAAACGAGCGGAACATCGTCCAATGCGCTTCTGACTGAAACGATACAATCTTTGGTCGGGATGCCCCAGTTATTAAAAGCTTCTGCCGCCGCCTTTTTCAACGGGTCGTTCGAACGAAGCTTTTCAACCTGGCTCCATGATGTACCGCCGGCCCCTGCAACGTCAATATAAGCGATGCCGGCTTCATAAAGTTTTTTGGCAATCGTCCCATCAATGCCAAAGCCGACCTCCTTTGCGCCGACAGGGACATCAACCGATGAACAGACTTTTTCAATCTTCGGAAGCAGGTTTTCGAAATTCAGATCTCCCCCGTCCTGAACGGCTTCCTGCAGCGGGTTGAAATGCAGTACAATCGAATCCGCTCCGGTAAGATCAACAATACGCTGGCACTCCTCAGCGCCATAGCCATAATTCAGCTGAACCGCTCCAATATTGGCAATTAAAGGCACACTCGGCGCATGCTTGCGTATTAGAAATGATTCCTGATGCGCATCACTTTCCAGAAGCGCTCTTGTTGACCCGAGTGCGACAGCCCACCCTTTTTCTTCAGCCGCTTTGGCCAGATTCGCATTAATTTTTGAGGCAAGCTCCGATCCCCCTGTCATTGAGCTGACCAGGAATGGCGCATTTAATGATTTATTCAGAAAACGAGTGCCTGTATCAATATCGGCAAAATTTATTTCCGGTAACGCATTATGGATAAACGATATCCCTTCAAGCCCTGTTGACTTATTCACACCTTCAACGTTATCGGTTAAACAAAGCCGTATGTGTTCCGTTTTCCGCTTATTAATTCCTTCTTCCATCACGATTCATCCTAACTTAAATGTCATTACCACTATCTTACCAGTAATCAATCCCAATTGAAACAAATGAGAACAGCGGTGGGACAATTGCGGATTTAGCTTCGCGCTGATATACTTATCCCAATCTATTAACTGCCAGGGAGGCCGATCAATGAAACAGGAAGCCAAGGAATTTGCCGAAAAAGCTCATCATGGCCAGACACGTAAAAGTTCAGGCGATCCTTATGTTACCCATCCGATACGTGTGGCGAGGCGCCTGGAAGAAGCCGGTCTCAGTGAAGCACTTATCTGTGCGGGTTATTTGCACGATGTTGTGGAAGATACCTCATACGAAATAGAAGATATTGAGAAAGCCTTTGGAATTGAAGTTGCACGACTCGTTTCCGCTCATACAGAAGATAAGTCAAAAACTTGGAAAGAACGTAAACAGCACACGATCGATACTGTGAAATTTGCCTCTAAAGACGTCAAATGTCTGATTCTCGCTGATAAACTGGATAACCTTTTATCAATGGAAAACGAATATGCACTACAAGGCAGCGCCTTATGGGATAACTTTAATGCAGGCTATGATGAGCAGAAATGGTATAACGAAGCAATCGCAGAAAATATGACCGCCGGACTGACAGACGAAGAATTACCGGACTACTTTCATACATTCAAAGAAACCGTGAAGCGCGTCTTCGGGTAAGTAGAGTGGGACAAGGTGTTTGAATGCCTAACACCTTGTCCCATTTTTTAATTTGTTTCTTTTCGTATTTTAAATGGTGCTGCTATCAGTACCAGGATCAGCACGAGGCCGAGGTATCCGATGAATGGGTACAGCGAGGAAACAAGGTCAGTGAACCCGACAAAGCTTAAGAAATAGCCGACAATAACCGTTATTGTGAAAAAGATTTTAAATCTTTTCGTTCCCGGCTCGGTAAAACGTGTACTGAAAGAATAGAACATGCTGATGCCTGTATTAAAAATCATAGCGAACAACACAACGGACATGAGCACACCTAAAAACGGAGATATATCATTTACGATTGCCAGTGTCGGTAATTGCTTACTGCCAACTTCTTCAATCTTCGCGAATATAGCCAAATGACTGAATAAAATGATAAGACCAAGCCCAATTCCGCCGGTTAAACCACCCAATGCAGCCGTCTTCCGGTCCATCTCAGCGGTTCCGGTAACGATTGCCATCGAAGCCCCTACAGCCGTGTTAAACGACACATAATTGATAGCTGAAATAAACCAATTTGGCAAACTTGTATCATGACCTTTCGCTATACTGTCCAAACCAGCAAATGTGCCATCCATTGTTACAAAACTATAGATGGAAACGATTACAACAAAAATAATAAGAAATGGTGTGATGCTACTAATAATACTCACCACTCGGTTGATTTTCAGCATGCCCGTTAAAATTATCAAAATGCCTAACAACGTCGTCCCTATGAACACCGGAATGCCAAACTGCTGGTTAAGGTTGGACCCGGCTCCGGCTATCATGACAACGCCAACACCAAACAATGTAAAAATGATTATGTAATCAATAATCAAGCCCAAAAAGCGACCGCTGATGCCATAAATCACCTCTTTGTGCGAGGGCTTTTTGGAACGGCTGCCTAACCAGACGAGCATCATCCCCACATACGCGAATAAGGCAGTTGTCACTACCGCTCCTGCAATCCCCCATAAACCAAAACTCGTAAAATACTGCAGGATCTCCTGACCGGATGCAAGGCCTGCCCCAACAATGATTCCGATAAAAGCGCTTCCAATCTTAAGAACTTTTTTCATCTGCTTTCTTGCCTCCTTCGATGCCTGTTTATTAAGTGTAGCAGAAAATAGTTTAAATCATTTCATGTATAAGCTAAAATATAAAGTATCATATTTGTTTATTTCCACAAACAGATTGTGATCCGGGCGAGATTGCACCCGCCGTTAAAGGAAGGTTAAATCATGCATAACATCTTAAACGACCCCGATAAATTTAAAAAACAATTAAATGACATGATAGACTCGCCTGAGATGGTTGCCGATTATATTGCGGATGTGTTCGAATGCCCAATCACCATCGAGGACGCGAACCACCGTGTCGTCTCCTACAGCAAACACCATGAAAATATTGATGAGGCACGGATTTCCACGATTATGAATCGCAGAGTCCCTAATAAAGTAATAAACGGACTATGGAAAAGAGGGGTCATGCCTAAGCTGATTGACAACGATGATCCGGTTATCATTCCTGAAATTAAAGAAATCGGGCTCGGCAATCGTGTCGCTGTTTCAATCAGGAAAAAAAATCAAATTCTCGGCTTTATCTGGGCTCATACCGCTGATAAAAAACTGGGCAGCAAGGAACTCTTGTTTTTTAAAGAGGCTGCCATGCAAGTTAAGATCTTTTTCTTACAGCGGCACCCAACAAACGAAAAAACTGAAGCAGGTTATATTGATTTTTTCTGGCAGCTGATGACGGGCGATCTAACGGAAGCTAAATATATTTATCAGAAAGCACAACAGCTCCACATTCGTTTGGACGGCAGGCTGGCTGTTGCGATCATACAATTTCCGAAACAATTAATAGAGCGTGTTGAAAAACATGCCTACTATTTATCAGAAACCCAAGTGAAAGTGGATATTATTTCGCGGTTATTTGACGATAATAATTTTATAATGATCGTCCGTTTGAAGGATGACCATAACGACACGCAATCAGTTCAATTTTTTATTCAGCAGTTCATCGAAAAAATAAGTACACAGCTGCAAGTAAGCGGCATTCAAGGTGCTTGCGGATTTATCTACGATAGCCCGGTTTATCTGAAAGACTCCTACGAACAGGCGCTCAAGGTCATCGATGTCAAACATACCTTCCCAAAAGAACTCAATAGTCTCATTGCTTATGAGGATTTGGGCATTTATGAGTTCATCCAAGACTTATCGGTTATCAGAAACGGGGTGAATTATCAAAACCCGCGTATCGAGCGACTGCGCACCTATGACGTGCAGCATAACACGTCATTGCTCTCAACGTTATATGAATATCTCAGGTCGGACTCAAACCCACCTAAAGCGGCGAAAAAACTTTTTATTCATCCAAATACGATGAATTATCGTCTAAAACGAATTAGAGAAATTGCAGATTTGGATTTAGATAACACAAATCAAAAAACAGCTATCTATATTGATTTCCTTATCGAAAATTTGCAGTAGGAACCATTTGTGTATATCCACAAACGGTTCCTATTATTTTCATTCTTATGACTATAGTCTTTGTGCTTTAAAAAAGGTATGATAAAGGTACAAATATGTGATTAAGGAGCTGATATGTGTGATTATCGGGGTACCCAAAGAGATTAAGAACAATGAAAACCGAGTGGCCATGACGCCTGCCGGGGTAGACAATTTAGTGAACGCCGGTCAGAAAGTTATTGTCGAAACTGATGCGGGAACCGGAAGCAATTTCACAGACGACGAGTATAAAGCAGCTGGTGCTGAGATTTTTGAAAACGCTTCAGATGTGTGGGGAAAAGCAGAGATGGTGATGAAAGTTAAAGAACCGCTGCCTTCTGAATATAAATACTTCCGGGAAGATCTGATTCTCTTCACCTATCTGCATTTGGCTGCAGAGCCTGACTTGGCAAAAGCATTTGTTGAATCAGGTGTTACGGCTATTGCTTATGAAACGATTACTGTCAACGGTGCTTTACCGCTCTTGACACCAATGAGTGAAGTGGCAGGCAAAATGTCAACTCAAATCGGGGCACGCTATTTGGAAAAATTACAAGGCGGAAAAGGTATCGTTCTTAACGGGATTCCTGGTGTCAACCGGGGAACAGTTACCGTCATCGGCGGTGGTGTTGTCGGTGAGAACGCTGCGAAAATTGCAGCAGGCCTGGGTGCAAATGTCAATATTCTTGACCTGAACCCTGCGCGTTTACGTGAATTGGATGGCATATTCGGTTCAAGTGCCCAAACGCTTATGTCTAACCCATTCAACATCGCCGAAGCCGTAAAAGATTCTGATCTCGTTATCGGTTCTGTGCTTATTCCAGGAGCCAAAGCGCCGAAACTGGTAACCGAAGAGATGGTGAAATCGATGCAACCTGGTTCAGTCATTGTTGACGTTGCGATTGATCAGGGCGGTAACTTCGAAACGGTCGACCATCCGACAACACATGATGATCCAATCTATACAAAACACGATGTCCTGCATTATGCTGTCGCTAACATTCCCGGCGCTGTACCGCGTACCGCAACGATTGGCTTAACAAACGTTACGGTGCCATACGCTGTACAAATCGCTAAAAAAGGTCTCGACAAAGCCATTCAGGATAACCCGGCAATCGCAACCGGAATTAACGTTGCGAAGGGTAACGTCACATATGAAGCCGTCGCCCGCGACTTAGGCTTTAACTACGTGTCAGTCGAAGAAGCCTTAAAATAAGACTCCAATAATAACGGGGCTGGGACATAACTTATATATCCAATATAAAAGACGAACGATCATTAAGGTTAGCGGAGGAAATATGCGTAGACTCCCTGCGGGAACAGAGGCATAGGTGAGACAACGAAGTGCCTTCGCACAAAGCAAGACTTCATCGAGTATGCTTCGACCTGCGAGGAGTGCTGCATCACAGAAAAACTTGCAACACGACGAGCACGAGTTGGCTCAACAGCCGCCCGCGGAAAGCGACGAGCCAAAACATCCACCGAATCCGCTGCGAGTTGCGAGGAGTGCTGCTTCACCGAGAACGCTTGCAACACGACGAGCACCCAAGCATATTTCCGGAGCGATGTCTCCCGCTACCTTTCCTTATAATCGTTCGTCTATTCTTTTACTTTCAAACCTTTTGTCCCAGCCTTGTTGTTTTTTGGAACAAGGCGTTTGGCACACTGTCCCAATTTATTCACTTTCTGCCGTAAAGAAAGCAGTTTTGTGTGTGGTCATTGACCATTCCGGCTGCCTGCATGAATGCGTAGCAAATCGTCGGGCCGACAAATTTGAAGCCGTGCTTTTTTAAGTCCTTACTCATTTGTTCTGATTCCGCCGTGGATGCAGGGACCTCGGAATGATCAGCCCAATCATTTACAATCGGTTCTCCACCTACAAATCGCCATATATACGCGTCGAAACTGCCAAATTCCCGCTGTATGCGCAAAACGGCCATAGCGTTAATGATAACCGATTCGATTTTACGCCGGTTACGGATAATGCGTTTGTCCTGAATGAGTTTATGAATTTTGTCACTATCAAAATGAGCAACCTTCTCAGGATCAAAATTGTCAAATACATGACGATAGTTTTCCCGGCGTTTCAATATCGTAAGCCAGCT
The DNA here is from genome assembly GCF_900112705.1 of Lentibacillus persicus. Classification (GTDB taxonomy): domain Bacteria; phylum Bacillota; class Bacilli; order Bacillales; family Amphibacillaceae; genus Lentibacillus; species Lentibacillus persicus. The sequence goes on from NZ_FOMR01000009.1 coordinate 31,668, forward strand.
CAAACCTGCCTGTGCACCTTCAAGTGAAAGTAATTCAAATAACTCCCGGTCATCATGGACGGGTCTGCCCCATTCATTATCATGATAATCGATATAAATTTGGTCCTCTGTCACCCAACCGCAACGTTCTCTGTCCATCGTCATTCATCCTTTGTCTCAACCTCGTTTTCTTCATAGGAAATCCAATCACTGAAACTGCCCGGGTACAGTTTCACATTCCGAAACCCGGCGGACTTTAGCGCAAGTACGTTTGGACATGCGGAGACGCCTGAGCCGCACGAGACGATGATCTCATCATCCTTGGAAAGCGAGCTGAAATTCCTTTCCAGTTCTGAAACCTCTTTCCACTTGCCTTCCTCATCCAGGACATTCTTCCAGAAGAAATTTTTCGCACCGGGGATATGTCCCGCTCGATTATAGAGAGGCTCAGTTTCACCAAGATAACGCGCTTTCGAACGTGAGTCGATAAGTGTTGCTTTGTGATGCTGCAGTTTTTCTTGCACTTCTTCAATGTCAGCCACATCGTTTTCCCGAAAGACTGGTTTGAAGTCTTTTGCCTTAAGTGCAGGTACTTCGGTTGTGACGCTGTACCCTTCTTTTTCCCACTGTTCAAATCCGCCATCAAGCAAATGAACATCTTCGTGCCCCATATATTGGAGAAGCCACCAGAGCCGGGCAGCGAACATGTCGTTTCGCTGGTCATAAACCACGACTGTCGTATCATGGTCGATGCCAATGTTGCCGACTTTGGCAGCAAACATCTCCATGTCAGGCAGCGGGTGGCTCCCGCCATGCTTTTGCGGTTTTTCAGAAAGATCCTTATTTAAGTCCAAATAAACTGCCTGCGGGATATGGCCATTCAAATAAATTTTTCTCCCCGCATCCGGGTCCATTAGATCAAAGCGCGTATCCACGACAACGGTGTTTTCCGGATGATTCTTCAGCCTGTCGTTAAGCCATTCAGTGCTGACAACTACAGACATTCTGTAACCTCCTCTTTATAATTTTATTTGCTTAGCAAAAATTTCAATGTTCATACTTTTTATTCTAACCGATGAACAATTCTATGAACAGCAGGAATTAAGCTTCAATTTCAGACAAAATTAGTGATAATATAGAGAAACAAAAACTTTTTATAAAAGGAGCGCTCTGTATAATGAAAGAAGCGTTAATCGAACGTTTTACCCGTTACGTCAAAATCGATACACAATCAGATGAGACAAACGAGAGCACACCATCCACACCGGGACAGCTGGAACTGGCAAACGTCCTTGTCGACGAGTTAATCAAAATCGGTATGAGCGATGTTTCAATCGATGATAATGGCTACGTGATGGCGACACTGCCGGCCAACACCGATAAGGAGCTTCCTACAATTGGCTTTCTGGCACATGTCGATACGGCGACTGATTTTACCGGCAAAAATGTTAACCCGCAAATCGTGGAGAATTTCAGTGGGGATGATCTGACATTAAATCCAGATAAAGGCATTATCCTATCAGCCAATGACTTCCCTGAACTTCCGGGCTATGCCGGCCATACGCTGATTACAACTGATGGCACTACACTGCTCGGTGCCGATGATAAAGCGGGGATTGCGGAAATTATGACCGCAATGGCTTACTTAATCAATCACCCTGAAATCCAACACGGAAACATTCGTATCGCTTTTACGCCCGATGAAGAAATCGGGCGCGGTCCGCATAAATTTGATGTCGATCGTTTTGATGCTGATTTTGCCTATACGATGGATGGCGGCCCACTGGGGGAACTGCAGTATGAAAGTTTTAATGCTGCTGCCGCGAAGATCACCTTTCATGGGAACAATGTCCATCCGGGTACCGCCAAAAATAAAATGGTCAATGCCGGTAAACTGGCTGCGGAATTTATTAATAAAGTGCCTGAACACGAGGTTCCCGAACACACCGAACAATACGAGGGCTTTTATCACCTTCTTGAAGTAACAGGAGATGTTGAGCAAGCCACAATCTCATATATAATCCGGGACTTTGATAAAGACAATTTTGCAGCAAGAAAAGAGACTATCAGGCAATTCATTAAGGAGATGAATGCTAAGTACGGTGAAGGATCAGCAGAAATAACGATGAACGACCAGTATTATAACATGCGTGAAAAGATTGAACCTGTAAAAGAAATTGTGGATGTTGCCTATCAGGCCATGGAAAACATTGACATTAAACCGCTTGTAAAGCCCGTCCGCGGCGGAACAGACGGCTCACAGCTTTCATATATGGGCTTGCCGACACCGAATATTTTTACCGGCGGTGAAAATTATCACGGAAAATATGAATATATCTCTGTCGATAATATGGAAAAAGCGACTAATGTCATTATTGAAATTTGCCGGTTATATGCAGCGAAAGCATAAAAAGCATAATAAGAAAAAACCAGGTTTGTGCTGAAAGAGCCTGGTTTTCTAAATCCCCATCGACCATTCAACTTTGGCGTGATATGATACTATTTGGAAACCAAACGAACGACAGGGAGCGTACGAGAATGTTCAATAAAAGACTTACAGCCTGGGCAATACTGCTTGCGGCAGCCCTTCTCACGGCGGCGTGCAACAGCAGCACGGACGGTCAACAAACAGCAGATCCCGCCCCGGAAGAGAAAGCCGAAGACAGTGACAAGACAACTGAAACAGTTACTAAACAGGTTGAATTCCCACAGGAGCACCTGCACAAAACGGATGCAAACGATGCTGTCAAAATGCTGCAAGAAGCATTGAATCGAGTCGGGTATGACATTAATCCGAGCGGAAATTACGGTGAAGACACGACCTGGGCGGTAACAGATTACCAAATGCAACAGGATGAGCTGCCTGTCACCGGTATTTATGACGATGAAACCCGGGGTGCGCTGCAGGACACCTTTGAAAATAACGAAACGGTTGAACCGGGTGCAGGCCTCGAAAAAAGCAACACTGACGTTGAAACACTGGCAAACCCACATGAGATTCTCGCACTCGTCAACAAAGAGAACGCATTACCGGAAGGGTTTGAGCCGTTAAACCTCGTCGTGCCGGAAGTTCGCTTCCCGTTCGAAGATTTCTTGCCCAAAAAACAGATGCGCCAGGTGGCAGCGACAGCGATGGAAGATATGTTTGAAGACGCTGATGAGGCAGGGCTTAAATTATTTGCTCAATCCGGCTATCGTTCATATGATCGGCAGGATGCCATTTTCGCCGCTAATGTACAAGAGCACGGCGAAGAAGCAGCCAATAATTTCAGTGCAAGACCGGGCGAGAGTGAACATCAGACCGGTTTAACAATGGATGTGACCAGTGAAGATGTTAATTTTCAGTTAACCACCGATTTTGGCGAAACCGATGAAGGCAAATGGCTGAAGCAAAATGCGGCGGACTACGGTTTTATTATCCGCTATCCGAAAGGCAAGGAATCCATCACACAATACCAGTATGAACCATGGCATCTCCGTTACGTCGGTCAACAAGCAGCAACCGATATAATGGAACAAGGCATAACGTTAGAAGAATATTTAGGAGAAAGCTAAGGACTGGGACAAAAGGATTTAAAGTAAATGAAAAGACGAACTATGATTAGAAAGGAAAGCGGGACACACCGCTCCGGAAATATGCTTCGCTTTCCGCGGGCGGCTGGTGAGCCAACTCGTGCCAAGGCACTTCGTTGGCTCACCTATGCCTCTTCTCCCGCTGGAGTCTACGCACATTTCCTCCGCTCACGCTACTTATAGTTCGTCTTTTATATTAATGTGATAAGTTATCTCATTTTATGTGAGTGCCTGCACGTTTTCTATTGTAGTTCTAGCCGCCCCTATTGCTTAATGCTGTCTTAATTAAAAATACAACTAAAAAGGTTTCAGGACCATAAGTGCGATAACAACCAGGAAGATGATGTTTTCCATTCGTTCATAGAAAAAGAGTTTATTTGCTAAAGCGTGATATTCTTCAGGAATATGCTCACCCTTGTGTTCTTTCAGCAGTCTTTTTACCGGTCTGGCAAGCGGTGATAAAACGGCCGGGCCGAAAGCGAGCGCGATCAGGAATAGTACAAGACTCAGAACATACCAGCCCTGGACGAACAACGATGGATTTAACGCCCCCATCCAAAGGCCGGTTAACAGGAGCAGCGTGCCGCCAACCATCACAAAAATATGCAGGCGGTTCCGAATGGTATAGGCATGTCTCAATTCGGTCATCGTATCCGCTTTCGTTACAACAAAAATCATAACAAAGCCTGGTCCCAACCCTAGAATGGCTGAAAATACATGTATAAAAACGAGAAACTCATAAAATGTCATCGGTTAACCCACCATTCATATCATGTATCTATATCATACACGATTTGCCCAGGTATGAGATTGTGAGATTCAGCACATTAAAAGCTGGCTTTTTGACAAAATGGTGACAAACACATCACCCTGCATACCGTTTCAATATAGTATCTACCGAACGCCCGTATGCCTCACCGAACATATTCAAATGGACAAGCAAATAATAAAGCTGATAGAGCGGTTTAACATCTTCATAATATGGTGCGAGGGGAAAGCGATCTTGATAGGCCTGGTAAAACTCACTGGAATAGCCGCCAAAGACCTCGGTAAAGGCCAGCTCAAAATGCCGGTCGCCATATAGGAACGACGGATCAATGACATATGGTTCACCGCTGGGACCGCTTAGCCAGTTGCCGCCCCACAGGTCGCCATGCAGATATGAGGGCTCCACTTTATCAGGAACCCATTTATCCAGATTTTCAAGCAGCTTTTCCATCCGTTCACGCCGCCTCCCTGTCATAGTGCCACGTTCGATGCCCATTTGCAGCTGAGCTTTAAGCCGGCGATCCCGATAATACTCAAGCCAGCTGGAGAATAGCCCATTTTTTTGCGGAAGTGCTCCAATAAATGTGTCGTCATCGAATCCATGATGATTACCAATCGTCTGGTGCATGGCCGCGATATGATCACCAAGCTTCCGGTCTGTATCCGCTGATGGGCTGCCTTCCACCCATTCCATTACAAGAAAAGCATTATGACGTTCATCTGAATACGTGAATACTTCCGGCACCGCAATCGAATTTGTCTCGCTGCTCATGTTCAACCCTTTTGCCTCCAGTTCAAAGAAACGCTCCGGAGCATTCGCATGATATTTAATAAAATATGTTTGCATGCCGGTTTGAACAAAATAGCTTTCGTTGATTGAACCGCCCGCCACCTGCTTCACCTGTTTTATTTCTTCACCGTCACCCGCCTGATAAAGCGCTTGTTCAATGCGTTCATTCATCGGGATCCTCCTTTCACAACTACCGGATTAAGTACGCGTTTTCCATAACGCCATTGGATCTTCCTGTCCGTCTTCCAATGGCATGTGTACCATTCTCATCGCACGATCACGCTTTGTTTTCTGCAATTCTTCATAAATATCTTTCCCCTTGCCAAGACCGGCACCAGCAGCGTCTTCAGCTGACGAAGCATAATAAACGGTATCAATACCCGCAAAATACATGGCGGTAAGACACATCGGGCATGGCTCGCCGCTTGCATACATGGTATAATTTTTCAATTCGTGTGTATGCATCATTTTCTGTGCTTTGCGCATTGCCTGGATCTCTGCATGCGCTGTAATATCAAACCGTTTATGCAGTTCATTGACCCCCTCAGCTACTTGTTTATTATTTTTCACAAGTACTGCACCGAATGGTTCACCGCCATTACGAACATTCTCGGCTGCCAGTTCGACTGCCCGATTCATAAATTTGTCCATCGAGTCGTTCTCCCCTTTCAAACGCTTTTGTCCAAAGTATAACAAAACTGTCCAGTATCTTGCGCTTCCTGACTTGACTCATTTTGCTTTTTTATTGGGTATGCGCTACAATCATAATTGATAATCATTTTCAATCACGAATGAATATAATACGTATTTGAGCAAAGGGAGGACAACGTATGGAGTCGACAAAACAACAGACCGCTCTGCAACAAATCATCCGGGACCGTCGTGCGGTAAAAAAACATTATAATGATAAACCGGTAGCTGAGGAAACGGTGAAGGAGCTTTTGGAAGACGCTGTGTGGGCCCCTACTCACGGCGTGCGACAGCCTTGGCGATTTATTTTTATAGGGCCTGATCAGAAAGAGACATTCGCTCAGAAAGTGGCTGCCACTTATCCGGAAGAACGACAACAAAACCGTCTGGAATACCTCAGGGAGCCGTCTGCTTTTCTTATCGTCGTGATGGAGGAGCCGGAAAGTAAAAAACAATGGGATGAAAACTTCGGTGCAACAGCCAGTATGATTCAAAACTTTTGGCTGCTGGCATGGGAGCAAAAGCTCGGTGTTGTGTGGAAGACAAATTCCCATATTTATGACGCAAATGTTAAAACAATCCTTGACGTCGGGGAGAATGAAAAAATCGTCGGCTTTCTTCACCTTGGCTACTTTGATGAAAAACCCGCCAAAAAAGAGCGTGTATCCGCTGCAGAGAAATTTACTACATTTAAAGGATAAACAGAAAGAGGCCGCCTCATTATGAGTGGCCTCTTTCTATGCGAGAACTCGGCTCTTCTGTTGATTCTGTCGCTCTTCTGCCGATTCCTGCACATCTTCTGTTGATTCCACGGTTCTTCTGTTGATTCTGTTACTCTTCCGGCGATTCCCAAGCTTCTTCTGTTGATTCCGCTGTTCTTCTGGCGATTCTCGTATTTCTTCTGTTGATTTCCGTGCTTGTCGGCTCCTATTCTTCTTCCCAGACAGCACTTTTCAATGTGCCGTTTTTCTCGTGACGTTCGATTGCGAGTTCAATTAAACGATCAATCAATTTCGGGTAAGACACACCGCTCAGCTCCCAAAGTTTCGGATACATGCTGATGCGCGTGAAACCAGGAAGTGTATTGACTTCATTCACGTAAACTTCACCGTCCTCAGTGAGGAAGAAATCGACACGGGCAAGCCCTTCACATTCAAGCGTTTCAAATGCTTCCACAGCTGTTTTTTGCAGCCTTTCAACTTCAGTCTCAGACAATTTCGCAGGCATCTCAAGTCGTGCTCCGGACTCATCAATATACTTGGATTCGTACGAGTAAAATTCAGTTTGCGGCAAAATCTCACCTGGTACTGATGATTTCGGATCTTCATTACCCAGAACGGCACATTCGATTTCGCGGCCTTTTAAGGTTTCTTCAATTACGATTTTTTGGTCATACTGGAATGCCTGGTCAATCGCTTCTGCAAATTCTTTTTCCGTTGAAACTTTGCTCACCCCAACAGAAGACCCCTGATTGGCCGGTTTGATAAACATCGGTATGCCTACCTGTTTTTTTACCGCAGCAAAATCAATTTGATTACGCTTGGCACGGGAATACGCCACACCATTGGCAACATTAATACCGGCAGCCTTCAGAAGGCGTTTGGCTATATCCTTATCCATACAAACCGCGGAACCGAGAACGCCGGTTCCTACAAAAGGAAGATTTGCGATTCGCATCATTCCCTGCAGACTCCCATCTTCTCCCAATGTGCCATGAACAATCGGAAAGACGGCATCGAGCTGGTCGAGCATGCCGGCATCATCCGCTTTAACAAGCTGGTGATCCGTTTTGCCCGGCACAATAGCCACAGATTCGTTTGATTTGTTTAATTGAATCAACTTTGGATTTTCCGCGTTAATCAGGTAGGAGGATTCATTATTGATATGCCACTTCCCTTGTTTATCAATTCCGATTAACACAACGTCATATTTATCTTTATCAATGGCATCAACGATATTTTTAGCTGATTGCAATGACACCTCATGCTCAGCAGATTTACCCCCAAAAACGATTCCCACTTTTTTCTTCGGCATGTTCCAGAACTCCCTTACAAAATGTATATATCTAAAATAGCACACTATAGCCTGTTCCTAACAGCAATTTTAAAATATTTTCAAAAACCGCTTGACAATTTAAGAAAACACCACTAGTATATAAAACAATAATTAAATTCGAATCAAGCAATGACGAAGAGTAGTAATTTGTCTTTTTCACTTAAGAGAGCCGATGGTTGGTGCGAATCGGTGTGCGGGGCAAATGAATGGACTTCCGAGCTTCCGGACCGAAACAATTTTGCAGTAGGCTCTGGCGATCACGTCTCATCGTTACACGAGACACATATTGAGCAAACGATGCTTGATATCGTCAGAGTGAGCTGATTGCAGCTAATAAAGGTGGCACCACGGGGTCCTCGTCCTTTTCGGATGGGGGCTCTTTTTGTATTTTGGCGGGCTTCCCGCACGATTTGGCGTTTTGCACCGTCGTATAATCGGTGCAAAACTGCCATCATTCAAAACAGCATACATTAAAAAATCGTTGCGCAAGAGGAGTAGGCTTTGTTGAAGCGTTAAAGAGAGCCGGTGGCGGTGAGATACCGGTACGTGGATGATTGCTGAATGGACTTGCAAGAGGTTTCCTGAATGATAGTACGGAAACACGGGCTCCGCCGTTATACGGATAGGATATCGGAACTCTTAATTTTCCCGTATCTGAATAAGGATGGAGATTTCAAGTCTCCAAAAGAGGTGGCACCGCGGTCACAATCGTCCTCTGCATTCACATTTCATGTGTGTTTGCAGAGGTTTTTTTATCCTCACTTTATCGATTGATTTGAAGAAAGGAGTTTTAATAATGCAACAGCACCCGCTCCCCTATAAGTACATCAAACTGAACGCTGACACGCTCACACCGATTGGGATATACGAAAATCTTTACGGCAAAAAAAAATTCCTGCTGGAAAGCTCAATCCAGCATGAGGAAAAAGGTAAATACTCCTTTATTGGTGCTGATCCTTATCAGGAATTTAAAGGCAGTGGCAGCCTTACAACGATTCTGGATCATGAAAATGAATCATCTGAAAGTCGGACGGAATCCGTATTGAATGTATTTCAAAAAGAATTTCCCACAATCGATGAAACACTGCCTTTCCCCTTTTTCGGCGGTGCGGTTGGTTATATCGGCTATGACGCTATACGAAGCTATGAAGATATTGGCGAAACATTGCATGACGACATTAACATGCCGGAGATTCATCTGATGCTGTATCAAAATATTATCGTTTATGACCATAGCGACGAATCCGCATTTCTAGTTGCAACAAACCTGAATCAGCAGCCTGAGCATGTACTGGATGAACGACTCGCATCGTTAAAAAAAGCATTGATTCCATTTCCGACAGCGGATGTATCATCGGGGGAGGATGCCGTTTTCCACCCTGAAATGGATAAACAGGATTTTATGCGCAATGTGGAAATTGCTAAAGACCATATCAAACGCGGCGACATTTATCAGGTGGTGCTCTCGCAACGGATGAAAGCCGATATGTCGGGAGACCCGTTCAGTTTTTACCGGAAGCTGCGAAAGGTCAATCCATCACCTTACATGTTTTATATCGACTTTAATGAGTATGTCGTTCTCGGCGCATCACCGGAAAGTTTGGTTGAAACGAGCGGGCGTCATATTATCTCCAATCCGATTGCCGGCACACGCCCGCGCGGTGAAACAAAAGAAGCGGACAACACTATGGCGAAGGAGCTTTTAGCCGACGAAAAAGAAATAGCGGAACATCGGATGCTGGTGGACTTAAGCCGTAACGATTTAAGCCGTGTTTGTGAAACCAACAGTGTTTCTGTCCCTGCCTATATGAACGTGGAATCCTATCAGCACGTGATGCACATGGTCTCTGAAGTGCACGGGATATTAAATGATCAATTCACGAGTATCGATGCACTGATTGCCTGCTTGCCTGCCGGAACCGTATCAGGCGCACCCAAAATTCGTGCCATGCAAATCATCAACCAATTGGAAAATAAAAAACGTGGAGCATACGGCGGAGGTGTTGGTTACATCAATTTCAACCATGACTTAAATATCGCGCTGACAATTCGGTCGCTGGTTGTCAAAGAAAACCATGCCTACTTGCAAACCGGCGCCGGAGTGGTCCATGATTCTGACCCGGAGGCCGAATACAACGAAACCTTGCACAAAGCAAAATCACTAATGGAGGTGGCAAATCTTGATTTTACTCATTGATAATTACGATTCATTCACGTATAACGTTTATCATTACTTATCAAGCAGTGGATTAGATGTCCAGGTGTATCGCAACGACCGGATTACTATCGATAAGGTTGCTTTACTCAATCCGGAAGCCATCATCTTGTCGCCCGGTCCCGGAACACCGGATGATGCGGGTATCTGTTCTGACATTGTCGCCTCTCTTTACCAGAGCATCCCAATTCTGGGAATTTGTCTGGGACAGCAGGTGATTGCACAAACAATGGGCGGGTCAATCAAACAAGCGTACAGTATTAAGCATGGCAAAACGTCGCTGATTACCCACAATGGCGAGGAATTATTCAGCCGCCTGCCTCAGCCGCTTGAAGTGATGCGTTATCATTCACTGTCAGTAGAGCGTGCATCTCTTTCGAATGATCTGAAAGTGACAGCCGAATCGCTGGATGACAATGAAATAATGGCGCTAAAACATCGCCATTATCCCGTTTACGGCATTCAATTTCATCCAGAATCAATCGGCACAGCAAGCGGAAAAGAAATGATTCAAAATTTCTTACAAACAATTGGAGAGGGGTCATATCATGAAAAATTATCTTGAAAAACTGTTGAACCGGGAAAGTTTGACGCTGGAGGAAATGAAGGATGCTGCGGAAACTTCCTTTAACGAGCATGTGACCGAAAGTGAGCTGGCAGCATTTTTAGCCGGTTTACGCAGCAAAGGTGAAACACCTGAAGAAATCGCCGGGCTGGCTGATGTCATCAGAACACAGTCAAGCCAGACGACAGATGAATTAGCAAATGTTATGGATAATTGCGGGACCGGCGGTGATGGCTCCAACAGTTTTAACATCAGCACAACAGCCGCTTTCGTGCTTGCCGGTGCGGGTGTAAAAGTTGCCAAACACGGCAACCGCAGCATTTCAAGCAAAACCGGAAGTGCCGATGTACTGGAGCATCTGGGCATATCTTTATCGTTTTCAAAAGCGCATGTACACGAGATGATCCAGGAAAACAATATCGCTTTCCTTTATGCGCCACATGTTCACCCAGGTATGAAACGATTTATGACTGTCCGGAAAAACCTGGGTATCCCGACAATTTTTAATTTGATCGGGCCTTTAACAAACCCGGTCAATCTGGATTCACAGCTTTTGGGGGCTTATCGGCGCGACATGCTGCCGGTGCTGGCTGAAACGCTCCATCAGCTTGGCCGAAAACGCGCGCTTGTCATCAACGGTGCCGGTTATATGGATGAAGCCTCTCTTGCCGGCGAAAACCATATTTCGCTCATGGAAGAAGGTAACGTGACATCATTCACGCTCCATCCTTCCGAAGTGAACTTGCCGGTGTATGCCAATGAAGAAATTCGCGGCGGCAATGCCAAAGATAACGCGGCAATTCTCCTCGATGTCTTAAACGGCAACAGAGGAGCCCATTACGACACCGTCCTGCTCAATGCCGGTCTTGGTCTGTTTGCCAATGGCACTGCGAAGTCGATAAACGATGGCGTTAGGCTGGCTGAAGAAAGTATCCAAAGCGGCGCGGCCAAGGAAAAACTGCAGCGACTGGTTGATTACAGCGGCAAAATGAAAAGTGAGGCGATATAAATGACGATATTGGACAAAATTGTTGAGCAAAAGAAAGTAGAAGTCGAACAGCTAAAGAACGAGCCAATTCCTGAAGCCCCCCCGGCAGCCGGTCAGATACCGTCAATTGCCAGGACGTTTTACCATACAGAACACATGAACATTATTGCTGAAATTAAACGGGCATCCCCTTCCAAAGGGTCCATTGACCTTAGCGTCGACCCGGTAACGCAGGCAAAGGTCTATGCATCGAATGGCGCCGGCGCGATTTCCGTTCTGACTGACCAAACATTTTTTAAAGGATCGATGGAAGATCTCCGTGCAGTAAGAGAAGCAGTCGATATCCCGCTTCTATGCAAGGATTTTTTCATAGATGAGATACAGATTGACCATGCCAAAGCGGCGGGCGCATCGATCATTTTATTAATCGTGGCTGCCCTGTCTTCAGCCAGATTGCGCGAACTTTACGCCTATGCAAAAGAACAGGGGCTCGATGTTCTTTGTGAAGTGCATGATGATGATGAAATGATCACAGCCCTCGACTTGGGAGCTGACGTTATCGGCATCAATAACCGTAACTTAAAAACGTTTGAAGTTGATTTGAACACAACGGGACTTTTAGCATCAATGGTTACAAACCCTCAAACCATCCTGATCAGTGAAAGCGGGATAAAAACGCGGGAAGATGCCGCTTTTGCTGCCAAAAACGGTGCAAACGCCATTCTTGTCGGAGAAACGTTGATGCGTGCTGACGACTTGCCGAAAACGTTCAGCGAGCTGCAAGTCCCGCTGGAGAAAGGGGTTCACTCCAATGCACGTTAAAATCTGCGGCATGACAACGCGAGAAGCAGCCCAAGAAGCCGCAGAAGCCGGTGCCGATTTTATCGGGTTTGTCTTTGCACCAAGCAAGCGGCAAATAACACCGAAAAAAGCAGCTGAAATCAGTGCCGGCCTCCCCTCTTCAGTCAAAAAAGTTGGCGTGTTTGTCAATGAAACAAAAGAGACAATAATCCAGACGGCTGAAACAGCGGGACTTGATATCATACAGCTCCATGGTGACGAACCAGCACTATTCGCTGAAGCGCTCCCCTACCCTGTCATCAAAGCGTTCCGGATGGGGAAACATGACATAGCCGAAATACAGGCTTATCCGTGTGATTATTATTTAATCGACAGTCCTAAAGGGCCTAACCGAGGCGGTAACGGCACAACATTTGACTGGGCCCGCTTAACCGACGCCGGTCTGAACACAGAAAAACTAATTCTCGCAGGGGGTCTGACCCCCGAAAATGTGCAATCAGCCATCTCAATTGCCAAACCGGCAGCTGTCGATGTATCAAGTGGTGTTGAAACGAACGGCGAAAAAGACCTTGAAAAAATCAGCCAATTTATTCATAACGCCAAAATGAAAGGATGATAACCATGACAACCTATCAATTTCCGGATACAGCAGGACGTTACGGCCAATTCGGCGGTCGGTTTGTCCCAGAATTATTGATGCCCGCATTGCTTGAACTTGAAGAAGCGTATGAAGAAGCAATGAACGATCCCGCCTTCAGAGAAGAACTCGATTATTACTTAAAGGACTATGTCGGTCGGGAGACACCGCTCTTTTACGCCGAAAACCTCTCCCGCGACCTTGGCGGGGCGTCCATTTATTTAAAGCGCGAAGACCTGAATCACACAGGGGCGCACAAGATTAATAATACAGTGGGCCAGGCACTCTTGACAAAGCGCATGGGCAAAAAGAAAGTCGTCGCCGAAACAGGTGCCGGGCAGCACGGTGTCGCAACGGCAACCGTTTGTGCGCTGCTCGGCCTTGAGTGTGTCGTGTTTATGGGTGCTGAAGACATTCGCAGGCAAAAATTAAATGTTTTTCGGATGGAACTGCTCGGTGCAAAGGTTGAAAGTGTTTCCCAGGGAAGCGGCACACTGAAAGATGCGGTTAACGAAGCACTAAGATACTGGGTCAGCCATGTGGAAGACACGCATTATATTATCGGTTCGGTTGTCGGGCCGCACCCATTTCCTAAAATAGTCCGCGATTTCCAGTCTGTCATCGGTGAGGAAACAAAGCGCCAGCACCTGGACACAGCAGGCCGGCTGCCGAATTCAGTTATTGCGTGTGTTGGCGGTGGCAGTAACGCGATGGGCATGTTTTACCCATTTGTCGAGGACACGGAGGTCAATTTGTATGGGGTGGAAGCCGGCGGCAGCGGGATCGAATCGAACAAGCACGCCGCGACCCTCTCAGCCGGAAGTGTCGGTCTCCTGCATGGCACGATGACGCATCTCTTGCAGGACGCTCACGGCCAAATTGAAGAGGCCCACTCGATTTCTGCAGGGCTTGATTATCCCGGAGTAGGACCTGAGCATAGTCACCTTCATGACAGCGGACGCGTCACCTACATGTCAGTTACAGATGCAGAAGCGATCGAAGCCTTTAAACTGCTGTCTCAAACTGAAGGGATCATCCCCGCTTTGGAAAGCGCGCATGCCGTTGCGTTTGCCACACAACTGGCTAAAAACATGGATTCATCGGAGTCGCTTGTAATTTGTTTATCAGGCCGTGGTGACAAAGATGTTGAATCGGTCGAAGATGTTTTGGGAGGGAACGCTGATGCGTAATCAATTTTTAGATAAAGCACTGGAAGCCAAACGTTCAGCAGGTAAAAATATCGTTGTCCCCTATATCATGGCCGGTGACGGGGGACTTGACATACTTGAAGAGCGTCTCAGCTTTCTTGAAGAATGCGGGGCAGCTGCCGTCGAACTTGGCATCCCATTTTCCGACCCGACTGCCGACGGACCGACTATACAGGATGCGGGACAGCGCGCTTTAAAAAACGGCACGACACTGCAAGGCGTCCTGGAAGCATTGGAAACATTTAAAGAAAAGCGGGCAATCCCGGTTATTTTGATGACTTATATCAATCCGATTTTCACATACGGACCGGAGAAATTTGCCGCAGCCTGCGTGCAGTCCGGCGTCAGCGGTGTTATTATTCCCGATTTGCCGTTGGAAGAAGAGCATTTGATCACGGATTTTCTTGAGAAACAGTCGATTTCCGTTATCCGACTTGCTGCTATGACGAGTCCTGATGAACGGCTGTCTGAGATCGCCCGGCGGACGGAGGGTTTCCTCTATGCTGTCTCAGTCAAAGGGACGACCGGCGCACGCACGACACACGGTGACGATGTCAAAACCTACCTCCAAAAATTGCAGGGACTAACGGACACGCCTGTTCTGGCAGGCTTTGGCATTTCATCGGCTGAACAGGCTCGTGAACTATCCGAAAGCTGTGGCGGAGTTATCATCGGCAGCCGGATTGTCGATTGGTTTCATAACAGGCAAACAGACGACATTAAACAACTGATTCAAAACAGTACAAATCAAAACACGGCTTCCACTTCGACTTTCTAAAAATCGATGGCCGGAAGTCAGACTATGATGATTATCCTGCTGTTGCCGCAACACCATGTGAAAGGCGGCGACAGCGGATTTTATTTTCCTTGCTTTTTCCTGGCTTCTTCATATTCTTCCTTTGTGATTTCACCTTTCTCATAACGTTCTTTCATAATTTCAAGTGAAGACCGTTTCTTTGTGCTTTTGTTCGCATTAAAACGATACAAAATAATGATAATCATTACTAAAACAAGAATACCTAAACCTAACCTGATATAACCTTCAACGGTCATGAGATCACCTCCATTGTTACTGTTCCCCGTGTGTGCCAGTTTAAGCATAGATGATTTCCCATATCTTTTATAAAGATTTCCAATCAAATCCATTGCACAATAACATAATTTGTATTATTATTTTCATTGGACTTAAAAGTGGCATACATCATGCTGGTGTAGCACAATCGGTAGTGCACTTCACTCGTAATGAAGGGGTCGGAGGTTCAAGTCCTCTCACCAGCACCATTCATTTATATGGAGGAGTACCCAAGCACGGCTGAAGGGGACGCACTCGAAATGCGTTAGGGGTTAACGCCCGCGTGGGTTCGAATCCCACCTCCTCCGTTCAATAGATAATTGTGAAAACTGTCGCTCAACTGGCGGCAGTTTAATATTTACTATATCGTGGCGCAGTTCAGCCTAACTGCGCCTTTTTATTGTCTTAATCTCCTCCGCTCGTCCTGTTAAATGAGTGATGGATATCTGTCTCTCATATACCTACCCTAGGATAATAGTCTATCGTCAATTCCTGATCCCTAAAATAATAGACACCAATACAATCAAAAGTTGTCATTAGCCATAGAATACACTAAAGCTTAAAGAAAGCAGGTGAAATTACGATGAACGATAAGTCATCCAATCCCAACGCAATCCCTGAAAAGGTTGCAAAAGTCATGATCGATGAAATATTTCGGAAAAACAACGTAAACCCTGAAGAAATTAAAAATAATTTATCGAATGACCAGAAAAAAATGCTGAAGGATATGGTTGAAGATCTAAGAGAACAGGTGAATCAATTTAACAAAGGCGAAAAAGATACGACGAAAACAGATGAATAAGAGTCTATTAAAGAAAACACCCATTTGATAGGTGTTTTCTTTAATTTTGGCAAAAAACGATAATTTAATGAATGTGTACAATCTGATTAGTAGGAATATCCATAGAGTAATATTAACAAAAGAAAGGAGTGTAATAATATATGTCACCAAAGAGACACAGCGCCACGAACCCCTTTGGCAACAAAAGCAAATACTTTTACCTTAGGGATAAACGAAAATCCCGTCATCAACAATGCTGTCAGGATTGCGGCTCCAACCAATGTGACAGTTGCAGAGATGAATATATGCAGCAAGATCAAAGAGAAGACCGCAAACATGGTGATCGCCACCGCTGTCAAAGTTGCGGCTCCCATGACTGTTCCTCTGAATCCAATCAGTGCGACAGTTGTATGGATAAACACACGCATCATGACCACCACCATAACCAGCATAATCGCTTTGAAATGATGGAAGTCGATTCTAATGCACTTGTTTCACAGGATGCAAGTCAATATTCCTTTATGGATCAAGAATCAGCAGAATTGATATGGGTTAAGGAATCCTGTGATATTAACGTTGATACAAGAGACACCCAGATCGGGCTTTCACTTCAGGCTAGTTTACAGCTCGCTATATCCCTTGTAGTGAATATCGCCATTGCGGATTCAGGAAGAAGTGAAGCCATATCCCAGGACCTTATACAGTCTTTTGACTCCGATCAAGTCAATAAACAAAAAATCTTCATCTGTAACACGAAAGACGCTAATGTAACTACCAGGGACACAGATCTGACCGTCAATATCCAGGTCCTGTTGCAAGTATTGCTATTGTTGCTGGTAATGATTGACGTTTTATAAAAAATGAAAGGAGTGGAAAATTATGGGCCATATGACAAAATCTAAATGGCGTGCACTTGACCATTGTGACGGATCAAGTGACCGAGATGATGCTAACGTCGTGCAAGATGCGGATCAGGTTGTATCCAATCAGCAAATTTCTGATGAATGGATAATCATTAAGGACTCCCAGAATATTGATGTCACAACTACCGACAGGCAGGCTGCTGTCTCCTTACAACTTGGGATTGAAGCAGCGATTGCGGCCGTTATTAACATTTCTATAGGAAACGGTTCACAATCAGATAGCATAACACAAGGCATCAGACAAATGGTCAATACAAGACAAGGGAACCGTCAAAAAACAATTGTTGAACAATCAAGGGATATTGAAATCACTACTCGGGACACAGATGTAGCTGTGAATATCCAATTGTTATTCCAGATCCTCGCTGCGATTGTTGCCAGCCTGGATATTCTGTGATGGCCTTAAAATAATTCCTGGGGATGGGGAGTAATCACAAGAAGCGAAGATATCCCCCCCCTCCCCGGAGGTCTTTAATTTAAGTCCTAATTTGGTTTTCCATCAAAATAGGACAAGAGCACAAAATATTGTTAACGAAAGGAATGAATAAAATGGTTAATCTGACAAACCGTCAACGGGGCCTGTTACGTCTGGCCAATCAATTATCCCAAAACTTAGTTAATGATAATACGGATAACGGTTTAAACCACAACTTTTCAGTTGATTTACCGGGCGTTGACTTCGATGGCGGACTCAATTTAAATTTCGGTAAAGATGATGAAACAGATACCACTGACCCGTCACCTTCAGCACCTGAAACGCTAAGGGATGTATTTCTAAGATTACAGAATGAACAAGTAGAGGTAACAACCCCTTTTGGCCCAGTAACCGGTACAGTCATTGCGGTTCAGAATGACTATGTTGCATTGGTTGAAGCCGATGGGTCACAAACGCTTATTCCATTCGCAAACATTGAATTGGTCAGTGAATTATAAAGGAGGAATTTAAATGTTTCAGGACACGTTTGCGGCTGAATTAGCCACACGTATTGGTTCAAGGGTTGAAGTGGCTACCGACAACAACTTGATAGAAGGCATCCTCTCCACCGTAACAGCTGATTTAGTACTTGTTGTTGAGGTTAACAGTGGTTATGGTGAAAACACCACATTATACTTGTCAATAGACGCCATCAACTTCGTCCGATTCCCAGCTGCAGCCGCTTAAATCATTGCTCACAAAAGCCCTGGCTTATCCAGCCAGGGCTTTTTCTTTGCAGCAAAATATCCCCTCTGAAATTCCAAAGGGGATGTTTCTGTCGCTTCATTTAATTTTAGCAATAAAATAATTTTACCTGGCATACAAATTGCTAATGAGGTGTATCAATGGAATCTGTTATTTGATTAGCAATTATAAGTGCCCGCTTGCCATCTTCTCCTGAAACAGATGGGTCTGTGCCGGCTTTAACGCAATTAATAAAATCCATTAACTGGAGGAATAACGGCTGTACCGAACGCCCGACCTGTATCTTTTGTGAAAGAGGAATCGGATGATTTCCAGTTTCTTCGCTGAATGTTCGTGTTACATTGATCTCATGGTTTAGTATATCTGCCTCAATAAACGCTCGCTCTGTCTGAATTTGTATAGTACGGACTTTTCTTCCTGACATGAAACTTGCAGTAAGTTGTGCAGTAACCCCTTGTGACGTTCTGATGACCGCAGCTGCGTGTTTTGGTGTATTTTTGATGACTTTCCCAAAAGCACTGACTTTCAGAGCATTACCCAGAAACAATTCATTTAAAATATAGATATCATGAATCATTAAATCTTTCACAACGTCTACATCGCTAAACTTAACGTTTGCAGGGCTTATTCTATGGAAAGCTGCACCGACTATAGACTCACCTTTGAGCAAATTCAGCAGCACCTGAATGAACGGATTGTAAAGCTCGATATGTCCTGCTTGAAGTTTAACACCTGCTTCAGATGCTTCTTTGATCAAATGATCAGCATCTGTAATGGTAGCAGTCAGTGGTTTTTCCATCAGCATATGAACGTTGTGTCTAACACATTCCAAACCAATTTTATAATGAAAGTCAGTCGGTACTGCAATGCTAACAGCATCAACTGATTTTAGAAGGCCATCGACGGATTGAAACGGTTTAACGTTATACTTTTGCGCAACCTGAAGTCTTTTCTGTTCATCATCATCATAAATACCTATAAGCTGGCAATCATCATTCATTGACAAATACGTACGTACGTGATTTTCTCCCATATTGCCAGTCCCAATCACACCGACTTTCATAGACAATCCCCTCTTTTTTTAAATTACTAATTTTTCCCGCCTAAACGGGGAATAAACCGCCCTAGTACAGCAGTCACCTGGCCCTAAACGCCTGATTGGTTCGGGCCAACAGGATGTTGTCACAAAGGCATTGCCACAGGTCGTGGCGAACTTAGCCTTTGTTCATCACATTCAGTGAAGAAAACCATTTCACTGATTGAAGTTTTACTTTTCCACTCATCTAATGGACAGTAGACCGCCCAAGTACGGCGGCCAACTGTCCCTAAATGCCTGATTTGTTCGGGCCAACAAGATGTTGGTCAGAAAGGCGTTGCCACAGGACGTGGCGAACTTAGCCTTTGTTCATCTCAATCAGTGAAGAAAACCATTTCACTGATTGAAGTTTCACTTTATCTTATGCGTCAGCTATAAAACGAGCTAGACTATCAGACCAATTAGGAGAAAATTGGCCTCTGCCTGTAGGAATGCCTGAGAGAGGAGGTGAAAGCTTGGTTCATATTCTATTGATTGCCGAAGATACTTCCAGACATTTGAATAAAAACTTCTTTTACTTGGAGAAAGAACTAACAAAACGAATACATTTAACACTGTGGCGAAAGCCGGGGCATATCCGTCATATTTTAAAACAGCTTCCACGAAGACCTGATTTTATCCTGTTGTTGAATGATCTGGACCGAAAAATACATCCGATGATTAAAGGTCTTGGCCACATCAATATTCCTACCGGTTTATTTATCAATGATGTCCACCGCTTTACAAAGTTACGGAAAAACTTCATAGAAAAAAATGACATAAACCATTTGTTTACCGTGGTGCGGGATAAATTTTTAATGACCTATCCGGAATATGAAATGAAAATGGAATGGTTTCCTCACTTTGTCAATCCAAATCTCTATAAAGACTATGGCTTGACTAAGGATATCAATCTATTAATGATGGGAGCCGTTAACGATAATTATCCACTAAGACAAACAATTATTAACGCCTATCAGGGCGATGCAGATTTTATTTATCACAGCCACCCGGGATACCGGCATTTTTCGAAAGAAGAAGAAAACCAGCATTTTATCGGAAAAACGTATGCAAAAGAGCTCAACCGATCCAGAATTTTCTTCACCAGTCCATCCGTATTGAATTACCCGGTTATCAAGTATTTTGAGGTTTTAGCCTGCCGATCTCTCCTTTTAGCACCTGCATTTAAGGAACTGAAGGATTTAGGTTTTATCCCTAATTTCCATTTTGTTCCGATAAACGAACACAATTTTAAAGAAAAGGCTGCATATTATTTAGCACATGAAACAGAAAGACAGCAAATTGCCGATCAGGGTTATCGCTTCATCCATGAACGGCATACTGTTCAACAACGGACAGAACAGCTTATCAAACGCATCGAAAAAATACTTGAACAGTAAAAAGGAGGAATTCACTTGTCTTCCGTACCTGAAAATACCCAGCTCGGAAAACACGTTGTTATAGAAAATAATGTCGTAATTGGGGAAAATGTCACAATCGGTCATAACACAACCATCCTGCAAGGAACCCAGATAGGTGATGATGTCATCATTGGCAATAATTGTGTCTTGGGAATCAAAACATCCGGCAACGAACGGATGCGAAAAAAAGCTGACAAATATGGCAGCTTGAATATCCAATCCGGATCCAGAATAGGAAATATAGCATCCATCTATGCCGGGACCGACATTGGTAAAAATGTGTTCATCGGTGATCATGCGAGCATCAGAGAAAATGTGTCGATTGGTGATAAATCTGTGGTCGGCAGAGCTGCAATCGTTGAATTGAACAGTACAATCGGTGACTCCTGCACCATTCAAACACTGGCATATGTAACAGGAGATACGACATTGGAAGACAATGTCTTTATCGGCCCGTGTGTATCCATGTCGAATGATAAATATATGGGAGCTAAAAACTTCACCCTGAACGGGCCGTATATAAAAAGTGGTGCTAAAATCGGCAATAATGCTTCATTGCTTCCTGGTATTACAGTGGGCCGTAACAGTATAATCGGCGCCGGCGCTGCCGTTACGAAAGATATAGAAGATAATATAACAGCTGCAGGGGTCCCTGCTAAAAGGCTTAATTCTGATGGTAATAAATAGCCTACCCACCTCATTCTCAACAAGCAAACATACCAGCACGAAAGGTGGATTGTAATGGCCAAAAAAGTTTGTATAATTGTTGCTCACCATCCGTTTACTGATGCAAGAATTTTTAAGAAAGAGGCAAAAAGCTTACAGAAAAAAGGCTATCATATCACCATGATTGTCCCGAGACAAAGCGGAAGATTGTTTGACATTGATGGCACCCCGTTTCGAAAACAATTCCTAAATAAAGTTTTTACCTATGAAGGCATTAAAGTAGTTACGTACCATTCCGAGAGCACTCAGAAGGCATTAAGTACTGTATTAAGCAATGAAAGTGTCTGGGAAAGACATGGGTTTAATAACACCCTCACACAGCTTGCCATTCAGGAAGACGCTGATATATACCATGCACACGAGTATCTCTCGCTGTTTGCCGGAGTTGGCATTAAGCGGCAGATGAAGAAAAAGAAAGGGAAAGATGTCAAATTAATATACGACAGTCATGAGTTGACGCCAGACCCTTTAGATCCACGATATACTAAGGAACGAAGAGATCTTTTGAAACAAAGGCTTCTGACAATGCTTGATGAAGTTGATCATGTTATAACGGTCTCCGATTCAATTAAATCATGGTATTTATCTCATAAACCGGATTTGCCCGTTGACGTTATCTATAATTCGCCCCCGCTAGCTCAGCATCATAAGCCGAAAACGTATAACTCGAATGGGCTAACAGTGGGCTATGAAGGTAATATTGTCGCAAGCCAAGGCAAGATGGAGAAGATCCTCTGCATCTCTGAATTATGTTCAAAAGAGTTAGAGTTTGAATTCAAAATTATTGGAGGAAGCCGGTATGGCGATTCCAAGATACCAACGCATCTGCCGCATCAGATCATGTTAACTGGATGGATCGACTACCATGCCCTTCCAAAGACAATGGATAATGTTGATATAGGGATGGTCGATTTAGAAAGCGTCAAACACTCGCTTAACCAAGATTATGCATTGCCGAATAAATTTTTCAGTTATCTGAACAACGGTGTACCGGTGGTGGTTAATAAATGTAAAGAAATGGAGGAATTTATCAATAGACACCATTGCGGCTTTGTAATCGACAAAACAAATGCTACCTCGCAAGATTTTGCTAATGCCTTTCTTTCGCTTCATCAGGATATGAACAAATTACAGCGAATGAGCCAAAATGCCCGCCATGCAATGGAAAGGTTCTATTCCTGGGAACACATGGAGAATCGGCTTTTCGCTGTCTACCAATCACTTTTCGCAACATAAACATTTAATCCATGTAATCAATTTGCTTTTTTTTACAATACAGGAAGGAAGGTGCAGCGTTTTGAAATCTGAACCGATTCGTAATATTAACGTAACCCTGCATGATGAGTTTGAGTTAGAAGGGAAAAAAATAGGTAATGAGCTATTTATACCAGTTTCGTTAATCGAAAAAGGATTAAATCTAGAAAAACAATGGAACGAAAAAACACAGACATTAAAGTTAAAGCAGACACATGCGAACGTATTCGATATCAGTCATTACGACAGCACGGGAAATTACTTGCACTATGACAAAAATAAGGTAGAAAACTGGAATGTAACATTCACTCGCGAAGGAATTCCCAAAACCAAATATTCGCACGGTGCTTACTTTAACCCCTCCACTATCGCTCAATATGGATTGCAGCATTACAGTCTATATTTAAAAACGAATGACACATCGAATAAGTATAAATTCCTGAAAGCAGCTGATTGGTTTGTAAATCACCAGGATTCCCATGGCGGCTGGGCCTATCAATTCAACCATGATTTCTTTCCAGGCAGACTGAATAAACTGAAGGCATCATGGTATTCAGCAATTGGTTTGGGTATGGCTATGTCGGTTTTATCGAGGGCATCCTTTCTGACGAAAAATAGCAAATACAGTTCATGTGCTTTAAAAGCCAAGGTACTATTTAAAAACCCGTCTGCCGGGAATGGTGTGCTGACTAAATTTGAAAACAAGTATCTATTCTATGAAGAATGTCCGACATATCCGCCAAGTTATATTTTAAATGGGTTCATGTTTTCATTAATCGGATTATATGACTTATTTAAAGCAACACACATTAACGAGGTAAAATGGCTGTATGACAGAGGGATTGCCACTTTGAAAAGAATGCTTCCGCTCTACGATTTAGGACACCGGACAGCATATGATCTGACACATTATACAACTGATGGCGGCTACCCGAATGTTGCCACCTGGGGGTATCATATTGGGCATATTCATTTGCTGGCTACTCTAAATTCGATTGAAAAAGACCTGAAAATGAACGAAGCCCTCCAAAGGTGGAAAGGGTATTTAAAAGGAAAAACAATTTGAATAAGAACAGAAAAAAGCTAAGTCGTTCTTCACCTCCGACTCAGCTTTTTTCATGCCAGTTCTTTGCCAAAGTCTTTGCAATTTGGTGTGCGGCGTGACCGTCCCCGAAAATTGGCGGCGATTCTTCGGGTCTATGAAGTTTCATAACTTTATCCGCTATTGCCTCTTGATTCGCCCCTGCCAGCCGGTTCCAGCCCGTTTCAACAGTTTCTGTCCATTCTGTTTCATCCCTCAGTGTGACACAAGGAACCTGAAGCATATACGCTTCCTTCTGCAGCCCTCCGGAATCAGTCAGAACAATATTCGCTTTAGAAACAGCGGTCAACATATCAAAATAGTTTAATGGGTCCACCACTTTAATATGAGAGCCCTCGACTAAATCATTTAATTGGAATGCGTTAATTTTGCTTTTCGTTCTGGGATGCAATGGCAGGACAGTCGTCTTCGCAAATTGGTGGAATGCTTCAAGAATGGATTTGAGGCGCCTTGGGTCATCTGTGTTTTCCGCCCGATGAATCGTGGCCAGGTAATAATTATTTTCGGATAACGATAAATCTTGCAGAATGGTGGATTGCTGCACAGCATATGATTTAAAGTGGCGAATGGCATCATACATAATATCACCGGTAACATATACAGATTGATTAATCCCTTCCCGTTTCAGGTTTTCAGCTGCCACCTGAGAAGGACAGAACAGCCAGTCAGAGAGATGATCTGTCACCACCCGATTAATCTCTTCAGGCATTTTCCGGTTAAAACTGCGCAATCCGGACTCTATATGGGCAATCGGGATATGCAACTTTGATGCTGCCAGACTTCCAGCAAGTGTGGAATTCGTATCGCCATATACAACGACAATGTCAGGGTTAATGGAAGTCATAACGTGTTCCAGTTCTGATAGCATTTTTCCTGTTTGCTCCCCATGCGCCCCGGACCCAATACCCAAATAATAGTCCGGTTCAGGAATGTTCAACTGTTTAAAAAAGATATCGGACATACTGGTATCATAATGCTGCCCCGTATGAACAATGATTTCCTTCACTTCAGTACATGACTTCAAAATTTTTGACAGCATGCACGCCTTGATAAATTGTGGTCTGGCTCCAACAACCGTTAATGTTTTCATAAGTCCTTCTCTTCTTTCGCAGCTCTTACCCAATTGACCGTATTGCTGACCCCGTCTTTAAAAGGGGTTTTATTATATTGGCCGATCATCTTGTATAATTTATTGACTGATGCCCTATGGCTTTGAACATCTGCTGTCCGCTGGGGCTTTCTTAAAGTTTTCCCCTGATAGTTCATAACGCTTTCAATTGTTTCCACAACATACTTAATTGATAATTTTTGGTCGGTGGAGATATTAACGGAGTCACCGCGAGACATAAATGGGAAGACTTTTATTGCCATATCAGCGGTATCTTCAACGTAAACATAATCTCTTGTCTGCTTGCCGTCTCCATGAATCTCAGGGTAATAATTTTCCAGGATTTTTTTAATAGTAATTGGGATAACACCAGCCATAGGTCCTGCAAAATTCTGCCGCGGACCATAATTATTGAATGGCCTGACAATAAAGGCGTCCAGGCCAAACATTTTCACATAGGTCCGAAGCATTAAATCCGCCGCAGCTTTTCCGGCTGCATAAGGTGTTTCAGGGTCAAGGGGGTGCTCTTCATCCATGGGCTCGTACTGAGAGGAACCATATGCCTCCGATGAGGAGAAATGGCATAATGTCTGAAATTTTTTCTGCCGCTGAAACTCCAGCAAATTTTTTACGACTTGCACATTTGTCAAAAACGTATTGGAAGGATTGATAAATGAATAGTTCAATGGCTTTGTAGCACAGTTGAAAACGATATCAATCGCGTGCCTTTCGATAATATAACCCAGCGCTTCCTGATTCTCAGCATCATCTACATAAAACGTTGCCCCATTGTTTAAAGCCTTCTTAATATTGGCCTTTTTCCCTATAAAAAGGCTATCTACAATGACAACCTGATTAGCCCCTTCATCTGCCAACCGATCTGCCAAATGACTTCCGATAAAGCCGGCTCCGCCTACAACCAATACATTGCTATTTACAATTGACTGTCGTCCCAATTCTTTCATTCCTTTCAATTCGTTAAAAATTCAACCGTGACTGTCCGCCATCAACCGAAATCGTCGTCCCCACTATCCAGGACGCTTTATCAGACGCTAAAAACACAGCCGTATCACCGATCTCTTCAGGTTTTCCCAGCCGTCCTGCCGGAATTTTATCCCTGGCATATTTTTTTAAATAAGCCGGGTCATGTTCAAGCCTCCGTTCCCATTCCTTATTGGGATGATAAACTGCACCGGGGGCGATGCCGACGACCCGAACATTATCTTTAATGACCTCTGAACTGAATGCTTTGGTAAAACTGATTAATGCAGCCTTGGAAGCATTATAGGAAGGCGAGCCACCGGATTCTTTCCCGTATATGGACGAAATATTGATGATGACTCCCTCTTCATTTTCTATCATGCTCTGGACCGCTAACTGACTTAAATGGATTGCCGATATGAAGTTTAATGCCATTGCGTCTTCAAACACATTTGGCGGCGTATTTAGAACTTGGTTGCCATGATTGGCCGCAGCATTGTTAACAAGTATGTCAATGGTATTAAAATCATCGATAAATTCAAAAACCAACTGTTCTCTATGTTCGGGTTTTAACAGATCTTTTTGATAAATTTTTTGAATACCCATTTCTTTTTTTGTCTGCAAAAGCTCGGTGTAAGACCTCGATGCAATGCCAACCTGTGCGCCTTCAGCAAGAAATGCCTGGGCAATTGCTTTCCCAATCCCCCTTGCTCCTCCGGTTACCAGCACTTTCTTCCCTTTTAGATTCAACTCCATCTTCTCCCCTCCCCGTAATCAGTGCTTTACCTTACTTTCCTAATTGTATGAATAAATCTTGAAAATTGTTAATACGTTAGCAGTAGTGCTTTAGCCAACTTCAGGAGGGAATCATGGTGAAAAGAGTCTGTTTCTTAGTATCTGAACACTCATTTTTGGATGCGAGGATTTTCAAAAAACAAGCAAAAAGCCTGCTGAAACAAGGTTATACGGTAACAATGATTGTACCCAGAAGAAAAGGATACCTGTTTGCTGTAGATGGAAGTGTTTTAAAGGAGACATTTTTAAGTCAGACGTTTAGCCATGAAGGCATCAATGTTGTGACATATGAACAGTTGGAACTGGAGAAACACATAAAAGCACTGTACCATCACCTTCGTTCCGGGGGTCATTCCCGTTTCAATCATCCCCTGACAAAGATTGGCATTGATCAAAAAGCTGATATTTATCATGCTCACGAGTTTATGTCATTATATGCTGGAATTGGAATAAAACGGGCTTTAACGGCAAACGGAAGGCAATGCAAATTGATTTATGACAGCCACGAATTAGAGCCCGATCCTTTGGTTAATGAATCCCGCAATACGCATAATATTAAAATGAAAATGCTGAAACTTATGCTAAGCGAACTGGATCATGTGATAACCGTATCGGAATCCATTAAGACATGGCACCGCACCATACATCCTCATGTGCCCATCGACGTAATTTATAATTCTCCCCCTTTAGCAGCTGAATATAACCCCTCCAAGGCTGCCACCCGAGAAATTGTCCTTGGATATGAAGGGACTCTGAATCGCAAAAGGGGCAATTTCCGGAAACTCATTCACATTTTGAAGAAGTGTCAGCAGCATTTTCCATTGAAAGTCAAAATCATTGGAGGAGGCAAGCATTTCGAAAGAGATTACCTTCAGCAACTGGTCCCACACGTCAAAGAGAAAATTGCGTATACTGGCTGGGTAAACTATGAAGCAATTCCTGAAGCCATGAAAGAAGTTGATATCGGATGGATCGACTTAGATGCTGCCAATTCCTTGAATAACCGCTTTGCGATGCCAAACAAGTTCTTCAGTTATTTGAATAACGGTGTGCCGGTTATCGTCAATCAATGCACTGATATGGAAAATTTTATTAAAGCATATAATTGCGGCTACACTGTTAAAAAACAGCAAGCTACCGCCGGGGATTATGTGCGAACGCTGATCCATGCGGCATCAGACAGAAACAAAATTCGGGAGATGGGTTCGTCTGCACGCAACATCATGGAGACCATGTACAGCTGGGAACACATGGAGAAGCGATTGTTCACTGTTTATCGCCAATTATCATAAGACTAGGAAAGGATGGTCAAGATGCGGGTATTGCATTTGCCTTATGGCTCGCCTATGATTGAATTGTCCAATGCACTGCGGTCAAAAGGCATTCAGTCGACATCATGCCATTTCAATAAACACCCGTTTGAATTCAAGCCTGATATTTGTCTGCAGCTGAATACGTTGTCGAATCAGGAACAAACAAAAAAACTGAAGCAATTTTTAAAAGAATCGATGCTTCATTATGACATTTTTCATTTTCATTTCGGTGAAACTTTTTTTGCTGACAAAAGCGACCTGAAAATGCTGGAACGTGCCGGAAAAAAGATGGTTGTTCATCATCACGGTTCGGAAATCAGACTTAAATCGATTGCCCAAACAAATAACCCTTACGTCCGGATAAAACCCGAATGGACTGAAGAAAAGATCAATCGAAATAACAGTATGCTGGCAAATTATATCGATCATGCGATTGTTCAAGATTATGAATTGGAATCATATATTAAAACTGCCTATAAACATGTCCACGTTATTCCACACACCATTGATGCCAATCAGTATACACCACGTTATCCATCCCCTAAAAATGCATCTCCCCTTATTGTACACGCTCCGTCATCGAGGCATATGAAAGGGACGGAATTTATTATTGATGCAGTGAACGAATTGAAGCGTTCAGGCTTATCATTCCAATTTCAATTAATTGAAGGCGTTTCGAATGAGGAAGCCAAAAATCTTATAGCCAAGGCAGATATCGTTATCGATCAATTGCTTATTGGTGCCAATGGTTATATCAGTTCAGAAGCCATGGCATACGGAAAGCCAGTCATATGTTATATAAGACACGACCTTGTAGCAAAGTACCCATCGGGACTGCCTGTCGTCAATGCGAATCCTGATACCATAACCGCTGTTTTAAAAAACCTTCTGCAAAACCCACAAAAGTGGAAAGAGCTAGGTGTGAAAGGGAGACAATATATTGCAAAAAATCACCACGCTCCAATAGTGGCGGACCACTATATTGACATTTATAAGACGTTATAAGCAGTCCAGCGAACTAAGGATTGGACTGCTTTTTTCTGGAATCTCATTAGTCAGTCCAATCGTTGCTGTTTTCACTTCCATAAACTATACAATAAACATCTTAATCTTATGACGACAGAAATGGGGTTTGACATCATCATGACAGATTATAGTGAATCACTGCCAAATGTAGCAGTCGTCGGTCTCGGCAAGATAGGATTAACATTAGCCGCTGTTTTTGCCAATCATCGTTATAACGTTTTCGGTGCAGATATCAATCCCGATGTCGTAGCATCGGTAAACCAAGGTACATCTCATATTCAAAATGAGCCGGGCTTGGATGAGTTGGTATGGACTGCCCATCATAATAATACATTGTCAGCTACAACAGCCACCGCGGAAGCCGTCAGTCAAGCAGATACAATCATTGTAATTGTACCTGTATTAACAGATGAACAGAACCAGATTGATTATCGAATGATTGACCGTGCTGTTGAAGATATCGCGATGGGCATTAAAGAAGATGCGTTGGTTATTTTTGAAACAACACTCCCGCCAGGGGACACCGAAAATCGCTTCGGAAAAATGATAAAAGAAATTTCAGGTCTGCGTCCGGGTCAAGACTTTAATCTTGCCTACAGTCCTGAACGGGTCTATTCCAATCAAATTGTTCACGATTTACAGCATTACCCGAAAATCGTCGGCGGCATAAATGAAAAAAGTCTTGAACGTGCTGCAAACTTCTATAAAAAAGCACTTGGCTGCGAATTAATCGAAGTGAGTTCGCTGGGAACAGCTGAATTTGCAAAAGTAGCCGAGTGTGTTTATCGCGATGTCAACATTGCGCTGGCCAACGAATTGTCCATGTTTGCAGAGGAAAAAGATATCAATATGGCTGAAGTGATAAGTGCCAGCAACAGCCAGCCATATTCCAATATCCACTCGCCCGGCATTGGAGTCGGTGGGCATTGCATTCCAATCTATCCGTATTTTTTCATCAATAAAGGATTAAGCGAAGGACTCACCCCTTTATCGCGAAAAATCAATGACAGCATGCCTGATTACGCTATCACCAAAATTGAAGAACGGATTGGGTCGTTAAGCGGTAAAAATATTCTCATTTTAGGTTTATCATATCGCGGAAATGTCAAGGAACCAACCAAATCAACTGCATTAAGGCTGATTGATCAGCTTCAGAAAAAGGGAGCAAATACATTTGTCAATGATCCGTCATTTTCTGACCGTGAAATCAGCCAGTATGGCGTCACTCCACTAGCGTTAAATAATCAGTACTGTTCCGAAATAGATGGTGTTATTCTGCAGGCTTTTCACGACGCATACAACGCTATTGACTTCAGCCATTTCACCAAGTGTCAGCTCATTTTGGACGGAAGGAATAAACTAAATCAAAAGGAAATCAATCGCCTTGGCATTACTTATGAAGGAATCGGTAATGAAGGAGGCTTGACATTTTGACACATCCCGAATGGAATCGAATACCAATGGTTGACTTAAAAGAAGAGTTAAGGTTAATCAGAACCCCCCTGCTGGAAATAATGACCGAAGTATTAGACAGCGGTGACTATATTTTGGGGGAAAAAGGAAATCAATTTGAAAAATTAGCAGCCCAATATGTTGGAGCTTCCTATGGGATTGGCGCAGCAAGCGGTACAGACGCTTTAGCACTGTCTCTGAAATCTTTGGACATTGGACCGGGGGATGAAGTCATCACAACGCCTTTCACCTTCTTTGCCACGGCAGAAGCAATTGCGCAAGTTGGTGCCAGACCGGTTTTCGCCGATATAGAGGAAAATACGTACAACATTGATCCAACCCATGTTGAAAAAGCCATAACACGAAAAACCAAGGCTATTATCGTCGTTCATTTGTATGGAAGATCTGCTAATATGAGGGAGATTATGCGGATTGCTGAGGACAATGATTTATTTGTGATAGAAGATGCCTGTCAAGCTATTGGAGCAGAATACGATGGTAAACGGGTCGGCGCGATTGGAGATATTGGCTGCTTCTCCTTCTTCCCGTCCAAAAACCTTGGTGCATTCGGGGATGCCGGCCTGGTGACAACTAATCAAGAGGGGATTTATGAAAAAATCATGCATCTGCGCAATCATGGCAGCTTGGAAAAATACCATCATGCAGCAATCGGTATGAACAGCAGGCTTGATGAAATACAGGCAGCGTTTCTACTTGTTAAATTATATTACTTGGACATTTTCCTGCATAAGCGGAAGGAAGCCGCCAACAGGTATACCGAGAACCTGCACCCTCTCCTGAAAACACCGCCGATTGCCCAAAACCGGAAGCACACCTTTCATCAATATTGCATCGAACTTGATAAACGGAACGAACTTGCTTCCGCCTTAGATCATCATGGGATTGATTCAGCTATTTATTATCCCGTTCCATTGCATTTGCAACCGGCTTTTGATTATCTGGGCCTAAAAAAAGGTGACTTCCCAATTGCCGAAAGAACCGCCGAACGAATCTTGGGCATTCCAATCCATCCGATGCTATCGTTCCAGAAGCAGGATTATATTATTAAAACGATAAATGATTTTTTGGAGGACAATGGTTAGGAAATGGCCATTGTTCCTTCCTTTATTCAAGTG
Organism: Lentibacillus persicus; assembly: GCF_900112705.1. Classification (GTDB taxonomy): domain Bacteria; phylum Bacillota; class Bacilli; order Bacillales; family Amphibacillaceae; genus Lentibacillus; species Lentibacillus persicus. The sequence goes on from NZ_FOMR01000009.1 coordinate 63,282, forward strand.
ATTTTAAAAAGTCATGCCAGCTGGCAAGGTTTTGTTTGGTAATGCTTTCCTTATGTTCCCGTACATTGTACACAGTGAAATCCCAATATTGAAATGCCCCCTTTTTTAATAATCGGTTCAAAACACTGACATCTTCATAAAGCCGGCCATCTGCAAAATCGATCACCGGAAAGCCGCCTTCCTTTTTTAAGGAAGAAGTGCGATAGACCCGTGGCCCCAATGGAAAACGATAGGACAAAAGGTCTTTTCTTCCTGCAATCGACGTTCCTTTAGCCAAACCTTTATACTGCACATCATCCTTTAATTGTTTCCATTTTCTTAAATTGCCGTACAATACCGAGCCGTCAGCCGAAAGATCAGCCAGCTGTTTTTTGATAACAGAAACAGCATCGGGATCAAGCCAATCATCAGCATCAAGTTCCAATACAAAACCTGACGTTACGTGTGGCAATACTGCGTTTAAAGCCCTTGCTTTCCCTCCATTTTTTTTGCTGAACACTTGCACCCGGGGGTTATCACTGTACCGCTTTAACCGCTGCCGCGTATTATCCGTTGACCCATCATCCATAATCAGTAATTGTTCTGCTTGTTCATTTTGCATCAAACATGACGTAACTGCCGTTTCCACATATTTTTCCATATTGTAAGCGGCCATGATAATAGAAAGGCTGGGATGATCGGTATCCGCTTTTTCCAACTGGTATTTTTTGATAAATTTTTGCCTTTTGATCGTATTCTTTGAGCTTGTTTTCCTAGTCTGCTTCACTAAATTCTCCTGAGAGACTTTACGGTATGATTGGACCGTGGAAAGCCAGGCAGGCAAAAGCGCATCCTTAAATGGCAGCTCGGAAGATAGCAGCAAGGGATGCTGTTTTAAAAATGGCGTGCGAACGAGCAAAGGTTTTCGAATGGGGTTGCCCCAGTTATATGCAAACGTTTCTAAGATGACTTTATCTCCAGTCAACTGAAGGGAATGAGGCGTAATACTTGCCGACAGATAGTCTGTCCCGCTTAGCAATAATACATAAGCCGTATCAATCATGTTGATCGTCTCCCGCACTATCTCCCCTTCGTCCTGATTTTCAATCGGGACAGATAGAATCCAGTCAGACCAACCAACATCGGGCACTTGCTTAGATGCAATCTCACTTTGCTGAAAAACGATAACTGCATTTAGCCTGGAACAAACCGGTTCTAACGATGCCAATGCTTTTGAAAGTGCTGCCTGATCAGAATAATGAATTAGGATGGCGGATATATCCTTCAACTTGGCCCCTCCAATCACCCTGAAACTTAGCAGGAATATGTATAACTTCCTGTACATGATATGACTTGGGGCAAGTACATATGTATTTAAACAATATGCATTGATCCAGAAAGGTTATAATCTGTGCCAATCTCTTAGTAGAAATGCCGATGCATCTTAATATAGCATACATACCCTATAGTAATCGATACAAGTCTTGTTGAGAGCCCAACCCATGAATTTTACCCTTGGAAAGCCGCCTGATCACCGGCTCTCCACAACTTAAAATAATGACCTGTAACAACGTATTTAATTCGTAAAAAAACTTGAACCATAAAATGAAAGTTCTATCATGCTTGCAAGGTCGCTATACACCTCCTAACCTGAAAACGAAACAAACACCTGCTTCCCAATCAGAAGCAGGTGTTTGTTATTCTATGTAACAGCCAAGAATGGCGGATTCTGTTCGGCCTTTCGGATACGAGCAGATCATAAACGCCAAGCTTGCAGCACAGTATGCAAGCTCAGCTGTTTCCACTTATTACCAAAACTCATCTTTACTGAACTGCCAAATCGTAAAGGTTGATGGTTTCGCCCTTTTCCACCGCTTCTCCAAGTTTTATTTCCCCCTCAAAGAGGATATCTCCGGTTTCCAAACCGAGGACAATCAGCCGTTGAGGCGATTGCTGATCCCTTGTCAGCATATAAACTTTAGAATCCGCAATATGTGTCATGGCTTCAAATTTTCCTTCCTCCTCATATGACGGCAGTTCGATCTGATTAGTGACTTGTTCGCTTTCCAGATCGTACTGGACAATTTGTTGCCCGGTGTTGAAGTAAAGCGATCTGTTATCCCGGTCCAAGATTTCTTGATCCGATAATTCTTTCGGGAGTTCTAAAGGTCTTTTCTCGCCGGTTTCCAGGTTATAGATGCTATATTCCTGCTCACCTGCAGCGGATTCGGTTACCCTCCCCTGTTTAGACCTTTTCACAATCGGCTCGATCGTTTTTTTAAAAATAACGTCGTCGAATGAGGCTGTTAAATCAGAATTCGATTCTGCACTACTGATTCGTGCATTCATATTTTCATTCTGGTTTTCAGGCTTTACAACCGTATCCTCACCAATTATGTCCTCATTTTCTATATCAAAACGATAAAGATGCAGTTCCTCCATGCCATTCCTTGGAGAATTTCGCGTAATGACTTGCAGTTCCTTGTTATCCGTTATTTGTACATCTTCAACGTATACCTGATGATACATCGCTCGATTCGGTACAGGAACCGTAAACGATGTGGTCTCCTCATTTTCTTTATTAAGGACTGCAATATCGAATTCTATATTGCCCTTGCCGGGTACCGTTTGATTAATGATATTTGCATAAGCGATCCGCTTTTCTGTTTCCAGAAACGAAGGAATTCGTCCGCTTTTACCTCGCATGAAACCGCGGTATTCCTCCTGAAGCTGATTTATTCGTTGCGGATAAAAATTATTTTCGATTCGTTCAAAAAACGACTGTTCACTGCTGTACGTTGTACCTTCTGCATCCACGATGAAGGATTCACTAACACCGTGAATGAACTTCTTACCACTCGAATTCCCTACTGAATAACTGCCGCTTATCGTGACCGGTTCCAATTCTTTTTCATTTCCACTCACTTTTTCCACTGTTATATTTGGAAGTTCATTTGCTGCAACAGCTGATTGAATATAAAACATGCCAATCGTCAGTACGACAACTACAACAACTGCTATTAATCGCCAATAGCGTCCCATTCCATAACCCCTCTCACACCGTTATTTTTTTCGTCAGTAAATAATGCCCCATCCAAACCGAAACGGCGGTTATCACAATTCCCAATCCGATTTCCAGCCCAAGCGTTTCCAGCGGATACAAGTCGTATTGACCCGTAAAAGCAATCATCAGAAGCGGTGAAAGCATAACCAAAGCTGCTATGGCCGTATATCCGGCTCCCAGCAATAGTCCTTTCCACCCGAAACTGCGCTCAATTAAAAGCGCTGTAAACATGACCGACACGAACATAAACCCGGCGCCGTAATACAAGATAAATTCCGTAAACGTTTGCGGGATAATGATTGATAAATAATCCCATTTAACAATCTGACCTAGCGTCATATCCACCCGTAAATCAACCGGGACAATCCATTTAAAGACCGCGTTTTCCAACGTCAATAAAATAAGCTGAATCGATACAAGACCGAGCACCATCAGCATGATTGATGCGGCCTTGGCCAAAAAAACATTCAGCCGTGCGGTCGGCAGCATCAGCAGCCGATAGATGAACGTATTTTTCCCGAACCAATCACGATACCAAATCATGAAAACGTAAAACAGCAATGCGGCAGCACAAATTGCGATTGGACCAACGAACCATAAACTCTTTGCAAAGTTCAGAAATGTCATCGCACCGTATTGTTCAATAAACTGCGCCTGCGACATACCTTGCTCATAAATCATGCGATCCGCTTCTGCCATAAATGAATTGGCTGTAACGAAGACCCCCGTTAGTTGTATAAGGCCTGTTAATACGATCAGTGCAATATATATTTTCATAAACCGGCTCAATTCAAAATTCACGAGTTTTATAAATCGATTCATGGCTGATACACCTCCCGCATCACATCGACAACTGATTTACCTTCTTCTTCTCTTACTTCTTCACTGTTGAATTGCTTTAACACTTTCCCGCCATCAAGAAGAACTGCTTTATCAATTAAATGTTCAATATCATTAATCTCATGCGTCGTAATAATAACACCCCGGTCTTCCACCAGGTGGCTTGTAAAAACCTCTGCAATCTGCTCCCGGCTGAAAATATCAATCCCGGAAAACGGTTCATCCATCAGCAAGTAATCAACATCCAATGCCAGCCCGAGCAATAAGTTGACTTTCGCACGGTTCCCTTTCGATAAATTATTTATTTTTTCATTTTCATCCAATTTAAAGAAACCGAGTAACTCGGTTGCACGTGCCTGGTTCCAGCTTGTGTAAAAATCAGCCATGAACTGCATCGACGCTTTAATCGTCATACCCGGCTGCATAATAATCGCGTCGGGAATGAATGTGATTTTTTCATAACTGTGTTTGTTGATCGTTTCGCCATTAATAAGTATCTGCCCGGCATTGATTGGTGTCAGATTCATAATCGCATTCAGTATCGTTGTTTTGCCGACACCATTTATACCGATAACACAGGTGATTTCACCCTTTTCAGCGGTAAATGACACACCTTTGAGCACTTTTTTCCGGCCGAATTTTTTCTTAATATCGTTTACTTCAATCATGCTTAGCCCCCTTACCTCCACTTTCATCCTCATATTTTTCTTTAATAAGGTCGAGCACTTCATCAACCGGAACATTAATTGACCGGACCGAATGGACGAAATCATCGACCGCATCCATGATTAGTTCTTTTCGCACCCGCTTGAGCACATCCTCATCGCGTGTGATTTTACTCGGCAAGTTCCGCTCCGTTCTTATCAAGCCTGCTTCCTCCATTTCTTTATATGCCCGCTGTGCGGTATTCGGATTTATTTTCAGCCGGCCGGCCAGCTCACGCCGTGACGGGATTTCCTGACCAGGCTCAAATGCGCCGGTTGCAATCTGCTCCTTAAAATGCCGGATAACCTGCACATAAACCGGGTCCCGCTTATTAAATGTTACATTCATACTCACAGCTCCCATTTCGTCAGATAAACATGCGTATTAATCGATTAATACACCAAGGTCAAAAAAATGTGTATTAGGTGCTTAATACAACCTATAAACTGTATTATATGGTTAATACAACTTAAAGTCAATAGGCTTCGTAAAAAAGAAAAACACCAGCGTGTATGATAAAATAGATGAGATGCATTGATTCCCGAAAGGATGATTGAAATGGCAAATGCCGTTAAATTAACTTCGCTCTCCTCCAAAGGCGGCTGCGGGTGCAAAATTGGCCCTGCGGAACTTGAAAATGTTCTCCACTCACTGCCGCAAACTGTACCAAACCCGAACTTACTTGTCGGGCTTGATACAAGCGATGACGCGGGAGTTTACAAATTAACCGATGACCTTGCGCTTGTGCAGACCGTTGATTTTTTCACTCCGATTGTTGATGACCCGTATGCGTTCGGTCAGGTAGCGGCTGCCAACGCCATCAGTGATGTCTATGCCATGGGCGGCACCCCGATTACAGCGTTGAATATTGTCGCATTCCCCATCTCAACATTGGATGAGAGCATTCTTGCCGACATTTTGCGTGGTGCAGGTGATAAACTGAAAGAAGCGGGCGTGTCACTGGCAGGCGGTCATTCGATTGAAGATGAGGAACCAAAGTTCGGCCTCGCTGTTACAGGAACCGTTCATCCTGACAACGTTAAAACTAATACCGACGCCAAGCCGGGAGACAAGCTGATTTTGACAAAACCCATCGGCGTTGGCATTCTGAGCAGTTCGCTGAAAAGGGATTTGCTGAAAGCGGAAGAAATTGATCGGGTCACACAAGTTATGGCTACACTAAACAAAACCGCTTCTGAAACGATGAACAAGTACAACGTTCATGCCAGCACCGATGTCACCGGGTTCGGATTGCTTGGTCATGCGTCAGAAATTGCGGCCGGAAGCAATGTCGAAGTGCGGATTGATTCAAAATCAGTGCCTGTCCTGCCGCGTGCAAAAGAACTTGCTGAGGATGGTGTTATCCCGGGCGGTACAAAGAATAATTTTACACACATAAAAGACAGTGTGACATTTCCTGAAGGCATGAATCAGATCGATAAATATATTCTGTGTGATGCGGTCACTTCAGGCGGTCTGCTCATTTCCGCCGACAGCAATGATGCTGAATACCTGCTGGATGAACTGCAGCAAAAAGGCGTTGAGGCACAAATTATCGGTGACATTTCAGATGGCATTAATGGTCATATCACAGTCAATTAATGGAAAGTGATGATAAGATGTTTCATGATATAACATTGGACGAATTGCTCAAAAAACAACATAACGAAAAACACACGATTATTGATGTCCGGTCACCTAAAGAATTTCATGAGTCAACCATACCGGGCAGCATCAACATCCCGGTATTTTCGGATGAGGAACGTGCTGAAGTCGGTACACTTTATAAGCAAGTCGGCAAAGAAGCGGCCAAGGAACGCGGTCTGGAAATCATGTCTGCCAAACTTCCCGAATTCATTGCCAAATTTCAGGAGATTGACACACCCAAGACGGTATTCTGCTGGCGTGGCGGCATGCGCAGCAAAACAGCCGCCACGGTGACTGATTTAATGGGAATTGAGGTGAATCGGCTCCAGGGTGGCATCCGGGCTTACCGCCAATGGGTTATTAAGGAACTGGAAAAAGCTTACTTCCCGCCTGATATTGTTGTTTTAAACGGCAATACCGGGACAGGGAAAACTAAAATTCTCCATCAATTGGCTGAACAAGGTTATCCGGTGATTGACCTTGAAGGCATGGCCGGGCACAGAGGATCTATTTTCGGGCATATCGGAGCAGAACCCAGTATACAAAAAGAATTCGAATCCCAGCTTGTGCAGGCGATGCGCAAGTTTCGCGATGTGCCCTTTGTTTTAATGGAAGGGGAAAGCAAGCGGATCGGCAAAGTGACCATCCCCGAATTTTTGTTTGATCAAAAAGAGGAAAGCACGCAGCTGTTTATCACCCTGCCGATGGAACAGCGTGTGCGGAACATTTTAGACGACTATCAGCCCTGGAATCAGCCGGACGATTTCGCTGAGGCGTTTGACCGCATTAAAAAACGCATTCATACACCAGTAGCCAAGCAAATTGATCATGACTTAACGACCGAAAATTATCATCAGGCGGTTCGGCTGCTGCTTGAATATTACTATGATCCCAGATACACCCATATGTTTAATAACTATCCTGAAGATAAAACGAAAATATTTAAAGTTTCCGATACAGCGGATGCTCTTTCTCAAATTAAACATGAATTGTCAAGAATGTATCCGGAAAAGGCGCCGTTATCTTAATTGGTCAGGATAGAAAGGAGCGAAAAATGTGACCCATTACAGTAAGATACTTCTCAGATTTTCCGCCCTGTTTGCGCTGCTGGGGGCTTTTCTCGGTTCCCATATGGCGGGTGCAGGCAGTCTCGCCTTTAAAACCGTACATGCTCACATTCTGGTGGTTGGCTGGCTGACACTGTTTGCCTGGGCTGTTTATTATAAAATCTTCACCCCGGCTAAAACGATTATCGCCACGCTTCATGTCTGGTCAGCTATCATCGGTTCAATCGGGCTGACTTCAGGCATGTGGCTTTATTACGTTCGGCCGTTTGATCTCGCAGATGGATTCGTGACAGTCTTTTTTATCGTCGGCGGCTCCATTTTGCTCGTGAGCTTTGCGCTTTTTGCGGCACTGACGTTTATGAAGGCGGAGAATGAAGGTTAATTGTGAACTTAAGCGAAAATATTGTGAACTTGAGCGGATTTTGTGCCAACTTGAGCCAAATCAGGGCAGGTTTGAGCGGAATCACGGTAACTTTGAGCGAAATCAGTGAACATAACGAAAAGCCTGCCGCGTGTGACAGGCTTTTCGTTATTGTTTCAACTTGTTAAAGTAATCAATAATACCAAGCGCACAGACTTGCATATCCAAATTCAGCAAGACGTAGACGTCATGGTCGGTCCGGAGGCCTTTGATCGACAGCTCGCCTTTAACCTGTTCCAGCATGCGCGAAGCCAGCACATCATAGCCTTTACTTTCAGATACCACTTCTTCACCAATCCCAACAAAAATATCGAGCCATTCGGAAACTTGATCAAACGCTTGATCAACATTTTCCGTCATACCGAAATGCCCATAATAGATCCTGTCCGGTTTCAAATCACGGATACGGTCAATCGACGCCCGCATGGCATTGGGATCAAAATGGTTCGGTGAAGTGGATGGCAAAAAGAAATCAATTCCCTCATCGATGAGCTGCTGATAGCGGATCCCCACGGTATCCCCGGTGAAATAGCCGTTACTTATCGGGTCATAAATACTGAAATGGTGTCGGGCATGTCCCGGTGTATCAAGAAATTCCAACATACAGTTATCGCCAATTGTGAGTGTCTCGCCATCCGCTTTAACAATCAAACGATCTTCGGGCACAGGAAGGACTGGATCAAATAACTCGTTGAAACTGTCGCCATATACCCCTCTGGCGCCTGCCACAAGTTTTGCAGGATCCACCAGATGCCTCGCCCCTTTCGGATGGACCACCACTGTGGCATTCGGGCAATCCTGAAGCAGCAATCCGGCCCCGCCGGCGTGATCAAGATGTACATGTGTCACAACGATATATCGCACATCTTTCAAGCTGTGGCCAAGATCCTCGAGTCCTTTTTTGATATATTTTACCGACGGGCTTGGACCTGTTTCAATCAGCGTCAGGTTGCTTTCATTAATGACATATGTACCCGTACGCGCAGCAGTGTCCAAATCAAAACCATCAATCAAGTAGATACGCTCATCCAGCAGAATCGGCTTTTTATCCTCCATTTCAACTCCCCCATTCATCTTGTACATGCCTGTATTATACATCACTTTCACGCCAGAAACGAAATTCATTTGACTTATTTAAATCCCTTTTCGCTTAAAAAATCCATAATTCCTTCCATCAATCCTTCTGCAAGCAGAAGATCGGGATTGCTGTACGTTTCTATATTTCCCTGCTCCGCTTCCGGTGCCTCTTTTAAAACGTGATTCATTTTATCAATCAGCATTAATTCAGCATCCGGGTTAGCTTCATGAAGTAATTCCGCCTCATGAGCCGGCACTTGCAAGTCACGCCCGCCGCCAACTAACAGTGCTGGTATGTCAAGTTCAGAGATCTCTTCAATCGGATCATATTGCATCCATGAGGCAATAAAACCCTGAACAGATGGTCTGAAGATGCTTTGCAGCTCCTGGCTGATCTCTTTCACCTGGTCGCCCGCTTTTAGTTTCTCAAGGATCGCCTCAGCTTCTGTGAGCGATTCCCCTGACAATTGGTTTTCCAACTGTTCATTTAAAACCTGATCAATCGGTCGCCCTGCCCCGGCAAGCGAGATAAAAACATCTGTATTACCTTTCTGTGCCGCAAGCATGCCGACAAGTGAGCCCTGACTGTGTCCGATAATCCCTATTTCTGAAAAAAGCTCTTTACGGGCAAGCAAATCTGCCCATGCCGCTGCATCAGTGACAAATTGTTCAAATTTAAGTTCATCTTCCGGAATGGAAGCTTCCAGATTCTTTCCAACACCGCGCTTGTCGTAACGCACACTGGCAATGCCGTTTTCAGCGAGTCTTTCTGCCAGCATTTTCAAACCGTTATTCGCTCCCTGAATACCGGCTGAATTCCCATTTCGATCAGTGGGGCCTGACCCCGGGATAATCAGCATAACGGGAAAAGGACCATTGCCATCGGGCTTTTCCAACTCCCCATAGAGTGTTCCCTCATCTGTTTCAGCACTCAAAAAATCGTCATCATTTTCATCGACAGGCCCGCCTTTCGTCAGCTTGAATGGAAATGTCTGTCCCTGCTGACTGAAGCTTCCCTCGATTACGTCATCGTTATATTCACCGTCAAATGAGAGCTGCTGTGCCTGGATTTCCATGAAAAACGCAACATTTTTTCCATCAATCGTGACCGAAGACAAGGGATAATCGTTTACACCCTGAATTGGAATGCTGATGGTCCCGGACCACTCATTTTCACGATTTAACGTCACAATAATATCAAGTGCCTGACCCGGTACGTTAATTGTACCTGTCCACTTGCCATTCAATGGCGGGCCCTCCTTTTCTTCATTCACTGCATCATTGCAGCCGGAAGTGATGAGTGCTGTGATAATAAACAAACCTAATAACCATGATGATTTTCTCACAGAAATCCCCCTCCAGCATCTGCCGGTACTACGAAAACAGGAAGTAGAAGGTTTCACAACGAAAAAAATGTGCCGTAACTTAGGTGAGGACGCCTCGCTCGTTTTGGATGGGCTCTCGCTCGTTTTGATGTTTTGCACCTTCTCATCAGCTCGGTGCAAACCATCCAAGAAATTCGCCATAAAAAAATGGCAATAAACAAACCGGCAATCCGATACATAATACGCCTTTTTTACTCCAAAATAACAGTGAATACTTTAAGGAGGTTATGTTAATGCAAAACCAGCAGCAAAATTTCACGGACACGACCCAACTGCCCCCGCAGCAGCATTATGGCGGACATGACATGTTTGATGGCCATGAGGTGCTATCGGCACTGACAGGCGCTATGGATAAATGTGTTCTTCACGAGCAGCATATTCAGGACCCGGAATTGCAGACAATGTCACAAAAGCACCGGGCTTTCTGCAATCAACTTTACAATACCATCGTTGATACGTATCAATCGGGACAGGACCCGGCTGTTGACACCCAATCCTATAAGATGGATCAGAACAATACTGTCACCTATGGTATGCAGCCTGGAGCTCAGCCGTCAACACCAATTCAAACGGCCAGTGAAATCAATGATGAAAAGATTTCCGGTTTCATGATGGACTCTCTGAAGTCAGCTGCAACAGCATTTACAAGTGCTTCACTGGAAATGACCAACCCAGTTATGCGCCGTGTGCTGGCAGACAGTGTTCCGAACTTAATTGAAATGGCCTATGAAGTATTCCTATATCAAAACAAAAACCAATATTATCAAGTGCCTCAACTGCAGCAGCAGGACATGCAGGCATTCCAGCAAAGCTATGCACCAAGCCAGGGCACAATGCCGCATTAACTCAGGGCAAAGATCAAAAGAAGAAGGAATCGGCGAAACAGCCGATTCCTTCTTCTTTTAATATGGGACAGGATGCCTGCACTTTATCCCTCCACCCAATACTCTGTTCCTATTAGTCGAGCAGGCGGTTGTTTTCGTCGACTGTCATGACGCGGGCTGAGCGGGAGATATCTTCTATATCGCGAGTGCCGTCGCCGTGGCAGACACTGCATTGATACTGCCATCCTTCATCATCGGAAAGCAGGCCTGTGCCTTCACAGGCTCTGCACATATCATCGCGGACCATGTTTCACCCTCCTAACTGCTGTCGATCTTTTGCCCAATTAATGATGCCGCCTTTGAGCATGATTTCAATTTGTCGATCGGAAAGACTGTGTCTGACTTTAATTTGTTCATTTTTATCTTTCACATCAATTAAAAATTCATTCCCCGCCTGAATTTTATTTCGTAAGTCAGTCAGCTGCAGAACATCACCAGAAGCGAGCAAATCATAGTCTTCTTCGTTCACAAATGTCAGTGGCAGTACACCGAAGTTCACAAGGTTTTGCCAATGAATCCGGGCAAAATCTTTTACCAGCGCTGCCCGTAGACCTAAATATCTTGGCGCAAGTGCCGCATGCTCACGGCTGGAACCCTGGCCGTAGTTAAATCCGCCGACAATTGCATGACCGCCGTCTTCAACGGTTGCCTTTCCGCGCTTATAATACGTCTCGTCAATAATCTCAAACGTAAACTTGCTGATCTCCGGCAAATTACTCCGGTATGGCAGTACACGGGCACCGCCAGCCAGAATCTCATCAGTCGAGATGTTATCGGACATTTTTAACAGTATCGGAAGTTCCATTTTATCGGGCATTTCGTCCATTTTAGGAATGGAGGCAATATTTGGACCCTTATTCAACTTAACCTCTTTTGCCTGTTCATATGACAATGGCTCATCCAGCAGATCCATATTTGTTGTGCGTTTCGGCTCTTTAATCTTTGGGTAATCGGCTTCTATTGTACGCGGATCGGTTATGACACCAGTTAAAGCAGAAGCTGCAGCCGTTTCCGGACTGCACAAAAAGACACTGTCTTCCCGCGTCCCGGAACGCCCTGGAAAATTCCGCGGTGTCGTCCGCAAGCTGTTTCGCCCTGTCGCCGGTGCCTGGCCCATGCCAATACAGCCATTGCACCCCGCCTGGTGCATCCGCCCGCCGGCTTGAAGGAGGCTTGCAACATGGCTTTCTTTTACTAAGTCAGTCAGCATTTGACGCGATGTCGGGTTAATATCAAATGACACGCCATCAGCGACCCGCTGCCCGCCAACCATTTCTGCTGCAATGGCAAAGTCACGATAGCCCGGGTTAGCAGACGAACCAATATAAGACTGGTAGATCGGTTTACCCGCCAATTCTCTGACAGGCACAACATTACCCGGACTCGATGGCTTGGCAATCAGCGGTTCCAATTCGGATAAGTCAACTTCTTCTAAAACGTCATAGGTTGCGTCTTTATCTGCTTTCAGTTCAATCCAGTCATCTTCACGGTCCTGTACTTTCAAAAATCGCTTCACTTCTTTATCGGATGGAAAAACAGTACCTGTTGCCCCCAGCTCGGCACCCATATTCGCGATGACGTGACGGTCCATTGCGCTTAGATTCTCAACCCCCGGGCCAAAATACTCCATCACAAACCCAACACCGCCTTTAACATCATGCCGGCGCAGCAATTCAAGAATGACATCCTTGGCACTGACCCAGTCTGGCAGCTCCCCCGTTAATTTAATGCCCCACACTTTCGGCATCTTGACATAAAACGGCTCTCCCGCAATCGCCATTGCGACATCTATCCCGCCTGCACCCATGGCAAGCATACCCATACAGCCATTGGCACACGTATGACTGTCAGATCCAAGCAGTGTTTTTCCCGGCTTAGCCAGCCGCTGCATATGTACGGGATGGCTCACACCGTTGCCCGGCCTTGAGTAATGCAGTCCAAAGCGACGTGTTGCACTTTCCAGAAACAAATGGTCATCAGGGTTCTTGCTGTCTTCCTGAATCAAGTTGTGATCGACATATTGTGCTGATGCTTCGGTCTTCGCTCTGTCAAGCTCCATTGCCTCAAGCTCAAGCATGACCAGTGTGCCGGTCGCATCCTGAGTCAATGTTTGATCAATTTTGAGTCCGACCTCTTCCCCCGGCGTCATTTCACCGGTAACAAGATGGTCCTTTATCAATTTCTGGGTGATATTCAGCGCCATTTAAAATCCTCCTGTCAAATCCGTTTCCATTTGATATTTATACACAAGTATACTTTCCTAGTATATGAAAAAACCGTATAATTATTAGCATACATACGGTGAATCTTTTAAGGTTCCTTCACGTATTAGTTATTAACACTGTAAAAAGGGGATGGGCTGAATGAATAATCATGAAATCGATTTTGAACTCCACGGAGATGACATGCAATTTGTAGAAGTTGAACTCGACCCGCAGGAAACGGTTATTGCTGAGGCCGGCAGCTTAATGATGATGGATGAGGAAATCCAGATGGAAACCATTTTCGGTGACGGGTCGTCCAATCAGGGAAGCGGCCTGATGGGGAAACTTATTGGAGCGGGAAAACGTGTTATTACCGGTGAAAGCCTTTTTATGACGACATTCACAAATTCCGGTACCGGCAAAAAACACGTCTCATTCGCATCCCCTTACCCGGGCAAAATCATGCCGATGGATTTAAGCGAACTTGATGGAAAAATCATTTGTCAAAAAGACGCTTTCCTTGCTGCTGCCAAAGGCGTTTCGGTGGGCGTTGAATTTCAGAAAAAAGTAGGAGCAGGTTTCTTCGGCGGTGAAGGGTTTATCATGCAAAAGCTTGAAGGTGACGGCATGGCATTTATTCACGCCGGCGGAACGATGCATAAAAAAGAACTCGCACCAGGCGAAACACTGCGGGTTGATACCGGATGTCTCGTCGCGATGACACAGGATATCAATTACGATGTTTCATTCGTCGGCGGTGTCAAAACAGCTTTATTCGGTGGTGAAGGGCTGTTTTTTGCAACATTGCGCGGGCCCGGATCCGTTTGGGTCCAATCACTTCCATTCAGCCGTCTGGCAAGCCGCGTGTTCGCATCAGCACCTCAGGAAGGCGGAAGAGACAAAGGTGAAGGAAGCGTTGCCGGCGGATTATACAACCTCTTTGGTGGTGACCGGCGCTAAATTTTGGATCGTGCGCACATCTTTACATGAGGGATAACTTCGGTATGACTGCACATACTACCCGCGAAGCCATTTTAATTAAGGTGGGTGGATTGTATGGGAAGAGATGAACATCGTACAAGTCGACGCGGCAGAGCCCGTCTGGCACAAACACCGAAATATGCGAAAACGGACAGCAAAGCAGTTGAGTTTTCCGAAGAATTTGGTGACCACCATGATAAAATTGCTCAAGTGAGAAGACGCGCAGCTGAAAAGCGTGTTAAAAATAAGAAGGTCTAAACCGAGTGCCCCCGACCCCCTGGGGCACTTTTCTTTTTGCCTCAAGTATTTTAGTGATATAAAATAAACATATCAATTTCCCAAAAAGAAGGTGGCAGCATGACAAAAAAGAATGTAGATGACTATTTGACAGAAGGGATATACGGTTCCCGACAAACAAAACGATCTGAACGAAAACAATTTCTTGGCACCATCCGAGAGCGCATTGTGATTGCGCTAACCAAGGGGCAAGTCATGTCAGACAAAGGACTGGCACACCTCGAACAAGCAATGAAAGAAAATAAAGACGCAAAATTGCTGATGAACGGCGATGTTTCACATAAATTTTTAAAAGAGGAAAAAGAACTTGCCGACAAATATAATATTCCTTATACAGAAGTCACCAACGAGGAAGCTGATACTGATATAGGCGCCGTCCTCGCATATGACTATGCAATTGAAAAAGAGGAAATATTTATTGAAGACGATCAGGTGGAGGAAAAACAGCCTGAAGATGATTCGATTTTCTCCAAAATCAAAAGGTGGCTTAGTTAGGAGCTCCACTCCGTTGCCATTTTCGGGCCAACATATATTTCTTCCGTTATGAAAACTGCGTGAACAATAGACAAGGCTGTTTCACGAATAAGATTTTCTCAGTCACGTAAAATAAGGGCTGGAGGTGTCTGTTATGACGCAGCAATATCTTTGCCCCAATTGCAAAACGAATCGTTCACGGTTCAATATTATCGAACAAGTTGCAAAACCGGTGAAACTGGACCCTCAGACCGGGGCGTTATTAAATGATTATACCGATAGCCAGCCGGAAGTTTTTCATATTAACTACTCAGGTCCGGAATTTAAAATCCAATGTGGTTCATGCGGGCTGGTGGAAGATGAGCTGACGTTTGTGAAATTCGCCGAGCATGACCGCAATCGCCAATAACAATGTAATAGCTCAATATTTGCGCTTCGGCCATTTCATACCGAAGCGTTTTTGTATAGAAAATTTTTGATATCTGTTCAGCAAATGATACGTGTAAACAATAACATTGATATGTTAAAAAATTCTTGATTAATACTTATTTTTTGATTTTGCATCCCTTTAAGAAGTAACTTTGTTGACAGTCCCTTTAAAGATGACGATTTCCACTGGTAAATAGCATTTTTCTTTGGTTTTAGCTCAACTAATTCGCAGTTGCCGCCTGCCATATAGCATGATATAGTGTAACCAAACTAAGCAGTACTTAGAGGAGGTGAAAAAATTGGAAGCGATTCTGCAGCAATTAATAAATGAAATGAAGGCTATCAAAATTAACATGGCGACGAAAGAAGACATCCAGCGCCTTGAAGAAAAAATAGATAATAATGCAATAAAAATAGATAACAATGCAACTAAAATAGATAATAATACAGCAAAAATAGATAACAATGCAGCTAAAATTGATCGTAATTACAGCCAGATTAATCGTAATTTCAACCAGATTGCAGCGAATTCAGAAAAGCTTCAGGAGCTATCAAAAATCAGTCAACGACAGGATAAATCGATGGAAACTCTTGCCTTGCGCTCAATTGAACATGAAACAAAGCTAAGGGATTTATAAAGCTTTTCCCCCACGTCCCATATCAAAACAGCCTTACACATATTACTACCATCCATTCTTAATCCACTATTCATAAAACAAAAAAGCACCTCCTTTTCTTTACATACCGAAAACGGTTTCATATAATAGGTTATACATGCAATCTACAAGGAGGGGCAGAATATGGGAGAAATCAAGGAAGGAACCCTATTATGGGAACCGACTGAACAGCGAAAAGAACAATCAAAAATCTATGAATATATGAAATGGTTAAATGAACATAAAAATCTGCAATTTAACGACTACCATTCGCTTTGGAAATGGTCTGTCGATGAACTGGAAGACTTTTGGGCATCAATTTGGGAATACTTCGATATTCAGGCGGAAGAGCCTTATGAAACGGTGCTGACATCACACCAAATGCCCGGAGCGAAATGGTTCCCGGAAGCCACCATCAACTATACTGAACATATTTTCAGGGACAGGGACAATGATAAGCCCGCCATTATCCATTCGTCGGAATTACGCGGTACTGAGGAAATCACATGGGAGAAACTTTATCAGGATACTGCCGGTATGCAAAAAACGCTGCAAAACCTTGGCGTTGAAAAAGGCGACCGAGTCGTAGCTTATGTTGCCAATATTTATGAAACGATCGTGTCATTTCTTGCAACCGCAAGTCTCGGAGCCATCTGGTCGAGCGCCTCACCGGATTTTGGCACCCAAAGTGTTATTGACCGGTTTAAACAGATTGAGCCGAAAGTGATGGTGACCGTTGACGGTTATCGTTACGGCGGAAAAGATTTTGATCGGATTGATGTCGTTGAAAATATTCAGTCGGAGCTTCCAACGCTCGAAGCGACGATTGCCATACCTTATTTAAACGACCAGCCGGATACAAGCCGAATGAAAAATGCGACACTATGGGAAGAGGCGGTTGCTGAGACAGGAACGCTGACATACACATATGTGAACTTCAACGATCCGCTTTGGGTATTGTTCTCATCAGGTACCACCGGCCGACCGAAGCCAATCGTCCAAAGTCAGGGCGGCATTTTGCTTGAACACCTTAAAACGCTTACCTTTCATGCAGACTTGGGTAAAGGTGACCGCTTTTTCTGGTTCACGACGACCGGCTGGATGATGTGGAACTTCCTTGTCGGCGGGTTATTAACCGGCAGCACCATTATTTTATATGATGGCAATCCGGCATATCCCGACAAACGTATGCTATGGAAATTTGCGCAGGATACAAAAATGAACGTATTTGGAACGAGTGCAAGCTATATTACAGCGTGCATGAAAGATGAAAATTTAAAACCAGGTGAGGAATTCGATTTGAGCAATCTCGAAAGCATCAGTTCAACCGGTTCGCCGCTCCCGCCGGAAGGGTTCCAATGGTGTTACGACAATGTGAAAGAGGATCTTTGGATTGCCTCGGCAAGCGGCGGTACCGATGTCTGCACAGCATTTATATTAGGGGCTCCAATTTTGCCTGTACACGCAGGCGAACTCCAATGCCGCGGCCTCGGTGCAAAAATAGAAAGCTTTGATGACAATGCCAAACCGCATATTGAAGAAGTCGGCGAACTTGTTTTAACGGAGCCATTCCCATCCATGCCGATTTATTTCTGGAATGATCCGGACGGCAGCAGACTTCATGACAGTTATTTCGATGTGTTTCCGGGTATCTGGCGGCACGGCGATTATCTGAAAATCACTGACCGGCATACGTGCGTCATTTACGGACGTTCTGATGCAACCATCAATCGCGGCGGAATCAGGATCGGCACAAGTGAAATTTATCGCGCTGTTGATCATGTCAGTGAAGTCAGTGACAGCTTGATTGTTGATGTTCCAAAAGGCAAGGGCGAATCATATACGCCTTTATTCGTCTTAATGAAAGAAGGCGAAGAATTGACTGACGAGATCAAACAGACAATTAAAAAAGAAATCAAAACACATTGCTCGCCGCGTCATGTACCAAGCGGGATTTACGAAGCACCGGCCCTTCCAAAAACATTGAACGGCAAAAAGCTGGAAATACCAATTAAAAAGATATTGATGGGCAAACCGGTTGAGGAAGTCGTCAACAAAGGTTCGCTGAGCAATCAGGATTCACTCAACTACTTTATCCGGTTTGCAAACGACCAATCCAAAACAAAGTCCTGAAGAAGTGAATATGTAAAAAATGTAAATTCACCGCTGTGAAAGAGGATGCCTTTTACTGGCATCCTCTATTTACACCGGATATTACCTACTATTTTCTCGTTTTTTAAAAAGTGACCAAATCGACATGAAAAATAAAATGATCAAAAGTACAGCAGAGATTACCGCCACTGTAGTCGTAACGATGGACTTGTGGTTTATAATCATATAAAAATTTACCAGCAGAAGTACTGTAATAAGTACAGGGAAAACATATGAACCGATCTTCTTATGTTGCAGTTTCAATTCCATCAAGACTCACCTCGTCATAACATGGATGTTTTTAATAATTGAAAGCGCTTAAGTACCAAGGCTAAATAATTGTTTACCCCTAGTGTAGTCTATTCCCAGTTTATAGATAGACTACACATCCATATTTGATTTTTGAGTGACATCCTGATCAAAAGGTTATAAAAAAATAACACAGAGGGAGTTCATTCAAATGCCCTACGCCCCGTTTAAAACCCGTATTTTTGCTTTTTTATTAGACTATCTCATCATCGCTGCATACGGTATTTTTGTTGTGGGTTCTATTTCTTTCCTCTTCCCAACGTATATAACCCCTTTGTTTTTCAGGTCTCCAGCAATAGCGGAGGTGACAGGTTTTGTTATGATAACATTGCCGGTTTCACTGTACTTTATTTTATGCGAATCCTCTAAATGGCAGGGCACATGGGGGAAAGTGAAATTGGGAATACGGGTTGTCAATAAGGCGGGGGATCGTATTGAAATCAGCCGCTCAGTTTTCCGAACAGCTTTCAAGTTTCTTCCCTGGGAAGCGGCTCATTTTGCCATTTGGCGATTAATCCTGCCAAATGACTTTCCTGATGTTGCTGTCTTTGTCACCCTGATCGCCAGCAATATGGCGATTCTAATCTACCTCATTTCCCCACTTACTCATAAAAGCAGACGAAATGTGTATGACTGGGCAGCAGGAACAAAAGTCGTCCGTCCAGAAACGAAGCGGTAGACGGCAATCCAAGTCATAAAACGGTTCATTTTGACGGCCTCGTCCAAAACAAACTTATGATATCAGTCCAATAACTATTTTTATAGTCAACTTGCAAGCCGGAATTTCGCACAATCTCCAGCATATCCCGGTCACAATGACAGCCGGCAGCTTTTTTGAATAATGGATCAACTGCTTTCTGCGTAATAGAAAGCACAGGGTTTGAACTGAGGCCGTGTTCCATTAATAAAATAGTTCCCTCTTCATGACACCACTCATTAAAACGTTTCAATACACCTGTCGGGTTTGGATAACCGCACATTGTGAGTGTCGATACAATATAGTCAAACGAGCTGGCTTCAAAATCGAGCGATTCAACATCCTCTTGCAGAAAGTCCGCATTAATTTGGCAGTCTGCAGCACGTTCCCTGGCGCTCTTAATCATTTCCGGACTGAAATCGACAGCTGTTACATGAACTTTTTCCTTGTCGTAATAAGGAAAGTTCGCACCGATGCCGACTCCCACCTCCAGAACATTCCCCGATACGTTCGCCAATAAATGCCGCCTCCATCGATCAAAGAACCGATTATTGCAGACACCTTTATACATATTAACGTGCTTATCGTATTTTCTGATTAGCTTCTCTTTCCGCATTTGATTCCCAACTTTCACTGGTTATTTCAAACGTATCGCTTTACGTTTTAAGTGAGCCATCGCTTAACAGGTGGTCTGTCCAATTATACAATTCACATTCCCAGCCGCTCTCACATTTCAGAAGTGAAGTTAATGATGTATTCAAAAGGGAATCATTCAAACCTGCTTCAGGACTGAGTTCCTGGAGAAGATGTTTAATGAAACTGCCATGACTGACGATTAATATATTTTTATTTGAATGGTTTTTACTGAGCTCGTCAATGAAATTCATACCCCTGGAAATGATACTGGCATGCGATTCAAATTGCATATCGAGCTCACGCCACCGCGGCCCCCATTCTCGAATGCGCTCCTGTTCTGTGGTCCCTTCAATCAGGCCGCAGTCCACTTCACGAAGCCTTGAATCCAAACACAGTTCTGTTTCCAGCTTTCCATTTATAATTTCTGCCGTTTGAGCTGCGCGCTTTAAGTCACTGGCATAGACAATATCCCATACACCCCGTTCCATTCGTTCTGCCAAAAGACGGGCTTGATTAAGGCCTTCTTCATCAAGTGGAATATCGGTTCTCCCTTGTGCTCTTCCTTCCTTATTCCACTGTGTTACACCGTGCCGGACAAATCCCAGTTTATTCATCAGAGACATTCACTCCCCATTAATACTTATTTCAGATATTATCATAACATTGATCGCTCCTTTTTGGATGCCTGCCAATTATTCTGCTGAGATAAAACTGCATCAATCATCCGTCAAGCCTTCTCTCCAATCACTTTTTCCTGAGTCGCTAAGCTCACAAGCAAATAAGCAAAGAACGACACGACTACCGGCATAACGACTGAGTGAAGACCAAATGGCTGAGGAAAAAAGGAATCCGATAGAATATACAGACCAACACCAGTTATCATCGAAGCAATTGCCCCGTATTTATTACCCTTTTGCCAATATAAACCCATGACAATCGGCCAAATAAATGCTGCTTCTAGCCCACCAAAAGCAAATAAATTCAGCCAAATAATTAAATCCGGCGGGTTTAACGCCATTACAAAGACAATGACACCAAGGATTGCGGTCACCCCTATACTGAGACGCTTCACGCGCTGGTGTGACGCGTTGGGCTCCACATAGTTCAAATAAACATCTTTTACGATCGATGAACTCACCAATAGCAGCAATGAATCAACCGTCGACATAATCGCCGCCATCGGGGCAGCCAATACAATACCAGCAAGCCAATTTGGCAGCACTTCCAAGGCGATCAGCGGCATCACTTTGTCACCGACTTTAATATCCGGCAAAATCGGGCGGGCAAACACACCGATCAAATGCATATTTAACATGATGACGCCAACGACGATGGTGCCGATAATAATCGCACGGTGCATCGAGCGGGAATCTTTATAAGACATTGCCCTTACCGTAATCTGCGGCAAAGCTACAACGCCCACACCGACCAGAATCCAGAAAGATGACACAAAAGCCGGTGTCAGCGTCCCCTCTGCACCATATGGTGTAATCAAATTGGGGTTCTCAGCAGAAAGATCTGACATGATATTGGAAATACCGCCGCCTGCAACAATCGTCGCAATCAGTAATATGAGTGTCCCGACAAACATAATTGTCCCCTGAATCGAATCTGTTAGCGCCACTGCCCGAAAACCGCCAATAATAACATAGATAAGCACTAATATTGCAAAAATGAACAGCGCCGTTATGTAAGGTATGCCGATAAGTGACTCAATTAAACGTGCTCCGCCAATCCACTGAGCGGCCATAGCGGAAAATAAAAAGATAATGATGCTGAATGCCGAAATAAGGACGACCCATTTTGATCGATAACGCTCTTTTAAAAAATCTACCATCGTCAAAGCGTTGTATTTCCGCGTCACAATCGCAAACTTTTTACCAAGCACCATTAATACAAAATAACCTGTCGACACTTGTGTCATCGCCAGAAGCACCCAGCCCATCCCCTCTGTATACGCAGTTCCGGGGCCGCCTATGAAGCTGCTGGCACTGCCGTATGTAGCTGTCATTGTCATAGCCAGGACAAATCCGCCCAGACTTCGCCCGCCAAGAAAATAATCCTGCATAAACGTGTTGGACGATTTTATGTATTTACCTGCCCACACTCCAGTACCGAATATAATTAAAATAACACCAATTAACGGAACTAATGCTTGCCAATTCATTTTTCTTCTCCCTCTTCATCAAATGAAACTTCGACAAACCACTTTTTTACTGCAACAATCACGAGTACTGCCATGACCACAAATCCAAGCACACAGCTGTAAAAAAACCAGGCAGGCAGACCAAAGATATACGTGTACTCTGATGGATCCTTTCCACCAAGTCCATAAGCAAACGCAAACCACCATACAAAGTTAAAAATGACCAGGCCAACGCCAATCAGTGCTTCACGATTGGCTATTTTGTAGCGTGGATCATTTTTCTCCGTATTTTCGCCCTGCATTCTATCATCTCCATGCACGTTAATCATCACAATCTAATATTTAACCACCATTTTCTCTGTTTAATATAACATAATCCGACACATTATAAATATTTAAAAAATTTAATCATCATTTTTTATGTGAAAGGCTCTTTTCGTAACCTTTGTTGCTTTCAAAACTTCACAGTTTCCATAAACTGCGACGTAGTGCTTGTTGATTTCCGTTCCAGGCAGTCGCTTTCCGCGGGCAACGCCTCAGCCTCCTCGGAAGAAAACCGCTTCCTGCGGGGTCTTCAGCTGTTGCTTTTCCCGCTGGAGTCGACTGCCTTCCACTCCAATCAACATTCACACGTGAGATTTAATTAAGTACCAAAAATTGCGATTGAGAAGCACAAACACCAGCGTAGGAAATACACGGACACTTCTGCGGGTCGGCTAAAGTCGGTCACGTCCTGTGACCAACGCCGACACTAGAACATCCTGTTCGTCGAAGCAAAGGCATAGGTGAGACACTGAAGTGCGCCAGCACGAAGGGGCTCACCAGCCGCCCGCGAAAAGCGGAGTGTATTTCCGGAGCGGTGGCATAGCACTTACTGAAGAATTTTCACTGGTTCGCAGTTTACATCCATTACGAAGCAGTAAATAACTATTATGAAAGCAGCCATGTAAAAAAAGAGCAGCTAAAAAAAGCCGCTCGAACGCTTAACATTATTCTGTTGTGACTGGTTCAGCCGGCGTTTTTCGTGCAAGACACATGATGCCGGCAATCAGGTAGAATACGCCTCCGAATATGAGGCCACCGAGTGTAGCGAGCGTACTGACAGCTGCTGTTACGATTAATATAATGCCAGCAGCTTTCGGTTTTTTATTACCTTTCAGAAATACAATCGAAAGAATACCCAAAATTACACCAATAACAGAAAGAATGATCAAAAACCAGCCGCCGCCCTGGAAAATGCCGAGCGCAGCTTCCATGTCACCTTGAGCCAATTCCGGCTGTTGCTGCTGAATTTCCTGACTTGCTTCATTCCAAATTGCTTCATTGTTAAAAAACCAGACCATAATTGCGCCCATCGCCCCGAAAAAGGCATAAACGAGTGCACCGATAACTGTTAATACAATTTCCCCTGTTCTGCTCATTTAAGTTCCTCCTCACTTGCATCTGCATGATTATATGCGACGTGTCGAATGAATTATTCAACGCCTCTGTATTTTACTAATTGTACCATAAAACCGTCCAATTTTTCTTTTTTAAGATGCATAATCCAGTATCCCTATTCGTACATTGTTTGATATACTATTTATATGCCCAGCCTCAGGACCTTAAAGGAGTGTCGTTATATGCACAACAAGGAAGTTGATCAATTCATAATTAACTCTCCCGAAAACATCCAAGACATTATCAGACAGCTGAGAAAGTTGATTTTTGAAACATCACCAAACATAACAGAAGAAATGAAATGGGGAAAGCCCTGTTACATTGAAAATGGGTTGGTATGTTATCTGCAGACAGCCAAACAGCATGTCAATCTCGGATTCTACTTTGGAGCCCACCTGAAAGATAAGGATAATCTTCTTCAAGGCAGCGGTAAAAAAATGCGCCATATCCGTGTAAACCAATTAAACGATATTCAACCCGAGCAATTTTCAGCACTTATACGTGAAGCCATCGAACTGGAAACGTAACCATCCCCTTCTGACCATTTTCATTACCTCTAACCCATTTGGAATTTTATAAAAATCATGACAAGTTTGTAATCCTCTGTTACACTGATTATAAATGAACAATATAATAGTATCACTACTAGGGGTGCCCAAAAGTCGCGGGCTGAGAGGAAAGGCGTTTTATTTACTTTCCGACTCTTACGGACCTGATCTGGTTAACACCAGCGTAGGGAAGTAGTCTGACGGAATTGATTTCAGAGCTTTCAAGCCAGGTCCAGTATGTGGGTCTGGCTTTTTTGATGACATTTTCGCCCCTAATGAAAGGAGGCTTAAAAATGAACCGCACACGTCTGCTTACAACGATGGCTGTGTTTGTAGCCATCGGAACCTTGGGCGCACAACTCTTATGGTTCCCTGCAGGCGTCGCCAGAGCCTATCCTGTCCAGCACGCCGTCAATGTCATGGCTGCTGTCACTTTGGGGCCCGGGCCCGCTGTCGGCATTGCCTTTATGATTGGGCTGTTGCGTAACATGCTTGGTCTGGGAACATTGCTTGCATTCCCCGGCGGCATGGTCGGCGCTTTCCTTGCCGGCTGGCTTTACCGGCTCACAAATAGGAAGGGGCTCGCAGCGCTCGGGGAAGCAATCGGAACTGGTATTATAGGGGCCCTATTCGCAGTCCCATTTGCACGAATTCTGCTGGGCAGTTCAGCCGGTGCATTTTTCTTTATACCGTCATTTCTCGTCAGCAGTATATCTGGGGCATTAATCGGCTGGTTTGTCGTCTCGAAAGTCAACCAGGTCAATTTACTGGAAAATCGCATATAAGGAGGTTTTACAATGGAGCAAGTACCTGCAGCATTAACAATAGCCGGAACCGACCCAAGCGGTGGCGCGGGGGTTCAGGCTGACCTTAAAACGTTTCAGGAATTAAAAACGTACGGCATGTCAGTTATTACATCTGTGGTTGCCCAGAATACAACTGGCGTTCAGGATCTCACGCATATGTCCGTTCCGATGATTAAGCAGCAATTGGATTCGGTTATTTCCGATATTCCCTTTCAGGCATTCAAAACAGGGATGCTGGCCAATATTGAGATTATGGATGCCGTTGCCGAGAAAATTTCCAAATTGGACATCCCTTTTATTATGGACCCGGTTATGGTAACCACAAGCGGGCATACGTTAATCGCCGAAGATTCCCGCACATTTCTGCGTGAGAGCCTCTTGCCGATGACAGCGTTGGTTACGCCGAATATACCGGAGGCAGAAGTGATTACCGGCCAAACATTAAAAACACCCGAAGACATGCAGGCAGCAGCTAAGCAAATTGTGCATGAATTCGGTGCAGGGGCCGCGCTTGTGAAAGGCGGTCATATGAAAGGTGAAGCAGTCGACTTTTTATACGATGGCAAGACGTTGCATACGTTCTCAACCGAGCGTATCGATACGACAAACACACACGGGACGGGATGTACCTATTCAGCAGCCATCACAGCTTATATGAGTCACGGTTACACGCTGCCGGATGCCGTCCGTATGGCAAAAGACTTTATCACCTCAGCTATCCGTTACTCATTTGACATCGGACAAGGGAGCGGTCCGACCAATCAATGGGCACATCGAATGAAAGGAGTGACGTAAATGAATCAATCAATTATTCAAGAAGCACGAAAAACGATGCCACTCATCCATCACCTGACCAATCAGGTTGTCATGAACTTCTCAGCCAATGGTCTGTTAGCTTTCGGTGCTGCCCCCGTTATGGCGAAAGCGGAAGAAGAAGCACGTGACATGGCTTCGAATGCCGATGGTGTTCTGCTTAATATCGGAACACTCACATCTGATGAACTTTCAGCGATGATCCGCGCAGGCGTCGCAGCAAATGAAAAAGGGATTCCGGTTGTTATTGATCCTGTGGGTGTAGCAGCAACGCCATTCCGGACTGAAGCTGTTAAACAAATCCTCAATAACGTACGGCCTACTGCGATAAAAGGAAATGCCGGCGAACTTGCACGTCTTGTTGACATCCCCTGGGAAATGAAAGGTGTTGATTCACTCGGTGACGGTAACGCTGATGCAATTGCCGCCAAAGTGGCAGAAACGTATCAGACGTCTGCGATTGTCACAGGAAAAACAGATGCCATTTGTGTTGACGGTGATATTTTACACAATGATACCGGCCATCCGCTTTTAGGCAAAATTACCGGTGCCGGCTGTCTGCTTGGTTCGGTATTAACTGCGTGCCTGACAACAAACAACACTATCGGAGATCAGGCATCAACTGCGCTTGAATTTTACGGGCTGGCCGCTGAACATGCTGCCAATAAGGCAGATGTTAACGGTCCGGGCACATTTCTTCCCCATTTTATCGATGCATTATCACGTGAGCCAGCCGAACTGGAAAGGACTTAATGTATGAATCTGAGAAAGTATTTTATCATGGGGAGTCAGAATTGTGACCGTAAGCCCGAGGATATCCTGGAAGAAGCAGCAAAAGCCGGAATTACAGCATTTCAATTTCGGGAAAAAGGGGAAGGTTCTTTAACCGGAAAGGAAAAATTGGCATTGGGACAGCGGCTGCGTGATATTTGCGCCCGTCATAACGTGCTGTTTTTTGTAAATGATGATCTTGACCTAGTGGAGCCACTGGAAGCTGACGGGCTTCACATCGGGCAGGATGACATGCCGCTTGAAAAAGCACGGGAAATCTATCCTGATAAGAAAATCGGCTTATCGGTATCAAACCAGGCTGAGGTTGACAACAGTCCTGTCCATTTGGCTGATTACCTTGGAGCGGGATCGGTCTTTGCCACCTCATCCAAGGACGATGCCGAACAAGCGGTTGGACTTGAATGGATTAAAAGCTTGAGACAGCAGTATCCCGACATCCCGATTGTTGGTATCGGCGGGATTACTGAGAAAAATGCGGCTTCGGTTATCAAGGCTGGCGCTGATGGGGTTGCAGTTATTTCGGCCATAACAAAAACGGACAACATCGAAAGAGCTGTTAAAAGTCTGTCTTAGGCATTCCTAATTTATTTTGCCTCGACAATTTGATTTTAGCAGGCGGTGATTTTGCAGAATTTGTGAACTTCGGGGTTTTGAGTGTGAACTTCGGGAAAAATTATATGAACTTCGGGACTTTGAGGGTGGACTTCGGGAAAATTACGATGGGCTTCGGGATTTCCGCTAAAAAACCGCTTTTGTACGCTCCACCTAATCCAGCCCAATTAAACGGCCACCCAGGTGGCCGTTTGACCATTTTTGAGATTAAGCCTTATCCCGCTCTGCATACTCTGCCATAGCATCACGCATGAACACTGCCAGTCCATCACCGTACTTATCAATGTTTTTCGTAAAGCGCTCGTCATCGACATACAACTGCCCGAGCCCTTTAAAAGCCTCAAGTGAGTAATCACCAATCTTGTTCAGGTAGTCGTACCAGACTTCAATGGCAGCTTGTGCGTCGTCCGAGTCAGGTGCTTGATCCCGTATGGCTGCAAGGCTTCGATAAATTCGATCAAATTCGTCGCTCATTTCTTTTTGTTCATCGTTTGACCTCTGTTGAATTTTAGCATTAGATTTATCAACGGCTTTATCACCCCACCGTTCACGCGCTTCCTGTTCATATGGATTATGACTGAGATCGAACCCTTCAAATTTTTCCTTATCATTCATTTCAATCTCTCCTTTCGTATGCCGGATCGTTTTATCAATTGTCGCAATCATATTGTCGAGACGGGAACGTTCTTCCTGCAACATGTTGCGCTGAACCCGCAATGCTTCTTCTCTGTTGAATGATGGATCATTGATAATCTCCTTTATCCTTTTCAAAGGGAAACCCAGCTGTTTAAAAAACAGAATCTGCTGTAACTTTTCCAAATCGGTTTTTGAATATAGCCGATAGCCTGATTGAGTCGTCTCGGGTTTTAACAGACCAATCTCATCGTAATGATGCAGCGTGCGTACGCTGATACCTGCTAATTCTGCCGCTTCTTTTACTTTCATTCGTCTACCCCCCTTAATTGTTACTGTAAAGTATTACGTAACGTTAAAGTCAATAGGATCGCAAAAATTTAACCCTAAAGATAGAAAAGGACAACATTATCCCTATCAAACGCCCATACAACTATAGACGAATAGCCATATGCTAAAGCGTAATATGATTAAGGAGGAAATAGCATATGAATCATAATCAGCCACCCTATGGCGATGCGAGAATATTTAACCTGCCGTGGTTTCAGGACGGCGGACCGGGGTCAGTCCCCCCATTTGGCGGGCCATTCGGACAGCCTGGTGGCGGACCGCCCTCAGGTTTTCCGGGAGGACAGCAGCAAGTAAGCGCACCTTCATCCCCGCCGCCTTCTTTCACACCACAACAGCCACAAACCCAGCAAGCACAAGGAGGCTTCGGCGTATTTGCAGTCGACCCAGGAGCAATCCAAGGATGCTTATTTCGATTTACCTATATTTGGCTAAGATGGGATTCGTTCTGGTTTTTTCCAATCTTTATCGGCAGACGCTCGATTGCAGGGTTCAGATGGCAGCGGAACAGATGGGTATACTACGGTGTCGACTTGGATAATATACAGTCCTTCCAATGCTATTAAGGTGCTTGCTGCAAAGCTTACCGCCCCTTCCCCATCATTATCAAAACTAAGCAATAACAAAAAAGCCACCATTCGAAGTATGAAAGGTGGCTTCTATCAGTCATTTTTTATATCTTCAACAATCGTCTCAACTTCATTTCTGGAAATCTTTTCGCGGCCTTCTTTTAACGCCTTCAATGTGCGCTTAGCCAATGCAAGCGGGATCCGGCAAAACAGCTTTATCGTCCGGGTATGAAGGTCTTCCATATACTTATCGGCCATTGCCAGATTTTTTTCAGTGTAGCCAAACAAATCTTCCTGTGTCCATCCATCCGGTACAAAACTGACACCGCGCTCTTTGTCTTCATCCTGGTTCCGCAAAACGTTAACAGCCTGAAGTCCGCGTCCATAACCAACCGCAAGTTCCCGGTCGGTCTCTGTACCGTCATACCATTCCCAGATATCAGAAAGCATAACCCCGACAAGACCGGCTACATAATAGGTATAATCATCCAGATCAGCTTCATCCCTGATATACCATCCCTTTTCTGCCCAGTCAGCCATTCCGGATGCCATAATAGCCGTTGACTCTTTTACCTTATCAACAATGCCATCAGGACAAAGGCGAACCCAATCACCAAGCCGTCGTGACACTTCGGGTAAAATCGCTTCATAAGGTCGCACTAATTCGTAATATGCTCGCTTATCAAATCTGGCCTGTTTCAATAAATCGCTTGTAGAGCGGAGCAAATGTTGTTTTGTTTCCGAATCCAACTTTTCATGGTCCTCTATTTCATCAACTGCCCGCATGCATAGATAGGCCGAGCCCACCGTCTGATCCAGCGGAGACTTCAGCAGTGTAATCGGTATGTAAAACGTGCGGCTTGTCTGTTTCAATATGTTATTTGCATCTCTTTGCAGCTTTTTCGCTTCACTCAACGGTGACGCCTCCCTCAATCGTATTTATATTATAACAAAAATACACACGAAATAATATGACAACATTCGAACAAAAAGGAAGCTGGGACAAAAGGTTTAAAAGTAAAGGAAAAGACGAACGATTATTAGGAAAGGAAGCGGGATACACCGCTCCGGAAATATGCTTCGCTTTCCGCGGGCGGCTGGTGAGCCAACTCGTGCCAAGGCACTTCCTTGTCTCACCTATGCCTCTCTTCCCGCAGGAGTCTCCGCATGTTTCCTCCGCTAACCTTAATTATCGTTCGTCTTTTATATCTGATATATAAGTTATGTCCCAGCCTAATCTACTTTTTATGATCAATTTTAATTGGTCTTCCTCTTCTCGGCCGCTCCCACATAAGTCCCTGTTCGAGCGCCATTTTCCTGGCAATCTGCGGTGCATTCCACAATGGTGGCAGCAGCAGTAACGAAACTGGAACAGCCGTTATGACAATCGAATTTTGGATAGCAGAAATACTGCCCTCTCCAATCGTCAAAATCACCATCGTTGTGCCGCCAAATATCAGCGCCCAAAAGACGCGCAGCCAACGTGCAGGATGGTCATTTCCTGTCAAGGTCACAGAGACGGTATACGACATCGTATCCGTGGTTGTTGCCACAAATACAATTGAAATCAAAAGAAAAGCCACTGCCATCACCGTACCAAAGGGCAGCTGATCCATAATCGCCATGACCGCTGCAGGCATCCCTGCTTCATTCAACGCACCTGAAATGGATCCAGGGTTTTCCATTTCATAGAACACGCCGGTTCCACCGATAACCGAAAACCAGAAATTCGTCACGAGCGGGGCGACAATCGACACGGCAATTATCAATTCACGGATTGTTCTGCCGCGCGAAATCCGGCTGATAAATATAATCAGCATCGGACCGTAGCCAATGAACCAGCCCCAGAAAAAGATGGTCCAGGCCCCAAGCCACGTATTATCACCACGGTAAAAATTCATTGCAAAGAAATTTTGTAAATACGTGCCGGTTCCGCCAACAAATGCATCAATGAGAAATAACGTCGGCCCAATCAGAAGTATAATACCGCCTAATACAAACGTCATGCCGACATTAACCCGGCTCAACAGCAGAATTCCGCGATCGACCCCCGTTGCAGCGGATATCGCAGCAATGACAGCCAGCACCACTACTACCAGAATACTGACAGTAACCGTATTCGGGATGTTAAACAAATGATTAAGGCCGTACGATATCTGCAGACCGAGAAAGCCTAACGGTCCGAGGGTTCCGGCCGCTGTTGCAATAATGGAAAAGATATCAGCTGCGGACCCGAGTACACTTTTATGAAAGATTTTTTCCCCGAATATTGGGTACAGCAGTGCCCGCGGCCGCATTGGATAGCCTTTGCTGTAGTGCACATACATCATGACAATGACAGCAAGGGTCCCAAGAATTGCCCACGCCAGAAAGCCCCAATGCATAAACGACTGCGCAAAAGCAGCCCAAATATTATCGAATTCACCACCGCCAAACAGCGGAGGTGATGTCATGTAGTGATACATCGGTTCAGAGGCAGCCCAGAAGACGCCGCCACTGGCCAGAAGTGTCACAAGTATCATCGCCACCCAGCGATAATAACTATACTTCGGTTTATCCATTTTTCCCAATCGTACTCTGCCATATCGTGAAAAAGCTAAATAAATACCAATTGCAAAATTACCAAACAGCAATACCTGCCAATAGGCTCCAAACAAATCCGCGGAGTAATCAAATAATCGCGTGATCCACTCACCAACTGCTTCACTGTTCAAAAACGATAATACGATAAACAAGATTAAAAAACCGCCACTGACGGCAAAAACGGTCCAGTCCGTTTTAAATTTTCCTTTTCCCTGCAAAATTTGCCTCCATTTTTTGGAGCAAGTGTCTTAGCTGTTATGATTGACCGTTGGGTGGAAAATGATTATCCTTTGCTCGAACCATTTATCTGCTCTATCTCTCTAAAAACCACCAGCTTGCTCATGTTTTTATTTTAAACATAGTTTGTAATTATAGTTTCGTTGAAAGGAATCGTCAACAAAAAATGATTGCCCTGTTTTGCATATATTCCCCGCTTTTAGCGACATTAATCCTCAACTGTCAGCATTACGATACTAAAACCTGTTTCGCCTCAACGCCCCAAGTGGTTTCACTGTCCGACTTCTGCTAAAATGACCGTAGATACAAAACGGAGGAATTCAAATGAAAATTTACGTTGATGCCGATGCTTGTCCGGTTAAAAAAACGATTATATCCGTCGCACGGGAACTCAATGTGCCGGTCGTGCTCGTGAAGAGCTTCTCCCATTTTTCACATGACGATGAACAGCCCGGCGTGGAGACAGTTTATGTTGATACAGGCGCTGAAGCTGCGGATTACCGGATCATGCAACTTGCTGACCCGGGGGATATCATCGTAACCCAGGATTACGGTCTTGCTTCACTCGGCCTTTCCAAAAGATGCATTGTGCTGCATCATAAAGGTTTTACATACACGAATCAGAATATCGACCATCTGCTGCAGACGCGTTACATGAATGCAATGGCGCGCAAAAGCGGGAAGCGGACAAGAGGGCCGAAAGCGTTCAGCCATGAGGATGAAATGAAATTTCGCGATCTGTTCCGGAAAACACTTGAGGACGCACGCTAGTCTATTCCATACACAGAAGTTAATTGCAACTGCTTGCAGCTGAACAAACAACACAACCAGTAAAGCCCCTTGAAACGGTGAAACCGCTTCAAAGGGAAGTGGCTAATATTTTCTGATTGTAAAATTATCCTGGAGCACCGGCCAATTTTGCGGGAATGGTGTACCCAGCGCCCAATAGCTGACACCTCTTAAGCCATATTCCTTCACGGTGTCGTATTTTGCCTGCATGCTGCGCGCATCTTCAAACCATACTTCATGTTCCTGACCGCTTTCATCGCTATAGCGGAAAAATGGCGACTGGTACGTTTCGTTATACTGGATGGACACACCATTCGCTGCTGCCAGCTGGACCGCTTCTTTCGGACTTACTGTACTGGCAAAGGTCCCTTCTACCCAAGGGATCTCCCAATCACGGCCGTACAGCGGCACACCCATAAGGATTTTATCACGCGGTATGACGGTTACCGCGTAATCGAGTACATCTCTTACCTTGTTTATCGGTGCAATCGCCCATGGCTCGCCGCCTGCCCAGCCCCATTCATATGTCATTAACACAACAAAATCAACAATCTCCCCATGTGCCGCATAGTCATGTGCTTCATACAACAAACCCACCTGGTCCGCCGTTTCTTTTGGTGCCAAAGCCGTGGAAACGAGGAAACCTTCCGGGCGGAGTCGTGCTACGACAAGCCGCAGGAATTGATTGTAGTTCTCGCGGTCCTCAGGATAAACATATTCAAAATCAAAATTCACCCCTGCATAGCCTTTTGCACGCATAATTTCAAGAAGGTCATTTATAAGCTGTTCCTGCGCTTCAGTGCTGCGGAGTACAGAAGCCGCTAAATCTGAGTTAAACTCATTTTGGGTAAAATTCGTCACGACCAATAAAGGGGCGATATTATTAGCTCTGGCTGCTTCAAGAACAGGCTGCTCCGGAAGTGTTGTGAGCGATCCATCTTCCGTTATGCTGTACATAAACGGCGACAGATATGTCAGATACTTCCCGAGGCGCATCACTTCAGGAACACCTTGTGCATCCACCCTTGTAATGTAGCCATTCACCTCGGTTAAAGGTTTTACCGGGGCGGGAATCCTTAACTGCTGTCCGGGAAAAATGAGCCCCGGCGGTTCGATATTATTGGCTGCTATAATCTGTTCCGGACTGACCCCGTACCACTGAGCAATCAGCCAAATATACTCACCAGCGCTGACGGTATGCGTGAAATAAGGATTTTGAAGTAATTGTCCGGCATAGATCAGTGACGGATCGGCAATATTATTGGCCGCTGCCAATTCCTGAACCGACACGCCAAACATTTGCGCTATTTGCCATAACGTATCACCTGGCTGGATAACATATTCACTACCAGGTTCAGGAATAACCAATGTCTGCCCGACCACGAGCAAGTCGGGGTTTTCCAGTTCATTCAACAAAACAATCTGACTAATCGCTGTCCCGTAATTTTGTGCTATTTGCCAAAGCGTCTCACCACTTTGCACGACATGTATCCGCATAGGCTCCTCTCCCCCTATATACAAACTCTACATACCATCCTATTCAATGGGTGGTTGTCTCAGTTAATTATTAGAGGAAAGAGGTCAAATTTTGCTGCTTTAATCTTAGCGGGTTGTTACATCGCTAATTGCAAACCGGCTTTTTGGCAGTGTTGGCATGCGTACCATACTATAATTCAAATTTTGTTCCGGCACTTTATAGTTCATGTGATTTGCCAAGTATTCAAGGCTGACTTGCATTATTTCCACTGTGACCCATTCACCTGCACAGCGGTGACCCATATTGTAGTCACCGCCGCCCTGCGGTATAAAATCAAACGGGCTCCCGCTCCATTCCTTAAAGCGTTCGGGACTGAATTCATCAGGGTTCTTCCAAAGATCCGGGTGATGATTCGTTCCATACACATCAAGCAGAACGAGCGTACCTTTATTAAATTGGTGGCCGCCCCACGCGAATTTCTGACGGACTTTTGCACCTAAAAATGGCCCGAATGGGTAGTAGCGGCGTACTTCCTGAACAAACATCCGGCTGTATATGGCGTCACCCGACTGAAGCTTTTTTCGCGTTTCCGGAAAGTCATGCATCGCCAATGCCCCGAACATAACATATCTTCCAATAGCTGTAATCGGGCGCAAAATGTTCAGTAATTCCACTGCGGCCGTATGCAAACTCAGAAGCTTTCCGTTTAAATCACGATGCCACGCCATTGCGTAGAATGCTGTATTTTCAGATGGCTGGCGCTTTCCATCGCGGGCTTGCTGAATAAGATTCTTTGCCCACTTTTCGGATCGATTACGCGCTGTTCTACCCTTCCAATGACGCGGACCAATGGCTCCAAACGCATCAATCATGGCTGCAAGATCGCGGGTGCGCTGCTCCAGTTCACGCGAAAACAAAGGCACACCGGCCCATTCACAGGCAACGCGAAGCATGACTTTTTCAGTTTCATGAAAAAGTGACATCGTATGTCTTTTCTGCCAGTTATTATGTGCCACTTGCCATTGCTTGCGCGTGATTTCTCTCAGATCCTTCAGACGCTCCGGTGTCATAAGCGACATAAACAACTGTTTGCGGTGTTTATGCGCCGCATCATCAAGTCCCTGAACACCCTTCTTGCCAAACAGTGTTTCCTTAACACGATTGGGGGCGACACCTTTTCGCTTAAACTTTTCCTCATCATAAAAAATTTCAGACGCTTCTTCACCGCCGATGCATATAACTTTTTTTCCAAGCAATCGCGTCTGGAAAATATCCGACTGGAACTTACGGCGCCTTTCCGGTATATAGCGAAAACCTTCTTTTAATAATTGATAAGTGTTATCCAAACCTTTTTCGTGCGGAATAGCCATCGATCGTTTCTCCCTTCCTGATTTCATCAACTAATTCTTTGTTTTCCCTCTACGTTAGCGAATTATGCTCTTTTAAAGCTATTGCCGGCTCATAAAGGACCCAAACATAGCGGACAAATGCAAAACCTGTTACGATTTAAAGAAAGATGTTTCGACTGCGACCTTGCAGATTACAGAAATGGAAGGATAGAAGGTGAAAAAATGGACCGCACAATTATTATAAATGATATGACATTTAAAGCTTCTAATGTCGTAATAAATTCCATTGCCAAAAATGATCGTGAATTAATCAGGATAAGTTTCGATTTCAAAGTCACGCATGAAACATATCATGATGTAACGGTGCTTCTTTATGAAAACGACTTTACGGTAAAAGTCCCTGAAGAGAACCTCACGTTCCATGCCGTTATCAGCAACTACGCCACATCGATTACAAATTTATATGAAGAAGGCGCAGTTGGTGATTTCAAACTTGAACTTACTGAAAAGGAATAAGCGCTTCAAACCTATATAAAAACCACACAGCTGAAACGAATGCTGTGTGGTTACGTCATATGTGTTATCGATGACCCTGTATGATTTGCCAGGAGCAACACAACCTGATAATCAGGAAGAAAACGTTGAAAGTGGGTGGCGATCGTTTGTCCTTTTTCTTTGGGAATGAACGACATCATCGTCGGCCCCGCACCACTGATGACGGTTCCATATGCACCCTGCTGTTTAGCCTCATCCCGGATGCTCTCATAGTTTGGAATCAGTGAAGCTCTATAGGGTTCATGGAACAGGTCATGCTCCATCATTCTGCCTGCCAGCAAATAATCGCCGGCCGCAAGTGATGCAATCAGCACGTTGCTGATTGCGCTGGCTGAGGCGGCAAGTTCCCGTGTATAAGTTGCCGGTAAAGCGTTTCGGGCTTCTTCCGTCTTCAAATCACTCCCCGGAATATAGAGGACCATCTCCAGGTCAGGATCGGGCAATGATATCCAGTCAACATGCCCGTCCACCACAGTTGAAATGATAAAGCCGCCCATTAACGCGGGGGCAATATTATCCGGATGTCCTTCTATTTCAGTCCCTATTTCCAGCTTCTGCTCTTGAGTCAGGTTCAGAACACATACCTGATCGGCCAGCTCAATTCCTGCAACAATCGCCGAAGCACTGCTTCCCAGACCGCGAGCCAGCGGAATCTCACTTTCAATTCTCAGTCTGCATGCCGGAAGTTCCTGATTCCAGCGAGCCGCCACGCTGCGGGCCATTTGGAGAATGTAATGATCTTCATCATCTGTTTGGTTCGGAAGATGCGGTGAATTCTGAAAGACTTGCCATTTATCTGAAGGGTATACCGCCACTGTTAAGTATAAATCGAGCGCAAGTCCCATCGAATCAAAGCCCGGCCCGATATTTGCCGAGCTTGCCGGGACACGTATTTCAAACGGTGTCATACCTTCACCAGCTTCCCGATGTAGTCAGTCACGGCTGCTTCATCATTCGGCAAGACCACTGGATCTTCATCGATCTGATCGATTGCTGTCTGAGGGTCCTTCAATCCATTCCCC
Source organism: Lentibacillus persicus (assembly GCF_900112705.1). Taxonomy (GTDB): domain Bacteria; phylum Bacillota; class Bacilli; order Bacillales; family Amphibacillaceae; genus Lentibacillus; species Lentibacillus persicus. The sequence goes on from NZ_FOMR01000009.1 coordinate 99,904, forward strand.
GTCAAAACCGTTACAACCTTTGATCCTTCAGGTATCTTCCCATTCTCGCACTTCTGAATAAGACCTGCTAAAGAAGCACATGATCCCGGCTCGGCAAAAACACCTTCCTTTCTTGCCAAAAGCTTCTGGGCGTCAGCTATTTCGGAATCGGTAACTGATCCGATAAAGCCTTTCGATTCATCACGCGCCTTTACCGCCAGCTCCCAGCTTGCCGGATTGCCGATCCGAATTGCTGTTGCAATAGTTTCCGGGTCTGATACCACTTCATTCCGGACGATAGCTGCTGCTCCTTCCGCTTCGAAACCGAACATCTTTGGCAGACCTGTTGTACGTTTCTCATGATACTCCTTAAAGCCTTTCCAGTAAGCACTGATGTTACCGGCATTGCCAACAGGGATTGTCAGATAATCAGGCGCTGAGCCAAGCACATCACACACTTCAAATGCTGCTGTTTTTTGGCCTTCAAGACGATACGGGTTCACTGAATTAACGAGTGTCACCGGCGCCGTTTCACTGATTTTCCGTACGATTTTCAATGCGTCATCAAAATTGCCGTCGATTTCCACAATATCGGCACCATACATCACGGCTTGTGCAAGCTTTCCAAGCGCAATTTTACCTTTAGGGATGACAATAATCACCCGAATGCCTGCCCTGGCAGCATAAGCCGCTGCTGAAGCAGAGGTATTTCCCGTAGAAGCGCAAATTACTGCATTACTGCCTTCCTCAACAGCCTTGGCAACTGCTAAAGCCATTCCTCTGTCTTTAAACGAGCCGGTCGGATTAATGCCTTCCACCTTTCCATACAATTCAATTCCGAGCTGTTCAGACACCGTTGAAAAAGGAATGAGCGGTGTGTTGCCCTCATGCAGCGAAATCTCGGGTGTTTTGTCTGTAACCGGCAAATAGTCCCGGTAATGGTCAATCAAACCTCTCCACGTCATGCGTCAGCATCTCCTTCTACTTTATAAAAGCTATTTATTTCGACGACTTCATCCAGCTTTTCGAGCTCTTCCAATGCTTCATTCATGTTTTGAAGTGATGCCGTGTGTGTGATAACAACGATTTCCGCTGTGTCAGGATTTTTTGACGGGTTCTGCAGAATCTGTTTAAAGCTGATATCCAACTTATTGAACAATGACGAAATCCTTGAGAAGACACCTGCTTCATCTTTTGCATGAAACCGGACATAATATTGGCTGAAACGCTGACTTTCAGATTTTAATTCTTTTTTAAAGCGCGGCTCAACAAACTGACTGCCTGTAACACCTCGGTGCATGTTTTTAATGACTGTCACAACGTCAGAAATGACGGCTGCAGCAGTTGGCATACTGCCTGCCCCGGCGCCATAAAACATGGCTTCACCGACTGCCTCACCGTAAACATAGACAGCGTTGTATTCATTTTTGACATCAGCCAGCGGGTGCTCTTTGGAAATCAGAGCCGGCTGGACATTCACTTCAACTTCTTTGCCGTCAAATTTTGCAAATCCGATCAGCTTCATCGTCAACCCCAGCTGATCACCGTATTGCAAATCAGTCAGTTCTATATCCTTAATGCCCGTTACTTCTACATCGTCCAAGTCAATATAAGTGGAAAAAGCGAGCCTTCCGAGAATGGCCATCTTCCTGGCCGCGTCAAGCCCCTCAACATCAGCTGCAGGGTCAGCCTCGGCAAACCCAAGCTGCTGCGCCTGTTTCAGAGCATCTTCATAGCTGACGCCTTCATTACTCATTTTTGTCATTATGTAGTTCGTCGTGCCATTTACAATTCCCATCACCTGTTCAATATGGTCGGAAGCAAACCCATCTGTTATACCGCGCAATATAGGAATTCCGCCGGCAACACTCGCTTCATAATAGAAGTCACATTTATTTTTCGTTGCCGATTCATGCAGTTCAGCGCCATGCAGTGCGACTAAATCCTTATTGGCTGTCACCACGTGCTTTTTCGCTTCAAAGGCTTTTAAAATCGCTTCACGTGCTTCTTCAATGCCGCCCATGACTTCAATCACAACATCAATCTCAGGATCATTTAAAACGTCTTCAGAATTCGTTGTAAGCTCCGTACCATTGACACCCGCATCAACTTCACGTGCTTTTTCCGGATTACGGACAAGCGCACTTTTCACATGCACATTGCATCCCAGCTGATGCGCCAGTTTAGCCTGATGTTTCTCAATAAGGCTTATAACACCTGAGCCGACAACTCCTACTCCAAGTAAACCGACAGATACACTATCTTTCATATGATCACCCCTTCTATTTAATTATATTTTATACATTTAAACATGAATATGAAAGTATGGCAATAGCGAATTTTTGAACGATTGACATTTACTGCAGGTGACAAATCTGTTCAGTTGACACGCGGATGGATGCATATTACAATTAATTTGAATTCAAATTAAACAAATTCAAAGTAAAGGCGCGATTTTTATGGAAGGAAATTTATCATTAAGAGCATTTGTCGTCTTGATGAAGGCATCCAAAACAGTCACAGATCACGTCAAGCAAGATATTAATCGCTATGATATGAAAACATCCGACTTCGCTGTACTTGAGGCGTTATATCATAAAGGCAGACTGACTGTAAAGCAAATTTCCGAAGCCGTTTTGATTAATAGCGGTTCAATGACATATGTGATTGATAAGCTCGAGTCGAAAAATTTAATCGAACGGCACCCCTGCTCTGATGACCGGCGGGTTGTCTACATTCATATTACTGAAGAAGGCAAACAGCTGATGGACAATATTTTCCCGCATCATCAGAAAGCAATTGAAGAAATCTTTCAGGATGTAACGGATGATGAAAAACGAACACTCATCGATGTTCTTAAACGGGTCGGACAAGCGTAATTTTGGCAAACAGAAAAGGAGACTAATCATGAAACATATTTTTCAAAAAGGTAATGACCAGACTAAACCAACACTGCTGCTGCTCCACGGCACAGGAGGCACGGAACAGGATTTATTGCCGCTCGCACGCGAAATTGATCCCGATGCCAACGTGCTGAGCGTGCGCGGAAACGTATCAGAAAACGGTATGCCACGCTTCTTTAAACGATTGGCGGAAGGGGTCTTCGACGAAGAGGATTTGATTGCCCGTACTGAAGAGCTTTATGAATTTCTTGATGAAGCAGCCGAGGAACACAGTTTTGACCGAGATAATATTGTAGCGGTCGGTTATTCGAACGGTGCCAATATTGCCGCCAGCCTGCTGTTCCATTACGACAATGCTCTGAAATCAGCCATCTTGCATCATCCCATGGTACCGAGACGCGGTGTAGAACTCCCGGATCTTTCCGGCAAGAAAGTCTTTATCGGCGCCGGAACCAATGATCCGATATGTTCAGCTGAAGAATCAGAAGATCTTAAATCACTGCTCGAAAATGCAGGTGCACGCGTCGAACTCCATTGGGAAAACATGGGCCATCAATTATCCATGGGCGAAGTGAAAGCAGCTGCCGAGTGGTATAAAAACCTGTAAATGCCAACCAAAAAATCGTTCGGACTAGATCCGAACGATTTTTATAATCAGTCAGCGAGCTGCATATGAATTTTATTGCCGGAAGGGTCTTTAACGATATAATCATTTGTTTCCTTTTGAACCGTTACACCCTGATTCTCAAGGTTTTTGACTTTTTCTTCCCTTGTTTGCTCATCAGGAAACACAAGTGAATACCAATTAAGACCAGCACTGTTCTCAGATGGTGCCGGCACATTTTCACCGTTCCAAATATTTAAGCCTATGTGATGGTGGTAATCAGCCGTCGACGTAAAAAGTGCACCAGGATAATTGGTTACAACCTCGAAGCCAAGCCCATCTATATAGAAGGTCTTTGTATTTTGCAGGTTCGCCACATGAAGGTGAATATGGCCCATCACCGTACCGGCCGGAAGACCGTTCCATTCTTTATCACTTTCAGCAACCAAACTGTCAGCATCCAGCGGTTCAGTCGACATGGCCACTTGACCGTCTGACCATTCCCATTCATTTGACGGACGGTCACGGTAAACTTCAATTCCGTTGCCATCAGGGTCGTTTAAATATAAGGCTTCACTGACTAAATGATCCGACGCGCCGAGGCGTGCCCCTGCTCGTGCAGCATGTTTAATAAAGCTTGAGAGGTCGGCTCTTGACGGAAGCAGGATTGCGAAGTGAAACAGCCCTGTCGTCCGTCCTTCCTTTGGCATGGCATCTGCCGGCTGCACCAGCGTCAGCAACGGTGTTCTGCCGTCTGCAGTCAATACGGCTTTTTGATCTGATTGCTCCAAAACTTCAAACCCGATAACTTCCTGATAAAATGACAATGCTTTATCCAAATTTGTAACGTTTATATTAACCTCACCTACATATGTGGCGGGTTTTTCGAAAAATTGTTTTTCCATCCAGGTCAGTCCTTCCTATCAGCCTATTAAATTATTATATTACACTAACTTACTTTATGTAACCTATTATACATGCTTTACATTGCTCTGGCAAGATTGTATTTTAAACTGAAGCAATATTTTAGTATAACCGGCGATTCATCTCCCCATTTCGAATGGGGAGATGAATCGCCGCCATCTTTGCATAATCTAAAACCATATGTTACTCAATAATAACTCTTATAATAGAAGTTAATGCTTATAAATGCTAAACTATATGTATGAAGAAAAATAATCTTATCCACGCAAGAACATGTGTCTATCATATGAATTATCACCTTGTTTGGTCAGTGAAATATCGTCGCAAAGTTCTAAACGAGACTATCGAAAAAAGACTAAAAGAAATTTTCCGGGATATAGCGGAAGAAAAAGGTTTTATCGTCCATATGATCGAAGTGGGTAAACTTGATCATATTCATGCTTTTGTGTCCGCTCACCCAAAAGTGGCTCCTTCCTATATGGTGAAAATGCTAAAAGGGATTTCTGCCCGCAAACTACTTTTGGAATTTCCTCATATAAAGCAGTATCTGTGGAAAGGACGGCTTTGGAACAGTAGCTTTTATATTGAAACGGTTGGCTCTATTTCGGAAGATGCTATCCAAAAATATATTGCGAATCAATCCAAAAGAGGGTAGAGATGATAATGAAAAAAACGTATAAGTTTAAACTGGAACCGAACCAGGAACAAGAAGCCAACATGAATTGGGTATTAATGATGTGCCGTCAGTTATATAACGCCATGCTTGAGCAGCGAATCTTTGCTTATAAAACACGTGGTGTCGGCATTCATTATTATGGTCAAAAAAAGGAACTTCCCCTATTAAAGCAGGAGGTCCCTGAGTACAAGCAGATACAATCTCAAGTGTTACAGGATGTTGCCGAGCGCCTGGACAAAGCATTCCAAGCCTTTTTTCGACGACTGAAGGCTAAACAGAAAGCAGGATTTCCGAGATTCCAGGGTGACAATCGCTATCATAGTTTTACCTACCCTCAAAGTGGCTTCGCTCTAAGCGGGAAATGTCTCAAGCTGTCCAAAATCGGCAATGTTCGCATTAAGTGTCATCGACAAATCGAGGGAACGATTAAAACATGTACCATTCGCCGTCAAAACAACAAATGGTATGCGTGTTTTTCCTGTGAGATTGACGTGGAACCGGCACCAGCAACAGGCGAGGAAATTGGCATTGACCTGGGTATTCTGAATCTGGCAACCGCCTCGAACGGTGATTTATACGAAAACCACCGTTTTTTAAAACAATCCGAGAAGAAAATTCATTATTGGAACAAAATCCTGTCACGACGAAAGAAAGGTTCGCGTCGATGGCACAAGGCAAAGCAACAACTGACAAAAGCTTATGAACAGTTGGCAAATCGTCGTCGTGACCGAGCGCACAAAGTGAGCCGCCAACTGGCAGATCAATACGACCTCATCGCTTTTGAAGATCTCAACATTCAAGACATGGTTAAACACAAGACGCTATCAAAATGGATACTGGATGCTTCGTGGCGTTCACTTGTTGTGTATACGACTTACAAAGCGGAAGAGGCTGGTAAGTGTGTCATTCAAGTGAATCCACAAAATACAAGCCAGGAATGTTCCAACTGCCACCTTATTGTCCGAAAATCCCTCGGTGAACGCACGCATTGTTGTCCGGACTGCGGTTACACGGTGGACCGGGATGTCAATGCGGCTCGAAACATTTTAAGCAGGGCAAAAGGGAAACTGGAAACGGCTTCCTAATCTTATAACATATAGGCACGGAACAGGCCTTCGTGGAGAGGTGGGTTGCCGTCTCTGTGAAACGAGAAGCTCGCCATTTTAATGGCGATGTAGTTCACTATACTGAACTTATCTAAAATTCAGAAAGGATGATTTAAATGATTGTACGGGAACGAGAAGATTCATACGTTATGATCGAACAGGACCACCACGCCCAAATCTCCGGGCAATTGGCAGCAAACCTGAAAGACACATACTTTTTGGACGAAGCATTAAAGCACAGTGTTCTGTATGCCATCGCCAATCATGATTATGCATGGAAGATGATTGATAAACAGCCTTTTTGGAATGATAAGAAAGGTAAGCCTTATTCATTCACCGACTTCCCCGTCCCGCCGAAAACCGTTTTCTATAAACATGGCGTTGATGAAGTGGAAAAACATGACTGGTATGCAGCATTATTGTGCAGCAGCCATTATGCACGCTTCCTGATAAATGAGGCGGAAGAGGAATCCCAATTATTTGTGGAAGAAGAACGACAGAGGCAAGAGCGGCTGATTCAGTATATCGATCGTTATGATGAGCATATCTTTAATGTTCACAGCGGCCTGCTGCAGTTGTTTGACAGCCTTTCATTATATCTTTGTCTTAACGAGCCAGGTGCTTCAAAGGAAGATGAGCATCCATTTTTCAAAGATGGCCTCCCTGTTTCAGAATCGCTTACTTTTTTCCATACAAAGAAAATTGATATTCATTGGAAAGATAACCAAGCAATCGAAATGGGTGTCTTTCCATTCAGCAGCTCTGTGGATCTCACCATACAGCAAAAAACAGTCCCGAAACGTGCGGTTGCTGCACACGGCCTTATTCAAAGCTATCAGCAGGCTGAATACGAATCAGTCTCTTTTCGATTGCTCTGATAAACTTGTATGCTTCCTTACACCATGGAACCGGCGTGTAATCTATATTCTTACCTCATTCGGCTATAGCTTCTAACCCTTCAGCGTCCAAAATGTCGATTTTCCGCTGGCCTGTCTGCGCAAGCAAACTTTTTTCCTCAAAACTTGCCAGACGCCGGCTCAAGGTCTCTTGTGTTGTGCCCAGATAAGAAGCTAAATCCTTTTTGCTCATCGGCAGTTTAATCTTTGAGGAGTCCGTTTTTTCTAATTGCTCAAGCAAATAGGACGAGAGCCTCTTCTCAACATCCTGCGAGCTCAAACGCTCAATCGTCTTTTCCGCATCTTTCAGCCGCTTACTGCTTTCAGCAAGGAGTTTAAAAGATATAGCCGGTTTTTCTTTCAAAAATTCCTGTAAATCCGATTTATGGATAGCACATATTTCGGTTGGCTCAACTGCTTCAGCAAAACTTGTGAGCCACTCATCTGTAAACACGGCCAATTCCCCCATAAACTCCCCGGGCTCAAGAATCCGGATCAGCTGTTCTTTTCCTGATTCTGATAAGTTATAAATTTTAACCTTGCCTGTGTGCACAATATACAAGTATTCTGAGGGGTCCCCCGCTTGAAAAATGACGTCTTTTTTGCCGTACGTCTTGCTTCGGCTAGTGCGGGCCACTTCCAGCTGTTCGTCATAATCAAGATGGTTAAAAATCGGGACTAACGAGACACACAGTTTTTTGGCTTTTTCATTGTTCTTCAAGCTTTCAGCACTCACGCTTTCATCCTCCCTCTTAATTAAATTATTCACTATCTTTATTATAACTTACTTCGAGACCTTTCACTTCTTTCCTGCTCCCTGCTCACAAAACGGATGAATCTCCCTTCATTTGGACAAAATAAATAAGGTGGAAAATAAACTAGATGGAGGTTGATAAAGATGGCCGGAAAGGAAAATAAAGAGCACCAGACAAATATTGAAAACAACGATACACTGACAAACAGACAGGGGCATCCTGTCACAAACAACCAAAACATCCGGACAGTCGGAAACCGTGGTCCTGCTACACTTGAGAACTATGATTTCATTGAAAAAATCAGCCACTTCGACCGGGAAAAAGTGCCTGAGCGAATTGTTCATGCCCGCGGCGCCGGCGCACACGGTTATTTTGAAGCCTATGGGACTGCAGGAAATGAGCCTGTCAGCAAGTATACACGGGCAAAAGTTTTTCAGGAAAAAGGAAAGCAAACACCGGTGTTTGTCAGGTTTTCAACCGTTGTCCATGGAACGCATTCACCTGAGACACTCAGAGATCCGCGGGGGTTCGCGGTTAAATTTTATACAGAAGACGGAAATTGGGATTTAGTCGGAAACAATATTAAGATCTTTTTTATTCGAGATGCAATGAAATTTCCGGATATGATCCATGCTTTCAGGCCTGATCCCGTAACGAACATCCAGGACAGTCAGCGTTTCTTTGACTTTTGCTCCAATTCGCCCGAGTCGTTCCATATGGTAACGTTTATATACTCGCCGTGGGGCATCCCCGCCAATTATCGTATGATGCAGGGCTCGGGTGTGAACACATATAAGTGGGTAAACAATGACGGTGAAGCCGTGCTTGTCAAATACCATTGGGAACCGAAACAAGGCGTTAAAAATCTGACAGTCAAAGAAGCAAATGAAATTCAGAGCGACAATTTCAACCATGCCACCCAGGATTTGTACGACGCCATTGAACGCGGGGAGTACCCCGAATGGGAGTTATTTGTTCAGATCATGAGTGATGATGAGCATCCCGAGCTCGATTTTGATCCGCTGGATGATACAAAAATCTGGCCGGAGGATCAATTTCCATGGCTGCCGGTCGGCCGGATGGTGTTGGACAAAAATCCGGAAGACTATTTTACAGAGGTTGAACAATCTGCATTCGGGACGGGTGTGCTTGTTGACGGACTCGATTTTTCTGATGACAAAATGCTGCAGGGCCGGACGTTTTCTTATTCGGATACCCAGCGTTACCGGGTAGGGGCCAACTACTTGCAAGTCCCTATTAACGCGGCTCAAAAACGCGTGGCAACAAATCAGGAAGGCGGAATGATGCGGTATGAGCCTGAACGTTCAGCAAAAAAGAACCCGCACATTAATTATGAACCCTCATCATTGGGAAATTACAAAGAGGCTGAACAGGTCGGTAAAGAACACTCACCAAAAGTACAAGGCAATTTGGTACGCGAATCCATCGACCGAAACGACAATACCAAGCAGGCCGGCGAGACGTTTCGCTGGTTTGATGACTGGGAAAAAGACGAATTGATTTCAAACCTTGTCGGCGATCTTTCAGAATGCGTCCCGGAAATTCAGGATAAGATGATCGCCTTGGCTGAAGAGGCGGATGAAGAATACGGAAGGCGCTTGCGTGAAGGTCTCGAAGAAGCTGCTAAAATGATGAAGGATAACGGCAGTTCAAGCAAAAATCCGCTCGGCAACAAAGATGCGGAAAAAGCACCCGAGAAGGCAGAAAGGAAAGGTAGAGACAGCGAACCATATTGATGATGCAAAAGGTTGGGCTTTTTTAAATGTAGAAGACGGACTATAAAAAGAGTAAGCGGAGTATAATTCCTAGGCGGGATATCGCTTTTCTTAAAAATAATAGTCCGTCTTTACTTTGGTTCTTTTCGTAAAATTTGTTACTTTTTAACCATCGCAGTTTCCATAAACTGTGAACTGCCTTTAAATTTGAGTTGGTGCATCGGCTACCGCTCCGGAAATACACGCCGCTTTCCGCGGGCGGCTGGTGAGCCCCCTCGCGCTGAAGCGCTTCGGTGTCTCACCTATGCCTTTGCTCCCGCAGGAGTCGGCGCGTATTTCCTGCGCTGAAAATTGCTAACTGGAGTTCGTTCGATGAATGCGTAACATGGTTTACACACTCACGTAAGCAGCTGGAATATGCGAGACTCCTGTGGGACAGCGAGCCTAAGAGACCCCGCAGTGAGCGGCTTTTGCTCACGAGGAGGCTCGTGGGGAGCCCACGGAAAGCGAGTATATTCCAGCTGCGTCACTAGAGAGGCTTATGAAACTTTCACTGGTTCTCACTTCACATCCAGTTGCTTCATCCGTTTTTAGATTATTGCCCCTGTATATCCCGTTTACGATAGCCAAGCATACCGGCAACAGCAAGTACCAGGGCAATAACAGTCAAAATGATAACAGGCATCCATGCCATCTCTTCAATTGGCATTTCCGGTATATAGCCGAATGGCGATAAATTGCTGACCCAATCTGGAAATTGAAACATATTTCCAAAATACAAAACGACAAACGAGTAAAATAGATATAGCCAGACAACGCTGCTTAATTTTGGTGCAAACCCGATCAAAAAGACAGCCAGCCCGATCATGACAAGCAATGCCGGGTAATAAGCGAGTCCGGCACCAATTATTTTTCCAAAGTCAAACGGCTCTTCGGTTACACTGGCACCCGCTACCCAAAGTCCTGTTACGGACAAGAAAAGCATCATTACACCATTCACAACAGCGATTGTTATATACGCTGAGATAAGACGGGTACGCGAGACCGCTCTTCCCAGGAGATGCTCGATTCGGTTCTTCTTTTCTTCTCCATTCAACTTCATAACTGCCATCACAGCCGGCAGCGTTGCAATCAGAGCCATCACAAACATTAATACCGAAACAAATTGCATCGTAAACGACGTTTCTTGTTCACCGGCCAATACTTGTCTTAAGGCTTCATTGCTTTCAAAAAAAGACTCCAAATCACCCATGATCGACCCATAAGAAAGACCGATAAATATCATGCCAACCGCCCACGAGATAACCCCCGTGCGCTGCAGCCTGAGAGCCAAACCGATTGGGCTTAGCAGCTTCTGTGATGCATGTTTTCTGCCTGCCCTGGATGGCAAGAAACCAGCATCTAAATCACGAATAGCGTTCAAATATATTGCAATTGCCATTAGAACAAACGCCCCGCCTGTCAGCAAAAGCAACACCCACCAGTTATTCGAGCCGTAAACGTCAGCTTCCGTAACCCATCCCAGCGGTGAAATCCACGATAGCGATTCGTTGCTGACGTCGCCTATTGCACGCACAAAGTAAACCATTAACAACAGCGTCAATGATAGGCCAAACGCTGTTCTTGCATTTTCGGTAAGTTGAGCCATCAATCCGGTCAATCCTGCGAAAAATATGCCAGTCGCACCTAAAATCAAACCATACAATAATGATCCTGACAGTCCCATGCTCTCAATTCCTAAAACATACAAACCAATCCCTGAAATCAGCGCAAGCAAACCATTTATGACTATAAGCATCATAAACGATGCATTCAAATTGGCAAGTTTTCCAACCGGAAAAGCACTGACCAGCTCCATTCGGCCGTCCTCTTCAACCACGCGTGTATGCCGATTCATCAGCAGAATATTCATTAAGCCGACAACGACTGCCGTTAAAAGCAGCATCTGGTGCGCTGTCATCGCGCCTATTGTGTAATGCTCCAGATCACCCGGACCAACCATTGCAGTCATCGCAGGATTTTCCATCGTTTGGGCCATGGCGTTGCGGTCTTCCTGATCGGGATACAACTCACTAAAAGCAAGCGGTACCACTAAAGTAAAAAAGATTAGTGCCACAAGCCAAATAACAATTCGGAATCGATCCAGCCGCAGCAAAATTTTCATCAATTCACCGGTCTTAGCTAACGACTGACGGGGCATCAAGCTTCACCTCCCGAATTCCCTTCGTAATGGCGCATAAATAAATCTTCCAACGTCGGCGGCGCACTTTCCAGTTTTACGACACCAAACTGGCTGATATGCCGTACAACTTTATCCAATTCTTCTGTATTAACTTGCAACGAGATCGATTCACCTTTTATATCAATATCGTGAACCCCTTGTAAGTCCTCCAGACCAGTTACCTGTTGTTTCGTTTCAACGATCATATGCGTCCGTGTTAAATGGCGTAATTCATCCAAGGAACCCGATTCAATAATCCGGCCCTCACGGATAATGCCCACCCGGTCACAAAGCCGTTCCACTTCTGACAAAATGTGGCTGGACAGCAAGATACTTTTCCCTTGATCTCTTGCTTCCATTACACATTCCTGAAATGTCCGTTCCATCAGGGGATCCAGTCCTGAAGTCGGCTCATCAAGAATATACAGATCGGCATCGGACGCAAAAGCCGCAATAAGCGAAACCTTTTGCCGGTTCCCTTTCGAATAGGTTCTGCATTTTTTTGAAGGATCGAATTTAAACCTCTCGATCAATTCTTCACGGCGGTTTTTATTTACGTCTCTGCCGCGGAGTTTCATAAACAAATCGATAACTTCGCCTCCGGTCAAATTCGGCCACAAGTTCACATCTCCAGGAACGTAAGCAATATGCTTATGGATTTCCACAGCATTTTTCCAAACATCCTTCCCAAAAATGGAAGCTGTACCGCTTGTAGCCTTCAGCATGCCGAGCAGAACTCGGATCGTGGTAGATTTACCAGCCCCATTCGGGCCGATAAAGCCATACACTTCGCCCTTTTGAACGTCGATGTTAATGTTATTCACGGCTTTAAAACTTCCGAACTTCTTCGTAAGATTTTCCGTTTTAAGAAGCGCCATTTGTACAACCCCCTGTTTATGCGTGATAAAAGCTTTTCTTCAAGATAGTCAGATACTCGTAAAATTCCTGCCAATAGGGCTGAAAGTCAACCTCTGACAATTGTTTATCTTTCAAACTGCTGATAATTTCATTCTGATATCCATCCATCGCCCATTGAATCAATTTAAACACTTTATCAACATCGACATCCCTCCTGAAAAGAGAGGTGTCAATATTGTCGTACATAATCGCTTGCCCCTCCGCCAACAGCTGTTCATATTGCTCTGAAAGGTATGACGGAAGGTCTGGTTTGGTCTCCAAAAAGAATGTGCCAAGAAAATTAAACACACTGGGATTTTCTGCAAAACAACGCATTTTGATTTGAGTTGCCTGTCTCATCCGTTCGATGAAATCCCTATTGCGCATATCAATTAAACTGATATATTGTTCACGAACGATGTCCAAAGCGTAATCGACAAGATAGTGATACAAATCTTTTTTGCTTTGAAAATAGTAAAATAGCATGCCTTTACCAATCCCGGCATTTTTAACAATTTGATTGGTGGATGCCCGCTCGTAGCTATTTTGGGCAAATTCCTGAAGAGCAGCATCAATGATCCGCTGCTGCTTTCTTTCATCAAGGCTCTGAAACTTTTCTGTAATTGTCTCTCACCCCATTTAAAGTATAATCAGCATCTTTTAGACCATATTGGTCGACTTAATTATAATTCATTTAGACCATTATGGTCAATAGTATGAAAAAATATTAGAAAAATTAACCATGATTAAATTGAGAAACTTAGGGGTATTATCTGGAATGCAATAAGAAAGGAGACCTCAGTTGCTTCTATTTTATAGTATTTCATTTGTGGCTGCTGCTGTGGTATCTGTATTCATAGCCATTAAGCTCGCTTCCTATGCAGATATCATCAGCAAGGAAACCAAAGCAGGCGGCCTGGTGGTCGGAACCGCTCTTTTAGCGACAGGCACCTCCCTGCCTGAATTAACTTCTACCATATCAGCGGCAGTCATCAACAGTCCTGATATCGCTGTCGGGAACGGGCTGGGGAGTATTACTTTCAACTTTTTCGTATTATTTTTATTCGATATGTATTTCCGCAGAAAACGATTATTCCTAAATGTGTCAGATAATCATATTCTTACCGGATTGCTTGGTATGCTATTATGTGTCATTGCTGCATTTTCCCTTTATGTTGATGCAGATTGGCACGTCATGAAATTCAGTGTCACAAGCATGCTGATGATCGCTGTTTATATCGGTGGTTTATCGTTAATCTCAGCTAAACATCAGCAGGATCATCAAGAACAGCAGTACACCGCCGAGGATAATACCGAGCGACACTCTATTCGTAAAGTGATTATAAAGTTTATGCTTCTTGTTATCGTTATTTTTATATCAGGAAGTGCCCTTTCAGTAACAGGTGATCTCATTGCACAAAACAGTGCTATCAGTGCGAGTGCAGTCGGGAGCCTGCTAATCGCTGCAACGAGCTCTTTGCCTGATGCCGTAAGTGTTTGGGTCGCGTTGCGGGCTGCTAACATTAATTTGGCTATCGGCACAATACTTGGAAGCAACATTTTCAACATTTTTGTGGTGCCAGTTGCTGATGCTTTTTACCGGGGTGGAAGCATTTGGGCAGAAGCTTCCAACCAGCATATCGCAACTGCGGCAGCTGGTTTCATACTGACATCGCTCGTGCTTTTAATTATCAAGCGTGATGATACCCGGAACACCTTCACATATATGATTCCGTCAATAACAATTGTTGTTGGCTATCTTTTCTTTTCGGTATTTTATGTACTAAGCGCATAAAAAAATCGGGAGCGCTCGATTATAAGCGTCCCGATTTTTTTATAACTATTCTTCCGGATTATCCGGTGTGTCGGTGTTATTTTCGGGCGGCTCAGAGTTGTTGCCCTGGGCCTCGTCAGAATTTGCCGCACCATTCTCTGCCTCAGGTCCATCTGATGACTCCATCTCATCAAGCAAACTTTCAAGTTCGCTCATGATTGATGCAGCCTCTTCCCAATTGCCTTCAGATAATTCCTGCTGATAGGACTCGAACAGATCAGAGAATTCCTGCAATTGATCTTCAGCTCCCAGCATTGGATCATCTTCAGGCGGTTGCGGTTCTTCCTGCTCAGGCTCCTGTCCTTCCTCACCTTCCTGCTCAGCATCCTGGCTGTCTGAATCAACGATACTCAGCATTTCCTGCAGAGCAGTGTCAAAATCAGCTTCCATCACGATTTCATCTTCATAGGCAACGACAACACGTTTCACTTCAGGCAACGATGTCTCGTTGTTCGATTCAATATAGATCGGTTCAACATAAATCACCGTATCTTCAATCGGTATCGCCAGAAGGTTGCCGCGGATAACATCTGATCCACCCTGTGCCCATAAGTTCAATTCCTGTGAAATTTCACTGTCCTGGTTAATCCGGTTTTCAATTTGCTGCGGTCCATAAATGTTCCGCTGTTTAGGAAATTCATAGACGAGCATCTCACCGTAATTCTCGCCGTCATTTCTGACACCGATCCATGCAATCATATTCTGCCTGTTTTTCGGCGTATACGGGAGCATCTGAATAAATTCCTCTTCGTCTTCACCTGGCAGCTTCATCGTGATATAGTATGGCTCCATTTCGATATCTTCATCGAAGTAGCGTTCAGTCGGGGACTGCCAAGCATCTTCACGGTTATAGAAGACTTCGAGATTTGACATATGGTACGTGCCATACATTGAAGCCTGAATCGAAAACAAATCTGTCGGATACCGGAAGTGTGCACGGATATCCTCAGGCACTTCTTCGGTGATTAAATCAGGGAATATATTCTGGAATGTCTGCAACAATGGCTCTTCAAGATCGGCTGCATAGAAGTTCACTTCACCAGTGTACGCATCAACCATGACTTTGATTGAGTTCCGGATATAATTTGTGTCACCCTGAAATGCTTCAGAATATGGATAATTTTCTGCTGTCAAATAAGCATCGATCATCCAAACAAGACTGCCATCGTCCCGTACTACTAAATAAGGATCCTGATCATACTGGAAAAATGGTGCAATCCGGTTAATACGATCCATGATGTTCCGTGTTGCCAAGAGTTGACTATCCTCATTCAGCTGATCGGACAGAAGCATTCGGAAGTTTCCTTCATCAATTGTAAATAATAACCGGTTAATGCCTGTAAGCGGAATACCGGTTTCAGCCTGGTACCTGTTACTGGCATTCGTATCACCATCAGGGTAGTCAAATTCGTCGACTTCACTGTTTGTGATAACATTAGGTGCATCATTTTCACCAAAGTAAATTTGAGGCCTCTCAACGTCCATAACACCTTCAGGCGGCACATCCTGAAGCATATACTCCGGCTGGCCCTGTGCCGTTACTTCGTTGACGTGGCTCATCGCTGCACCGTAACCATGGGTATACCGCAAGTTTTGGTTAACCCATGTTTGAGCCTGATCCGGCAGACTCGAGGTATCAAGTTCTCTTGCACCCAAAAAGACTTGTTCATATTCGCCATCGACCTGATAACGGTCGATATCAACATCGTTAAATTCATAATAAGTACGGAACGTCTGCACCTGATTATAAACATCAAGCAATGGCCGCACATCATTCATCCGGACATTATCAATTGTTCCTTGATTTCGTTCAACCATTTCCGCACTCAATTCCCCATCAGCCGGGTGCTGCTGTTCGTTAATGTTATCAAGATCATAGGCGGCTCTTGTGTAATTCAAATTTTCCTCAAGATAAGGTTCTTCCACAGCAAATTCATTTGGGGAAACTACAAAGTTTTGAACCGCTACTGAGACACCTTGACCGACTACAAGAAGTCCTATATAAACAACGATAGGTGTCAGCATCGTTTGAATATTGCCTCTGATGAGTTTTATAATCATCCAGATTGTCATCAGTAACGCTACAGCTGCCAGTATATAAGCTTTTGGAATGTTAACAACATCATCCGTGTAACTAAGTCCTTCGACGACACTTTCCTGGAATATACTGACCTGGTTTGAAGCCAATGTCCCAAAAGGCTGCAGCAGATGATAACTTGCTATCATCAGACCAATAAACCCTAGTGTTAAGCCAAGATGCAGCTGGGCTGACCGGCTCATGCGATACATATGAAATACTGAATAAGCACCTATTTCCACCAGCAGGAAAAAGATAGCAAGCCCCATGAGAACAGATACAACCAAATTAAGCATCGGCAGCACATAAACATAAAACGAAATGTCCATGTTAAAATACGGATCGGTCTGTCCAAAGGAAGCATGGTTAAGCAGTTTAAGCGCGCTCTCCCAGCCGACTCCCTGGATGATACTGCTTCCGAACAGTCCTACAACGGCGGAAATCGCAAGCATAATCCCAAACATCGTTTTCCGCTTTTCAAGTAATGGCGGTAACTGACTCGATGTGAAATGCTTTAAATACGAGCGGCGAATCCAGAAAACCGTAAAGAATGTCGTCACGGCAAACAAAATAAAGCCTGCCACTCCAAGCAGTACTTTGCTTGTCAGGATTGTCGTAAATACATTTCCGAAGTTCAATGTATCCATCCATATGTAATCAGTGATAAGCTGGAGCGCAAACAAGCCTATAATCACTGCCAAAATGATCCCAAGCACAATATAGCCAATCCAATTAAACTTTTTATTCCACGTTATGTTAGGCCGTTTGGAACCATTTGAACCTCCGTCAAAAACGTCCAATTTAAAACCTCCCCCTCAATCCATCGAAAAAATAACAGACTATCAAATCAACGTTATTCCACGTATGTTGTCACTTACAATCATACACGACTCACGTCTGAAAAGAAAATGATAGTTATTTAATCATACGATTAATTAAGAGGGGAGGTTTCAATTTATTTATTTCGGCCTTCCGTTTCATCTTTCCCTGCGTCCAACTCCTCAGAGAACTCTGTCTGCAGACGTCCGGTTCCCGATCCTCTTTTTCGTTCTTCAAATCGCTCAGCTTCAAGGTTTTCATTCAAATACGTATGAATAAACGGCTCACAGCATGTTATAAAGAATGCAGCGATCAACGATACTGATATAATGGGAAAACTTGCTTCAATGAACATTCCGCACAAAACCCATAGCGTCACAAAAGCGAGTGGGAAGTCAATAATGGAAGCGGTCAAATTTCCCAATCTGCGAAGAAGAAATAAATCGCCAATGAGAAACGAGAGACCTGTCGTCAGCAAACTGACCCAAAACAAATTCGTCAAATTCGCATCATAAAAAATACCAAATAGCGAAAAAACCGTTATGCCAATTGCGATCGCTTTAATTCCCAATGCTTTCAAATGAATCATGATAAAGCCACCCTTTCCTGTTTTCGTAGCACTTATAGTGTGGCAGGAAAAGATGGCTTTATACATTCAGTGGTGTAGCTTGCAGGGTATTCGATTGTAATGCCTTGGTCGGGTGCTTTCTCTGATCATGGTGCGTCCCATTGGCGGTTTCCGGAACATATTTTGCCTTTCCGGAACATATTTGCCCTTTCCGGCACATATTCACCGTCTCCGGAACATATTTGCCCTCTCCGGAACATATTTACCGCCTCCGGAACATATTCTAATCCCTGTCCCGCATTGCTCCATAAAAAACTGCTGCAAATTTAACTTTGCAGCAGTCGCTCCATTATGATTGCTTTATGGCGTCACTTATTGAATCTGCTGTGATCTTGGAATGCGATGTGTGCCAGGTTACTTTTTTATCCTGAATGAGAAAAATTTGCGGTGATTCATGTTTCACACCGGTCTCTTCTGCAATCTGATTAGAAACGGCCCGGTCTTCAATAACTTTCACCATATAAGCATCAATCTCGTCCCCGGCTTCTTCCAAATATCTCTGATACTGTTCAAACGCTCCGGCGCTGATCGGGCACGTTGTACTATGCTTAAACAATAGAACCGGCTTGTCTTTCGAACGGTCCCAAGCCTTTTTTAAATCCTCTGTTGATTCCAAATTTTGCAGTTCTGCCATTGGTATTCCTCCTTAAATTTAGCCTTCAATAATTTTCACATGGACCTTCCGTGTTCTCGGGCCATCAAACTCCGTAAAATAGACACTCTGCCACGTCCCCAGGATTAATTGGCCGTCTGAAATGATCAATGTTTCACTCGCCCCGACCACAGATGATTTCATATGACCATCAGAGTTGCCTTCCATATGCACATATTCCGGCTTATTCGGAAATGTCTCATCCAATCCTAATTTTAAATCGGTCTTCACATCGGGATCAGCATTTTCATTGATGGTAATTGCTCCGGTTGTATGCGGACAATAAACGACCATAATTCCGTCACGCACACCGCTCTCGGATAAAACTTCATCCAAATAGCTATCCAAATTGATGAATGACTGCTTTTCATTGGTTGAGATTTTAAATGTATGCAACGTTTTTGCCATCGCTATCAGCTCCTTTTGCAAAATTCCGGCCAAAGATGCCACGGATAATCCTCAGGTGGCAGCGATTCATTTTCCCGCATATCTTTCTTTGTCGGATGCTCAAAAGCCAATTTGTGCGACCATAAAGCAATCTGCTGCCCCGGCTTATTTACATTTTGACCGTATTTCTGGTCGCCGTAAATCGGACAGCCGATATTTGCCAATTGGACGCGTATTTGATGCGGCCGGCCGGTGTGGAGATTAACGCTTAGCAAGCTTAAACCGTTGTGCTTTCCAACGATTTTGTAATCCAGTAGCGCTTTTTTGGCCTTGTTCGTATTTGCTGAAACAACCTTCACTTTATTTTCCTTATGGTCTTTCAGTAAAAAATGCTCAAGTGTGTCCTGCGTCCGTGGCGGGTTTCCCCGGACGACCGCCAAGTATTGCTTCTCAAACGCCCCTCTGCGTATCGCGTCCGACAAGCGTGAAGCGGCTTTTGACGTTTTGGCAAACACCATCACTCCGCCGACAGGCCGATCGAGCCGGTGGACGAGTGCCAAATAAACATTGCCGGGCTTCTGGTGGCGGACTTTGATATCATTTTTTAGCATTGACAGTAAATCGTCGTCCTTCGTTTTGTCTTCCTGCACTGGTATATTGACCGGTTTCTCAACCACAAGCACATGATTATCTTCATATAAAATTGAAAAGCCCACCCGCTCCACATCTCCTTCACTGATGATAATTACAGCATAACATATCCACCGCAGTTTTCTCAGTGATCGGGCAAGAGGTCTGACACCTTGTGCCACGCGGGATAAAAAAAGAGATGCACGATTAGCACATCTCCTTGCAGTACCTATACTAGTTTGTTACCGCTTCTTTATTTTCACGGACTTGCTTCAATGCACCGCTCCATGCCAGCAGCTGATCCAGCATTTTGTTGGCATTGTCTGCGTGATAATCAGCCGGTTTAAAGATGCTGAAGTTTTCAAAGTCGGTCATCAGCGAGAATGTTACGGCTGTCTGAACGTCTGCAATCTGCAGTTCGCCAAAGATCAAACGCAGGTTTTCGTGGGCACGTGTTCCGCCGAGGCTCCCATAACCGACGAGTCCTGCTGCTTTATCAGCAACTTCCGGCTTCAGGTAATCCAACGCGTTTTTAAGCGCGCCTCCCACGGAATGATTGTATTCCGGCGCCACGATGATGTAGCCATCAAATGAAGCCATTTTCTCTGACCAAGCGTTGATCGTCGCTTCAGCTTCAGATTTTTGTGCTTCAGGTACTGATGCGCCAAGCAATGGCAGCTGGTAGTCAGCAAGATCCACGATTTCATACGAAGCATCTCCACGCTTAACCGCAAAATCATGAATCCAGTTTGTTACAGCTTCTGCATTACGCCCTTCCCGGACGCTGCCTAAAATAATGCCTATGTTTAACATATTGTTTCCTCCCGCATTCCCTGCATTTTTTTGAATTCAGGTTAAATGAATTCATTATTTTGTTAACATGTGTATCCTATCACCATTCAAATTGACTTTCAATCTTTTTGCTTATGTTTTATCATGAGGTTATTAAAAGTAACAAAAATAATATGCAGGGGCTGCCCGCATATTAAATGGCACCAACCGTGTTATTAAAACGGAAATGCTGAATCTTTTTCTTTTTGTATCTCGCTGAAGACGTTAGCACCATGCACAAGATCATCTGCCAGCCGGTTCAGCCTGAATATGGCATCATCGTCTACAATCTCTTTCTGATAATAGCTCTTTTCTTCCACAAATACATATTTGGGTATAATAACTGCCTTCATATACGAAAGAATTGGTTTCAGCTGATGTTCCGGCACCAAATAATGTTTGGCGGAACCCGCTGTCGCAACAACGCCCACAACTTTTTCTCTGAAAGCTTCATTTGGAAGTAAATCAAACAAGTTTTTCAATGCCCCAGGAATCGAAGCCTGAAAAATTGGTGTTCCGATCACATAAGCGTCTGCCGTCATAATTTTCTCCAGTACCGCCTTCGTATCGCCGCTGTAATCACGGTAATCACGGCCATCACTGAAAACAAGATCAAACTCGCCAAGATTAATCAATTCCGTTTCTATATCTGCATGCTGTTTTTCAATATTATTTAAAATCTGTTCGACGGCAATTCGCGTTTTCGATCCGACAACAGAACCGGCTATCCCAATAACTTTCAACATAACGCCTCCTCAAAACTGCCACAAGCAAGCAGCACCATCAAATTTGCAATTCTCTTTAGTGCTATTTTACACAAAAAGCCATCTTAATACAGCAAATTGAACTGAAGGGTTTTGTAATTTTAATTAATAGACCGCATTCCCGTTATCGGAAATGCGGTTTTTACTTGTGTTTGAATATAAAGGGATAAACTAAGACCTGTCTGCTTCCGGCATCTTAATCTCCAAGCGGTCTTGCCTTTCCCCATCAGCACTGATTGCCCAATAACTGTATTCCGGGTCAGCGCCTGCAAAATTTTTATTAATGGTAACAATTAGTTTATCCGCGTTATGAAAGTAGACCGGGCTTGTCACGTGTTCATGGAAGTTTGTCAGCTGTTCGGCCTGTTTCGTTTCCAAATCCATCCGGAAAGCTTCATACACGAAAGTACCATTCTCATCTTTCGCCGCAACATCCGAAAAAACAATTGATTTTCCATCCGGGGATAATGTCGGTGATGAAATAACAGGTGTCCCGGAAGCAAAATCACCAACAGGAACCATTCTTTCTTTGCTGTTATCCTTAAGAGAAAGGAACACCAGCTGATCATTGCTCTGATAAGTTTTATACATAAGCTTATCACCGCTGGATGTCACCTCAAGCGATGACATATCGTAGGCCTTTTGGTCAGTTATCCGCTCCGTTTTTCCAGATTCAAGATCCATTCGGAAAATATCAAAATCATGAGGCCGCTCAGAAGCAATCGGCGAATAATTTTTATAAACATCAGCTTTCAGGAAATATAAGGACTTCCCATCAGGTGAAAAAGCTCCCTCCGTTACATAACCGCTTGTGTTTATCCGTTGTTTTACCGTTTGACTGTTTCGGTCAAAAATACGCAGCTGGCTGTATTGCCGCTCTTCGCTTTCCCATTGCTCGATGAAAGCAATACTTTCGCCATCGGGAGAGAACTTTGGATTATGATACGACTTCCCTTCTTCCGGTTTTGCCAAAAGTTCAGCTTTCCCTCCGCTGACAGGAACAGCATACAATGCCGCGTCATCACCATGAAAATAGGAAAAAACGAGTTCACTGTCATCCGGAGAGATATCTGTTGATTGACCGAAACCGGAAAAACCATCCGGACCCGCAGCTAAAGAACCAGCGCCCCACAGAATTAAAAACAGAAAGACCATTCCCGTTATAAAGCTGATATTTTTCATTTTAAGCGTCATGCGCTAAAACCTCCCGGAAAACATAAGAAAAACGGCAAAAGGAAATGCAATTGCCAGCAAGGAAAAGCCAAGGCCGGTCAGAAGAGAAACGAGCGGTTTTTTGGCGATAGCACCCATCTGGTATTTATAAGCAATAATCCAAAGAATAATAGGCGCAACTGTTATAAAGGCATATACGCCAAGGCCGGAAAAAGCAAGGAACGCCCATAAAAAGAAAAGACTAATACCGGCAACCGCCGCTCCAAACAATAAATTCACCACATAACTGAACAGCACAAGTCCGCGTTTTTGTTGCAGGTTTTCAGTCGGTTCACTTGAATAATAAGAATTCCGTATGACTGCAACAGCCCCCAAGAGAATCAATGTTACAAGATAAATCCCGAAAAAAATCGCCTGCCAAGTTGACATGCTCCACGCCACTGCGAAATTTATCCCGTTCCAAATGATATTAACGAGCAGCAGCAAATTAGTAATATAAAAGTACTTGCCGACATATGAAATATTGATTGCAGCCAACGTCACCGCACTTCCAGACAAAAGCTGTACAGCAAGCCACCAGACAGGAATCGGTTCGTTAAGAAAAAATACCAAATTCACATAAAAAATAACCCCAAATAAAATGGTTCCGATTCCTATCAAATGGAAAAAGCCGCGCTGATATGGATACATCGACTCCTGCAGCTGATGCCCAATCATATCCGATTCCCCAAAGTCAGACAACGCTTGCTTTTCGGCCTGTTTTTCATCAAATCCCCCGCTCATATATCGCTGTTTCGCTTCCTCCAAATGACTGATAAGCTCTTCCCGTATGTCCTCTCGTTCATCATGTGGGCTTTGCATGTGCTCCAGAATCTTCTCGACGTGCTTTTCAATGTTTGTCATGACGGATCTCCCGATGTTTTTGTTATCAGGCTATGGACACTGTTCCATTCGTCCAATTTCCGCTCCAACTCTATTTTGCCGTCATCAGTTATCCGGTAATACTTTCGCCGCCCATGAGGTGTTTCATACCAATATGAGCTCAGCCACTGCTTTTTCTCCATGCGTTTTAATGCCGGGTAAAGTGTCCCCTCACCCATGTTATAAAGCTGCTCGCTTTTTTCCTTCAGCACTTTTACCATCTCATAGCCGTACATATCAGTTCCGTTTAGCAAATTAAGCAATAAAATATCAATACTGCCTTTCATAATTTCACGATCCACTTAAACTTCACCTCTTTTGCTATTGTATTACGAGGTACATCGTAATACAAGGGTAATAATATGAAGGAACACTCACGACACACCTTGCAACTATTTGATATAATGAAGACAGGTATTTTAGGAGGTGTACAAATGTACATCATTGTAGAAGATAAAATCAAAGAGTCAATCGAAAATGGAGACTTTGACAACCTGCCGGGAAAAGGAAAAAAGCTTAATGTGCGTGATGAGCTGCCGGGTCTGTCACCGGAATTGAACCAGGCCTACAAGATTCTGAAAAATGCCGGTTTTGTTCCCGAAGAAGGTGAAAAAAAGAGCGGAAAAGATTTGACCGGTAATGATTTAATGACGTATGCAACCGGTGAAGATTATAAGGATAATGCCAAGCGGGACAAGCAATTCGAGGATCTTGTCCAAAAGCGGAAGTTGCACCGAAATAAAAAATTTCCATTTTACAGGAAGAAGATTTTCAATAAGCTATCCTAAGAGGAACTGGTACGACATCATTCTAATATGTCAGCTGCCAGTTCTTTTTTTGTAAAAGTGTTAGCAGGAAACCAAGAAATATCTTGAGATTATTTGCTTAACAAACAAATCGATGTAACCATTAAAAAATAACCACTTATGCCCGGAAAGCGGATAAGTGGTTATTTATCTAATGTTATAATACGGTACTGTGTCAAATGGCATCATAGCTTATAAATCTTCCTTTATAAAAAACAACACATCGCCATGCACGACTTTGTCGCCGGCTTTTACCTTTAACATCTCAACCGTTCCTCCTGAACCGCTCAAAATTTGCTTCACTTTTCCTTGATCCGGGCGAATCATAACGAGCACTTGCTTCTCCTGAATCTTCCCGCCTGATTTAATTTCGACGCTTTCCACATTTCCTTTAACCGGGGTTGTTACAATATGGCCTTTGCCCCACCGTCTTGGGAATACTTCATACTTCATTAAAATCATCTCCTTTAGTTTTAATAAATTCTCTAATAAACCACCTGCTTCCATCTAATTATTTGTTTTTTTCACGTCCAGTCTAAAGTAAGCTGTATCGATTACATATAAAAATTGGCATTCAATTCCGTCTTTAATTTATATTACTAATTATAAGTTCTCCAACGAATCGAAACAATATATACTTTCGATTGGTTTAATCTAATTTTGATATGAATTATTTAAAAACATAAGCATCCACTTAACAATTGCTCTAATAAAGGATTATAATATATTTATAAAATCGTACTGGGGGCTGTACATACAATGACTGATAAAAACAATGAGATCGTTCAAAAACTAAAGACAGCGCACGAAACGCGAGAGCCAATTGACTTTATCCGCGAGCAATATCAATTGGATGAACCCGAAGCTTACCGAATCCAAGATCAATTTGTGAAGGAAAAATGCAAACGAACAGGCGAGAAAATTGCAGGTTATAAAATCAGCATGACAAGCCCCGACACACAGGCATACGCTAACACTGACGAGCCGGCATATGGCACATTCACTGAAAGCAACCTTATTCAGTCAGGCGCGTCCGTCTCACTGACTTCTTTGTTTGAGCCGCTTATTGAGCCGGAGCTTATATTTGTGCTTACGGACGATTTAACTGCCGGAGCATCCGAATCAGAAATTATCTCAAAGAGCAATCTTGCAGCCGGACTTGAAATCCCCGATTCCCGTTATAAAGCCTGGTTTCCGAATTTCACATTGGAAGACCTCCTCAGTGACAATGGTGCTGCCGGACTTGCGGTCATTTCGGGTACTGTTAAAACACCATCCTTTGAGCAGCTTGGCAGTATTAGTATGGAATTGTTCCATGATGAGGAGAAAGTTGGTGAAGGCGACTCTTCAAATGTCCTTGAAAACCCTGCTTCAGCGGTTGCCTGGCTTTCTAAGAAGATGGCCGGTCACGGAAAGACACTGAAAAAAGGGGCGATCATCGCATCCGGCACCTTTATTCCACCAATACGTGCTAAAGAAGGAACCTATAAGGCTGTGTATACAGGAATTGGTGAAGTAATTGTGACATTCACCCGCTGATATTACCCATATAAAACCCCCGCATTTCAAATCAAAATGCGGGGGTTTTTCTTATGAATTATTCTCATCGTTATTTTCAGTGTCTTCTGCGTCCTCTGCCTCTTTTTCCTCATCGGTATTATCTTTCTCGGTATTTTCCTCTCCTGAGCTTTCCTCATTAGCTTTACCGTACTGGTATTCGCTCGGATCAACAGGCTCCCAGTCTTCACTAGGTTCATAGAATCGCAGCAGATCACCATTCAACACTTCATCGTTCAAGCTCAATTCGTAATGAACCTGATCACGTTTTTCTTTCATTTCTTCAGTCGGTTCCTCTATCGGTTCACCGGTGTCATTATCATAAAAGACCTCTTGCACGTAACTGTAGTCTTCCGTCATAAAACTTCCATTGCGGAACGGAACAAAGTCTTTATGCTCGTCTGAGAACATGTCAGTCCCAAACTGAATATAGTCTTTTGAGTCGATACCCAATAAATGCAACATTGTCGGTACAACATCCGTCATGCCTGAATATTCATGGTTCGTTCCCTGTCCTTCCATGCCCGGGACACGAATCATATAAGGCACACGCTGCAAGTCGGCATTTTTCAACGGTGTGATTTCTTCACCTGTTATTTCACTCATGGCCTTGTCGTGGTTTTCCGAAATACCGTTATGGTCGCCATAAATCATAATGACAGAGTCTTCATACAACCCTTTCTCCTTCAGGTCATCGAAGAACTGTTTCAGTGCTTCATCCAGGTAACGTGCTGTCTGGAAATAACGGTCCACTGTGCCATCACCGGTTTCAGCCGGTTCAATCGATTCTTCACCCTCATCCAGGATAAATGGGTAATGGTGAGTCAATGTCATCATATGGGCATAAAATGGTCCGTCTTTTTGATTAAGTTCTTCCAATAATGGCATGGATTGCTTGAAGAATGGCTTATCTTTCAAGCCATAATTAATGACTTTTTCCTCGCTCATGTTGTAATAACTCTCTTCATAAAACTTATCAATGCCGAGCTGTTTATATACTTTATCCCGGTTCCAGAATGACCCCTCGTCACCATGGAATACAGCACTTGTATAATTTTGTTTCTGATCAAGAATCGCCGGCAGTGCCTGGTACGTGTTCGAGCCTTTTGTCACAAATGCAGAACCTTGCGGTGTACCATATAATGACGTATCCAATAATAGTTCCGCATCTGCGGTTTTACCCTGTTCAGTCTGGTGGAAGAAGTTATCAAAGTACGTGAAATTCTTGCTTTCATCATGAACAAGCGAGTTAAGAAATGGTGTTACTTCTTCCCCGTGCAACTCATAATCAATCAAGAATGACTGAAATGACTCAAGGTGAATCTTAATAATATTCTTTCCTTCTGCTTTTCCGAAATATTCCGCGTTCGGTTCTGCATATTTCTTATCGGTGTAATTTTCCACCTCATTTAAGTCCTCACTTGAGGCCATCTGCCGTTTAGCATTCGCTTTAACCGATTGAACGGTGTTGAATACGGCAAAGTTAGGGGCACCAAGATATTTTACAATATAATTATTATCAAACACCCGCTCCAAAAGCTGTGGACGGTCTATCTCCGCCAGACCCAGATTGGCAGCAAATACAAGGACTCCCGAAGCCAGCACGGCGAAAGGCTTCCTGAAACTGAAGCGTGCCGGGGACCAAACAGATTTCCGTTTAACAAACAGAACAGCCAGAATAATCAGGTCGAGTGCATACAACAAATCATGCCATTCTGCCAACCCGAAAAAACTTTTGCCGATACTGCCGGCATTGTCCGTCTGCATAAGCGTTTGTACTGTGATAAAGTTATTAAACTCGCGATAGAACACAATGTTGGCGTACATAAATAATGTGAGCAATGAATCTATAATTAACAAAGCAATACCGAATCGTTTGCCTTTAAAGAATAGCGCCAGACCAAGCAAAATAAGCCCCGTACTCAAAGGGTTTATAAACAGCAGAAAATGCTGCAGCAGGTTATTGACACCTAAATTAAACTCTGAAATATATATAATATACGTTTTCATCCAAAACAAGACTAACGCCAGCAGAAAAAATCCCATTTTAGTTGATTTTAAACTTGCTAACTTTTTCATATTTTTTCACTCCATATTTTTCAAACTGACTTTAAAGTTAAGTTCAGTTGTACTATCATGCCGGTAACCAGAAGCTAAAAAAGCTTTTTAAAATTACGGGCTGAAGATATATTTTACACCTAGAACGTCATTTTGTTAAGACCTAATTTACATTAATTTAACACGGAATTATTAATTCCCGTTATAATGAATTTTAAACCAGTTATTTTGTAACAAAGAAAGGAGTAAAGTCCCATGACTAAACATATTGTTTTTTATGATGCTGAGTGCCCGTTATGCCGGACAGTAAAAGCAGTACTGATGAAGCTGGACAAGAACGATGCTATTCTTTGGCATCCGGTCCAGAAAGTAAGAGAAGACCATCAGCTGGAAATAAACATCTATAAGAATATGTATGACGAGATTTATATGTATACCAAAAACAAGGAAGTCCTGACCGGGTTTTATACGGTGCGCAAGATTCTTTCCGTGCTTCCGGCAACCAAACTTATCGGGCGTTTTCTTTACATGCCGTTTGTAGATTATGTTGGAGACCCGGCATACCGTTTCGTGTCAACCCGCCGTTATAAATGGTTTGGACGCGTGCCATATGACGGGCAGTAAAACACGGTTCTTTGGAAGGAGGAAACGGGAAGGTCTCGTTTATGGGCTGATGTACAAGGGTACACTAATGACAAACAGCAATGTATGAGGTGACCTAAAGTGACTCCCATTAACTCAAAACAGCAGTTCACATATGCCCGGCGCAATTTCTGGTCAGGCATTCTTTTTGGTCTGGGTCTTGTAGCCTTCCTTGACGAAATGGTTTTTCATCAGCTTTTGGGCTGGCATCATTTTTACGATAAATCGACTACAGAAATTGGACTGTTATCGGACGGTCTTTTCCATGCCTTCAGCTGGTTCGCCACGGTAGGTTCGCTCTTTATGGTCGCCGATCTCCGGCGAAGAGATGCCTGGTGGAAAAAAAGATGGACCGGCGCTGTACTGATTGGGCTCGGGTTCTTTAATCTTTATGATGGTCTTGTCCAACATAAATTAATGCGCATTCACCAAATCCGCTATGATACGAATAACCTGCTGATGTACGATATCGCATGGAATGTGATCGCCGTCGTGTTTTTGCTTGCAGGTATTTGGATTGTTCATCAGACGCGAAAACGATTGATAGAAAGCAGCTTGTGACATGACGCATCAACCTATACCTTTGGCCACTGAATTGCTGCTTGCTTTTCCTTTTATGGCGGCATTTATTATTTATATAACTGCCCTCGCTGTCTCAATGAAAAAAGACAGGGACTGGCCGGTCTATCGTACCTTATTCTGGTCTGCCGGTATTCTGCTGTGTCTTATTCCTGTAGCCGGACCATTGGCACAACTCGCCCACATGGATTTCCGGTATCACATGACCGGCCATCTTTTATTAGGTATGTTGGGGCCGCTTTTAATGGTGCTGGGAGCCCCGGTTAAACTGCTGCTGCGCGCCTTGCCGGCAGCCAAGGCAAAAACGCTCACGGGAATTCTACGCAGTGGAACACTTGCTGTTCTCAGTAACCCGGCTGTCACGGCCGGACTCAACCTCGGAGGACTTTGGGTTCTTTATACAACTGACTTATTTCGGCTGATGCACGAAAGCATGCTTTTGCACATACTTATCCATCTGCATATATTCCTTGCCGGCTATCTTTTTACGGTCTCCATGATCTATATCGACCCGATCCCCCACCGCAGAAGCTATGTGTACCGCAGTATTATTCTAATTGCAGCCCTTGCCGCTCATGGTATTCTGTCAAAATACTTGTATGCCTATCCGCCGGCAGGTGTTCCGAGAGATGAAGCAGAAACCGGCGGGATGCTAATGTATTACGGTGGAGATGCAGTTGACGTTGTGATTGTTATCATTCTTTGTTGGCACTGGTACCGATCGACAAAGCCGAAAACCAGAAATGAACGGACTACTTATGTATCAGGATAGCTTTAACAAATATTTCAAAAAGCCAAAGTATAGAAGCTGCGGCTTTTAAACGATTTATGTTCAATTTTTAGGTTGGTTTGAATCTAAATATAACTGACACAAAACACCCCTTTAGACAAAATAATAATCTAAAGGGGCATTTTTTGTTCACCGTTATAAATTTCCTTTACTCGACTGTAACTGATTTTGCTAAATTCCTTGGTTTATCAACATCACAATCGCGGTGCAAGGCTGCGTAATAAGCGAGCAGCTGCATTGGCACGACACTGACAAGCGGTGTCAATAGTTCATGCACTTGCGGGAGGACAAAAGCGTCGGTATCCTGCTCAAGACCTTTCATGCTGAAGATCATGTCATTAGCACCGCGCGCAACAACTTCGTGGACATTGCTGCGGATGGCATAATTGACTGCTTCCTGTGTTGCCAGCGCGATAACCGGTGTGCCTTCTTCAATCAGGGCGATGGTGCCGTGTTTCAGCTCACCACCGGCAAAACCTTCTGCCTGAATATAAGAGATTTCTTTCAGCTTCAGGGCGCCTTCCAAGCAGACGAAATAATCTGTCGACCGCCCAATAAAAAACGCATTGCGGGTCGTGCCAAGGTTATCCCGGACAAGCTCTTCAATCGTTTTTTTCTGATCAGTCAACACTTCCATCGCGTTGGCTGTGATGCTGAGTTCCTGCATGGGATCAAAATCGAGATTAAGCCCTTTTGCCTGGGCTGAATCGACGGCGAGAATTGCCAGAACGGCAACTTGCGCCGTATATGCTTTTGTCGAAGCAACGGCGATTTCCGGGCCTGCATGCAGATGCATCGTATAGTCTGCTTCACGAGAAAGGGTGGATCCGGCGACATTCGTAATCGTCAGCGCCGGGTGTCCCATTTCTTTAATTTTAACTAATACCGAACGGCTGTCAGCTGTTTCGCCGCTTTGTGAAATGAACACAAACAACGGTTTGTCGGATAAAAGCGGCATATTATAGGAAAATTCACTTGCCACATGCACTTCTGTGGGGATGCCGGCCATGTTCTCAACGAATTGTTTTCCGACAAGACCCGCATGATAGCTGGTTCCCGCTGCAATAATATAAATACGATCGCACGTTTTCATTGCCGCACGGACATTTTTATCCAACTTCAGGTTACCGTTTTTGTCCTGATATTCTTGGATAATACGGCGCAAAACCAACGGCTGCTCATCAATTTCTTTAAGCATAAAATGCGGATATGTCCCCTTTTCGATTTCGCTCGCATCAATTTCTGCAGTGAAAGGTTCACGCGTCACGGGAGTCCCGTCGAGCTGTTGCACGTCCACTGAATGCCGCTTCACAATGACAATTTCCTGATCATCCAACTCAAGATACTGGTCAGTCTCTTTCAATGTAGCCATGGCATCACTGGCTACAACGTTAAATTCATCGCCGAGGCCCACCAGCAGCGGGCTTTTGTTTTTAGCGACATAAATCGCTTCGTTATCCGCTTTATCAATTAACGCGAGCGCATAAGATCCTTTTAAGACACTGACCGTCTGACGGAACGCTTCAGCTGTGTCCTGATATTTTTCAGCATATTTTTCGACAAGCTGCACAATAATTTCCGTATCCGTTTCACTGCCGAAATCAACCTCGTCAAGGTACGCTCTTTTCAGTTCCTGATAATTTTCAATGACACCATTATGAACGAGCGCAAAACGACCGGAAGCGCTTTGATGCGGGTGCGCATTTTCAGCACTCGGGCCTCCATGCGTCGCCCAGCGCGTATGACCGATTCCTATCGTCGCTTGAGCCGAATCATCAACACGCTGGCGCAATGCAGCAATTCTTCCTTTCACCTTAAACAGATCTATCTCATCGTTATCAAGCATTGCAATTCCAGCTGAGTCATAGCCGCGATATTCCAATTTTTCAAGTCCATTTAATAAAATATCTTTCGTATCGTTATAGCCGATATAACCTACAATTCCGCACATCGTTGTTTCCTCCTTGAAATCAAGGGGCAACAAACGACCTTTATTTTCAATTCCGGGGCGTTTTGTTGCCCCTTCTCGTGATTGTCGTCCGTTCATCTGGCTTTATCCTTTGTGCAGTAAGTCGCCTCACTGTTTTTGGAAAAAGCATTACGACTGAGATGTGCAGCCGGGAGGCACCCGCCGATTGCGCTCGATAACCTCCTCCTCGTCAACTATTTTCATGACCGGTCAGAAAATAGTTCAGGCGCTATATTCTTTCGTTTTCCGTCTACGCTCCTTTCTATTTTTGAATCAACACCTCATAAGCAACTGAGGCTTTCTACATTCTACCCGAGAGAGAACTTGCAGGTCAATTATTTTTTAAAAAGACCGTTATCCAAATGGTAATTTTGACACCATATCCATAAACTGCGACGTAAAGTTTAGTTGGATAGTTTGGGATAACTTTCTAGAGACGCAGCTGGAATATACTCGCTTTCCGTGGGCTCCCCACGAGCCTCCTCGTGAGCAAAAACCGCTCACTGCGGGGTCTCTTAGGCTCGCTGTCCCACAGGAGTCTCGCATATTCCAGCTGCTTACGTGAGTGTTGAAATAACGTTGCGCTACTCATTAAACAGACAAAACTACAGTAAGCACTTTTTAGCGCAGGCAATGTACGGAGACTCCTATGGGAACAGCACGTGTCCGAAGACCCCGCAAGAAAGCGGCCTTTGCTTTCTGAGGAGGCTGAGGCCGTGCCCATGGAAAGCGAAGTATATTGCCCGAGCGACTTTTAATGCTTACCGTAATTAAGAAGGGAAGAATTTTCACTGGTTCGCAGTTTACATCAACTCTACAGGTTAAAGCGCAACAAAATTTACGAAAAGAGCTTTTTTACGGTGTATGGTTTATAAATATGCCTGAATGAAGCATAATGTGTGCCGCGTAAGGATCTTATCTAGTATACTGAACTCAAAAAGTAAGGAGTCTTATTATGAACGCAGCAGACATTCCGCACGATATGCGGTTTAAATTCGGACCGAACCTGCGGGAAGTGCCGATGAATAAAATGGACATGCTTTATGGCATGATGTATCTTCAAAAACAGCTTAATGATGAATCACTCGAGGAAGCCGAGAAAGGAAAACTGCACGGCATGCTCGGAACATATCTCCGCATCGTTGGAGAATTGAATGAAAGCAAACGGCAGTTAAATCAGGCAATTGATATCTTCCGCTCCCTCGATCGAAAGCAGAGTGTGTTCATCAACCAGATGCGGCTCGCCAATACATACCAATGGCACAACGACTTTGACACATCCAATAGAATGTTCGCTGAATTAATCGAAACTGCTGAAAACGACGGCGATTACAGCGAGTTTAAAGATTTTGTCTACCAGCATCAGGGCAAAAACTTATTTGATCAGGAAAAGTATGAAGAAGCACTGCACTATTTCCGTAAAGCGCTTGAGCTCCAGCAAGGCAACCGCAACAAGGAACTGATCGAATCGACTGAAACGGCGATTGAAACATGTGAGAAAAAGCTGAACAAATAACCATCAAAAAGGCGTTACGGGGAGTCCCCGAAACGCCTTTTTTGATAGTACGTTCAATCGCCAGTTCACTGATGTTTTTCCAGAAAGTCCAGCATGCGTTTGTAAACCTTTATTTCGTTTTCCTTTTTCGAAAAGCCGTGGCCTTCATCTTCCAGAACAAGATACTCGACATCCCGGCCTTTTTCCTGAAGCTTGGCAACGATATTATCGGATTCTTCTTTAACAACACGCGGATCATGCGCTCCCTGGATAACCAGCATCGGCTTAGTCATGCCATCGAGGTAAGTAACCGGTGAGTCCTTAATAAACCGCTCCCTGTCACGATCCGGGTTGCCAAGCCAGCGTTCCATAATTGGCTTCCAATGATCAGGAACCGAATTGACAAATGTAAACAGATCGGATGGCCCGAATATGTCGACACAGGCCTTGAAATAATCCGAATGACGCCCATGCAGAAGCAAAGCCATGTAACCACCGTAACTGCCGCCGACGAGGAACAATTTATCACGGTCGGTTATGCCATTTTCAAACAGCCATTCAATCCCCGCCGTACAATCCAGGCGCGGCCCTTCTCCCCAATCTTGCTCGACCATTCTGGCAAACGAAGCGCCATACCCTGTGCTTCCTCTGAAATTCGGGGCAAAGATCGTATAGCCGCGGTTCAGAAAACATTGAAACATAGAAAAAAACGCTTTTCGCTGAGCAGCTTGCGGTCCCCCGTGCGGCCAGAAAATCGTATAACCGTTATCATTCTCCGGTTTAGCTTTATACAGCAGAGCTTCAATTTCCATACCATCGAATGATTGATAGGACACGACGTCCGGCTCAACCATATCATCACTGGCCACCCCGAGCACACGATTATTCGTCAGTTGCTTCCAATTCAAACCGTCTTCAGATTGAAATATGTTCCCCGGCAGTTTATCACTCGTACCAAGCACATAGAGATTGCCGGCTTGCGTAACCTTAAGCTGAAATATAATATCCACCGGGGCCGGAAGTTTCTCAAGGTTTTCACCTTTTAAGTCATAGCGATAAAGCCCTTCGCTTACGCCGTTTTTTGTGATGAAATACAATGCGTTTTGTTGTTTATTAAATTTCAGTTGTTCAATACTTTCATTCTCAACTGAAAGCACTTCGGAAAACGCCTGCTCCTCGATATCAAATTTTGCAATATAACTGTATTCGCTGTTAAAGTTTGTGAGGAAATAGACTGTTTTATCATCAATAAAAACCGGTTCAGATGTCACATGCACTGTCTCCGGGTCTGGTGTCAGATTATAGACCTTATCTCCCGTTTTGAGAAACCCGATGACATATGTATTTGCGAACGACCTGATATAAACAAAGGCATCCTCACTTTTCGACACAGCCGCCAGTTCGGTCGCCGACTCTTCACCTATGTTAAGCAGCGTATCGGTGTCATTTTTTAAATTGCGCAAGCGGGTGTTCATAAATGACGGGTTATCTGCTGATGTAATGTAATAAATGCGTTCCCCATCATCGCTCAAATCCGTGAAGAAAAATTTGTCCTCTTCCTCGCCGGTTATGACCTTTTGCGGGATGCCGCCCGCATAAGGAATGGCATAAATATGATGGTTTTCATCGCCGTCTTTATCAAATCCGGCCAGGACATAACGGCCTTTCGGGTCAAATTTTATAAAGCTGCACGATTCATTCTGATGGGCGAACAAATATGGATATGTATCCGGTAAGTCCATTGCCCATAGATTCATCTTGCCGTCCAGATTCGTACTGAAAACAAGCCGCTCTTCATCTGCACTGACATCAAATGTATTAATTGCGTACGTACGAAAAAATTGCTCGACCGTCGGCTTCGGAAATTCAATCATCGTCTTCCCCCTAAATATAGAATTGCAAGATAAGTTACCAAAATAATTATAACTTAATTCCATGACAATAAATACCCTAAGATGGTGTATCACCAAGCAATATCTATAATTATCCACAAAAAAACTGCCCTCCGTCCAGGGAGAGCAGCTTTAATCCAATGTATTATTCTTTCATGCCAAGCAGTTCATCGATCACATTGGCGACCTGATCGGCATATTTTTCACAATCCTCTTTGGTTGGTGCTTCCACCATCACTCTGACAAGCGGTTCGGTGCCTGACGGACGGACAAGCACACGGCCTTCGCCATCGAGTTCACGTTCGACACGCTCAATTTCTTCCTGGATCTTCGGATTAGTGATGGCATCATGCTTATCAACGACTCTGACGTTTTTAAGCACTTGCGGATAAATTTCCATTTCGTTTGCAAGCTCGGAAAGCGGTTTGCCTGTTTCTTTGATGACATTGACAAGCTGCAGAGCGGTCAGCATACCATCACCGGTTGTATTGTAATCAAGAAAAATAATATGTCCCGATTGTTCACCGCCAAGGTTATAACCGCCCTTGCGCATTTCTTCCATCACATAGCGGTCGCCAACCGATGTTTTATCACTGCGCATTCCATTTTCTTCCAGCGCTTTATAAAACCCGAGATTACTCATAACGGTTGAGACGACAGTGTTATGGCGCAGAAGCCCTTTCTGGTTCATATATTTGCCGCATATATACATAATCTGGTCTCCATCGACAATGTTACCTTTTTCATCAACCGCTATCAGGCGATCACCATCGCCGTCAAATGCAAGGCCTAATTCGGCTTCCTTTTCTTTTACAAATGCCTGCAATGCTTCCGGCTGTGTTGAACCGACACCGTCGTTAATATTCAAGCCGTCCGGCGATGAGCCGATCGAAACAATATCTGCTTCCAGATCAGCGAACAAATGCGTTGCAAGGCTGGAAGTCGCACCGTGTGCACAATCAAGGGCAATTCGCATATCTTCAAATTCGTTATCGATTGTATCTTTAAGGTAGGAAAGGTACTTTTGACCCCCTTCAAAATAGTCATTCATAATGCCAACATCGCCCCCAACGGGACGCGGCAAGTCATCTTCACCCTCCATAAGCGTTTCGATTTGGTTTTCTTCTTCATCGGTCAGTTTAAAACCATCCGGACCGAAAAACTTTATGCCATTATCCTCTACGGGGTTGTGCGAGGCAGAAATCATCACCCCTGCTTCAGCTTTTGTAGCTTTCGTGAGAAATGCCACACCAGGTGTGGAAATAACACCAAGCCGCATGACTTCAGCGCCAATCGAAAGCAGACCGGCAACGAGAGCCCCTTCTAGCATATTCCCGGATACCCTGGGATCTCTGCCAACCAGTATTTTGGGTTTTTCAGTGCCCTTTGTTAATGCATAACCGCCAAACCGGCCTAATTTATATGCCAACTCCGATGTTAATTCTGTGTTTGCAACGCCTCTGACACCGTCTGTTCCAAAATATTTTCCCATCTTGGTTTACCTCTCCTTTACAACCGTTTAACTGGAGGTCGTTAAAAATTTAGTGCGATTCTTTAGAGTTTAAATGATTGAGTACGTTAATTTCATGTAACTGACAGTGAAACCGCCACTCTACCCGGATGAAATCTCTGCTGTCACTTGTTCAAATTCCCCTTCAGCCTCAACGCTATCCGGGGACTCGATTGTAAGCGGAATATCATGCTGTCCTTCTGATAACCCCTCTGCGTCAATGACAGCCCGGAAATCCTCCGCCGAAAGTGAGCTGACATCTTCCTGATTGCCTGTTACGGTGATCGCCATTTCTTCATTTTCAGGCTCGACAAATGATATTTCCTGCCCGTCACCAAGGTTTTCCACTTCGATTGGAACGCTCTCGAATGTTCGTGTTTGTTCCAATTCAATCATCACTTCCACCGATTCAGGGTCCGCAATACTGACACCCTCCGGCAAATTCAGCCCGGCTTCTACAGCACCTGATTCGGTCACATCCGATAAATCAATTTCTTCAGTCGATACTTCTTCAATACCTTGCAGAACGTCATTTGTGGCAAAGATTTCGGCTTCTTCAGTCCCGGGCTCCATGGAAGACAACGAATACGCTTCCGCCAGCTCGCCTGTTGTTGCTACGCTTACAGGGACTGATTTACTCGGGTTATCGATATCGACCGAAGCATCCACCGTTTCCGGTTCAATGCGCACATTCAGCTCGTTACCGCCGGCATCATAAACCTTTACAGGGACTTCGCGATTATCGATTGGTTCGGTAATTCCAGCCATGTCAACAAATACTTTAACAATTGCAATTTGGTCAATCACGTCCTTTGAACTCGTAATCGTAACTTGTCCGGGACTTGTCTCTGTATTTCCAACCTCGTAACCATCAGGCATTTGATCCATATTAATATAATCCACAGCAATATCAAAATCCTCAGATGACCGCTCTTCAATCGTGACTTCAATTGTTTTCGGCTCGATATAGACATTCAGTTCATCGGAGACACCGGTGTGTTCCAATGTAACAGTATGCGTTCCCGCTTCAAGATCTTCCAGGTCTACAAATATGTCAAAGTTCTGCTGGCGGGCTGCAGGCGTCACTGATCCCGTAGTGCCTTCGAGTGTTACACTCGCAACTTCAGGTACACCACTTACAACATAATTTTCTTCGTCGATACGGATATTCACAGGAACGTTATCGACAGTCTGTACATCAGAGCCGGAACTTGGAAAAACACGCGAGTCATTCTGATACTGATCAATCTCAACTTGAACGAAAACATATAACGCCACAGCAAAAGCTAAGGAAATAGCACGGACAAACCATCGACTCTTAAACCAATTATCCATCATTATTCCCCCTCTGATGTCGTGACTTGGGTTCAGAGGCTCTCAAGGATGGCGCAAGCGCCTCACGCAAATAAGTTCGCAGTCCATCCTGATCGAGGTCACGCTTCAATTCGCCATTTTTCGTTACCGAGATATTGCCTGTTTCCTCAGAAACGACAATCGTGATCGAATCAGTGACTTCACTGACGCCCATTGCCGCCCGGTGCCTTGTCCCGAGCTCTTTTGAAATAAACGGGCTTTCTGATAATGGAAGATAGCAGGCTGCTGCAAAAATCTCTTCATCCTTTATTATGACCGCCCCATCATGCAATGGCGTGTTTGGTGTAAATATGTTTGTCAGCAACTGATGTGTCAGCGTTCCGTGAATTGGAATCCCTGTCTCGGCATAGTCGCCCATCCCGGTCTCCCTTTCAATGGTAATGAGCGCACCAATACGACGCTTGGCCATATATTGACATGATTGAACGAGTGCATTAATTTTTTGCTCCAGTATTTCCTCTTCGGACCGCGACCCTCTCGTAAACAAATTGCCACGCCCAAGCTGCTCGAGTGCCCTCCTAAGTTCAGGCTGGAATAATATGATAATGACAACAAAACCCCAGTTAATGACCTGGTTTGTCAGATATTGAATCGTATGTAACTCGAATAGAATGCTGATACCCCAGACGAGCAGGACAACCACAATGCCCTTTAAGAGCTGTATTGCCTTGGTGCCTCTGATCAGCATGATAATTTTATATAAAACATACCAGACGAGAGCAATGTCTACGCCGATTCGCAGTAATACAAGAAGGTCGAATCCCCCATCAAGCATGTTTACACTTCCTTCCGTCCTTGGTGTGCTTCCCTATCGAAAATAATACCTCTCCTATTATAGCATATTCTGCATGGTATCACCTAAAAAAAAGAGGGTCTGTCCCCCGCCGCTTTAAAGCATTAAAGTGGTAGGGGACAGACCCCGTATAGGTGACTGATTTGCCCCAGCGAAAAGATACTTTCCGTCAAATCTTTGAATCGGAACCAGAGCCATTCAAACATTTGATCAACATGGTGCAGTTCGCCGTTTATCTCACCGGTTGAAGCCATCAGCTCCGATCCTTCCGTTGGGTCCTCTTCAATCAAGTTTCCATTAACTAAATGAACGTCACCATCCACCGTCCCATCAACTCGCAAATCGCCATTTTTAACCACTAAATCACCCGAAACCGTTACATCCTCGGGCACAATGACTGTATCCCCGACAATTTCCAGGTTCTCCTGCTTGGAAACAACCAGTTCATTATCCGTATTCCAGCTTGATAAAATGCCGGTAAACATAAAAATAAAGAAAATAGCAGCTGACGTCAAAACAGGATGCATTTTGAACCAGCGCGTATACTTAACTCGCTTCTTTTCACGAGGGAGCTTTTGCATAACATTTTCAGTAAAATTATCCGGCGCTGTATGTTGCCCGGCACTTTTAACGAGTGTAATCGTGCGTTTCAGTTCATGGAAGTGTTTTTGGCAGGATTCACAATCTTCCAGATGAGCGCGTAATGTATCTTCTTCCTGTTTTGCTAAGCCGCCATCCAAATAATGATGCATCAGCTTAATATATTCCTGGCTGCAGCTCATGCGATCACACTCCTTTACACATGACGAAGCTTTTTCCGTAGAGCTTCGCGTCCTCGATGAATCCGGGTTTTTACCGTGCCAAGCGGAAGGTCGAGAATATCACTAATTTCCTGCAATGACAGTTCTTCCAAATATCTCAATACAATGACGCTCCGATATTTTGGTGGAAGCCCGTAAATCTCCCGGGTGATATAATCCTGAAGCTCCCTGCCCTGAACTTCCTCTTCCGGAAGCCGGTTATCGGCAGCAAGCTGCGAATACATATTCAGCCCTTCTGTACCTTTAATATCAGCATCCAGGTAATAGTCCGGTTTCCGTTTTCGTATTCGGTCGATCGTCAAATTGGTAGCAATCCGATAAAGCCATGTTGAGAATTTACGATTGTCATCAAACGAGTGGATATTGACGTATGCACGAATGAACGTCTCCTGACCTATATCTTCTGCTTCGTGCCTGTTGCCGAGCATACGATAACAATGCTGAAAAATCTTATGCTGGTAAAAGGAAACAATCTCTTCGTATGCCGATTGATCGCCCCGTTTCACCTGTTTTATTTTTTCCTTAATCTTCCGCTCCATCTTTTGTACCTCCGCGCACCATGCGGTATTATATGTACGGCCTAATACCGAAAAAGGTTTCAAAATTTTTGTGTGCTATTTATTTTTTTTTGACCCAAGCCATCATAACGACAATAAATTATCAGTTAAAAACTTAAAAGATAGTTTAGTGGGTCTTTTTTCCGGGTAATCTATTACTAATTATACTAAATTAGGAGGCGTTTTTGTGGCTCATCAGTCAATATTGTTAGAAAAAATAGAGAAATGCCGCCTTGAAATGTTGGAACTGAGCAAACAATATGGCTTAACGTCCACGCCCGTTGTTCAATCAAGCAAGCGGCTGGATGATTTGTTGAACCAATACGAGAATGCATAAGTAAATGGACACTTAAGGTATAGGATTAAACCGAAAAAAATAGTCCAAAATAGATTGGTATCAAATGAAAAGACACCCGCTTCAGGATGTCTTTCGTGCAAACAGATTTTTCTATTTAAGTTTCTCTCCGAATAATGAACCCATCAGACCAACTGCCATTGCGGCGGTTTTATTTTTATCATCAAGAATCGGGTTCACTTCAACAAATTCAGCTGATGTGAGGATGTCTGCTTCTGATAACATCTCCATGGCCAAATGGCTTTCGCGGTAGGAAAGACCGCCTATCACCGGGGTGCCGACACCTGGTGCTTCCTCAGGATCAAGTCCATCCAAATCGAGGCTCAAATGCACGCCGTCAGTCCGCGCTTTCAAGTAATCGATTGTTTCAGCCATTACTTGCGGCATGCCCATCCGATCGACTTCATGCATCGAATAGACGGTTATCCCTTTTTCACGGATCAATTCTTTTTCGCCCGGGTCGAGGGATCGTGCGCCGACGATAACGATATTCTCAGGCTTGACTTTTGGTGCATACTCATGGATATTCGTCAGTTTTTCATGGCCGATGCCGAGGCTTACTGCGAGTGGCATCCCATGGATATTGCCGGACGGTGACGTTTCACCTGAATTTAAATCGCCATGGGCGTCATACCAGATAACACCTAGATTATCGTAATGTTTAGCGGTTCCTGCCAAACTGCCGATCGCTATGCTGTGATCGCCTCCCAGCACCAGCGGAAAACGGTTCTTGCCAATTTCTTCATCGACCATTTCTGCAAGCTTTTTGTTGCATTCGTGTACTTGCTGGAGATTTCGCAAATTGCCTTCCTGGATCTGTTCTTTGCTGTCAGGACGCGAGACGGCTACATCCCCCAAATCCGCTATATTATAGTTTAAGTTTTCAAGCGTTTCGATGACACCTGCGTAGCGGATGGCACTTGGTCCCATATCAACTCCGCGCCGGCTTTGCCCCAGATCCATCGGCACACCAATAATCGACATATTCGTTTGCATAACGCACCCTCCTCTGCCGTCTATTTTAGCCAAAAAAAGAACAATGACTCAACCCGGCAAGAAAATGCATATATATACATTCACCAAACTAAAAAAGCAGAATTGGCTTTCTTAAGCCAATCCTGCTTGTTATATTTTAACAGCACCATTTGTGGAAACTGTGATATCGAGCGGTTTGATGCCTGCTGCTTTCCATGCGCTCATGAGTTCCTCTGCTTTTTCACGCGTTGGCATAAAAGCAATGCCGCAATCTCCGCCACCGGCACCTGAAGGCTTACCGGCACCGCCAAAGTCTTCGGCGAGATCGCACAATGTTTTTAACAATGGTGTTTCGATATCAACATTCGCATCTCTTCCAACGGCAGCAAGCGCACGCCGGTTTTGTTTTGTTCCGTCAATAATCGCACTGGGCTCATTCGCTGCCATGCCGTCTAAAAACGTGCTGACCGCCGTTCTGCTGTCTGCCATGAATTGCTCATACAACTTCCGGTTGTCCGTCTTAAGCTGCAAAATACCCTGGACCAATTGATGTGTCGATGCAGGCGAGCCAGTCCATCCGATACACATATGGATGTTATCGGGCAATTGTATCGGGTTAACACGGAAATACGGCCAGTCCTTATTAACGAGTTCCGTTACACTGGACGACGCATTGTACGCCTCGCGCAGCCAGTCTGCCTGAAACGAAGCATACTGCAGAACACCGCCGAAAGATGATGCCGCAACGTCTGCCCCTGAGCCGCTCCCTTGTGTTTTCACATGCGAAATGGCCGCTAATTTAAAAATCAGCTTTTTGGATGGTTTTTCGGGCCAAAATCGCTTTAAAATCGCTGCCACCACAGAGGTGACAACGGCCGCACTCGAACCGAGACCATATTTTCTTCCTGATGCATCATCGAGCTCGCTGCGGACGAAAAGATGAAATGGCGCCAGTTCAACGTTATTCTCGCTTAAATATGTATAGACGATATTCATTGCTTCTTCGACAAATCGAACACGCCTGTCATCTGTTTTGACCTGGACAGCACCGGATTCGTAGACCCAGGGCATGGCATCTAAATCAAACGACTCAAGCGTCAGCCGGTTTTCGCTCGTATCCTTTAATGTCGCGTATACAAAGCGATCGACTGCTGTTACAACTAATTTTTGATACTTTTCCAGCACGGCAAATTCCCCGGCAACCATCAACTTTCCGGGGACTTTAATTGTTAAAGGTGACTCAGGCAACATGTTCAACCCCTATACGTAGGATACGCCCTGACCGGGTCTGCTTACTTTAATGTCATGAACGCCAGGCACGTCTTGAAGTGTGTTTCGGATGGTCTCTTCGTGTTCCGGTGTATAAAGCACTTTAACATTCGGTCCCGCATCAATTGTGAAAAATGCCGGAACACCTTCTGAACGTAGCTTGCGAACAGTCTCCATAATGGCCAACGTGGTGCTTTGCCAGTACGAAAACGGCGGATTGGCGGCCAAAGTGGTCGCGTGCATCCGCAGACAATTCGCTTCAGCTATTTCGCCCACTTTTTCAAAGTCCTTTTCAGCAATACCTGCTTTAATCGCTTCAAGATCATCCGGAATGCTCTCCACCCAGGCAGAATAGAACGTGGACGTTTCAACCGTTCGCTTCATCCCTTCCCTGCTCAAAACTTTCTTTTCATCCGAGGAGAGCACCACAGCAGCAACCCTGAGGTCCCAATGGTCAGCTGGTGCGATTTGGATCGCATATGAATCCGATCCGTCAGCCTCCGCACCTTTTTCCCACTCAACAAAACCGCCATAGACCGAGC
Source organism: Lentibacillus persicus (assembly GCF_900112705.1). Classification (GTDB taxonomy): domain Bacteria; phylum Bacillota; class Bacilli; order Bacillales; family Amphibacillaceae; genus Lentibacillus; species Lentibacillus persicus. Next base: position 143,301 of record NZ_FOMR01000009.1, read on the forward strand.
GGCAGGCGGAACCGGATCCTTGCCGTGTCAAAATGGAGAGCGCCTGCGCATTATCAGGCAAGCCAATTGCCCGTGAAGCGGCAGCAGCCAGCGCTGCGAAACCTGAAGCAGATGAAGCAAATCCCGCTGCAGTCGGTACATGGTTGGTTGAATGCACATAAGCAAACGCATCAGGTCGGCCCGCTGCTTTGCGTATCCGGTCGAGAAATGCGCTTACCCGGTGGTGTTCTGCACCTTCAACCAGTCGGTCATTTAAATAAAACTGATCAGCCGTTAAACTATCCTGAAAATCAACGGTTGTCGTCGTATAGAAACCATCCAATGTCAGTGACAGGCTGTTATTCATTGGCAAAATCAGTGACTCGTCACGTTTTCCCCAATATTTGATAAGGGCAATATTTGTATGGGCTTTTGCTGTTGCTTTCATGATATAACCCCTTTAGTATTCGTGGGCCTGTTCAAAAAACGAGGTAAAATGACTTAAGTCGCTTCACGGTCATTTTACCTTTAAGTTGAACAGGTAATTTTTAATCTGCTTGTTTGCTGCCTAATGAGAAGGACCATACAGCATGTGCACCAAATTTTTTCAGTTTTTCACACAGCTGTTTTGAGTGCACTTCATTTTTAGCGAGTGCAATGACACAGCCGCCATTGCCGCCGCCTGTTAATTTAGCACCCAGAGCACCTTCCTGGCGTGCGATATAGATCAGACGGTTCAATCCTGCATCGCTCACACCCAATGCTTCCAGTTCTTTTTGCGCTTCATTCAGCATATTGCCGAGAACATGTTTGCTCGCCGTCTCGAGCGCTGTTCGGGCACGATGCGTCAGTTCTCCCAGCCGCTCGAGCTTTCGGTGAATCCGTCGTGGTGCTGATTTCAGCAAATTCGTGACCGATTCCACCGCAAGACGCGTATCCCCCATTCTGCCGGAATCGGCAACAATGAAATGGAAGTCGCCCTGCGGCTCAATCATGTCAAACGGCTCATCTTTTTCATACCAGACAGGCATCTCAGAGGTGATCGTCAGCGTATCAATCCCGCTCGGCTCCCCGTGCGCATGCCGTTCTGAAATATCAGCGAGACGCAGAATATCCGCCATTTCATAACCTTGCTCCGCGTAGGCAAAAAGTGAGCGGATAACTGCAACCGATACCGAGGCGCTTGAACCAAGCCCCTTTCCAGGCGGTATTGAGGATTTTATCCGGATAAGCAGGTTTTCACAAGGTATCTCAAGATAATCCAGCGTTTCTCTGATACACGCGGTCAAACCGTTCAGCGCATCAGGAGCTGAATCAATTGGACCATGATAAAATGTGCTGTCAATTTTCACTGAACCAGGCACATAATCAACAATCGATTCAACGCCGACGTGCGGAAATGGAAGGGAAATGGCAGGTTGTCCGTGCACAACTGCATGTTCACCAATTAAAATCAACTTGCTATGAGCTACACCAATAGCTGTTTGTACTGAAGTTGTCGCTTTTTCGATGCTCATTTTTTATATTCTTCCACCAATTCTTTAGCTTTTCCGACACGGATTTCTTTCTCATCAATTAACCGTTGTGAGATCATATCTATCATCTCCCCTGTGGCTCCTGCTGCAATGGCAACAGAGCGAGAATGTAGTGCCATATGCCCCTTCTGGATGCCATCTGTCGCCAATGCTTTCAGCGCTCCCAGATTTTGGGCAAGTCCTACAGCCACAATGACTTGCGAAAGTTCGCGGGCTGAATCAACATTCAACAGTTTATGGGCAAGTTTGGCAATCGGGTGCACTCGAATTGAGCCGCCGACAGTCCCAACCGACATCGGCAATTCCAATTCACCGACTAAATTTCCCTGTTCATCTTTATACCACGTTGTCATCGATGTATACATGCCGTCGCGTGCAGCATGCGCATGCGCACCTGCTTCAACCGCCCGCCAGTCATTGCCGGTCGCAATAACAACCGGGTCTATCCCGTTCATAATACCTTTGTTATGGGTGACAGCCCGATACGGATCAGACGCGGCAAATTCATACGCATGAATCACCCCATCACGCACTTCTTCCCCGGAAAAATCACCGGTTTCAAGCAACTCCGGCGGTATAACACATCGGGCGCTTGCCAGACAACGTTCAGGATAATTAGACAAAATTCGCAAGTAAACCTTTCCCCCGGTCAATTCCTCAACAACCGGCGCAAGCGACTCAGCCATCGTATTAATCATGTTGGCTCCCATCGCATCGCATGTGTTGACGTAAAGATGAAGGACAAGCATCTTGCCGTATTGTGAATCGGATTCTTCATTTATCAGACGAACTTCCAGATCCTCGGCACCCCCGCCGCGTTCCTGCAGGCTTGGGTACGCATTGTTGGCAGCTTCAAGCAGCATGGCTTTTTCGTTTAGTATGGCCGCTTTTGCTTCATTAAAATCAGCACAGCCGACAACTTGAATCTGACCGGTCATGACGCGATCGGTTGCTTCGGCGGTAAACCCACCATTATTCCTGACAATTTTCGCAATATGGCTTGCTGATGCCACAACTGATGGCTCCTCTATTGCCATTGGGATACAATATTCTTTCCCGTTTATAAGGAAATTCAATCCCATCCCCAATGGAAGCGGAAACGTGCCAATTACATTTTCGATCATGTTATTGGCTGTATCGATCGGCAGCGGCTCTTTGGAAAATAAATAAGCCGCATCCTCTTCGGTAAACATATCCATTGAAGCAAGCAATTTTCGGCGTTCTTCAACTGTCATATTATAAAAGCCGGGAATTCTGGACGTTTCCATACCAATTCATCCTTTTTTATAACCACCGTATTATATGTGAATGCCAAAGTTTTTGAAACAAATTACTGTTTCTATTATGTAAAAAAACAGCATAAAATGCAAATAAACAAGGCTGTTAACATCATAACAACCTTGTTTATTTGCCTAATCGTCGGTTATGTAATTTGCTAACGTTTTTTAGTCAGATGAGCCATGGAGGATTCGAACCTCCGACCCTCTGATTAAAAGTCAGATGCTCTGCCAGCTGAGCTAATGGCTCACGTATATTATTGATAAAATATTTTTATTTAAAAAAACTGCCGGAAATAAAAAAAGCTGGGCTAGCTGGATTCGAACCAGCGAATCACGGGATCAAAACCCGATGCCTTACCGCTTGGCTATAGCCCAATAGAAAGTATGGTGGAGGGGGAGAGATTCGAACTCCCGAACCCTGAGGGAGCGGATTTACAGTCCGCCGCGTTTAGCCACTTCGCTACCCCTCCGTAAATAGTGTTCGTATTAATGATTTGTTTTATACATGGAAAATAAATGGTGCCGGCCAGAGGACTTGAACCCCCAACCTACTGATTACAAGTCAGTTGCTCTACCAATTGAGCTAGACCGGCAAAAATATAAATTATTGTTTTAGTGGCATGTTCATTTTCGATGTGTGGAAGTTATTCCGTTGAAATGGTGGAGGATGCTGGGCTCGAACCAGCGACCCCCTGCTTGTAAGGCAGGTGCTCTCCCAACTGAGCTAATCCTCCAATGGTGACCCGTACGGGACTCGAACCCGTGTTACCGCCGTGAAAGGGCGGTGTCTTAACCGCTTGACCAACGGGCCATAAAGGGCGTGTACCATGTTTCGAAAAAACATAGCGAAAACCGACAAATTTTATTATATACAGCTTACCCCTCTTTGTAAAGAGGTAAAGGAAAATTTTTATTCCCAATTTCGTTTTTTCATTTTATACTGAAGTTAACCTTCAATCAACGGGGGGATAAAACAATGGAGCGTATTTTCCTTGAAGAGCATGGCGAACCGTTTACGGCGTTCGGTGCAAGTCATTTAGCTGCGTTATTCATTTATTTTGCCGGAATAGTCGTGTTTCTCATATTTTCCAAAAAGATCACAGGTAACACGTTGGCTTACAGCATCATCCGCTGGAGTTTGTTTAGCCTGCTGATATTATCCGAAGTTAGTTATCAGACCTATACCGCACTTAACGGCATCTGGAGTTTGGCAGATCATATCTTTCTCCACCTTTGCGGCATAGCCGGAATAACCGGCGCTATTGCTCTCATCACGCATAATAAAATGCTGATCCAGATAACGTTTTTCATCGGGCTTGTCCCCGCGTTTCTGGCATTGCTCACCCCTGAGTTGCCATATGACCTGCCGCACTACCGTTATATAAAATTTTTCATTCATCATACTGTGATTTCGTGGACGAGTCTATTTTTAGTCGTTACAAGCGGCGTAACGATCTCATTTAAATCGTTCCTGAAAACATATGGTTTGTTGTTAGTTTATGCTGCGGTTATCGGCTTTCTGGTTAACCCGCTGTTGGGATCCAACTATTTATATTTAGCGCATACACCAACGGCGAATACACCGCTTGACCTGCTCGGTAGCGGCGTCTGGTATTATATCAATTTATGTGTGCTTGCATTTGTCGTCTTTGCGGTGCAATTCTTGGCCTATCGTTTTTTCACGCGCAAATCACCTAAGCGCTAAGTGTATATAAAAGCGACTACCCAGACGATCACAACCACCGGTAACGAAGTGTAAAGTGTGCGCCATACGCTCATGCCATGTTTTTTGACTAGAAATATCGCCACAAACACTTCCATAATCGTAACAACAATGGCGAGTATGATAAGGATTGAGAAAGCTTGCAATGTCGATTCTTCCTCTCGTTACAGACTTGTTTCCGTTATTAGACCTTTCTCTTTGTTTAGTTTCACAGGTTACTCAGGCATTTGGCAAATCGGGAATGTCAGACAATATATCGTTCATTGAAAAGGAAACGCATTGAACGCGAGGAGATGTGACTGTTTCATCTTCCTGGTAAATTTCTTTTAAGTCATAGTGCTTCCCATTTAATGTATACTGCTCAAGCGCCTTCTGCACCGGGTCGACCAGCCAATATTCAGCTATACCATATTTAGCATACGTTTCCATTTTTTCCATGCGGTCACGCTTAACAGACGATGGCGACAGTACCTCGACGGCTAAATCAGGGCTGCCTTCAACCCCTTTACCAGTTACAATCTTAAGCCTTGTTTTATGAATCATAACGAGATCAGGCTGCCTGACTTCATGCTCAGACAGTATCACATCAATCGGCGCAATCAATGTTATATAATCGTTTTGGCAGCTTTGAATCAGCAGCTTAGATAAATACTGACTCAGCAATTGATGCACCGGATGCGGAGAAGGAGATATAGCCTGCAACACACCGTCAGCCAGCTCATAACGCATACCATCATCCGGAAGATCGGCATACTGATCATAAGTCATTGGTGGCTCTTTGGCTTTATCGGGATATTTTTTATGGGTCATGTATATCCCCACCTTTTATCTTCGTTTTTAGTCTAGCAGAAGGCTGTAAGGAACCTCATTTCAACTGTTTCTTTCTGACTTCTTCAACGTTATTATTATGCATTTCCCTAAATAGTTCCATCTTAATTTTTTCGTTTTCCTCATAACCAAATAATCTATTTAACAACATATCAATAGTATTATTTGGATCGTGTATTAATAACCCATACTTATTATTTAATTCATATTCCCGAAAATAATCATTGTATATTATTCTAATTAACACTTGATGATCCTCCAACGAGGCAAAAAGTATTTTTGGCTTAGCCTGAAGGGGTATGAATTCTCCATTTTTAGAACGGTCAAACATCGTAATATCAAACAATAGATAATTTAACGAGATAACATATTTTGACATAAAATCCTCTGCAGTTATACCTTTTGGCAATACAAATAAATCGACTCTAGCATTTCTGAGTCCTTTGTCGATTTTTATCATTTCATCTTCATTGTTGTTAAATGATAGATCTTTGTTAATTCTATAACCAAGATTGTTTGGAATATAAAGGCTTAGAATAGGGAAAGCAAATAGATCATTTTGATTAATAGTACCGTTATGACGTACTGGTATAGCAATCCTTTTTTGTTTACCAATTCCTTCCCTTTTGAAGTTGAGTAAAGGTGCTTTAATTTCTCCATTTTTTCTAAAATAAAAACCATGCCAAGATACTGCGTTCATTTTTAAGGGAAATGGCATTTTTCCACATTCTGTTTGCAAATATACGTCATCAAATAGACTATTCTTTGCTGCATCGATCATAATATCTAATTCTCCATTTGCATCTTGATAACGCACAGAAGGTTGCTTCATTTTTATTGTTAAAACGTTAATTCCGTTATACATAAGTTTCAATTTACCCAAGGCTACTCCCCATTTTCCAGTTTTTCATTCTTTTATATTTTGCTTACAAAAAACTCCCTAGCATGAGAAAAAATTACTTACTCTATCCATTAAATTTTTAATTTCAAAAAATAATTCCCTATAACCATTAATACGTAAATTATAACACAGCTCTCCACAACTGGATGAACTAAAATAATCTCTTATTTTTTTATTAATTTCTACTACAGAAGTATATCCAGTATTAACTGAAGGAAAATCTAAAGGCTTATTATGGCTAAAAATTTCTAGTTCGAAAATGTTTGCATCCTTTATTATGTGAATATCAAAATTATTTGGCATATCATCACCTCTAACTGTTTTTATTCTGCCTCTATAATAAACTACTTTGTCTAATAAGTCATAGAGCCAGGCATAGCGGGAAAGAGACTGTGGAAACCTTCTCTCTGAGATGAGGGCAACCCCTGCTAAGTAATAGCGAATTTCTTTAGATTTCTCTCAATTACTTTGCTTTCTACCTTACTATGTGTCACTGCCAATTTTAAATTTAAAATTAACGTAAAAAGACCCAAAGTAAGATTGGGTCTTTTTACGTTATAACTATTGCAACAACTGCAATACGCCTTGTGGTTGTTGGTTGGCTTGCTTCGCCGCTATGTCTTTCGATCATAGAATAGACTATATCTTCACCCTTTGTTTTCGGTTTGTCATTCGACAAAAACCGGGAAGTGACAGGCACTTCCAAAAGGGGCTGGGCACTTCGAATGGCTATTGCCACCCTACGAATCTCATTGCCTTAAGTTTAACTGTTAGGCAGTGCATTCTAGTCGTTGAACCTTCGCCAGGTTTTCACCACAGGCGCTTGGCTGCTGATTATCCATTGTCTTCATTGTTTTGTTTTTTGGACCGTCACGTCTGCTGTTTCCAGCTGCGTTGTGGTACAAAACACTTTAGGAAGTTCCAGCAATTCACCCAGTTATGCTCTAATCTGTTACCAGATCAGACGCCCTTTCCCATCAAATTACTGAAGAAGCTGTAAAACTCCTTGAGGTCTTTGCTGGGCTTGAGCCAACATGCTTTGTGCCGCTTGTGAAAGGATATTGTTCTTTGTGAACTCCATCATTTCTGACGCCATGTCAACGTCACGGATACGTGATTCTGCAGCAGTTAAGTTTTCTGCAGATGTGCTAAGGTTGTTAATTGTGTGATCAAGACGATTTTGGACCGCGCCGATTTCTGAGCGCTGGGCAGAAACATTATCAATTGCTGTTTGGATTGTTTCAATTGCTGAGTCAGCTGTTTCTTGAGTGGAAATGTTGATTCCAACCTCATAGGTACCATCTTCTTTTGCTTCCAAAGCTTCAGCGCCCTCTTTAGCTTTGATAGTGAAAGTTTCAGGAGTGTCACCATTACTTTGAGCTGTAACATCATTTATGTTATATACGGCAGTGTTACCACCATCGTCAACCTCCACGGCCACTATATCGTCACCATTTTTATAGACAGTTTCTTCAGTAAAAGACTCACCATCAATTTCGATATCTTCTTGAGCAGATTCAAGTTCTGTTAAGCCACTCACGCCCAGTGCCTCGGCACTCATATCATCAATTCCAACTGATATATTTTGCCCTTCATTAGCACCAATATGAAAAGTTAATTCACCTTCGCCACTTAAATCGCCATTTATCAAGTTTTTTCCGTTAAACTGTGTCTCTTCAGATATGCGACTTAACTCCTCAGTTAATTGGTCAATTTCATTTTGTAGTGCGTCGCGTTCTTGCTGCGTATTTGAATCGTTCGCGCTTTGAACGGCCAGTTCATTCATACGCTGCAGGATAGCGTGTGATTCATTCAAAGCCCCTTCTGCCGTCTGGGTCATTGAGATGGCGTCCTGCGCGTTCTTCTCGGCCATTTCCAACCCGCGAATCTGTCCGCGCATTTTTTCGGAAATTGCCAGGCCTGCTGCGTCGTCGCCTGCTTTGTTGATGCGAAGCCCTGAGGAAAGCTTTTCCAGGTTTCCTTGTGTCGCCTTGTTGTTCTGCGCCAGCTGATTTTGCGTATTCAGCGCCGCAATGTTGTGATTAATTTGCATAATCGATCTACCTCCGTGTTTTTTGTTTTACTAGCAAGACCTGTCCTTGTGAAATGCTAGTGTATGATCATCTTCCATGATGATCTTAACCTTTATATCGGCAGCTTCATCGATTGTTTAAGTTTTTTCGCAAAGATTTTCTTCGCCCGCTTGAAAATATTGAATAATTTTGCCCTCTCGAAAATATAGATAGCAGTGGAGCAAAATTTCTATCGATAAGGATGGGTGATTCCATGGACGAGAACGAACACAAAGATGAGAATAAATCCGCAAACGAGCAAAATGAACGCGGCCACAATCCTAAACAGGAGCAGCTTGATCAATACCGTGAACAAAATACCGGTCCGGGCAAGAAAATGACGACGGATGCAGGCACGAGAGTTTCCAACGATCGGTGGAGTTTAAGGGCTGGAAGGCGCGGGCCCGGTTTGTTGCAGGATTTCCACTTTTATAAAAAACAGACGCATTTCAACCGGGAGCGCATTCCGGAAAAAGTTGTGCATGCCCGAGGGTTTGGTGTGTATGGTGATTTTGAAGCTTACAAGTCAATGCGGCACGTGACGCGCATGCATTTTTTGCAGGAGCCCGGTCGCAAAACGCCGGTATTTTGCCGGTTTTCCAACTTCATCGGCAATCGGGGGTCGAAGGATACGGCGGTTGATATTCGCGGATTCGCCGTTAAGTTTTACACGCAGGAAGGGAACTACGATATGCTGGCGCTTCAATTTCCTGTGTTTATCCTCGCAGACGGCATGAAATTTATGGACGTCACCCATGCTGCCAAACCAAACCCGGTCACCCATGTGCCGCAAGCGACCGTTGCGCATGATAATTTCTGGGACTATGTTGCCAATAATCAGGAGTCGGCGCATATGGTGATGTGGCTGATGTCCATGCGGGGACGTCCGAGAAGCTGGCGCATGATGGCAGGCTGGCCAATCAATACATTCCGTTTTATAAATGAAAACGGCAAATCAACGTTTGTACGGTTTAAATGGATTCCTAAACTTGGTGTGCATTCACTGCTGCTTGATGAAGCAAATATTATCGGGGGTGTCGATCCGGATTTCCACCGGCGGGATATTATTGAAGCGATTGAGAAAGGCTTTTATCCGGAATATGAACTGGGCGTACAGATGGTCAGCGAGGAAGATGAACATAAGTTTCACATTGATGTGCTCGATGATACAAAATTATGGCCCGAGGAAGAAGTCCCTGTTCAAGTGATTGGTAAAATGACGTTGAATCGGCTCGTTGACAACTTTTTTGCCGAAGAGGAACAGTCAGCTTTTGACCCAGCAAACGTCGTCCCCGGCATCGATTTCACCAATGATCCTGTTTTGCAGCCAAGGGCCATGGCATACCGGGACACTGAACTGCACCGCCACCACTCGGCCAACTTTGAAAATCTTCCGGTTAACAAGCCAATTGTCGAGAAAAACTATAATCTGCGGCAAAGCTATCTGAGACACCGGATTGATGTTGATTCGGTCCATTACCATGAAAATTCTTTAGCAGGCAACACACCGGCAGAAGCCTCGCCTGAAGAAGGCGGCTACACGGCCTATCCCGGTGACGTCGAAGGGCATATTACACGGGACCGACCTGGCGCGTCATTCTTTGATTTCTTCACACAAGCCCGGCTTTTCTGGAACAGCTTATCCCAAGTCGAAAAGCAGGACCTGACTGATACATTCATTTTTCATCTCGGTTATGTCAAAAGTAAGTCCGTCCGACAGCAAAATGTGGAGATGTGGGCAAACGTCGATCGTGAAATGGCGTGCACCATTGCCGATAATATCGGCGTCGAACCGCCAAAAGGCACAAATGTAGATGTGACAAAGAGCTCACCATCGATCAGCCAGGCAAACACACCGCATTATGCCGCGACTCAGAAGGTCGGCGTGCTCATCGATGACGGTTTCAACAGTGAAGAAGTCAAACGAACGCTCGATCACCTGCATCATTGCGGAGTATTTATGGAAATTGTCAGCGAAAAACTCGGAACCATTACCGGATCAGACGGCATGAAAATTGAAGTGAATGAAACATTTAAAACAACCTATCCTGTTCTGTATGACTCATTGTATGTGGTAGGCGGAAGAGCTGAGAATAAAGCTAAATTCACTCAAAACATGCTCGATTTCGTCAATGATGCTTATAAACGCTATAAACCCATCGGCGTAGCAACAACCGGCAGCGAATACATTCAATCCTCAAATGCGAATAATCTGGCAGGCGTTATCTTTGCCGCCAATAACCAAAACTTTGCCGATGATTTCGTAAAAGCCATTGCTCAGCAACGTTTCTGGAACCGGACTTAATAGAAAGGTATGACAGGGACATAAGCATACTTATGTCTCTGTTTTTATTTGGTTAGGAAAACCGAAATATAGTATTTCAACACAAAAAACGCTCCACCCTAATTGGATCAAGCGTTTACCGTCCTCTCTGCCGTCCCTTTAACTACTTTTTCCGGTATGAGGAATCTGTCCCTTTGTCCCTGGTTTCTGTTGGTACTTCTTCGTCGTCCATGATGGCGTTTGTTGATTTTTTAAATTCGCGAAGGGTCTGTCCAAATGCACTGCCAATCTCGGGTAACTTTCTTGGCCCGAAAATGATTAGTGCTAATAGGAGAATTAGAATTAAACCGGGAATACCAATTGTTGAAAGCCCCATGCTCCCACCTCCGATTCCGAAAGTTATGTGTCCTTTTCTTGTTAATCTTTTAACCTGCCTGCCAATCGCTGATTTTTCAACCCGAAAGTGTCATTCTGGTATATTAGTCTCCCCCACAGCGCTCGATTGTATTCACTCAATTTCGAAGCATCCCTGTCAGACTATAAATGTAGACCTAGTCGTGTGTCGCCTGCTCAACATAATTCGACAAGTGATGTTTAATTTTTTTTAAATGGTTAACGATGGTAATATTCATTTTCGTTACGATAACTATTTTACTTTACAGGAGGGTTAAAAGATGGCTGAAAAAAAGGAAAAAAATAAAGCAACTACGCGGAGGGATTTTCTTAAAAAATCCGGTTATGTAACGGGTGGTTTGATTGGTGGCAGTGTTTTAGGCGGCGTCATCGGGAGTGAACTTTGGAACAAAGAAACGGATTCTGACGTTGCAACCGAGGGAACACAACAGCATGATCAGGCATTACAATACTTCAAGAATCGAGCGAATTTCGATATATTGTCGCAAGCAACGGAGCGAATTTTTCCCGAAGATGAGAATGGACCGGGTGCGATTGGGTTAGGCGTGCCTTACTATATTGACCATCAACTGGCAGGATTGTGGGGAATCAACGCGAGAGAGTACAGGCAAGGACCTTTCTATAAAGGGGAGCCGAATCAAGGTTATCAATCGCAATTAAAGTATCATGAAGTTTTCGATTTAGGAATTGAAGCACTGGAAAAGTATAGTCAATCGACCTTTAATCAAAGATTTACAGAATTAGAAGCCGAACAGCAAGATGAGGTGCTAATGGCTTTTGATGATAATGAAGTGAATATGTCTGTTATTTCCTCCAGCCTCTTCTTTGAGCTTTTACGTACGTTGACTTTTGAGGGAGCTTATGCAGATCCGCTTTATGGTGGAAATAAAGATATGCAAGGCTGGCGAATGAAAGAATATCCAGGTGTGCAGTTGAGTTATACAGATCAAATTAAATCCGAAGACTTTATTGAGATTGAACCAGCAAGCTTGCATGATACATTTAACACATAATTAAACGGACGTGTTTGAACTGCGGAATAAATAGGACCGTGCCATCGGGGCTGCAAGACGTGAATAGTTGAAAAAGGAGTGTATAATGGTTATGGTTACGAAACTTCCTAAAACAGATGTTGTAACAGTAGGTGTAGGTTGGACAGGTGGTATTATAGCTGCTGAGTGCAGTAAAGCAGGATTAAAAGTTGTCGGATTAGAGCGTGGCAGAAATCGCAGAACTGAAGATTTTTCGATGAAACATGATGAGCTCCGTTATGCACTGCGATATGAAAATGGGCAGGATTTATCCAGACAAACACTAACATTCAGAAATAATCGCAATCAACGGGCGCTACCAATGCGTCAATTCGGGTCTTTTCTGTTAGGTGAGGGTGTTGGGGGTGCCGGCACGCATTGGAATGGGCTGACAGATCGCTATTCACCCTATGATTTTGAAATCAGATCAAACACAATTGAAAAATACGGGGAGAACAAAATACCTGATGGATTAACTATCCAGGATTGGGGAATCACCTATGACGAAATCGAGCCATACTATGTAAAATTTGAGAAGATGGCTGGTATTTCGGCTGACGAGACCCCGCTTCGTGGAGAACGCTCGGAGCCCTTTCCAAATCCGGCAATGAAAAGCACGCCAGCGATGGATCTATTTATAGAAACAACGTCAAATATGGGACTGGATCCGTTTGTCATGCCTGCAGCTAATAACTCTCAGCCTTATGAAAATCCAGATGGCCAGCAGTTAGCCGCTTGTCAATATAATGGGTTTTGCGAACGGTTCGGCTGTGAGTACGGGGCAAAAGCGAGTCCAAACGTAACGGTTATTCCAACCGCGGAAGCTACCGGGAACTTTGAACTTCGCCCTAATTCTGAAGTAATCGAAGTGTTGCATGACGGGGAAAAAGCAACAGGCGTTCTGTATGTGGACAGGCGTACAGGTGAGCGATTTGAACAACCGGCAGAAGTTGTTGCACTAACAAGTTATACGTTTAATAATACACGCTTGTTGCTCGCTTCAGAACTTGGCACGCCATATAATCCCGAAACACAACGGGGGACGGTCGGAAAGAATTACTGTTACCAAGTGATCGTAGGTACGGACGGGTTTTTCGATGATAAGAAGTTTAACCTTGCCATGGGCTCGGGCGGGCTGGCTGCGACAATAGATAATTTTAATGCAGATAACTTTGATCATACAGATCTTGACTTCCTGCACGGTGGTAACATACTCATGGGACAATATGCAAAAAGACCAATTGCTAACAATCAAGTTCCACCTGGCACACCAAAATGGGGAAAAGAATTTAAAGAACAGTCGATTAAATACTTTAACCGGTCAATCAATGTTTATACGTATGGCGCATGTTTGCCGCATGTGAATAATTATTTGGATTTAGATCCGACATACAAAGATATACACGGTTATCCACTTATTCGGATGACGTTCGATTATTCGGATTCTGATCGAAAACGAGGTCACTTCCTGAATGAACAAACGAAGAAAATCATGCAGGAAATGGGAGCAACGCATGTCTCTGAGAATGAATCAATGGAACATTATGACATAACAGAATACAAAGCGACACATAATACAGGCGGTGTCATCATGGGAGCAGATCCTGAAACGTCAGCTGTCAATTCTTATCTACAAATGTGGGAAGCGGATAATGTGTTTGTCGTCGGTGGCTCAGCATACCCCCATCAAAGTGGTTACAATGCGACTGAAACGTTAGGAGCACTTGCTTATCGAGCATCAGAAGGAATCATCGACTACAGTAAAAATGGCGGATCGCTTGTATGAGAGAGCAGAATTAGGGAGCTGTCTTGTTCGGCTTTAGCCTTTTTATGACCATCCAATAAAAGCACATTGACCTTTCAAAGAGGAATGTGCTTTTGGTTCGAAAAGTGCGTGGTAGAGCGCTTTTTCTTTTTAAAAGAAAAATGCTTACGTATAGATTATTTTACCAATACATAAGTGAAAAAACATCTTAAAAGCGATTCTTTTCGTATGACTTCATAAAAAATGGTTAGGCTATCTTGAAGAAGTTAGCTATGACAAGACGAGGAGGATTGTAGATGACGACGAAAATTCTATCCAAATTAGGTGCCCCTATTTTAGCATTATCACTTGTTACGGCTTGTGGCGGTACAGCCGAAGAACAAACCCCGGTCGAGAATGAAACACCAATAAATCAGGAAGAGTATAACGGTATAGACATTGAACCCACTGAAAATGAAATGAATGATGACTTTGGTAAGGAACTCGATGAGGATATGCATATGGAAGACGACATACCGGAAAATCATCTAGAAAAGGACGAAGAAACAGAGAGTGAAGATTAATGGTTTGGGGGGACAGTCCCCGGTCGGGGGACTGTCCCCCTTGGAGTCCGAGGTGCTACAAAAGTTAGAGTATATATTATGCAGCTAATTGACTGGTGAGGTTACGGTATTGGACCGGACTTTTGCCAGTTAATTTTTTCTTCATACGTTTATTATGATCGTAATCTATTTATGTCTTGAGTTTTATTGTCATACCTCAAATGAACATATCGGTATTCGTAATCGAGATAACTTTTATGAATGGATAAGGAATTACAGGAAGTATTGAGAAACGGGTTTTGAGCCGATTGGGCGACCTATTATAAAGGAAGAAAAACGCCGACAACGAATGAAAAAGCAGACAAGTTAAGCGTCTTGGTGTGCGTGTAAACGCATGTTAGAAGTTTGTTTAGAAGAATTTAAAAAAGCTCTTGCCCTAAATTTGGCAAAAGCCTTTTGCGAGAAGAGCTTCCAGCCGGACTCGAACCGGCGACCTCTTCCTTACCATGGAAGCGCTCTACCGACTGAGCTATGGAAGCATAAAAATGGCTCCACAGGCAGGATTCGAACCTGCGACTAATCGGTTAACAGCCGACCGCTCTACCACTGAGCTACTGTGGAATAGGTTAAAATATGTAAGGTATTATCACTATACCAGTTATCATCAGCGTGTTGCAAGCCTTCTTGATTCAGATAGACGTGCTGTTATTAAGCTTAAAAGCAAAAAATATAGTAAAATGCCTGGCGGCGTCCTACTCTTGCAGGGGTCAGACCCCAACTACCATCGGCGCTGGAGAGCTTAACTACTGTGTTCGGCATGGGAACAGGTGTGACCTCTCCGCTATCGCTACCAGACTTGCACAACTTAGGTCGTTCGGTGTTGTTCACAGGATGTGAACGATTTTAACCGAACTTCCTTGTGAATTTTTTAGAGTTTGCACCCTGAAAACTAAATAAGAGCGTTAGTCGACATTCAACGTGGTTGTGGGTTAGTTAAGTCCTCGATCGATTAGTATCCGTCAGCTCCACGTGTCGCCACGCTTCCACCTCGGACCTATCAACCTCATCGTCTCTGAGGGATCTTACTCACTTAACGTGATGGGAAGTTTCATCTTGAGGGGGGCTTCATGCTTAGATGCTTTCAGCACTTATCCTTGCCACACGTAGCTACCCAGCTGTGCTCCTGGCGGAACAACTGGTACACCAGCGGTGTGTCCATCCCGGTCCTCTCGTACTAAGGACAG
>NZ_FOMR01000022.1 GCF_900112705.1 Lentibacillus persicus
TAATTTCCATCGTATCCAAGTTATTGAAAGCTGAGATTGAAGGAGAAGGTGTACCGACAAAAGGAACCCCGCAAGGCGGCATCCTTTCACCTCTGCTTTCAAACATTGTATTAAATGAGCTTGATTGGTGGGTTAGTGATCAATGGGAAACGTTTCAAAGCAACTATAATTACAAACATAATGGAAGTAAAGTAAAAGCACTCAAAAAATCAAAGCTGAAAGAATGCTACATCGTTAGATACGCAGATGATTTTAAGGTACTATGCCGCACTCGCTCACAAGCTATCAAAATGAACTATGCCATTAAGGATTTCCTTAAAACCAGACTACACCTTGAGACAAGTGAGGAAAAATCAAAGGTCGTTAACTTGAAGAAGAATTCGTCAGAATTCCTTGGATTTTCTTTCAAAGTAAAAAGAAAAGGTAAAACCAGGTTTGGGCATGTTGCCCAATCGAATATGACGAAAAAAGCTAAGTCCAACGCACACATTAAAATTAAGGATTCTATAAAAGCAATTCAGAAAAAACCATGCAATGAAACAGTATGGCACTATAACACTGTTGTAATGGGGATTCAAAATTATTATGCACCAGCAACTGAAATCATGAACAATTTAAGTGAGTTGGCCTCCTATTTAAACAAGACGCAATATAATCGACTAAAGGATCTTAGAAAAGAAGCAACATTTTCTCACATGACTGCAACATTACAAAAACGTTATAAAGGCTGTAAAGCAAAACTTTACAAAATAAAGAATATGGTACTTGTCCCTATTCATGCCCAAAGGCACAAAACAAATCTATGTTTTCCCCAAGATATCTGTAACTATACGGTAAAAGGGCGCGACAAAATACATCATAATCTTAAGGCGATTGATAAAAATGTTTTAGCTCATGTCATGAAAAACTTTATTCCAAATCGAACGATTGAGTATAACGACAATCGCATTAGTAAGTTTATTGCCCAATATGGTAAATGTGCCATAACTGGTATAGAGCTGGAGAAACATGATTGGCATTGTCATCATAAAAATCCGTATCAGCACTCAAAGGATGACGCATACTCAAATTTGATTATATTACATGAGTCCGTTCATCGGTTGATACATTTAAAAGACAATGAGAAAATCAAAACTCTAATCAAAATTTTGGAGCTTAGCAAAAAGCAAATTCAAAAGGTAAATGAATTACGGAAACAATGCGAAAATGACTTAATCTTAAATTAGGATAAACAGCTTCATTTCACAATACATAGAACTGAGTGAATTGGACTAGTTGGAACGCCGTATGAGGTGAAAGCCTCACGTACGGTGTGGGCGAGGGGAAAAGGGAGCGATAACTTCAAACCCTTACCTATTCGTATGAA